>JBJEGU010000001.1:0-22305 GCA_051875415.1 Marinilabiliaceae bacterium
TCTTTCACTAAGTGTGCGTCACTTCCAGTATTTCAATGTGCTGATGCTTCGTTAGCTTGACCCCTTGCGGGGTGGCTTGGTAGCCGAGGTGCGAAGTTAGGCTGTTTTTCCGTAACCCGCAAATCTTTTTTCAAGTCCGCCCGTCGGGGCGCCCCGGTCGTTTCCGAAAGCGGGCGCAAAGGTAGGGAGAAGTTCGGGATTTGCAAGGGGGAGGGGGAGGGAAGTTTGAGAAGAACGGGGTGGAGATTGGTTGAGCGGTTTGTGCGCCAGTGGGTTAGGCGCGGACGTTAAGGGATATTAAAACAGGAGGGGTTGTGTCGGGCGTGGAGAAAAAGAGGCTGCGCCACCTTGACGGGGGTGGCGCAGCCTGAGTCGATCAGCCGAACTGAGATAAAAACTCGCCGGTCTATTTAGCGTACTATGACAAGCTGGGCTTTAGAGCCGGACTGGATGGCGTAGACACCCGGGGCGAGCGCGTATTCGCCGTCGGCTACGACGTCAAGCACCTTTACCCCGGACATGGAGAACGCCTGGGCTGAGCCAGAGACTCCGGACAGAGTGACGCTGCCGAGGCCGCCTCGCACAGAGAAGTCCGTAGCATTGGCGTCGGTCAGGCCGGTTGGCTTGCCACCCGCATCGTCGCCCCAAAGGAGGAAAGTCTTGTTGGATGGGGCGGTCTCGGTAAGATTGCAGAGCTGCGGGTCGCCCGTAAGCATATATGACGCACCTTGCTTGGGAGCGAAATATGGAGTATAGGTAGCCGTACCCTTCTGGAGATTGACGGACCAGCAGAACTGAGGGCAATCGAGAGTGATGGTTCGGCCGTAGGTGTCGACGGCATGGCACGAGATGTCGTTGGAGAGCTTGAAAATGACTTCGGCGGACGACGACTTGGCAGAGAAGTTTTGATCCTTAACCCAAGAGGCGAACGAAGAGTGGATGCCATCGGAAGGATAGAGTTCGAACGACTCGAAGTGACCGATGTGCTGAAGAGCATAAGGATGTGTAATTACCTTGTAGCCAGCCTCAGCGATAGCATCAAGAAATGGCATTTTGAACCTGCCAGCGAACATGACATATGAGTCCTCATAGGCCATAAGCCATATATTGTTAGCCACATTTCCAAGGAAATAATCCTCATTCAAATATCCTGTGTTTCCATTAGCACGATAGTACTTCAAGTAGTTATGAGTGATTAAGCCTTCTGATGTTTTGGGCTGCTTTGTCGGCTTCTCGTCGAAATAGCACATCTTAACACTCCAAATGCTATCCACGGAAAGCGACATTTCTTTCTCGTCGAACACGCCTGTCGTAGTGGAGACGGAAAGGTCTGTGTAATAGAGAATATCACCCTTTTTCATATTGCAGATGAAATTGGCAGAAGCCACAAACATAGTATCACCCTCAATATACAGAGTCTTATCAGCTTCATGGGCCATATAATTATCGTATACAGACGAGGAACCAGTCACATCAGGAAAATCACTTGTATAGATGTCTTGAAGAATCTGGTACGGCCTTAATGAAGATACCCCTTCTTGTGCCGAGGCACAGCACAGAGCATATTGACAAACAGCAAATATGATTATAAATTTTAAAAATCTCATTTATTCCCCCTCCAAATCCTTTTAAATGAATACTGACCTTTAGGTGATGTCACATTGAAGACATAAATTCCCTTGCGCAAGGAAGATAAAGACACGCTTGCTGTTCCATTCGCAAGACTACGGGAATCGACCGCAACGCCATCGTTAGAGTAGACGGTGAGCATAGCACCATCTGGGTCGTCAAGCATAGTAACTGACACCTCATTGGAATCCGAAGTCACATCGACATCGAGATCGTAGGACAAGGACTTATTGACTGACGCAAAGTCACTTGAATTCCAAGATATAGAGAGCCACGTGATGCAGCCCGTCTCGTACGTCAGCTTGCACCAAGCCGTTCCAGCATTGTAATAATCATCAGTCGACTTGAGACGGATGGACTGTTCATCAAGGCTTATAGGAGTTCCATATTTCCTGCCAACATACCATTCTATAGAAATTGACGTGTCGTCAAAAGTATCGTCGTCAAGAGCAATCACAAGCTGCTTTCGCGCATTTACCGTCTTTGACAGCGAGGCGGAAGTCGCCACTTCTATGGCTTTAGTCACGGCACCAGCATCACCGCAAGAGTAGCTGGGGCGTGCAGTCACGGAATATACACCAGGATTGCCACGATAGTAGACCCTCACAGAGTCATGGTTCTGAGTTAGGAACCAACGATTATAAGCAAAATCCGAAGGAATGTCCCACTCATAGAAATCGTCCTCAGAATGGCCTGAAAGATATAGGGTAGCATACCCCGCCTCTCCAATATTCAAGCAACCGCTCACGATTATGTCGTTGATTTTCTGCCTTTGAACCTTAACAGTATCGACGAACCAATCAGACGTATCGCATCCTAAGGCACGAACTTTCAGCAGTCCACCGACATTGGCGGCTGTTTTAAGCGAGATGCTATTACCGTTTGTATTGCCAACAGGAGTCCACCCTGCGGGATAGGCCCATTCATAGGCATCAGCGTTAGCGACAGCAGGGACGGAATAGGCCTTCGTCTCGGAAGTCCCAGAAGGGATGCACATATCGCCATTAATGGCAGAAGGAGCATCGGGAGCAATACTAAACGAGCGAGAAAGCGAAGACCCGGGACACATGTAACTCTCAACCGTAACAATTCCCTGTTCTACGCCAGAGGTTATGTACGGTTGCGGAAGAATAGTATCGCCGTCGTTGAGAACCCAGCCTGCCCCTGAGGCAGACCAACGGACATCGACACCCTGAGTAGCATCAGAAACTCGGAAACGCACCTCCTTATCTGCGGGGATGCAATCGTCATAGCCCACGGCCTCGATATAGCTATCAGATGAAAATGAGCGACCGACCTCGTATTGATAAGTCTTCTCCTTACATCCGCCACTCACAGTGAGATATAGCCAATTCTTGACGTTATCGGTAGGCACGAAAGTCAGTTCGTCGCCGCTTTTGCTTGTAGAGAGGATACGCCACGGGCGAATGTTCCAGACATAAGTGTTGCCCGCCACCGCATTGGCTACACGGAAAGTGATTGTGTCGTTAGAGACCGGGATGCAAGACGCCCCGTCGGTAAGACCCTCGATAATTGGCTCGGGAGAATCAGCCGACAGAGAGAAAGACAATGGCTGCTGCTTACCGAAATTGTATTTTCCGATCTCGCACTTAACAGTCTGACCTTCAATATTCTCGCTTGCGACGAAAGTGACAGAGCTCTTGTCGGAAGAGTAGTAGAGCTCGCTTTTGCGCAAAGCGTCGGGGATTGTCCACTTGTACTGGTCATAACCGTGCCAAAGAAGGCTCACCCAAGGTGCGACAGAGAAAGTTACACTATCGTTGGCCAAAATGCAAGAAGGGCCGATTATCTCATTTCCACTATAATCGAAGCTTTTATAAATCGTCACATACTTTGTAATATCTCCACTTTCGTAATACTTCGCCAACGAGCAATCTTTACACTCATTGGGTAAAGTACGCGGAAATTTCACGTCAAGGTAAATGATACCGGGGGAATAGCGAGAGTAGAGGGTTCTATAAGAGTCTCCTGATTTCGACTTAAACGTGACAGAATTGACGTTTTGGGAGACGATTTCGACACCGCCGGTAGCAGTCCACGTCACTTCGAGGGAGTCGACCGGGAGGAGGACAGAGGTGAGGGTGTAAGTAGAATTAGGATTGGCTGTTATAACCATATCCTTGCCGTTCATACATTCGTCGCCGGAGAAAATTCCCCAGTCATTACATGACTGGGCACTAACGCCCGGCGACAACGCAAGCAACGACAGAAAAGGTAAAAGTCTTCTCATACGCTTGATTTTGAGTTGATACTCGTTTTTATGCGGAAAATTGGTTTAGAGGTGAAAAACGGTGCACACGTCGTCCAAGAGCAAGTTTAAGAAAAAAAAACATACTTTCGACACAGCAAGACTTTTTTATTGCCGACAAGTTCAGTTTTAACATCTCTGGCGGTCGACTGTCGAAAAATGGCCGCCCCCTCAAAAATGAGAGAGCGACCAGAGCATATAATGGCAGAGATGAGGACAGGCTTTACCAGCGTCCGCCGGACGAGGAGCCGCTCGTAGCGGCCGTGGCAGAGCCGCTCAGCGAACCGCCTGAGACTGAGGGCGAAAGCGAGAGGCCATGGAAAGCGTCGGACGACGAGATGGAGACTCCCGTATAGAGCGAATAGGAAGAGCCGGAAGAGATGGACGGCAAAGAGAAGAGGAACTTGAGCGAGCCACCCGCCCCACCCTGTCCGCCAGGGCCTCCTTGACCACCCGGGCCGCCCTGATTGCCGAAGGCGACGGACAGAGCCTTGTTGGAAGACTCGGAGTAGGAGGAATAGTCCCAAGCGAGGAGGGCATTGCCGGACGCATCCTTAAGAGCGACGCTGGAAGCCGAACCGGAGACGAGGACATAGGCCTGGGAACCAGTAGTGGAGTAAGGATAGGAGACATTGGAACCGCCGAGGGCGAAAACGTTGCCACCCGTGATGTAGAGATGGCAGTTCTCCTCGTCATTAGCATCGAGGCCGCACTCAGGGTCGGAAGCACCGTAGGCGACGATTGTCCCGCCCGTGATATACATATTGCCATTGGAGTCGATGCCGTCATTGCCTGTGCTATGGGCATAGATATATCCGCCAGAGAGGGTCATATCCTTGCCAGAATTGATGGCATCGTCGGCGGCCTCGACCTCCACGACGCCGCCCGATATGGTCATAACGCCCTTGCTCTCAATACCCTCATGGCTTGTGGACGAGGCCACGACACGACCGCCGCTAATAGTAATATCCTGCTTAGCCTTGACACCCTTGGCACTGCCATAGCTGTTAGACGAGCCTGTGGAGAGAGCCGTGAGCGAGCCGTCGGAAACCTCGATATCGAAGTCGGCCTTGACGGCCTTGCCCCCCACGCCAGAGCACTCGGCGAAGACGGAGCCGCCCGAGATGAATATGGAACTGTCGGAAGCGAGACAGGCCGCCGCCTTGTAGTCGGCATCGTCGGAGTCGTACTTCTGCGCGCCAGAGGCGTAGAGCGTAATCTCACCGCCACGGACAAAGACATTGCCAGCGGCCTTGACGGCCTTAGCGCCGGCGGCCGTCACAGAGACGGACAGCGAGCCGCCGCTCATTGTGAAATACCCCTCGTCGACATCGATGCCATCGGCACCAGAGGCGGCGATATCCACCTGACCATCATAAAGGGCGAAATAGTCATTAGCGTGGATGGCATCCTTGACGCTGCCCGTGATGGAGAGACGGGCGGACTGCGACACGGCCACATAGTCGTCGGAGCAGACGGCATGCTTGTAGTTGCCCACCACGGTGAGCGAACCCGAGCCGCAGAAGATGAGCTGCCCCTCGGAGAAGAGGCACGCCTTAAGATCCTCGGAATCGGAGACGCGGGAGTAGGTTGACGCGTCGGCGAGCGAGTTGGAGGAACCTGCGGCGAGCTCGACGAAGAGCTTCTTCTTGCTCTGATTGTTGAAAGGGGAGCCGGTAAGGCTCGTGAGCGACAGGCCGTCGAGCGTGACCTTATACTTATGGTCGCTATAAGCCTTGAAGCTGCCATTGGAGCTGGAGCCCCGGAGCACATAGACCATCTCCTCGGCCTGGCTGGTGACGACGACATCGGCCCCCGTGACGGAGACTGAGACGCTGTCGGCCGAGCCGGAGACAGAGGCGGAAGATCCGTCGTAGGTGATGGTTATAGTCTTAGAGAACGTCGAGTTATCAACATCGTCGCCGGAGCCGTCGTCATCATAGCCGGACTCGGAACTGTCGGAAGAGCTGGAACTGGAGCTGGAAGAGACGGCGGGGTCGTCGTCGGTGTTGCAGGCCGTGACGCCAAAGAAGAGCGCGAGAGCCGTGAGGAGGAATATCTTGTGAGAGATCATAATGACATTGTTTTTAGAACTTAATCTTATAGCCGAGCTGGATGGCGTTGCCCGTACCGTCGTCGTCGGAGTCGGGATGGAAATTACGGACATAGCCGAAGTAGACGGCGTGACGCTTGGAGAGGCGGACATCGGAGCCGAGGGAGAGCCTCTGCTTGGCGAGCGAGAAGCCGTCGGCGAGGTCGTTGAAGAGCTCGTAGGAGACGGAGGGCGTGAAGATGGACTTAGTCCGGACCGCAATCCCAACTCTCGAACGGAAGACGTTCTCGGACTCGGCCTCGCGGACCTCATTGTCCTTACGGACACCAGAAGAGGAGTATTTGGCGACGCTGACCTCGCTCTTGCGAGTGAACTGGTAGCGGAGGCGCAGGTCGAGCTTGAAAATTGAGGGGCGGAACTTGAGCTTGACCTGCCCGAAGAGCCTGTTGCGGATTCGCCAATAGTCGTCGACGACATTGCCTTTGGCGGTCAGGCGCGAGTCCTTGTACTGATCTTGAAAAGAGTAGCCGACACCAAGCCCGAGGAGACTAACGGGGCTGAACTCCGCGCTCGCGCCAAGCGACCAACGGTCGATGGAAGAGACGGCATCGCGAGTACGCAGCTCGGCCTCAATCTCAGTCTGCCACTTCTTCGACAGCTTGAATTGCGCCTCAGCACCCGTCCACAGCCCCAAGTCGGTTTGCGCCGACGAAGCGATGGGGAGGAGAGCCAGAGTAAAGAGGAGAAAAAATCTGCTTTTCATAGGTCAGAACTCTTTTGGCAATTTGGTGATGGAGCCGATGGAATCGTCGGCCGGGGCATCTTTCCCAGCCTCGTAGAAAACACGGAGCATGGCCATGTCGCGGAGAAAGTCGATGTGACCGACCTCGACCTGAATGATATGGAGACCTGTACGCTCGCGGAGGTCGGCGATGAGATCGTCGCGCTGCCCTGGCTTGATTTTGGAGACATCGTCGTAGGCGATGAGCTTAGAGCTGACGCTCTTGAGCCCGACCTCAAGCTCGGTCACCCATATGGCGGCCACGAGGAGCAGATTGGCCACAATGGTCTGGGCGAGGGTCAGATTCTGCGAAAGACCATTGATGACCGAAAGGGAGATGATGACGAAGAGGTATGACATCTCGCGGACGGGCATCTGCTCGGTGCGATAACGGACAATGCCAAAGATAGCGAAGAGCCCGAGGGCGAAGCCTACCTTGATTTTCAACGCCCCGAGGAGGTTGACCATCAGGAAGATTGAGATGGAGATGATGATGAATACGAAGAGATAGTCGCGGCGGCGTCCGCGTGGGTAGTAGAGACACCTTGCGAGGCCGAAGACCACAACGAGATTGAAGAGGAAGCGGACAACCATATCGGCCGCCCCGAGAGCCACGCCAGACTGGCTGGCATCCACGAAATCGGAGAAATCGTCCATAGTGAGAAAAAATATAGATAGTAGGTGAAACGTGATGTCAGAAGGGGAAAGGCCGTGCTATGCGGCCCACCTGCGCCATGAGGACACGGGGCAAGGAATCAGTCCGCGCCGGATGAGCCTACGCACCTTGGGCTTCATGATCCCGAGAGGGAGCGAGGAGTCGGTAAGGAGGGCACCGTAGCAATATTTGCTGAAGCCGCACTTGCGAACGCCATGGCCGCGGAGCCATGAAATGGCATGACTTGGGGCGCGCCCGTCGCGCTTGACCTCGACAATGACAGTGTCGGCAAGATGGACCTCGGTGTCGTTGCGAAGATTGGCGAGACGGAGGTCGAGGTCGATGGTGAGACGCTCGGTCATCTCACGGTTGACCAACGTGATGCGACGGAACCCGTTGGAGATGGCGGGGGAGAGGGAGAAGGCCGGGAAGAGGGAGTGGGAGGTGATGAACGACGCCTCGTCGGGCGTGAAAGAGGCGGCGGGCATGGAATCGACGCTGATGCGCTTCTTGCGAGTGCGACCGTGGTTGTCCTTCTTCTTAATCTCGACAAAAGTGAGGCGTGAGCTGACGTAGGTGCGCGCCCTGACCTTCTGACGGGTCTTCCGGCCAAAGACATGCTGGCGGAACATGCGCCAGTCGGCGGTGTCGTAATATACCGTACTGTACTCTATGAGCCTCTCGCCGAGGGTCTCCTGAACACGGTAAAAATCCTTAGCAAAGAGCAGGAGTTCAGCGAGTTGGCGGAGCGATATGACAAACTTGGTGTCCGTCCGGTTCATCAGCCGGACGGACTGCATCTCGTCGAGCGAGATGGGCAAGAGCGCGGCCGCTATCTCGGCTATGGAACATAATTGGCTACCCATTGTATAGACCTCTTAAAATTCGTATTACAAACATATTACAGAGGTCGGAGGGCAGAAATTCTTTTCAGCAAGTCGGCGGAAATAGCGGGTAAACGGGCGGAGGGGGGGAAAAAATTCCCGGGGCGGGGCGGCTGAGTCAGGCCAGTCGGATGCTCAGGCTCACGACATAACGGTCGTCGAGCTTAATCTCCGAGAGCTGGTAGCGACCATGGCAGAGGAGGTCGAGACGCTTGCGAGTGTTGGCGAGGCCGATGCCGTGAGGCCCGTCGTACTGACGTGCGGGGGCGAGACTGTTGACGCAGCAGAAGTCCAGACAGTCGCGGGAGGGCGAGAGCGAAAGGCGGATATCGACAAAAGAGTCGGAGGCGTAGGACACCCCGTGCTTAAAGGCGTTCTCAACGACATTGATGAAGAGGAGCGGGGGAACGGAGACGCCGTCGGTGTCGGCTGGCATGGAGAGCCGGATGGAGACGGCATCGGTGTAGCGGATGCGCATAAGCGCGACATAGTCGGAGAGGAAAGAGACTTCGCTGGCGAGAGGGACGAGCTGCGAGGAGCCGTCGTGGAGCATATAGCGCATGAGACGGGAGAGGCGGACAATAGTATCCTTAGCGCGCTCGGCATCAATGTCGACGAGGGCATGGATGTTGTTGAGCGTGTTCATGAGGAAGTGGGGGCTAATCTGATAACGGAGCTGCGCGAGCTCGGCCTCGGCCCTCTCCTTGGCAAGCTGACGGAGGCGCGCCTTGTCGCGGTCGGCGATGAGGTAGACCTTGACGAGGGTGCCCGCGCACATCATCATGAGGGCGAGGACGAAATCGGACACCAAAGGGCCAAGCCCCCGGACGGGCCTTTTCTGGCGACCGGCATCGGAGTCGGGGCGAAAATCGCCATCGCGCCATGGCTCTGGAGAACGGCCACGGCCATTGTCGTCGTCCATCGGCTTGGGAGGCGGGACTGGGGCGCCGCCCTGCGGCTGGTTGAAGGGAATGGCACGCCGCTCATCCATGGGCGGACGGGAGCCAGAAAGGGCGATAGTATCGGGTTCGGGCCGGCCGCCCATTCCATAAGGCTGTGGCTCGCGAGGCCCCTGCACGTGGACAGAATCAGCACCCGCGACCTCACCCAGGTCGCGGGGAGCGCGGAAGAACTCAAGCACGAGCGACATGAAGAGGGCGGACACAATGGCAAGGACGACGTAGAGCACCACCTTGCGGAGGCGGACAATGACATTGGTGAGGACGAGGTCGTTGAAGACGAAGAGCACGGCGAAGGGGATGAGGGCGAGGAACTCGTCGGCCATGCCATCCCACTCAATCGAGACGCTACTGTCGCTGCGCCAATAGTCGAAAAGCCGAGAAAGGGGAACGGAGACGACAGCCACGCCCCATACGATGGCGGCCACAACCACCTCGCGACGGTCATGGCTGAGCCTATAGTACTCAAAGAAACGACGCAGCGGCTTAGCAACCATCGGAGACTGAGCAGTTTAGGAATAAGAAAGGCATAAAAAACAGGGTAGCCACCCGAGCCCGTTGGCTTCAGCTACCCTGCACCAATTCAAACACATCTTGAAAAATGGTATGTCGACCGACTTGAAAGGGTACGTTGCCCCCAAGTTGGAGCATGTCGGAATTATACACCGCCCAAATATAACTATATTTCGCAGATAATGTTCAAAATGGCGATAATAATTTGTCAAATTGATGCCGGGCATATAAGAAAAGCCGCCCGATTGTAGAATCGGGCGGCTGGTATGCTATAAGCAGACAGGCTTAGTTGCGAGAGTAGTTGGGGGCCTCCTGCGTGATGGCCACGTCATGGGGGTGGCTCTCGTTCATGCCGCAGGCTGTGATGCGGACGAACTTGGCACTGTGGAGGGCCTCGATGTCCTTGGCACCGCAGTAGCCCATTCCGGAGCGGATTCCGCCGAGGAGCTGATAGACGACCTCGTAGAGCGAACCCTTGTACGGGACTCGGGCGGAGATGCCCTCTGGCACAAGTTTCTTGACGTCGCTCTCAGAATCCTGGAAGTAGCGATCCTTGGAGCCGTGCTGCATGGCCTCAAGCGACCCCATGCCGCGGTAGCTCTTGAACTTACGGCCGTTGAAGATGATGGTCTCGCCGGGGCTCTCCTCGACGCCGGCGAAGAGCCCGCCAGCCATGGTGCAGCTTGCGCCGGCCGCGAGAGCCTTGACGAAGTCGCCCGAGTAGCGGAGACCGCCATCGCCGATGATGGGCACGTCGCCGTGGCCCGACTCCTTGAGAGCCTTGTAGACCTCATAGATGGCGGAGAGCTGAGGGTAGCCTACGCCGGCGATGATACGCGTGGTGCAGATGGAGCCCGGGCCGATGCCCACCTTGACGGCGTCGGCGCCAGCCTCGGCGAGGGCGACGGCCGCTGCGCCCGTGCAGATGTTACCGACGACGAGGTCGATGCCATCGTAACGCTTGCGGGCCTCCTTGAGGACCTCGATGACTCCGCGCGAGTGGCCGTGGGCGGTGTCGATGACGAGGGCGTCGACATTGGCTGCGACGAGGGCGTCGGCACGCTCAAAGGTGTTGGAGGTGACGCCAATGCCACCGGCTACGCGGAGGCGGCCCTTGTCGTCCTTGCAGGCCTGGGGCTTGTCCTTGGCCTTCTGGATGTCCTTATATGTGACGAGGCCGACGAGCTTGCCGTCCTTGTCGACGACGGGTAGTTTCTCAATCTTATAGTGCTGGAGGATCTCAGCGGCCTCTTTGAGGTTAGTCTTCTGGCTCGTCGTGATAAGGTTGTCCTTGGTCATGACGTAGCTGATGGGCTTATCCATGTCGGTCTCGAAGCGGAGGTCGCGGTTGGTGACGATGCCGACGAGCTTACGGTCGCCATCGACGACGGGGATGCCACCGATCTTGTACTCCTTCATCATGGCGAGGGCGTCGCCCACGGTCTTGCGGTCCGCGATGGAGACGGGGTCGTAGATCATGCCGTTCTCAGCTCGCTTGACAGTCTCGACCTGGCGAGCCTGCTGCTCGATGGTCATGTTCTTATGGATGACGCCGATACCGCCCTCACGAGCGATGGCGATGGCCATACGGCTCTCCGTGACGGTGTCCATCGCAGCTGTAACGATAGGCGCGTTGAGGGCGATGTGGCGGGAGAACTTGGAGGCCAAGCTCACCTCGCGGGGCAGGACCTCGGAGTAGGCTGGGATGAGCAGAACGTCGTCAAACGTGAGGCCGTCTGACGCGATCTTATCTTCTACGAACGACATATGAGAGATTTAAATAGTTTTGTTTGACAATGCACAAAGATAATACAAGAGCGCGGTGTGCTACCCCATTTTAATTTTTTTTGTTATTTGTCAATCACGAGGCTACGGAAGCCGGGGGTCATGTCCTCGCGCATCGCCCCATCGGGGCCGTCGTAGATGATATACGCCTCGATGCCGTCGAGGCTCGCGGCGAGCTGCATTGCGGAGTCGGGGCCGACGACCATGAGGGACGTGCAGACGGCGTCGGTGGTCATAGTGTTGGGTCCGACGACGGTGACGCTGCGCATGGAGTGGGCGACGGGCATGCCCGTGCGGGGGTCGATGGTGTGCTGGACGGTGCGCCCGTCGGCCACGTGGTAGCACTGCCTGTAGCTGCCCGAGGTGGAGACGGCGCAGTCGGTGACCTCGATGATGTGCTGGTTCTGGCGGCCGACGACTCCACCCTCGACGGGGCGGTCGATGCCTATGCGCCACTTGCGGCCCGAGGGGTTGAGGCCCTTGCAGTGAATCTCGCCGCCAAGCTCGACCATATAGTTGTCGACGCCATATTCGTCGAAGACGGAGGCGGCCACGTCGATGCCGAAGCCCTCGGCGAGCGCGTTGGCGTTGATTTTCATGCGGCGGTCGGCCTTACGGATGACGTTGCCGCTGATGGAGACCTTGTCGAGGCCGATGAGTGGCATGATGGTGTCGAGGCCGGCGAGGAGTCCGTCCCACTGGGCGACGGAGATGGTGTCGTCCTCAAGGTCGCGCGTGAAACGCCAGTGGCGGCTGAGAGGCTCGACGGTGATGTCGAACGCCCCGTGGGAGAGCGTGTTGAACCTCTTGGCCTCGCGGACGACGTGGAGGAGCATGGAATCGGCGACGACGGAGTCGGACTCGTTGAGCCGCGAGAGGAGCGACTGGGGGTTGTAGACCGAGAGTGAGGAGTCGTAGGCCGCGAGGCGGTCGAGGACATCCTGCTGGAGGTCGGAGTCGCACTTGTAGGTGAGGGAGTAGGTGGTGCCGAAGACGAAGCCCGACTCCTTGCGGTAGTCGTGGCGTGGCGACGAGCAGGCGACGAGAGCCGCGGCGGAGGCGGCGATGAGCAGCTTACGGAGCATTGGTTGTCAGTATTGTTCTTACGGAGGGCGAAGTTAGTCAGGGTTGGAGGAAAAGACAAGAAAAAGGGAGCCCCGCGCCGGATGGGGGCGCAGGGCGGGGGCTTATGGAAGACACGCAAATCTATTTGGCGAGCAACGAACTGACAATTGCAGCCACGGGGGCAACGCCCTCATCCCTACCCCACTTGACTTTAGCAGCCTTGAAATCAGCCTTCAGCTGCTCACGCCTATCGGCCGGCACAAGTTCACGAACTGCGCGGGCTGACGCATCGACCGCCGTGACGCCCGAGGGCGAGAAAACGCACACGAGGCGTTCGGTCTTGAGGGGGAGGAACTGCCCGTCGGCACGAGTCCGGAGCAAGATGCCGTGGTTGGTCTGGTTGATGCCGCCGATCTCAATGGACGAGAGTTCGCGACGGCCGGAGGTTGAGAGCGTAGAGCCATAGGCCCCCGTGCCAGACATCAATTTGTTGAAGTCGCCATAGACCTTCTTGACCACGGCCACGGAGCCTGACTTGGCGAGAACTTGGCATAACATACCATCCACAGGGACGAAGACCGCACCCGCAATGACGACACTGTCGACGGTCTGCGTGACTGTCGATATGGCATCGCCTGCGAGGGAATGCAGCTCACCGTGGAGCAAATGGACATTCAGCACGGCATCTTGCGCCTGCCCTTTGGAGAAGACTTGCCCAGGCATGAAACTGCCATATAGATATGGCCAAAGCGTTGTGGGCTTAAACTGCTGAGCCGAAGCCGGCGCAACGAGAAAGAGGCAACCGGTCAATGCCGCAAAGAGACGCATAATCTTCATTTCGAATTATTTTACAAGGACTTTAGCCGCCCGCGACGAAACGCCATCCGCAACACGCACGACATAGATTCCGCCCGCGAGACCGTCAAAAGCAGCTGTCGCAAACGGAGCGAGCGAGGCAGATCCGACAATCTTGCCATCGGCCGCCACAACAGATACAGTTACCGCACCACCCGCCGCCACTACTGCGATTGAGCCGCCCGAGCAGGAGACGGAAGAGAGAGCATCACGGACATCGCCAAGGGCGGACGAGGAGGAGAGCGACACGCTGACTTTTTGCGTATAAGAATCGAGCGTCTCGACATTTGTAGCCTTAATGTTGACGGAGACTACCTTGGCCTTGCTGCTTACGCCATATTTCTCGGCGAAGAGGCTGTTCGTGACAAGCTTGTCGCCATCGACATCGAAGACGGGATCTGGCGCAATGTGCGTCACAGGATTCTCGACACCAGAGACCTCGAAAGAGAACTCGCAACCATCTTTATCAGTATCGGCGGTAAGCGTAGCGACAACCGTGCCAGCCGGAACACCCTTTGCCACTGACTCCTTGCTGAGCAAGACCCCCATGGGTTTGCCGGTAGCGGGGGCGAAGTTGAGAGTACACCTCTCACCGTCGGTGTAGGCATGGGACGTTATGCTCATATAGCCGTTGCCATTGCCGCCCCAGCCGAAGTTGAAGTGGAAAAGGCCCTGGGCATTGTAGCCATCGACGTTGAAACAGTGGCCACCACTGGTACTATAGCCCGCATAGATGAGTGGACGGCCAGCACTCAGCTCATTTTTAAGGAGGTCGGCCCACTCGGATGTTGAATAGTCCTTCTTGGAGACGTTGCGCACCTTATTAGAGTAGCCGAAATAGGTTTTAAGGGCATAAGGAACGACACCCATAAAAGAGACGCCTGACTCGCCAGGGCCATAGTTCATCTCGACAGACATTCCGCAATGGTAGAGCAGACGTGCGCACTCCTTGCCATCATTATCTTTCTGCTGCGCGCCGATTATCTCAGACCAATCGTAGTCAGGCTCACTGTCATAGTCGACCGAGAGAGGACCATAATTTGCACTGTTGAAACTCTTGGAGCCGACGGGCTTAGCGGGCATACGGTAGTGCGACATGGCCTGCCCCATGCCCACAGCCACACAGCCCACTATCGCATCGCCGATCTGCCCCGTAGGGCAATACTGCCGATACTTTCCGCCTTGATTCCACTCGACCTCAATGAGCGGAGAGACGGCGCTCTCCACCTTGTTGGTCGACGGCACCGTATCGGCAGCCCAAGCGGGCGACCGCAAATCGCCTTGGGCGGAGCGGATGTCGATGTCATCGGCAAAAGCACCGAGATAGGAGCGAAAATTGGAATCAAGAGAATCAGCGGCGAGCGCGCCGGACTCGGAGTAGCCGACAATAGGGGCTATGACATCGTCGGCCGCCACAATAATCCAGCCCTCTGGCACAAGGCTCACTACATAGAGAGCCGTCGAGCCATGGAACACAATAGGAGCCGCTGAGACAGGTCGCAGATCAGACCGCACGACGTTGCGCAGATAGGCGCCGGCATAAGCGACCGCATCGCCGGGAGCGACCTTGGCGGCCAAAGCGGAGAAGGAGCAAAGCGACAGGGCGGCAGAAAAAAACAAACTCTTCATAGGCAAGAGGGTAAAAGTAGCTTACTATTAAAGCAAAGGAGGCCGCACCTGAGGATATCAGGCGAGCGGCCTCCGCATTTATCGTCTCACATGAGACTCAAACTCGTTATTTCCGGACAGCGGACGCTTTAAGGACATAGTCCAAAGTTCCGAGGCCATTGAGGTAGATCTTCCAAGCGCCTGTGGATACCGCATTGCCAGGAGCAGTGAACTCAAGGGCAGGATCTTCCTCACCGTCCGAAGCATAGTCGACGAGGTAGACATCGACGTCGCTACCCTTATAGGTGAACGTACCCACTGACGACAAGATGGAGAGATAGTGGGTGAGAGAGTTGTAGATGCCGAGTGCATCCTTTGGAGCGTTGACATAGCCGAAGGTTATGCCTGACACGCTGACAAGATACTCGTAGCCCTCGCTCTCGCCGGCATCGGCCACAGTCCACTCCTCCGAGTGACGAACTGCACCCTTCTCCGAATTGAGGTAATAGGCGACATCGAAAGAGCCAAGAGCGGCTGAAAGAGGGAGGACGGTGTTGACCATAAGCGCAGTGTCGGAGGAGATGAGAGTCAACTGCTTATTGTAGTTGCCCTCAGCATCCTGAATGGCAGCCGAGTCGAGCGAGATGGAGAACTTCTGACCTACGAGGACCTCCTCGGGAATGTAGACACGGAGCGTGGTATCGTTGACGTACTCCGCCTCGGACGACACGGTGGCAGAGACGCGGTCGCTCTTGACAGAGAAAGTCACGCCGAGTGAACCTGCCGCCTTGCCAGAGCCGACGAAGACGGGCTGCTTGGTGGTGAGAGTCAATGCGAAAGCGTCCTTATCAGCATACGATTCGAAGACGCCCTCGCACGAGATAGAGCTGACACCGATGACGAACTTGCCAGCAGGATACTGGTCATAGAGATTTTCCTCGTCGAAACCGACCTCAAGAGCCTCTGCAGGGAGACCTGCGAGATCCATAACAGCACCTTCCTCCCAACCGACGGAGACGAAGAGACCAGGTCGCGCACCCTCGACATAGAAGCTGACCTTTTCGCCAGACACGACGACATCGGTCAACTTGGCGACCTCGACACCGCTCTCATTGGGCTTAACAAGAGCCGCGGAGAACTTTGAGAAGTTGTCGACAGAGTCAATCTTGACGGCCTCGGAGAAGGTGACGACGACAACAGTGTCGCTCGCAATCTCGAACTTCTTGACCACAGGGGGGAGGCCGTCGGACGTCGTTGCCGACTGATGGGCAACCTTGCCGGGCTTATCGTCGCTGCTATAGGCCACAGCCACAATGGAGTAGGTGGTATTAGGAGCAAGACTCTTAACGGTCTTGGCTACTATAATTTGTTTGCCAATTTTGACTGTATCGTTTTGGAACTCGTCAACCATTGCGACGACGGAGCCACTGGCGGACACTACATCATCGGCCGAATAGTCGTCGGCAGAACCCTCGACAAGGGCATAGACGAAATGGTGCGTACCCTGGGCAGAAGCTGTCACGGTGTAGGATACCGCAGAATCGCCCTGCGCCTCAATGGAAGCCTCGATAGAGGGGCCCTCGGGGTAGACGACCGAAGTCTCGTCGTCGAACTCGTTGCAAGCCGCAAGAGCGAGACCTGCCACAGCGAGGCTGTATATCAATTTCTTCATCTTTTTCTTTTTAAGCTGTCAGGGCGGCTAAGTGCCGCTCCTGGCAGGGTAATAGACATTATGGCTATTTACTTCTTTGTCAGCTCAAGATCGCCGTACATGAGATTCCACCAGCCATCGTCATCTAAGATGCCGAAGGCGTTCTCGACCACGAGCTTGCTGCCGCCATCGAGGATGTCGATGACAAGGTTCTCACCTTCGGAGAGCTGCCTTGCGTTGTCGTCATCGGGGTCAGCCTCAGAGAAGACCTCGAAAGTCGTGGTCTTATAGCCGTACTCCTGCTTTGCGGCGACAGTTATCTTCGTCTTCTCCTTGTCGACAACGCCAGTGAGATGACCAAAGTAGAGATTCGCAGCGAAGTAAGGGTCGAGACCGTCGATATAGACCTTGCTGACGTCATCATCGTCCTTGCTGATAGTCACATTCCAACTGAAGTGGCCACGACCGGAGAAATAGCTGTCGGCCGAGGCGGCATAGGTGCCAAGGATGGTCTGGAGCGGATGCTCGAAGTCGGCGAGGGTCACTATGCACTCGGACTCGTGACCGACATTGGCATCGTCGGACTTGAGGACAAGTTTGAACTTCATATCGCCAGTGTAGACGCCATCGGGGATGTAGGCGATCTTGACTTCGGCGGTGCGGTTCTTCGCATCGAAGTGCAGCTGCTTTGAGGAGACTATGCGGAAGTTCTCGTTCTCGACTGCCTTTTTAGCACTCTTTAAATCGGGATCCTTAAGGAGAGCATTTGTGTCCGGCACCTCGATGGTGGCCGACCTCTCGAGTCCGCCAAGAGAGGCGAGGGTTACGTAGATGCTCGCGATGGAACTCTCCTCGCCGCAAGTGTCCTCGGCCACGGTGAGCGTGGAAGAGCTGAACGCCACGAAAGCGTCGGCATCGGAGAAACCGGGCTGCTCATTGTCGTCGCACGCCGCAAAGGGAAGGGCGAGAGCGACCGACGCAAGAAGAGACAGATATTTTGTTTTCATACTGATAACTCTTTATGATAGTGTTGAAAGGTAAGACCTTGAGGCTTAGTAGCCAGGGTTCTGCACCATATTGGGGTTGGCATCGACCTCGCTCTTGGGGATAGGAAGTGCCCAGCGATAGTTGGGGAACGGGACCTCCTTGAGAGTCGCGTTAGTATCGCCACGCGTCAGGCTGCGCCCGAGGCGCGCGAAGTCGTAAATAATGTGGCCCTCGAAAGCGAGTTCCTTACGCCGCTCGGTGAAGATGCCAGTCTCCGTAGCAGCCGCAGCCGATGCGCCGCGCGCCTTTGTGATGGCGAGCAGGTCGGTTTGAGCAGAAGCCCCGCTCACGGTCGCACCGTTGAGGAGAGCCTCGGCGCGGTTGAGATACATCTCGGCAAGGCGGATGACAATGGTGTTGTTGTAGGAAGGCGAGCTGTTGTCCTTGCCGGCGTACTTAGTGGACCAGTATTGGCCGTTGGCGTCTTTGTCAGTCACAAAGAGATTATAACGCGCATCGGCCTCTTCATAAAGGTCATAGACATCGTGCGAAGCGCCGAAGTCCCCCGAGCCACGAGGAGAGGACATCCACATTATGTACTCCCAGTTCTGGACGCCGAAACGGTCGTTGCCTTGGTCGCCATAGACCTCAAATATGACCTCACCTCCATCGGCGGCCACGTCCTGAACATACGCCTTGGCCAAATCCGCCTTGGACCAGAGGTTGAACTTGCCACTGTTGATGACGAGCGTCGCATAGTCTGCAGCTTTCTGCCACTGACCCATATAGAGGTATACGCGGCTAAGGAGAGCCTGGATTGCCTCCTTGCTCGCCACGGCGAACTTGTCGGTCACCTCCTGATGATAGTTGGCGTTATACTTCTCGGGGATAATCTTCTCAGCCTCAGTGAGGTCGGCAACAATCTGGTCATAGACCTCAGCCACGGTGTTGCGGGCGGGTGTACCGTTCTGCGAATGGAGCATGACGGGGACACCGAGCTGAGCATCAGGGTCGGTCTGCGTATAAGGCTGCGCGAACGTGCGGACGAGGTCGAAGTGAGCGAGGGCTCGGAGGAAGAGAGCCTCGGCACGTACGCCATCTACAACGGACTGCTCAGCCTTGCCGTCGACATTATCAAGAATCTCGTTGGCATTGTCGATGAGCTTGTAGGCATAGAGCCAGAGGCCGGACATTGTCGAGGCGCTGGTATAGCTCCAGTCGTTGCCCGGCTTGCAGCGACCAGAATCCCACTTCTGGGCTATAGGCTTACGCGCATTGCAGGCACGGAGCTCGCAGTTGGTTATGAAATCGGCGCCGTACCAATAGGAAGTGGAGAGGAAGGCGTAGGAGCCGGCAACGGACTTCTGGATGCCGTCGATGGTGCTGAGCGTCAGCTCGGTGCTCTGCTTGAGCTTAGGCTCCTCGTTGAGGAAGTCGTCCTCGCAAGCCGTAAAGGCGAGAGCAGAGAGGGCAGCTATGAAAATATGTTTTGTCTTCATCGTGTAGAGTCTTTTAGGAAAGGTGTTAGAACGAGAGATCAAGACCAGCGACGAAAGTCTTCGTCATCGGGTAGATGCCGACTCCCATGCCGTCGACGCCA
Source organism: Marinilabiliaceae bacterium (assembly GCA_051875415.1). Lineage (GTDB taxonomy): Bacteria > Bacteroidota > Bacteroidia > Bacteroidales > Marinilabiliaceae > W3P20-009. The sequence goes on from JBJEGU010000001.1 coordinate 19,295, forward strand.
CGCTCAGGATCCCACCAGTTGACCTTGTGCCAAGTGTAGACATTAAGGCCGGAGACATAGACACGTGCTGAGCTGAGCTTGATTTTGCCGATGAGATCCTTAGGGAAGCTGTAGCTGAGTGTCAGGTCCTTGAGGCGGGTGTAAGAGCCGTCCTCGAGATAACGATCTGTGTTGAAGCTATAGGAGTTGGTCGAGTTGCCAGCCACGGGCTTGGGGTTACAATTAGTGTCGCCCGGCTTCTTCCAATAGTTGAGCGCGCCCTTTGTCTGGTTCATATTCATCATGCTGCCATCGCTCTGGAGGTAGCGGTTCTCAACGATGAGAACGTCATTGCCGCCCTTGAACTCGAACTGAGCCGAGAGGGTGATACCCTTCCAAGAGACATCAGTGCCGAAGCCGCCGGTGTACTTAGGCTCGGGGCTGCCGGCATAGACGTAGCGCGCCGAGTTGTAGTCATTGGTGAGCGACCCGTCCTCGGCAACGAAGAGGGCCTCGCCATTGGAGGGGTTGACACCATAGTAGTCGCGGAGGTAGAACGTGAACATACTCTTGCCGACGACATGGCGCAGGCGTGAATCGCCAGAATATGCCATCTCATCCTGACCTGCGAGGTCGGTTATCTCCGTACGGTTGAAAGAGATGTTTCCGTTGACATTCCAGTTCCAGTCGCGGTTGCGGATGATGTTGGCGCTGAGCTGGAACTCGAGACCCTTGTTCTCCATAGAGCCGACGTTGACAGTCGTGGACGAAAAGCCAGAAGTCTTAGAGACGGGCTTGTCAAGGAGCATATCGTCAGTGATGCGCTTATAGAGGTCGACATTGAGAGAGAACCTCTTGAGGAAGGAGAAGTCGGCGCCGACGTTGAAGCTCTTGTTGGTCTCCCAGCTGAGGTCGGAATTGGCCGGGGTACTCTTACGCATACCCGTCACGCCATTGTAGGCCACGGAGGTGTAGGTGCCGAAGGCCATATAGCTGTCGATGTTGTCGTTGCCGTTGATACCGTAGCTTACGCGCAGCTTAAGGAAGTCGAGCCAGTCGGACGCACCCTCCATGAAACCCTCGGAGCTGACGTTCCACGACGCTCCCACGCTCCAGAAAGAGCCCCAACGCTTGTCGGCGCCGAACTTGGAGCTGCCGTCGCCGCGGAAGGATGCCGTCAGGTAGTAGCGGGAGTCGAAGTTATAGTCGAGGATGCCGAAGAAAGAGAGCATCGTATTGGTGTACTCAGCATAGTCACCCTGATCGTTTAGCTGAGTCGAGGTCGAAGGGTAAGGGATGGCCGGGTCGACATTCTTCGACGAGAGATAGAGAAGGTCGTAGTGGTCCTTGCTCGCCTCCTGACCAAAGAGGACGCGGCCGTAGTTCTTAGCTATGGTGCGCTCGTAGCTGATGGTGTTGGAGGTGGTCAGGAGCGACTGGAAGCCGCGGGTAGTCTGGAGAGTAGCCTCGCCCTCGTTGGTATAGGCGTCCCAATAGCGGCGACCGTGGTTGAACGTGTACTCCGCAGCGTCGGTGGTCTTGATCACAAGGCCCTCGATCGGCTCGCACTGGAGATATACACTACCATTGGCGTGCCACTGCTTCTCGAGCTGCTCGTCATACTCAGCCGTGGCCCTCGGGTTGGTGTTGGAGTTGGAAGGGATGTCGACATTATGGTTGCCGTCGGAATTGTAGGGCTTAATCCACGGCTGGATGGTCATTCCGGCGAAGATAGGGTTGGAGTAGTAGAGGTTCTGCATAGGGACATCGTCCATCTTGGCATATGTGCCACTGATGCGCGCGCCGGACTTGAAGTACTCATTAATCTGATGGTCGGCGTTGAGTCGGACACCGAATTTCTGGAAGTCGACGCCATAGAAGACGCCCTCGTTCCTGTGGAAGTTGACCGAGGTGTAGTAAGAGGTCTTGCTGTTGCCGCCCGTGGCGGTAAGCTCATAGTCCTGCAACTTGCCCGTGCGGGAGAGGTGGTCCATCCAGTTGGTAAGCTCGCCCTCAAGAATCGTATAGGGCAGGTAGTACTCGCCCTTGGGATCGTCAGGGTTGTAGCCGGCATTGGTTGCCGCGTCGCGTTGGTACTGGAGAAGCTCACTGGCGTTCATCACGCCGAAGTCGTTGTCATTGGCAAGCTGCGACATACCCCACTTGGCGCGGGCCGTCACAGTACTCTTGCCCTCGCGGCCGCTCTTCGTGGTGATGATGATGACGCCGTTGGCGGCGCGCGAACCGTAGACGGAGGTTGCGGCTGCATCCTTCAGGACGGTGATGCTCTCGATATCGTTTGGGTTGAGGAGCGCGATGGCGTTGGACGTGTTGGTGAACATGTCGCCCGACTCCGTCTGCATGATGGGCACACCATCGACGACGTAGAGAGGGTCGTTGCCAGCGTTGATGGAAGACGTGCCGCGGACACGGATGTCGGTAGCCGCGCCAGGTTGACCGGTGCTCGCAGTAATCTGGACTCCGGCCATCTTGCCGCTGAGCATCTTATCGACTGACGAGGCGGGCACGTCGGCCAGCTCGTCGGCCTTGACGGTGGTTATGGAGCCCGTCTTGGCCTCGCGGCGAGTAGAGCCGTAGGCGACGACCACCACCTCGTCCATCTCCTTGTTCTCCTCCTGGAGCGTGGCGTCGGTCTGGCCGGCGGCGAGGTCAATCTCGCCGGGGAGGTAGCCTATGAAGGACGCCGAAAGCTTCTGGGCGCCGTCGACTTTGAGGGTGTAGTGGCCGTCGAAGTCGGTCACCGTGCCGTGCGTCGTGCCGGGGACGACGATTGCGACACCGGGCAGCGGGTTGCCCGCCGCGTCGCGGATGGTGCCGCTGACTGTCCGCGTCTGGGCTGTGGCGAAGGCCGACCACAGAGCGAAGGTCGTTAGTAGCAATAAGTGTTTCATTCTTTATTTGGTTGATTACAGTTGCGAGATTTGGCGTGCGGGAAATGGGGGGGCGTGGCCGCGTTTAAACGGTCGTTTGGCCGGGGCCGGCGTGCCGTTGCGGGTGTTAAGAAATTACTT
>JBJEGU010000002.1:0-21938 GCA_051875415.1 Marinilabiliaceae bacterium
GACGAGTCCCCTCCCTCAGGACCTCCTGAGGGAGGGGTTCTTGTCTTTACACACCCCCTGTCGTCTTTCACGACATCACTGTCACGGCGGTAAAACGTAATTCTACACCTTTCATCCCGATGACGCACCCCCCCGCATAAAACATATGCCCTAACTTAGTGCATAACTTAATAGAGACAACAACGATGAGGCATTTTCTAACATTCCTTCTCCTGTCACTTTGCTGTGCCATCTCGGCCGCGGCTCAGGTTAAGGGCAAGGTGATCGATAGTCAGGGCGAGCCGGTCCCTTTCGCCAACGCCATTGTCTATCAAGGCGACAAGCTTGTCAAGGGCGCAGTCACCGACATTGACGGTGTCTTCGCCATCGATGGAGTGAAAAAGGGCGACTACACCCTCCGTATTCAGATGATGGGCTACGAGCAGAAGGACTCTAAGCTCTCCGTCGCGTCGCCCCGTGCCTCTGTCGACATGGGTGTCATCACCATCGCAGAGGAGTCTCACAAAGTCGACGAGGTCTCGGTCGTGGCTCAGAAGCAGACCATGAAGCTCGAGATCGACAAGAAGGTGTTCGATGTCAGTCAGGACATAGCGTCAACAGGTGGCTCCGCCTCCGATGTCCTTGAGAACATTCCAAGCGTCGAGGTAGATTCTGAGGGTAATGTCTCCCTCCGCGGCTCAAAGTCAGTTACTGTCTGGATCAATGGCAAGGCTCAGGGCCTCACTTCCGACAACCGGGGCGATATTCTTCAGCAGCTACCGGGCGAGAGCATCGACCATGTCGAGGTTATTACCAACCCTTCGTCAAAGTACTCTGCCGAAGGCTCGGCTGGCATAATCAACATTGTCCTCAAGAAGGACCGTAAGGCCGGATATTATGGCGGTGCGCAACTCTCTCTCAACTCCATGAAGGGCGGACGCGTCGGCGCTAACATCAACTTCAGCAGCTCTAAGGCCGATGCGTACCTCAACATCGGCTACGGCCGCCGGGTCTTCAAGAACGGCGGATGGTCAAGGCGCAATTTCCTCACTGCCGACCAGCCCTCTGGCTTCCTCAATTCCGACAGCAAAGGCAATTCGAAAGGCAATAATTTCTTCCTCCGTGCCGGCTTCTCTTTCCGTTTCACCGAGAATGACGAGCTTTCCGCCGGATTTATGGGGATGAAGGGCAATTCCAAAAGAAAGTCCGACATCTCTTACGTGCTTGGCAACTATGGCGGTTTCGACCTCCTCGACCCCTACTATCGTAAACGCCACAGCCGCACGGACGACGACATGACATTGTGCAATGTCGAGGCCTCCTTCAGGCACACGTGGTCGACCGGCCACTTCATCGAGGCGTCCTACGATTTCAGCTCGTGGAATATGGACGGCGACACCTATTTCGACCAGAATACCTATTTCTTGGCAGATTTCCCATACCTCGATCGCCCTCTTACCGACGAGGAGCTGGCGGCCATAGCCCGCAACTCCTATCAGAAGCAGAAGAACACTATTAATCCCAAGGAGACGGAGGTCCGCCTCGACTACGAGAGGCCCGTGGGCGAGTTCGGCAAAATCGAGGCCGGTTACGACGGCAACTTCGGCCGCGAGGATAGCCCTACCGAGACGTTCGCCGACCCCCAGTGCGCCACGAGCATTGAGAGCCTCTACAACAGGTTCAAGTACGATAACGACATCCATGCCGCCTACGCCAACTGGAAGCATACCGTCGGCCCTGTATTCGGCTATCAGGTCGGCCTTCGCGGCGAATGGTGGACTGTCAAGACGTCGAGCTACTCCTTCGACCAGGAGTACCGTGGCGCCGAGCCAGATAAGTTCAAGAAAGACTATTCTGACATCTTCCCTACGGCATACCTCAGCTTCAAGCTGCCCGCCAATCAGGAACTCCAGATCAACTACACCCGCCGCCTCCAAAGGCCCTGGGGTGGGCAGATGAATTCTTTCAAGAACATCTCCGACTCTACCGACATCTCCTACGGCAACCCGCTCCTGACTCCGGAGTTCTCCCACAGCCTCGAACTCAACTACATCAAGAACTGGGACGACCATACCATCTCGGCCTCGCTCTACTATCGCCCGTCGTCCGACGTCATTCAGCAAATCTCGTACATCGACGCCGGTGTCCGCTATACGACCAACCAGAATGTCGCCAACAGCCTCTCATCTGGCCTCGAGCTCGTGGCTAAGAACAGGCTCTGGACGCGTCTCGACCTCACGACGACAGTCAACGCGTACTACTATAAGCTCGATGGGGGCGATTTCCATATGACCACCGATGCCGGCTCAGATGTCAGCATCCACGTCGACGATGATGACGATTTCTCGTGGAACATCCGCGAGATGGCCTCGCTCATGCTTCCGCGCGAGGTGACCGTCCAAGCGACATTCCGCTTCGAGGCCCCGACCGTCATCACGCAGGGCGAGCGCAAGGAGCAGCACGTCCTCGACCTCGGTGTGCGTAAGCTCTTGGCTGGCCGCAAGCTCACTGTGGCGCTCAACTGCCGCGATGTCCTCGACAGCCGCGATTGGCGGACTACGAGCCATGGCGAAGGCTTCAGCCAGGAGACTCGCAATTGGTGGGGTGGCCGACGCTTCATAGCCCAGGTAGCCTGGAGCTTCGGCAACATGAAGGCAAAGGTCGGGAGGCCGGGCCACCAGTCCTCGGCCGGAGGCGGCTATGCCGACGCTGCCGGAGGCGGCGACGAGTAGCGTCATCGCCCAATGATACCATTCTCCCGGGTCGCGGCCAATTATCCATGGTCGCGGCCCTTTGTCTTCCGACATAAGCCCTTTTTGCATATTTTCACTATCTTTGAAAGGAAAACAGACTCTTAGCGCCCATGTTTGTACTATCAAGGGTTTTCAACCTCTTCAAGGTGTCTGCCGATGCCGACCTCTCCGAGGACTCCGCCTTCAAGTCGGCCTTCTCCAACGTGGTCAATATCCTCATGCTCATCCAGAGCCTCGTGCTCGGCATCAGAACTCTTGTCCATGAGGATCCCGTCCTTTCGTCGCTCAACCTCGTCTTCTCGCTCTTTTTCGTGACCTATTTCGTGGCCACATACATAGTTAAGGTCGGAAGGTTCATCAATACCATCGACCGTATCGCCATCTTCCTCTATTTCATCGTCATCTACATAACCTGCTCGCGCTACGCCATCATCGGAGTTACCATAACCATCTACCCCTTCATCGCCATCATCCTCAGCGGTAGGCACGTCGGGGCGGTCCTCTCTTTCGTCCAGGCGGCCATCATCCTCGCCTACTATTTCTTCTCCGTCCAGATTTTTGGTGACGGCGGTTCAAGCTCCTACTCCCTCTCGGGCACTCTCACTATCGTCCTGCTCCAGGTCGTTAACATCTTCGTCTACTATGTCGCAGTCCGGTGGCTCTCTGGCCTCGTCTACGACAAGAACCGCGAAGTGGCCATGGCAAACGACGAGATCGCCCTCCAACGCGACCTGACAAACCGGCTCGCCCAGAGCGTCGACAAGCCCCTCCGCGACATCTCCGAGGCTTCCGCTGTCCTCGTCGGCGAAAGGCTCAACCCTATGCAGGCCGAGCTGAGCTCCATCGTCCGCTCCGCCGCGCTCAACGCCATCAACAACGTCAATGCGGTCCGCAAGGCCTCCAAGCTCTCCATCCCCATCGTCCCCGTCGAGATCGTCAAGTTCAACATCTGCTCTCTCCTTAGCGCCCTCCTCAAGCTCTACAGGCCCAAGAGCCAGAAGGTCTCACACGTCTTCTCGCTCGGCGGCGGCGCCCCTGAGGAGGTCGTCGGTAACAGCATCCTCACGCGCCAGGTCTTCCTCAATGTCTTCGACGCGCTCGATGCCCAGCTCGGACTCGCCAATTGCGGGATGCGCATTTCGGTCATACGTGAGGACCTTGTGGTCAACGACATCATCCTGCGTTTCACTATCACCGTCGAGCACAGCCTCGAACTCGACAGGCGAGAGGTCACTTACCACGAGGGCTCGCTTATGGAGCTGCTCAACCTTGATGTGACCAAGAGGATTGTTGAGAGCGAGGGCGGCCTGATGACAGCCGTGTCGGAGGGCGAGACGGCCAAAATCGAGTTCACCGTCAAGTACAAGCCCGTCGTCGACGACGATGTGGCGGACCCCGATATCGTCCGCCTTGCCAAGGCCGGACTCAATGCCGCCATCCCCATGCGACAGGCCACGCTCCTTGTCGTCTCTGAGAACGACGGACTCTGGGCCACGGTGGCCGGCTCGCTCGAACCATGCTTCGCCCAAGTGCGACGCGCGCAAAACCGCGATATGGCCCTCAGGGTCTTCTCCAACGTCCTTGTCGACGCCGTCCTTGTCGATGCAGGGCTCGACCCCGACTGCGGCGCGCGGCTTCTCGCGTCAATACGCGAGGCTGAAAGCGGCCTCGTGCGCAAAGTCCCTGTCATCGGGCTTGTCGACCCATCGCAGTCCGAGCAGATGACAACCGTCTCCGATGTCGGATATGATGCCTGCATCACCTTGCCTTTCAATAGCATAGAGGCAGTCGAAATCCTCCGGCCCTATTTCGCCTGACGGCCGCGCCCCTTTTGACGGCTGTGGCCCTCCGCCTCGTTGCAATGAGGCTCATTTTTCACTAAATTCGCGGCACTATGGATAACAACTTCAGGATATACAACACGCTCTCCCGCAAGAAGGAGCTGTTCACTCCCATACACCCGGGACACGTCGGCATGTACGTCTGCGGTCCGACTGTCTATGGCCCCGCGCACCTCGGCCATGCGCGCCCCGCCATCACTTTCGATGTCCTCTTCCGCTACCTCAAGGCCCTGGGCTACAAGGTGCGCTACGTCCGCAACATTACCGATGTCGGACACCTCGAGCATGACGCCGACGAGGGCGAGGACAAGATAGCCAAGAAGGCCCGGCTCGAACAACTCGAGCCAATGGAGGTCGTCCAGCACTACCTCACCCTCTATCACGACGACATGAGGGCGCTCAACGTCCTCCCCCCCTCCATCGAGCCCCACGCCTCTGGCCACATAATCGAGCAGATAGAGTTCGTCAAGAAGATTCTCGACGCGGGCTTCGCCTACATTTCCGACGGCTCCGTCTACTTCGATGTCGAGAAGTACAACAGCAAGTACCACTACGGAAAGCTCTCAGGCCGCGACCTTGAGAACACTATGACCAACACGCGCGAACTCGACGGGCAGTCCGAGAAGCGCAACCCCTACGACTTCGCCATCTGGAAGAAGGCGCAGCCCGAGCACATAATGCACTGGCCCAGCCCATGGAGCGAAGGTTTCCCGGGCTGGCATCTCGAGTGCTCGACCATGGGCACCAAGTACCTCGGCGAGGAGTTCGACATCCACGGCGGCGGTATGGATCTCATCTTCCCCCACCACGAGTGCGAGATTGCCCAGAGCACGGCCGCCCTCGGACACGAGACCGTCCACTATTGGATGCACAACAACATGATCACCATCAACGGACAGAAGATGGGCAAGAGCCTCGGCAACTTCATCACCCTCGAAGAGTTCTTCAAGGGCAGCCATAAGAACGCGCAAGGCGAGGAGATGCTCTCGCAAGCCTACTCCCCCATGACCATCCGTTTCTTCATCCTCCAGGCGCACTACCGCTCCACGGTCGACTTCTCCAACGAGGCCCTCCAGGCCGCCGAGAAAGGCCTCGCCCGCATGAGGGACGCCATGGCAAGGCTCGAAAAGATACAGCCCGCCAAGGAGACTACCGTCGACGTGGCCGGCCTCCGCCAAAAGTGCCGCGAGGCCATGGACGACGACCTCAACACGCCCATCGTCATCAGCCACCTCTTCGACGCCGCCAAAGGCATCAACCTCGTCGCCGACGGCAAGGCCACTATATCAGCCCCGGATCTCGACGAGCTGCGCTCCGTCTTCCACACCTATGGCGAGGACATCCTCGGCCTCCAGCTCTCCGGCCAGCAGTCCGACAACTCCAAGGCTTTCGCCGGCGCCATGGACATCCTTCTCCAGCTCCGCGCCCAGGCCAAGAAGAACAAGGATTGGGCCACCTCCGACCAGATTCGCGACTCCCTCGCCGCCCTCGGCTTCACCATCAAGGATACCAAGGACGGAGCCGAGTGGAGCCTCTAAAAGAAACATTCTCCCACAAACCCCTTTTACGCCGCCATCGGCGTATGACGGGACATAATTCTCTTACGACGTGCTTTCCTCTTCCATACTCAATCTGCTCTATCGCAACGACTGCGTCATAGTGCCGGGCCTCGGGGCGTTCATCACGCGCCGCGTCTCGTCTTCCTACGACGAGCAGAGGGGGCTCATGCTCCCCCCACGGAAGGAGGTGGCCTTCAACCCCGACCTCCGTCATACCGACGGTCTCCTCGCCGATTTCCTCATATCGCAAGGCGAGGCGGCAGACTACGCCGACGCCCAGGCTAAGATCGACTCCTTCGTCTCCGATGTCATGGTCAAGGTGGGCGAGGGAGCGGCATATATGATGCCGCTGCTCGGCTCTTTCACCCTCATCGAGGGTCGGCTCTCTTTCTCGCCTGTGCAGGGGCTCAACGCGCTCGTCGAAAGCTACGGCCTCGCGCCCGTCGCCGCTGAGAAGGTCAAGACGAGCGTGTTCGAGAACATCGGCCGCGTCGATATGCGCAAGGCGGTCGCCTCGGCGGCAGCTGTGGCCGCGCTGTTGCTCGTCTCGCCCAGCACTTCCGATACCAGCCTCTCAAGGGCCGATATGACCCAGCCTTTCCTCAAGTCAGCCATGGCGGCCGAGGTCGCCGAGTCTCCCGCCAAGGAGGTTCCCGAAGTACCCGAGCAGGTCGAGGAGCTGCTCGAACCGGCCACGACGGTCGACTCCTATTGCGTCGTCGTGGCATCTTTCCTCACCAGGCAGGAGGCGACAGACTATATAGCCTCCATGAGGGCGCGCGGTGTCACAGACCTTTCAGTCCTCGACTACGAGGGGCGTGTGAGGGTCATCGCTGCGCAGTTCCCCGACCACGACGAGGCCGTGAGCGCCAATCGCGAAATCCGCAACCTTCAGGGCTTCGAGAAGGCCTGGGTCCTCAAGGTCTCGCAATAAGGCTGTCTCATCCACAACGAGGCTAAACGACTAATGGCAAGGAGCCGCAGGCGGGCAACCGTCTCGCGCCCTTGCCTAACTGATTAAGATATAAGCCAATGGCACATTCAATCCTTCGCTCCGCCGCCGCGGCAATCATCTGCGTGGGCATAGGCTCGCAGCTCACGGGCTGCTCCGTGACAGGTTCCACAGTCTCCTCCTCCCTCTCCTCGCTCAAGAGCGCAAGCTCGTCGCTCTCCCAGGCCGAGGTGACGTCAGGTCTTAAGGAGGCCCTCAACATCGGCATCAAGACTGGCGTCAGCGTCCTCAGTGCCAAGAATGGCTACTACGACGACCTCGCGACGCGTATCGGTCTCCCTTCCGAGGCAGCGGTCATCACTAAGAACGTCGCCAAGCTCCCCGGAGGCCAGGCTCTTGTGACCAAGGTCGTCAAGAACATCAACGCCGCGGCTTCCGACGCCGCCACCCAGGCCGTCCCCATCTTCACCACAGCCCTGACCTCCATGACCATGCAGGACGCCATGGGAATTCTCAAAAGCAGGGGCACGGCGGCAACCGACTATTTCAAGACGAAGACCAAGACCCCGCTCAAGTCGCTCTTCGGCAAGTACATCTCGGCCTCGGTCAACAAGAAGCTCATAAGCGACGTGTCGCCCCAGTCGCTCTGGGACGATATGACGTCGTCGTGGAACGAGGTGGCGTCGACGACCATCGGCCGCGCCACGGGTCTCACGACCGTCAAGACCGACCTCACGGACTATCTTACCGATAAGGCGGTTGACGGGATATACTACAAGGTGGGTCAGCAGGAGCAGAAGATACGTACCGACGTCAACGCGCGCACCACAGCCCTCCTCAGGAAGGTTTTCGCTCATCAGTAAGCTGCCGGTTCCCGCCATATGAAGAGGCTCGTTCTCGCCTTTATAGCCCTCGCCACCGCCGTGCAGGCCGCGGCTCAGTCCGCGTGGCTCTTTGAGCCTATGGTGACGGATTCCCGTTTCGCGGCTGAGCCGGGCGGGAGGCAGCCCTTCATCCCCGTCGCCGACCTCGACGCCGTCTTCTTCTTCAAGAACAACGAGTATTTCGCCCCCGCGGCCGAGGGCTACACGCTGCCGGGCTATCTCGTCCGCCCTACGCTCACGTGGGGGGGCGACAGGCTCGCCATCACCGGCGGGCTTCAGGCTCTTCAGTACGGCGGGATGGACAAGGCGCACTACGTCAGGCTCTTCGCAGCCGCACGCTGGCAGGCGGCCGACTTCCTCTCCATACAGATGGGATGCCTCCCCGGCCCGGCAAGCCACGCCATCCATGAGGCTGTGCAAGACCCCGAGCTACAATTGACGGAGAAGCCCGAACTCGGGCTTCAGCTGTCGGTGCGCCGCCCACGGCTCACGGCAGAGGCGTGGGTCAACTGGCGCAAGTTCATCTTCATTGGCGACACTGTGCCGGAGCGTTTCACGGCGGGCGTCAAGGCCGTCATTGCACCGCATGCGCAATCACGCGCCGCGTTCACACTCCCAGCGAGCCTCGTCTTTGAGCACGTCGGCGGACAGATAAGCGACTACGACGAGCCTATGCAAAGCCTCGCCAACGTCACGCTCTCGCCAACGCTCACCGTCTCGCCCGATTCGTCGCACTTCGTGAGGTCCCTGGCCTTCTCGGCCCACCTACTCGCCTTCCACACCATGGCCGGCTCCGATGTCCGCCCGTTCGACGACGGGTGGGCGGTGAACCCCGAGATCCGGCTCGTGGCCAAACATCTTGAGGCCGCCGTCGGCTATTTCCACGGTCACGACTTCTTCGCCATGCGGGGCAACCCCCTCTTCTGGTCCATCTCCAACTACGACGCTGGCTTCTATCAGCCGAATCGCGACCTGCTGTGCTTCTTGGCGGCGTTCGTGACCCCCATGGCGGGGTGGGGGCGTTTCGCTCTCGACCTCCGCGCCTACCATGACATCCCCGAGTCGCGGCTCGACTACTCCTACGGCATTACCATGGTCCTGACTCCCTCGCTTGGCCGGAGGCGGTAGGGCGCACGCCCCTTTGAAAGGACGTGGCGTGGGCAGGGTGGCGAAAAATTGCTTACCTTAGCGCGGCGGCGGGATTTCTCGTCTCGTGAATATTTTATTAATAATAAAGTCCTTACTCATTCGATGAATTTTGTTGAAGAGCTGAAATGGCGCGGCATGGTGCACTCCATGATGCCGGGCACTGAAGAGCAGCTTCAGAAAGAGATGACGACGGCCTATGTGGGCATCGACCCCACGGCCGACTCCCTCCACATTGGTCACCTGGTCAGCATCATGCTCCTCAAGCACCTTCAGGCCGCTGGCCACAAGCCCATTGCCCTCGTCGGCGGAGCCACGGGCATGATTGGCGACCCCTCCATGAAGTCGGCCGAGCGGAACCTGCTCGACGAGCAGACGCTCAACCACAACGTGGCATGCATCAAGAGGCAGCTCGAGCGTTTCCTCGACTTCGACTCAAAGGCCGACAACGCCGCCATCCTCGTCAACAACTACGACTGGATGAAGAACTATTCGTTCATCAACTTCATCCGCGACATCGGCAAGCACATAACTGTCAACTACATGATGGCTAAGGACTCCGTCAAGAAGAGGCTTAGCCAGGAGAGCCGCGAGGGCATGTCCTTCACCGAGTTCTCCTACCAGCTCATGCAGGGCTACGACTTCCTCTACCTCAACCAGCACTACAATTGCAAGCTCCAGCTCGGCGGCTCCGACCAGTGGGGCAACATCACCACGGGTGCTGAGCTCATCCGTCGCACTACCGACGGCGAGGCCTTCGCGCTCGTCTGCCCCCTCATCACCAAGGCCGACGGCGGCAAGTTCGGCAAGACTGAGAGCGGCAACATTTGGCTCGACGCAGAGAAGACGAGCCCCTACAAGTTCTACCAGTTCTGGCTCAACACATCCGACGCCGACGCCGAGCGTTACATCAAGATTTTCACCATGCTCAAGCCCGAGGAGATTGAGTCCCTCGTGGCCCAGCAGGCTGCCGACCCTGGTCTGCGCCCTCTCCAGAAGAGGCTCGCCGAGGAGATGACCATTATGGTTCACGGCCGCGAGGCCCTCGACCAGTCCATCGAGGCAAGCCAGATTCTTTTCGGCAAAGGCTCGACCGAGACCCTCCGCAAGATGGACGAGCAGACATTCCTCTCCGTCTTCGAGGGAGTCCCGACGTTCGAGGTACCGAGATCCCTCATCGAGGCGGGAGTACCCGTAGCCGACCTGCTCACGCAGCACGCTGCCGTCTTCCCCTCCAAGAGCGACCTGCGCCGCAACGTTGCCGGTCTCCAGATTAACAAGGCCAAGGTATCTGCCCCCGAGGATGTCGTCGCGGCCGACGCGCTCCTCGATGGCAAGTACATCCTCGTCCAGAAAGGTAAGAAGAACTTCTTCATCCTCATAGCCAAGTAGCCCCGAGTGGCGCCTTGAGCAAAGGACTGCCGCCTGCCGTCAGCGAATACCTCGTGGGCGGCGGGCGGCCTGTTTTCGCAAGGCTTTCAATTTCCGTCCTTCCTGCCTATCTTCGCGCCGCGAAACCACATACCACATTCCCACCCCGACATGCTCATAGGCAATCTCGACCTCGGCCCCAGGCCCGTGCTCCTCGCCCCGATGGAGGACGTGACCGATCTCCCATTCCGCCGCCTCTGCAAAGGCTACGGCGCCGACCTCATGTACACCGAGTTCGTCTCGGCCGACGCCATAATCCGCGACGTCAAGAGCTCCATGAAGAAGCTCGACATCGACCCCGCCGAGCGCCCCGTCGGAATCCAGATTTACGGCCGCGAGATAGAGCCTATGGTCGAGGCGGCGCGGATCGTGGAGCAGAGCAACCCCGACATCATCGACATCAACTTCGGATGCCCCGTCAAGAAAGTCGCCGGCAAAGGCGCCGGCGCGGGGATGCTGCGCGACATCCCCAAGATGGTCGAGATGACGCGGCAGATTGTCCAGGCAGTCAAGCATACGCCCGTGACCGTCAAGACCCGCCTCGGGTGGGACGACAGCTCCAAATTCGTCGTCGACACGGCCGAGCGTCTGCAAGATGTCGGCATATCCGCCATCACCATCCACGGCCGTACGCGCGCCCAGATGTACACTGGCGAGGCCGACTGGACCCTGATAGGCGAGGTGAAGAACAACCCGCGGATGCGGATCCCCGTCATCGGCAACGGCGATGTCGACTCCCCAGTCAAAGCCAAGGAGATGTTCGACCGCTATGGCGTCGACGCCGTCATGATAGGCCGCGCGGCCATTGGCAGGCCCTGGATTTTCCAGGAGGTAAAGAGCTACCTCCGCGACGGGGTCCTCTTGCCCGAGGCCACGCCCCGCCAAGTGGCCGACAGGCTCCTTGCCCAGCTGGCCGACACAATAGCGTGGATTGGCGACGAGAAGAAGGCCATCCTCCATGTCCGTCGTCATATGGCCCTGTCGTTCAAGGGAATATCTGGAGTCAAGGAGAGGCGGGTGCGTCTGCTCCGTGCCGAGTCGGCCGACGAAATCAGGCAGTGCCTCGACTCTATCGTCGCACTTGCCGATGAGGTGGCCGCAGGCCGGGCGGCCGACGTGTAAGACAAGGGGCGTGTCGCCTCTCCGCTTCTGTTCTCAGACTTTTCCTGCCGTAAAATTTGCAAGTCCCAACTTTATCCCTAACTTTGCACTCGCAATAACGAAGGTACCATAGCTCAGTTGGTAGAGCAACGGACTGAAAATCCGTGTGTCCCCGGTTCGATTCCTGGTGGTACCACTCTGACAATAAACCTCGATTACCTTCACGGTAACCGAGGTTTCTTTTTTATCCTCTTGGCAAATGAAAAAACGCGTCATCGCCTCCGTCGCGGCTCTCGCATCAATTGCGGCCGTCGCCCTCGTCTCGGCATCCAAAGACGAGCACGAGTTCAAGATGTCCAAAAACCTCGACATCTTCTTCTCCGTCGTCAAGAACCTTGATCTCTATTATGTCGATGAGCCAGACCCCGACCGTCTCGTCCCCACGGCCATCGACGCCATGCTCGACGGCCTCGACCCCTACACGACGTACATCCCCGAGAAGGACAAGGAGGACTACAAGTTCCAGATCGACGGCCAGTACGGCGGCATAGGCGCCGTGATTCAGAAGTCCGACACCGACCTCATCCAGGTGCGCGAGATATACGCCGGCACGCCATCCGACAAGGCGGGCCTCCGCCCTGGCGACCGCTTCGTCTCCATCAACGGCGAGAGTATGAGGGGCCAGGACGTGGCCTCGGTGCGCTCGCGCCTCCGCGGCAAGGCCGGCGAGACTCTCAAGGCCGTCATCGAGAGGCCGGGCGTGGCCAAGACGCTCTCGGTCGACATCAAGCGCGACATCGTCAAGCTCGATGCCGTGGAGTACTACGGCATGGTGGACTCCAGTGTGGGCTACATTGGGCTGCGCAGCTTCGAGACCGATTGCGCCGAGGCTGTCCGCAAGGCTTTCCTCGACCTCCGCGACAACCAGGGGGCCAAGAGCGTAATCATCGACCTCCGTGGCAATACGGGCGGACTGCTCGACGAGAGCCTCCAGATCGTCAACCTCTTCGTGCCGCAAGGCTCCAAGATGCTCCAGACCAAGGGGCGACGCAAGGCCATGGGCCGCATATATACCGCACAGCGCGAGCCGGTCGACACCGTCATCCCGCTCGCCGTCATGATTAACCGCGGCTCGGCCTCGGCGTCGGAGATCGTCTCGGGCGCGCTCCAGGATCTCGACCGCGCCGTCATAACGGGTCAGCGTTCCTTCGGCAAAGGCCTCGTACAGGCCACGCGCGAGGTGGCCTACGACGGGCTGCTCAAGCTCACCACCGCCAAGTACTACACGCCCTCCGGCCGCTGCATCCAGGCCATCGACTACTCGCACCGCGACGAGAACGGCGCGGTGGGCTACGTGGCCGACTCCCTCATAACCGAGTTCCACACCAAGGGCGGCCGACCCGTGTTCGACGGCGGCGGAATATCGCCCGACGTGCTACTGGCCTCAAGCGTCTACAAGCCCGTGGTCGTCGCCCTCCTCTACACCGACCAGTTCTTCGCCTACTACGTAGAGCAGGCCAAGCAAGGCAAGGCCATAGCCCTCGCCCCGGGCGACAAGGTCGACGACAAGCTCTATGACGATTTCAAGGCCTTCGTCAAGAACAGGCCCGACTTCAAGTACCGCACCGCCGCGCAAGACGCCTACGACAAACTCGTGGCCGCGGCCAAGTCCGACGGTCTCTACGAGGCCAGCAAGGACCAGTTCGACGCTCTCAGGGCTTCGTGCCAGGCCGACCTCGCCCGGGATATGGACTTGGCTAAGGACGACATCTGCCGCCTCCTTGAGGACGAGGTGGTCCGCTCTCGCGAGAAGAGGCGCGCCTCCATCAGGCACAACATCCAATATGACGACCAGCTGGCCGAGACCGTCAAGCTCCTCCATGACAGCGGCCGCTTCTCCGGACTCCTCTCTGGCTCCGTCCCCAGCCATGCGGGCGACAAGAGGGCCGCGAGCAACTCCAAATAACGCGATAAGGAAATACACCCCGCTATGATGTCAAGTCGCCCCGCTCCAGTCCGTAAGGCCGTCGGCGTTTCGCTGCTGGCTTTCGCCGCCTGCTTCGTCGTCGCGCTGTTTGTCTGCTCACCCTTGCTCGCCGCAGGGGGCTATGCATGCACAGTGCTTGCTCTTGCTGCCAACACGGTGCTGAGTTTTGCCGTGCCGGGCCTCATCATGAGGTATTATGCCGTGGGCGGGGCCCTGGCGTTCTCGGGCGGGAGGGCGAAGAGGGTACTCTTTGGCCTGTCCGCTGGGCTGTCCATCGTCTGCCAGTCCCTCGTGGAGTGGGCGGCCCATTTGGACTGGTTCATCGATACTACGTTCAACCTTTCGGGACCCATGTCCCAAGCGTCGAAAGAGCTTTTGGCCAGCGTGTGCGACTTCTCCGATGTCTGGCACTGGATTGTCACGCTCGTCGTCATAGCTCTGCTGCCCGCGCTCTGCGAGGAGTTTTTCTTCCGTGCCGGCCTTCTTCCGCTGCTGCGCCGTCTGACGGGCGGGTGGAAGTCGGCAATTGTCCTTTCCGCCGTCATTTTCTCGGCCGTCCATATGGACCCCGCCGGTTTCCTCTCGCGTACAATCCTCGGCATCCTTCTCGGCGTGATTTTCGTGGAGACGCGCTCCCTCTGGGCATCCGTCATCTTCCATTTTCTCAATAACGCGATGTGCGTGATTACTATCGCCGTTGCCGACACCCCGATAGACTCCCTTACCAGCGAGCCTGTGATGCCGACTTTCTTCGAGACGATGTTCTCCCTGTCGTTCACAGTCTACATCCTTGTCATCCTCTCAAAAGTGGCGAGAGGAAAGATGGACTGGTGATCGTTCTTCTTCAAAGATAACAATGCGTTAAGCCCTGCCGCTCCACCAGCGGCAGGGCTTTTTTTTACGCCGCGGAGGTATCATAGTCGGTCAAAATGTCACGTCAAATCCATCGCGGTCGGTCAAAATGTCACGCAGCCCCGCCGTCGCTCTTTAGACTATTGTCCAATCTTCGACCGTTATCCTCTTGTTTGTCCGAGGGTTCGCAGTCGCTTTCCCTCGCTTCGCGTTGCCGTCGGCAAGAGGCTGGCACGCCCATTGCAACTACAGTGGTCGAACGGCGCAAGAGGCCGGGGCGAGAACTCCGATACCTCGGGCAAGGTTCACAAAATCAAACATTTACAAATAACAAAAATATAACTGGAGGTGACAACTATGGTACCTGCAAACAACTACAACAACAATTACAACAACGGACGTAGGGCTAACAACTGGCTCCCTGACATATTCGACGATTTCTTCGGAAATGATTGGAACTGGCTCACCACGAGCCAGAAGTCGACCCCGGCCTACAACGTGACCGAGTCCGACAAGGCCTACACGGTCGAGGTGGCCGTCCCTGGCATCCGCAAAGAGGATTGCAAGATCCGCCTCAACGACGATGTCATGACCATCTCCGTCGAGAAGCAGCAGCAGCTCGAGGAGGACGGCAAGAAGCGTCGCTACCTGCGCAAGGAGTTCTCCTACTCCAAGTTCGAGCAGAGCTTCAGCCTGCCCGAGGAGGTGGACCAGAAGAACGTCCACGCTGAGGTAAAGGACGGAGTCCTCTCCATCAACCTCCCCAAGAAAGAGGTTAAGAAGGAGGACGAGAAGTGGCAGAACGTAGAGGTGCAATAATCTCTCTTCCTTCCCGCCCGCGGCGGGCGGGAGGGCGTCATGCCCCCGGCTCTTGAGGCGACTCTCGGGCCGGGGGCTTTTGTTTTCTGTGCATATTTGCGATTTTTCACCCCGTCGCCCCTTGCGGTTTCGGGTAAAACGCCTATCTTCGCACTCGTGTTCGAAAGGTACCATAGCTCAGTTGGTAGAGCAACGGACTGAAAATCCGTGTGTCCCCGGTTCGATTCCTGGTGGTACCACTCTCTGAAACGAAGCCTCAATCACTTGTCGGTGGTTGGGGCTTTACCTTTTTACCATCATCAAAACGTAATATACCACAATGAAAGCATTCAACAGATTCGTCGTGTGCGGCGTGGCGCTGCTCGCCTCGCTCACGGTCGCGGCGCAGGCACCGGCTTTCCCCGGAGCCGAGGGCTACGCCCGCTACGCTGTCACTGGCGGCCGTGGCGGTAAGGTGATCCACGTCACCAACCTCAAAGACTCCGGCACGGGTTCGCTCCGCGCTGCGCTCAATCAGTCAGGCAAGAGGATAATCGTCTTCGACGTGTCGGGATATATCGACCTCGCGAGCGACCTCGTCATAAAGAATGGAGATGTCACCATCGCGGGCCAGACTGCTCCCGAGCCAGGCATCACGCTGCGCTACTATACGGTCCAGAACAAGGCGAGCAACGTCGTCATGCGCTTCATCCGCATCCGCCGCAGTCAGGTGAAGGACGTCAACGAGGGAGCCGACGCCACGTGGGGCAGGGAGTGCAAGAACATAATCCTCGACCACTGCTCTTTCAGCTGGAGCATCGATGAGACCGCGTCCTACTACGACAACCGGGACTTCACCATGCAGTGGTGCTCCGTATCCGAGAGCCTCAACAACGCGGGCCACGGAAAGGGCGCCCACGGCTATGGCGGAATATGGGGCGGCAAGGGCGCATCGTTCCACCACAACCTCATAGCCCACCACAACAACCGCACGCCGCGAATCAACAGCGCCCGCTACGCATGGGACGGCTACGACAAGGATAAGTATGCCAACACCGTGGTGGCCGAGAGGGTCGACTTCCGCAATTGCGTCATCTACAACTGGGGCACGGCCAACGGCGCCTATGGCAACATGGGCGGCTACCTCAACATCGTGGGCAACTACTACAAGGCAGGCCCCGCCACAAAGAACAAGACCCGTGTCTTCCAGTGCTCGGTGGACGACGGCAAGAACAAGATAGAGAAGGGAACCATGGGCCAGTTCTTCATCTCGGGCAACTATATGGCCTCGGTCGATAAGGAGAATTACGACTGGAGCGGCGTCATTACCGACGGCTCGAGCGACTTCACTTTCACCGACGCCGCGGGCTACTACGGAACGGCGGGTGCGAAGCTCTCCATCAAGCTCGGCTCGGAGGTCGATGCCGATGTCGTCGACGCCAACACCACGACCCACTCCGCCCAGGAGGCCTTCGGCAAGGTGCTCAGCTACGTCGGGGCGTCGCTCTACCGCGACGATGTCGACGCCCGCCACGCCGAGGAGGCCCGCACAGGCACGGCCACATTCACGGGCTCCGTCGGCAAGGGTATTGTCGACATGGTCAACGACCCCGACGCCACGGCCGACGCCACGCGCCCCAGCTTCCCGGCTCTCACATCCGCCTCCCGTCCCGCCGGTTTCGACACCGACGGCGACGGGATGCCCGACGCCTGGGAGAGGGCCAACGGCCTCGACCCCAACGACGCGTCGGACGGGGCGGCCTACACCATTGACGGAAAGAAGTTCTACACGAACGTCGAGGTCTACATCAACAGCCTTGTCGAGGACATCGTCAAGGCGCAGAACGCCGACGCCCTCTCGGCGGTCGATGAGTACTACCCATCTTTCCGCGCCACGGCGCTCCCAGCGGTGAGTGTCGAGGCCGAGATTATCGGCTTCGAGTACTACTCTCTCTCGGGAAAGCGTCTCGCCGAGCCGGCCAACGGCATCTCTGTCCGCCGCACCCTCTATGCCGGCGGTTCGTCGTCGACCGATCTCGTGATTAAGAAGTAGGGTGGGGGCGGCGCGCCGACAGTGACGGCTCGCTCTCTTTTTATGCATAGCAGCCGCGGCCACTTTTTGGGGAAGGCCGCGGCTGCCGTTTTTTTGTCAGGCTGTGAAAAGAAAAGCGCGGGGTGTCGTCACGACATCCCGCGCCCGTGAAATTAATCACCAAACACACTTATCAACTAATCAACGAAAAACTATTCTCTCTGTTTTCTTTCCTCTCTTACGGACTCCCTCCGCCTATGGTTGCGCGTCCGCTTTTATTTTGAGCGGCATTTCTTCCTCGTCAGGCCTTTTTTCTTTATTTTCGTCATCCTGCCGCGCATTGGCGCCGGATTAACTCATAAAACTCAGGCTCTTGGTCAACATTCTCCTTATAGACGCCTACGCGATGATCTATCGCGCGTATTTCGCCTTCATGCGCTCCCCGAGGGTCAACTCCAAGGGGGTCAACACGTCGCCCATATACGGCTTCGTCTCCTCGTTCGCCGACCTCGTCATCAAGCGCAGGCCCGACTACGCCGCCGTGGCATACGACCTCCACGGGCCGACGTTCCGCCACGAGCTGTATGCCGACTACAAGGCCAACCGCGACGCCCAGCCCGAGGACATAGCCGCGGCCGTGCCTTTCATCCACCGTTTCATCCAGGCCCTTCGCATTGCCGAGGCGTCATGCCCGGGCTATGAGGCCGACGACATTGTCGGCTCGCTCGCGGCCCGCTTCGCGGCCGACGGACGGCAGGTGATCCTCGTCACGCCCGACAAGGACTACGCCCAGCTCGTCCGTCCCGGCGTCTCCATGCTCCGCCCGCGTACGGGTGGCGAGCCTGAGCTGCTCGACGTGGAGGGCGTGCGCGGCCACTTCGGGGTGGAGCGCCCCGAGCAGATTATCGATATGCTCGGCCTCTGGGGCGACGCCTCGGACAACATCCCCGGATGCCCAGGCGTGGGCGAGAAGAGGGCCAAGGAGCTCATATCGGCCTACGGCTCCATCGACGGCATCTACGCCCACATCGACGAGCTGAAGGGCAAGATGAAGGAGCGTTTCGTTGAGAACCGCGCCCAGGTGGAGCTGTCGCGCAAGCTCGCCACCATCGTCACCGACGCGCCGGTCGGCCTCGACCTTGATGACATCAGGATGGGCGAGCCCGACTGGGACGCGCTCGACGCCCTCTTCCGCGAGCTTGAGGTGAAAGGTCTCACCGACAGGGTCAAGTCGGCCTACGGCGTCGCGCCCTCGCCAAAGCCCGAGGCCGTGCGCCAGCCCACTCTTTTCGACTTTGCGCAGACGGCCCAGACAACCGCCGCCAGCGCCCAAACCGAGGCCGCCGGGGAGTCCGCCCCCGCCGAGCCTCTCACGGCCCTTGACGCCTACGCCCACAGCTTCACTCTCATAAAGACGGCCGCCGAGGTCGACGCCCTCGTGCCGACCCTCATGGCGTCGCCCGTCCTCTGTTTCGATACGGAGACGACGTCGGTCGAGGCGTCGTCGGCGGCGCGCATTGTGGGCGTCTCCCTGTCCGTTGAGGAGGGGAGGGCGTGGTTCATCCGGATGCCGGAGGACGACGGCCAGGCGCGCGCCCTTCTGTCGCGTCTGGCCCCGGTCTTTGAGGACGTGAGGAGCGTCAAGGTGGGGCAGAACATGAAGTTCGACGTCATGGTGCTGAGCCGCTACGGCATAAGCGTCCGCGGCCCATGGTTCGACACCATGGTGGCGCACTTCCTCCTCTTCCCGAGCCGTAAGCACAATATGGACGACATGGCCGAGGAGATGCTCGCCTATCAGACCATCCATATTGAGAGTCTCATTGGCACCGGGGCGAAGCAGAAGTCCATGGCCGACGTGCCTGACGACGATATCCTCGCCTATGCCGCCGAGGATGCCGAGGTCACGCTGCGTCTCTACCACAAGCTCGCCCCCATGGTCGAGGCCGACCCCGACATCCGCCGCGTGTTCCACGACATCGACATGCCGCTCGTGCCTGTCCTTGCCGACATGGAGCTCGCGGGCGTTGAGCTCGACTCTAAGGCTCTCGACGCCTACGCCGACTTCCTCCGCAAGCGGATAGCCGAGGTCGAGAAGGACATCTTCGCCATCGCCGGCGAGGAGTTCAACGTGGCAAGCCCCAAGCAGGTGGGTGAGGTGCTTTTCGAGAAGATGAAAATCGACCCTTCGGCCAAGAAGACCCGTACGGGCGGCTACGTCACCAACGAGGAGACTCTCCAAAAGCTGGCGCATGACAACCCGATTGTCGGCCATATCCTCACTTGGCGCGGCCTCAATAAGCTCCTTGGCACCTATGCCGATGCCCTCCCCAGGCTCGTAAGCCCCGTCACGGGGCGGATTCACACCTCTTTCAACCAGACGGTGGTGGTGACGGGGCGTCTCTCAAGCTCCAACCCCAACCTTCAGAATATCCCTGTCCGTGACGAGGATGGGCGCAGAGTGAGGGAGTGTTTTGTGGCGAAGAATGGTTGTAAGATAGTGTCGGCCGACTATTCGCAAGTCGAGCTCCGCCTAATGGCCCATTTTAGCCAGGATGAGCACCTGCTTCAGGCTTTCCGCGATGGCGAGGATGTCCACGCCGCCACGGCCGCCAAAATCTACGGCGTGCCTCTGGCCGATGTCACGCCCGACCAGCGCCGGCGAGCCAAGACGGCCAATTTTGGCATCATATACGGGATTTCGGCTTTCGGCCTTGCGGAGCGTCTCGACATCCCGCGCAAGGAGGCCAAGGACCTCATCGATGGCTACTTCGCCAACTTCCCTGGCGTGAAGAGCTATATGGACAAGTGCGTCGAGGAGGCGCGCACCACGGGCGTCGTCAAGACTCTCTATGGACGTCGCCGCGAGCTGCCCGACATCAATTCGCGCAACCAGGTGGTGCGCGGTGTGGCTGAGCGCAACGCTATAAATACTCCTATTCAGGGCACTGCCGCCGACATCATCAAGATTGCCATGGCCTCCGTCCATGACTCCCTGCGAAGTGGCGGTTTCGGGGCGCGCATGATTCTTCAGGTCCACGATGAGCTTGTCCTTGAGGTGCCTCTTGATGAGGTCGAGGCCGTCTCGGCTCTCGTGAAGGAGAGGATGGAGGCCGCGGCAAGCCTCTCTGTCCCACTCACGGCAGAGGTCGGTGTGGGCGACAATTGGCTTCAGGCGCACTGATGATTATAGCCCAATGACAAACGAAAAAAATTACCTATCTTGATTGAAATAGCAGCCAAAGCGAATGAGCGCGAGAGGGTCATCCTCTTCGCCGTGCGCACCCCTTCAACGTCGGCCCGTCAGGTCGATGATTATCTCGACGAGCTGGCTTTCCTTGCCGAGACGGCCGGTGCCGACACCGTTGCCCGTTTCACACAGAACCTGCAGATGCCCGATTCCAGGTCCTATCTTGGCACGGGCAAGATTCAGGAGATTAAGCTGTTCGTGGAGGAGAACGAGATTGAGACCGCCATTTGCGACGACGAGCTGTCCCCCTCTCAGCAAAAGAACCTTGAGAACGGCCTCGGCATCAGAGTTATGGACCGCACGAGCCTCATCCTCGACATCTTCGCCAGCCGCGCCCGCACGGCTCACGCCAAGACGCAGGTTGAGCTCGCGCAATATCAGTACCTCCTGCCACGCCTCACCCGCCTCTGGACACACCTTGAGAGGCAGAAGGGCGGCATAGGCATGCGCGGCCCTGGCGAGAAGCAGATTGAGACGGACCGGCGAATAGTCCTCGACCGCATCTCGCTCCTGAAGGAGGAACTCCGCCACATCGACCGCCAGATGAACACCCAGCGGCAGAACCGCGGCAAGCTCGTCCGCGTGGCTCTCGTGGGCTATACCAACGTGGGCAAGAGTACGCTCATGAACGCCCTCTCGAAGAGCAACGTCTTTGCCGAGAATAAACTTTTCGCCACCCTCGACACCACCGTCCGCAAGGTGGTCATCGACAACCTCCCTTTCCTTATGGCCGACACTGTGGGCTTCATCCGCAAGTTGCCGACACACCTCGTCGAGAGCTTCAAGTCGACCCTTGACGAGGTGCGCGAGGCCGACCTCCTCCTCCATGTGGTCGACATATCCCACCCCGCCTTTGAACAGCAGATCGAGGTTGTCGACAATACGCTCAAGGACCTCAATTGCTCCGACAAGCCCTCCCTCATCATCTTCAATAAGGTCGACGCCTTCTCCTACACCCCCAAGGACGACGACGACCTGACTCCCGCCACGCGCGAGAACCTCTCACTCGACGACCTCAAGAGGACTTGGATGGCCAAGGACCGCAAGTGCATCTTCATCTCGGCCAAGGACAAAACCAACTTCGACGAGCTACGCAAGGTGGTCTATGCCGAAGTCCGCCGTATCCATACACAGCGGTTCCCATACAACGACTTCCTCTATGAGACTGCCGAGGATCAGCAGGCTGAGGAGGATGCGTAAAGTCGGCAGATAAACATACGTAAACGTCGAAGCGGGCGTGGATGGTTTTCCTTATGACCTTCCGCGCCCGCTTTGGCGTATCTCTTCGCCTTTTATGAATCAGATGGTTGTTGCCTTACTCCTCCTCGTCCCTCCAGTCGCCGATGCGGCCCGTCTCGGACGATATTGAGACT
>JBJEGU010000003.1:0-19461 GCA_051875415.1 Marinilabiliaceae bacterium
TATACGGATCATGCTTAACAAGATTATCTAATCATTTCAAAACAGCTTCTAAAAAAACTCATCCAGAATTATCAGTTCAGCAACAATCGCACTATTACGAAATCTATTATCGTTTGGTGGGCATTCCAAGATGAAAAGCAAGAGCTGCTGAGCCTTGACACGTCAGTGGAGACTGAACACATCTTCGCAAAGAGTCGGCAGGAGAAGGAAAAATCCCTCAAGGACGTGAATAACATTGAGTGCCTTGGGAACAAAGCCTTTCTGGAGAAACGAATAAACATCAGGGCCTCCGACTATCGTTTTGCGGACAAGAAGAAGTACTATAAAGGGTTTACAACAGAACGCGGACAAACAAAAGAAGGCACAAAGAACCATGAACTGCTTTGCCTATCGGAAGAAAACTCCTTTGACGAAGCCGATATCATCGCTCGCAACGAAAAAATAATTGATGGGCTCATACGGTATCTGGAGTCAGAAAAACTTCTCAAATAGTGCGATGGCGTCAAGGTCTTTTCGCCCCCTACCCCCGCTCCCTCAGCCACTGCTCAAAGAAGCGGTCGCTGAGCTGGCAGACGCCGTCATCCTGTGTGACGAAGTCGCGCTCCGTCAGAGCCTTGAGCGCCCCCTGCACTGTGCTGGCTCCCAGGTGATGCCTCCGGAGGAAAGCCTGCGACATCATGGCCTTGGCCTTCCCCTCCGTCGCCACGGCCACGAGGACCTGCTTCTGCTTGACCGTGAGCTGATAGAGAAGTGACTGAAATACGAAATGGTGCTGGGCGAGGATCTCGCGGATGACAGCCCGCACGTCGTCAACTCCGAACGCTCCGCTGGGCGCAGGACGCGTGTAGAGCATGTTGAGTACGTATTGTACGTACCACGTCACGCCGTCATAGGCGTCATAGAGCATGGCGAAGGCGTCGGCGGAGATGGACCTACCTGCTGCCGACAGATGGTGATTAGCGAAACGGAGGTAGACGTCCCTGTCGATAGGCTCCAAACCCATTATGACAGAGCTGTTGTAGAACGGCCGCGAGCCGGTGGCGAACATCTGGGCCATCATATGCCGCTTTGAGCCGGAGAACACGAACCGCGCGTTGCCGCAACGTTGAATCCGCGTGCGCAATGCGGCCTCGACGGTCTTCTCGGGATAGCTCGCGATTGTCTGGAACTCGTCTATCGCCACAAGGCATGGGCGGTCGGCCTGCGCAAGGTAGTCGAAAATCTCATCGAGCGTGATGACGGGGTTGCTTATGTCGCCGACCCCCACCGTCCATTCGGGTACGCCATTCATATCGAACGAGATGGTAGACTGCAGCGATTTGAGCATAGCGAGGAAGACCTCCCACACCTTGCGACCGCGCATCCGGAGGGCGTCGAGAATCCCTTTGCCAAGGACGTAGACGAACTCCGCAAAGTTCTTTGTCTCGTAAATGTCGACAAATACCGTGCAATAGCCGTCTTGCACAGCCTCCTGATGAAAGCTGTTGAGAATCAGCCCCGACTTGCCCAGCCTGCGCGGCGCAATAAGCGCGACATTGCAGCCGTTGGTCAGATGGCGCACGAGCATGGCGGTCTCCTCAACGCGGTCGCAGAAGTACTCCGGCGACACGTAGCCCTCTATCAGGAACGGGTTGTTTTGTACCATTTCTTTTCATTATGACTTTCGCGTAACGAAAAAGCGATAATGCGTCAAAGGTACGATATTCCCACAAAAAAGCAAGTCTTCCTCCCCCGCTTGCCGCTCAGGTAATGGCCAATAAAAGGTGCAGGCAGCAAGTTCATGTTAGGAATTAAAAATTCCACCCATACCCCCCCAAAAAAAAAATTGCAGGTATTTATACGACGCAATTACATTACCTTTGCACTCGTGCAAAACCATAAGGCTGAAAGAGAAAACAAAGACAGCCGCACAAACGGACAAGCAGTCAACTAAACGCACCAATAGCAGTTAAGTGAAAGACATTAAGATAATCGTAGCTGCGCACAAGAAGGCCCTTATGCCTTCCGACAGTTGCTACCTGCCCCTCCACGTCGGAAGCGAGGGCAAGGAGCCAATAGGCTTCACGGGCGACAACACGGGCGACAACATATCCGCCAAGAACCCGTCGTTCTGCGAACTGACGGGCGTGTACTGGGCATGGAAGAACCTCAAGGCCGACTATGTGGGCCTTGTTCACTACAGGCGGATTTTCGCCAAACATTACAGTCCGACGCTGAAGGGAAAGCGCAATCAAATCCTGACAGGTGAGGATTATGAGCGCATACTCTCAGAATACGACGTCATCCTCCCGAAAAAGAGGCACTACTATCTTGAAACCTCACGCAGCCAGTACGAGCATGCGCACAACCCGTCGGACTTAACCATTGTAGAACAAATCATCAAGCAACGCCACCCTGAATCCGTTGAGGCGTTCAGGAATGTGATGGAGAGGACATCCGGACACCGGTTTAACATGTTCATCATGCGAAGAGATCTGTTCAACGACTATTGTGAATGGATGTTCGACATCCTTATGGAACTCGAGCGTCGCATAGATATCTCAGCATACAACAACTACAACAGGCGCGTCATTGGATTCATCGGGGAGCGGCTTTTAGACGTGTGGATAGAGACACGCCACGTGCGCTACGCAGAGCAGCGAGTACTATTCCTTGAAAGGCAAAACTGGATAAAAAAAATATTCAAATTCATAGGCAGAAAAATTGCCGGAGGCAGTAACTTCACAAAAAAATAACCTCGTGCAGTATTTCATATTTGGAGGCTCAGGGTTCATCGGCTCACACCTGACGAGGCTCATTAAAGAGTCCGACCCATCTGCCGTAGTATTCAACCTCGACTTGGTAGAGGAGACTCACGGAGGCAAGGCCATATTCGTCAAAGCGGATGTCCGCAATGCCATTACTCTCCCCGACAACATCACGCCAGGCAATGACGACGCAATCATCAACCTGGCCGCCATACATAGAACCCCTGGACACCCTGACTTTGCTTACTTCGAGACCAACATCCGCGGCGCTGAAAACGTAACGAGGTTTGCCGAGCGGTACGGGATCCTCCGTTTAGCGTTCACCAGCAGCATAGCCCCATATGGAGCCTCTGAGGAAGAGAAATACGAGGACACTCTGCCCACCCCAAACACGCCATACGGAATCTCAAAGCTCGTAGCGGAACATATACACCTTGAATGGCAAAGAGCAGACCTGCAACGCCAACTTACGATAGTACGGCCTGGCGTGGTATTCGGTTTGGGAGAGCATGGCAATTTCACCCGGCTATACTGGAGCATACGTCGCCACCGTTTCGCATTTCCCGGCAGGCGCGACACCATCAAGGCTTGCATCTACGTCAAAGATTTGGCAAATTTTCTGCTCTACCGCATTGAAAAGCATGGGCCAGGCGCGGAACTCTACAATTGCACCTATGAGCCAGCCTATACCATTGGCCACATAGTGGACCGAATGAAAGCAGTAACAGGGCTTAAGTCGTGGACCCCACTCGTCCCGAAATGGGTAATTATGCCGGCGGCATACATAGCGATGCTCTTCGGGTCTCCTATGGGAATATGCCCCGCAAGAGTACGGAAACTGATGATTTCCACAAACATATGCGGACGCAAAATGGCTCAGAGCGGCTACACGATGCACTACACTTTAGATGAAGCTCTGGCCGACTGGATGAAAGACAGTGGCGGTAACGGTATGAAATAATCCTCACCCCGCCAAAGCACACTGCCAAAGTACACCCCGCCCCGTCGGCACCCGCCGACAGGGCGGGGCTTTTGTTCCGCCACCTCTCCACTTGCAAAAAAGGCGCACCGCCACCTAAATAAACCTAATTGCGAAACACGAGTGGCTGTTTGTGCGAAGAAGTGGGCGAACAGTACATAACGGAATGAAAAGACTTTTACAGGCTATATTGCTATCTATGGCGGCCCTCGTTGGGGGCGAAGTTTCAACATCGGCGCAGACCCGAGTCAACGCCAACGAGATTTTCGTCGACGAATGCCTGCAATTTGGCGATGGCTCAGTGGAGAAGAACGACGGGATGGTCATCATGAACGACAGCTGGAGGCTGTACGGCTGGTACAACTCGTCGTGGAAGACGACCGACCTCAGCGACTACACCAAGATCACCGCCGTCATAACGGACTACAAGAGCAGGGCGGAGAGGCCAACGACTAACCCCGACATCGTTCTACTCGTCAACCTATTCAAGTCGGAGGACGCTATAAGCGGCGGCAATGAGACGTCGCGCGTCACTATCGCCAACAGCGGCGAGACGACAATAGAGCTCGACCTCGCTGAGCTTTGCCCCTACCGCAGCCGCGTTTGCTTCGTCGGGCTGGAGACATGGGAAAAGAGCCAATTCAAGGTGAAGGAGTTCTTCCTGACGAAGAACGAGTCGGCCGCCACGCCCGACATCGAGGCTGCGGCAGATGCCGTAGAGACAACCTACATCTCGCTGACTGGCAGCCAGTCGCCGACTCCGCACAAGGGCGTGAACATTGTGCGACGGCTGATGAGCGACGGCTCGGTAAGGTTCACCAAAGCAGTGTACAAATAATTCGGCTTATTTTTGACTAAAAAGGGGCAGTCCCTTGGTCTGGCATTTTACCAAGACCAAGGGACAGCTGTTTGTGGGCAGGGCAAAACACTACCACCTCACGGGGTCGGGAAGGATGACTCCGTCGGAGGCGTCATCGTCCGTAAAGGTGGCCGCCTTGTACTGGACGCAGAGCATAAGGAGAGGCGAGTCGCCATTGTTCCTCACACTGCGGACGCCGTCGGGCGCGACGCGGACGACACTTCCCTCCGTGACTGGGAACACATGCCCGTCCACAACAAACTCGCCTTTGCCACCGAGGAAGAAATAGAGCTCCTCATGGCTCTTGTGCCTGTGGAGGAAGCCAGTCTCGCTGCCCGGGGCGAAGGACTGGAATGAGAACTCTGCCCCTGTCGCGCCCACACACGCGCCACCGAACACCTTTCCCGGGATTTTCACATCAGGGCCGAGGCAAAGCTCGTAGTCCCCAAGGGTGCTGAACTGACCGAAATCGCAAGCCGTGACGTTGGCCGCGCTTATTACTTTCTTTGGCTCTTTCATATCGTAATGGTTTTATGTCTGAATGCCTATCTTGTTGTTTGACAGTGCAATATTATGATATGTGCCATCCATTGGCAAGAAGGCACTCACAAGTCACATAGTTACCCGCATGGAACCATTACTAAGGGATAGGGAGTTAGCGTCAGCGCATTTTGCAATATTTAACTCCTCGAAAGCAGTCCACATATGCGCCGCCTCAAAGCCCGCCCCGCAGGAGTCAACAACAAGCCGGCAGCGGAAAGGACTGCGAAAAGCAGCGCACAAGCCGATGAGCCGACAAAACCGCCCAACACAGATGTTGCCGCAGGCATGACACGCCCAACGGCCAGAGCCGCAGCCGCCGCAACGACGAAAACCGCCGCGCAGCGCAACCACGTAGTCCAATAGAGGCGGAAGCCACACCGCATCGTGACCCTGAAAAGGAAAAACGGCTTCCACAGCAACGCTATGATGGCGAGGCTGACCATGACGCCAGCCAGCACGCCACTCAGACCCCAATAGAAACCGAACAAGACGGAGAGCCCTATGTTGAGCGCAAAGTCGCAAGCAGCGGCCCAGATGTCGGAGAACGCCCCCTTGGCGTTGACAAGCGCATCGACCGCCCCACGCGAGATGTCGACAAAGAGCGTGAGGCTCAGGATGACGGTCGGCACGGCGGGGAGCACAAGCCCGTCGCCCACCCACAACCCGACAAACGACGGCGAGACAATGTAAAAGCCAAAGGCGCAAGCCGCCCCCACGAAGAGGCGGAGTACGAGAAGCTCGGAGAAGACCGACAGCACGTGCGCCCGCCCCGACGAGTAGACCAGGTTGCCCACGCCCGCCCCCACTCCATTGAACAGGCTCTCGACGAGCATCGTGACGCCAGTTAAAACCATCAGGTAGTTGCCATACATACCCACGTCGGAGAGCGAGGCGAAGCCAAGGAGGATGACCGACGACGAGCGTTGCATTGCCATCGACGCCAACCGGTGAAAAGCCAGCTGCCCCACCTTACGGCCCACCTCGGGATAACGTTGCCGCAACGACGAGCCGGCCGACACCGGCACAGTGAGATACGGATGCCCGCGCCGGACGAACCAACTGAGCATGGCCGACGAGCAGAGGGCGGAGACGGCGTTAAGGGCGAGCCACCACTCATAGCCGTGGTCGGTAAAGACGATGGCCACCACTTGCAACACAGTCCGCACGGCCGATGGCAGACGAAGGGAGAGCGAAATCTTATAGGCCTCCTGCCCCACATCGAGCACAACCATCTTATAGTTTACGAAGAAGCTGAGCAAGGAGCTGAGAAGGTAGACGGCGAAGGTGGCATAGGCGGTGGTGAGAGGAAACGAGGCGTCGGCGAAAAGAAGCGGGAAGAAAGGCAAAAGGACGAGCGACAAGGCCACGATGACAGCGGCGACGCGCCGGTACACCCACCCCTGAAGAGCCACAAGCTCAGCCACGGTCTCCCGATCGCCCCTGGCCATAGGACCGTAGAGCGAGGACGCTATGGCATAGCTGATGCCGAGCTCGGCCACGTTCATAAGGCTCAACATTCCCTCAACCGAGGTGTTGAGTCCCATAAGGTCGGATCCCAGATGGCGGATGAAGACGCCGCGGGCGACGAACCCGAGCACAACGTTCACAAGAAAGAGCGATGCCGAATAGCCACCGCTCTTTATGCTCTTGCTCATCCGCGAACTGGCGGACTCTGTCGCGCCTGCGCTCATAAGGTTCGGGCAGAATGTAAGTTAACGTCGGACATCACCCGTCGGTTGACTTAGTTTATCATGCTTGGCGGGTAGCCGAAGGCCTTGGTGAAGCAGCGGCTGAAATACTTGGGGTCGTTGAATCCGACCTCATAGGCCACCTGGCTCACGTTGAGGCGGTTCTGCTTGTTGGAGAGGATCTCCCTTGCGATATTGAGGCGGTAGGTGCGGATGAAGTTGCCCGGGGCCTGGCCCATGACGCTCTGCATCTTCTTGTGGAGCATGCTCTTGGAGCATCCGACCTCGGCCACGATGTCGTCGATGGAGAAATCGGGATCCTTGAAGCGGGCCTTTACGAAGTCCGTGACCCTCTTGACGAACTTCTCGTCCTCGCTCTCGGTCTCGATGTTGAGGTCGGAGGTGTCGAGCGTCGTAAGGAACCTCTTATGGCTGTTGTGTAGGCTGGCCAATATGCCACTGATGCGCGCCTTGAGCATATCCTCGTCGAAGGGCTTGTAGAGGTAGCTCTCGACGCCAATGCGGTAGCCCTCAGTCTGATAGGCGGCGTTCATCTGGGCCGTGAGGATGAGGATGGGGGTATGGGAGAAGGCGAAGTCGCTCTTCACCTTGCGGGCGAACTCGAGGCCGTCCATGACGGGCATCATGAGGTCGGTGACGATGAAGTCAATGTCGTTCTCGGCAAGGGCGGTGAGGCCCGCCACGCCATTCTCGGCCTCGACGACCCGGTAGTCGGGTTCGAGGATAGTGCGGATGTAGAGCCTCATGTCCTTACTGTCCTCGACGACGAGTATTGTCATCCGCTCATTGGCTTCATCGGCAGGCTTGGCGGAGTCGCCGTTGGCTTGCGAGACCATGATGTCGGCCTCGGTCTTGGCCGTGGTGAGTTCAGCCTCGGGCTGCCGGCCGGAGGGCGTCGGGAGCATGACGCGCATAGAGACTCCGCCGGCCTTGTTGTTGCGGGCGTGGATCTCGCCGTCGCACTGCGTGACGATACGGCTGACGACGTAGAGGCCGATGCCCGTGCTGCTGGCATTGGGCTGACGGCTCGAAGTCGACTGGTAGAAACGGTCGAAAATCTTGTTCACCTGATCGGCCGGGATTCCGAGTCCGCGGTCGCGCACGCATATGTAGGTGAAGAGCTTGCCGTCGGACATTATCTGGCAGACGAAGAGGTCGACGATTTTGCCCCCGGCGGAATATTTGATGGCGTTGGAGAGCAGGTTGGCCACAATCTTGGTCACAGCGTCAGTGTCGACACGGACGTAGGGTGTTCCGACATGGAAGAATGTGCGGAGCTCTATCCCCTGCTCGGCGGCATAGGCTACGTAGGGTTTTACCATGCTGTCGATATACTCCTCTATGTTGGTGGAGACGGGGTGCATCTCAAGGTTGCCGGCCTCGACCTTGCGGAAGTCCATCAGCTGGTTGACCGTGTCGAGCAGGGAGCGCGAGCTGCGCTCGATGAGGTCGAGCTGGGTGCGGACCTCGGGCTGGGTGCAGAGGGCGATGGCCCTTTTGACGGGACCCGTTATGAGCGTAAGTGGCGAGCGGAGCTCGTGGCTCACGTTGGTGAAGAACTGCAGCTTGTCGATGGAGAGCTTCTGGATTTTACTGGTCATCTCAAGGATGTTCTCCTTCTGGCGGACGATGTAGGTGTTCTGCTCAATGAGCTTGGCGTTCGAGGCCTCGAGCTCCTGCTTCTTGTCCTCAAGGGCCTTCTTCTGCTCCTCAAGTTCGGCCGTCCGCAGGCGCACCTCGTCGTGGAGCTGCTTGCGGCTCGCCTCTATGTAGCGCATCCGCCATTTGAAGGAGAGGACGATTAGTCCGACAGCCAGAACGATGGCGAGGACTACGAACCACGTCGTCTTATAGAAATATGGCACGACGGTGATGGCCATCACCCTCTCGTTGCTCCACCTGCCTTGCGCGGCGGCGTAGCGGATTCGCAGCTTGTAGTCGCCGGCCGAGAGGTTGGTGTACTGCACGTAGTGCCGCCCCTTGGGGGCCGCGACCCAGTCGTTGTCGAAACCGTCGAGCCTATATTGGAAGCGGACGGCGTCGGGGGCGAGGTAGTTGAGCGACGAGAACTCGACGCCGAACGACTTGCAGCTCTCGTGCAGCTCGACCTCGTTGGTGCATTCGGCCGACAGGGTGAGTATCCCGTCGGGCGAAGGCGTCATGGGCGCATTGTTGACGTCGAAGCGCGTAAGGATGGGCGCGCGGCGCGTCTGGGCGCTGACCGACTTGAGCGTCGGGCCTATCTCACTGAAGCCCTCCACATTGCCAAGGAAGACGTGCCCCGTGAGGGGAGAGCTCCATGCCGCGTTCCAATAATACGCGTCGGAGAGCAGCCCGTCGGACTCGGTATACGAGCCGACCACGTCGCCCTCGGGCGAGAGGAGCGAAAGCCCGTTGGACGTGCCCACCCAGATGTTGCCGTCGCCGTCCTCGGCAATGGAGCTTATGGTGTTATTGATGAGGCCGTCTGCCGCCGTAGTAGCGGTAAAGGCGATTTCGGGCTTGCTGACATCGCACGTGAAGAGACCGAAACCGTTAGTGCCGACGAAGACTTTCTGCTTGGCCTTGGAGAAGTAGAGGAACGTCACGCGCGGGTCGCCAGCGACATGCACATCGTCGAGCTTGTGGCAGAACCTGCTGAAGTTGACGGTCTTAGCCTGAGGGGCGAGCGTGCGGAGCTCAATGACGAAAAGCCCGAGCGAGGTACCCATCCACAGCCGTCCGCGGCTGTCTTGACATGCGCCGAGCGCGCCGTTCATATCGGCGAACGTCATCCGCCCCATAGGGTTGTAGACCACGCCGTCGCGCACGAAATCGATGCCGGCGATTGTGCCGACCCACATACCGTTGTTTATGGTGTCGTAGCACAAGGCTCCAATGTAGTTAGCGCTTATCGAACCGCCCGGCTCCGCGCCAGCCGACAGATGCGCCGTTATGGGGCAATCGCGCTTGGCGACGTCAAGTATGTCGACTCCCCCGCCCCACGTGCCGGTCCACAACCGGCCTTCGCCATCGGTGGCAAGAGCCGACACGGAGTTGCTGCGCAGACCATGGTTCGCCACGGTAAAAGTGTCGAAGATCCTCGCCCCCCTCTTGCGGCGCGACAGCCCGCCCTCGACGGAGCCCACCCAGAGTGAGCCGTCGCCGTCCTCATAAAAGGCGTTGACCGGGCGGAGGACACGCTGCTGCGAGGCGTCGGCCACAGCGCGTCCGCAGATGTCGTCGGAGGTGAAGTTTGTGACGTCGAGCGAGACGGGGCTGAGCAGGTCGGCCCCGGCGATGTCCGTCCCGAGCCACACGCCCTGATTGGTGGAGAGGAGGCAATTGACGAAGTTGGAGCAGATGGACTTGCCGTCCTCGGTGTCGTCCTGCATCACGCGGTCGAAGTCGTCAGTCTCGGGGTTGTAGATGTTGAGCCCGCGGAGCGTCGCCACGAGGACACGGCCGTCGCCGTCGGTAGCGATGGCGGTCACGCGGTCCTGAGTGAGCGAGCGGCGGTTGGCGGGCGAATGGAGATAACGCCTCTCCTCGCCCGTGGTCATGTCGAAGCGGAAGAGGCCTGCGTCCGACCCCACCCAGAGGAAGCCCGCGCTCTCGGCCACGGCCTCGACCACGCAGTTGGCGCGCTCGACGGACGGACGCCTGTCGGGGCGGACGGATATGCCGCCACGCGATATGTCGGCCGAACAGAGGTAAATATCGGAGAAAGAGACGACATATATGCCGCGGCTGCCTGGCTCAAGAGCCGTCACCGCCTGGCCGAACTCATATTTCCCGACGAGCGACACCGTGTTGTCGGGCTGCACCTGGAGGCAGACTATATTGTGGCGGAGCGAGAACCAGACACGGCCGGCATCGTCGAGCACGACATTGGATATGGGGCCGCTCGTGAGGCTGACGCCATTGCGGTCGAGCACCGACACCGAGTCGAGACGCTCCGTCCGGCAATCGTAAAGGCAGAGGCCGCGGTCCGTGCCGACCCATATACGCCCTTGCGGGTCGGAGGCGAGGGCGTGGACGAAATTGCTGCGGATGGCGGGCGTGGTGGCGCAGTCGTATGTCACGAACGAGTAGCCGTCATAGCGCACGAGGCCGCTGCCGCTCATGGCGAACCAGATGAAGCCGTACTCGTCTTTGCATATGTCGTCGACAAAATTGCCAGGGAGTCCCTCACGCATGCCCACATGGCGGATTATGTGCTGCTGCCAGAACGCATCGGCGGCAAACGATTTGACAGAGCCAGCTATCAGCGAAAAAAACGACAGCAGGAGCGACAAGGCCCTAAACGTTTTGATTAAGCGAGGGCAGAGCAAACTTGTTTGCTTTGCCGAGCGTGAAAAACGAAGGGTGAAACCCAACGTTTTGATTAAGCGAGAGCAAAGCAAAAGCGCTTGCTTTGCCGAGCGTGAAAAACGAAGGGTGGAACCCAATGCCTTGCCATGGCGGAAAATGTGCGCACGCATAGTATATCTTGTCTCAGGAGTGAGGTGAAAGTGCAAACTTGTGGAATAAAGATTAAAATTAGGCGAATAAATTGACATTTTCAAACAGACTAACGCAGGAGTTGTAACTTTGCACAGCACCGGCGCACGACGTGGCAAATGTTGCCACGCGCAGCCACAGCCCGCCGGCGAAACGACACACAGACCCACACACGAATATGTACAATCGCGCATTACCAATAGCCGCGGCGGCACTCCTCGCCGCCTGCACCAACAGCACCAGCCCCAGCACCAACGTGGCGCAGCCCGCCGCAGCACCAACCGTCACGTTCTCAGCCGACTCGGCCTACAGCTATGTGGCAGCCCAGACGGCCTTCGGCCCGCGAGTGCCAGAGACCGACGCCCACAAGGCCTGCGTGGACTACCTGACGGCCAAGATGCGACAGTTCGGCGCACAAGTGGAGGTGCAAGAAGGCGCTGGCACGGCCTACGACGGGACTCCCCTTAACGTGAGGAACATCGTGGCCTCGTACCGCCCCGACAGGGTGCGCCGAATACTGCTCTGCGCCCACTACGACAGCCGCCCGTGGGCCGACCACGACAAGAATGAGGGCAGGCGCGACACGCCCATCAGCGGGGCCAACGACGGAGCGTCGGGCGTGGGAGTCCTGATGGAGGTCGGCCGCCAGCTGCAAGCCAAGCAGCCCAACGTGGGCGTCGATATCATATTCTTCGATGCCGAGGATGGCGGCACGCCCGACCACATCAAGACTCGCGACTACAGGCCCGACACGTGGTGCGTCGGCAGCCAGATGTGGGGCAAGGGGCAAGGGCGCGACGCTCAGCACCTCTTCGGCATCCTGCTCGACATGGTAGGCGACTCGTCGGCCGTGTTCCCCGTAGAGCTGTACTCTAAGGGCAAGGCGCCCGACGTGGTGGATAAAGTATGGGGGATGGCCGAGGCCACGGGTCACGCCGACCGCTTCGTCCGCACCGAGGGGAGCTACATAACCGACGACCACTACTACATCAACAAGCTGACGAGCGTCCCCACCATCGACATAATCCACTACGACAACCGAAACGAGAAGGGCTTTTGCGACACCTGGCACACGCAGGACGACACCATTGGCCACATAAGCAAAGAGAGCCTCGCCGCCGTTGGCGAGGTCGTCCTCGCGGTCATATACGCCGAGCGATGACCACGCCCGACCACGTGATGTCGGCCGACTGGTGGTGGGAGTCCGTGTCGGAGACTGTGGGCAAAGAGTGGGGCCGCATTGAGGCCAAGGGTCGCAATGGCGAGGTCGTAGCCTCGATGCCCTATCAGATTACGCGGCGCGGCCCGTTCACAGCCATGCTCATGCCCGAGCTGACGCAGACGGGCCACATCCGGATATCGCCCGACGCTGACAGGGGCGAGGCGTTGAAAGCCCTCATCGAGGCGTTGAAAGCCAAGATGAAGAGCGAGCGCACCCTGGTGGTGCAAGTGTCGGACTACATGACAGGGGCCGACAAGTCCATCCTGAGGGAGGAAGGGTTCGAAATAGCTGAGCGCGTGAGTTACAAGATAAAGCCCGAGTCGGCAGGCGACGTGGCATCCCGCCTCTACCCGAACAAGCGGCGCAGGTACAAAAAGGCGTGCGGCCACTTCTCGCTCGACGAGAGCATGACGCCCGCCGAGCTTTACGACGAGATTGAGAGGGCATACGTGAGCGTGCGCTATCCGCGGAACCTGTTCCTGAGGCTCGCCAATGCTGCAATCAAAAATGGTAACGGCGTGATTCTGAGAGCAAGAGCATCGGACGGCAGCACAGCCGCATCGGTATTTCTCGCCCTCGACTCCGGGGCGGCGTATTACCTTACGCCCGCCATCAACCCGGCTCACAGGGCCGACGGCGCCAACGAGTGGCTTACAGTCCAGGCCATAGAGTACGTACTCAGCCGCGGAATGACGTTCGACTTCGAGGGGTCGATGGTTCCGCGCATAGCCCACTCATACCGCCACTACGGAGGCACGCCCGACCACTACACATTCGCCACGCTATACAGACCCCAGTTTATCAAGCACATAGTTCGCGCCCTGACGGCGATGAAGAAATAAAGACAAGCGAGATGCACGTACTATTCCTCACCCCGTGGTATCCTAACCGCCACGACGCCATGGACGGAATCTTTGTGGCCAAGCATGCCCAAGCCGTGGCATCGCAGGGCGCAGAGGTGACGGTAATCCGCGTCAGGACTGACGTGTCCGCCAAGGACATCGAGATTGAGAGGGCGGAAAGGAATGGCGTGCATGAGTTCATCGTCTACACGCCCGCAAGCCGAATCCCCGTGCTGCGGCAAATATCGGCCATCATCAACTTCATCCGGGGCTTCGCCAAGGCGTACAAAATGGTCAAGACTCTCAGGGGCAAGCCCGATGTCACGCAAGTGAACATCCTGACTCGGATGGGCGTCATAGGCTACATCCTGAAACGCGTCGAGGGGATTCCATATGTCATCATCGAACACTGGGGACGCTACCAGCCGAGCCGCGGCCAGTATAAGGGCTTCATAAGGAAGCGAGTCACGGAACTCGTCTGCCGCAATGCGCATTGCGTCATGACGGTGTCGGAAGACCTTGCGCGCGTGATGCGCTGGTGCGGGATAAGGGCCAAAGAGTGGAGGGTGGTCCGCAACACTGTCAACGACTTCTTCTACCATGACCAGCGGCAAAGGAAGACCGACGGCTTCTGCCACCTGCTCTGCGTGACCACGCCCGACGAGCGATGCAAGAACAACACGGCATAATCCGCGTCCTGGCAAGGATCGCCACCACAAGGCGCGACTTACGCCTGACCATAGCGGGACTCACCCCCGACACAGTCCCGAGCGTCGGGCAGATGGTGAAAAGCCTCGGGCTGAGCGACATCGTGACATTCGTTGGCGAAGTGCCGCCCGAGCGGATTAGCCGCCTCATGCATGAGGCCGACGCCCTCGTGATGTTCTCGAACTCGGAGAATGCGCCGTGCGTAATATCAGAGGCTTTGGCAAGCGGGACTCCCGTCATAGCCACGGCAGTGGGCGGGATTCCGGAGATAGTCCGCCCCTCCGTCGGCATCCTCGTCAGCCCTGGCGACGAGCCAGCCCTCGCCGACGCCATAGCAAAAGTCGTAAGGGGCGAGGCCCACTTCGACGAAGAAGCCACAAAAGAGGCGGGCAAGGCATACAGTTTCGGCGAAGTGGGGTGGCAATTGATGAGCATCTACGCAGAGGCAATAGCCGCCAGCCGGTCTCGGCAGGGCCGACAAGCTGACGGCAAGTCATAATAGCCACAGGCAAAGGCGTATGCGCCCGAAAATTGACTAAATTTGCACGGTTCCGGAATAAAGGTAAAACACCCAAATAAAACACATGAAGATGCGAAACGCCATACTTCTTGCGCTTCTCGCCCTGACGCTCGCCACGCCGGCCGACGCCAAGAAAAAAGCCACTTGGAAAAAAGGCTACACGCAAAACGACTGGACTTTGGGCTACGGGTTCAACTCGTGCATGATGACCGTCAGCAGCATGAAGGACATCGAGATGGCCGACGTCACAAAGCTCACCGTCACGGCCGACAACCGCACGAGCATAGGCTCCATCAGCGCGAGCTTCTCACACCGCAAAGGCAGGCGCGTCAGCTTCGGCCTCACGGCGGCCATGGAGATAACAAGTGAGGACTGCATGGTAAACAACAAGTCGTACAGCCAGGACGGCAAGCAAATAGACAACTTCGTCAAGGTGGGCGAGCTGACCAACCGCTACACGACCGTCACCCCGCACCTCCGCCTCAACTGGAAAGAGTGGGACAAGGCGATGCTCTACAGCAAAGTGGCCGTGGGCGTGACCTTCATCGGCGACTCCTACACCAACAAGGCCAAAGAGGTGTACGACGTGCAGAGCAAGAAACAGCACTTCTTCGGCTACCAGGTGTCGCCTCTTGGCCTTATGATAGGCCGCAAAGCCGGCGCGTTCGTCGAAGTGGGCTTCGGCAGCTACGGCATAGCCCAGGCCGGCTTCTGCTACAGGTTTTAGTAAAAATAAGCAAGACAAAAACATACAAACCCATGGATAACAACACATCGGCCATCATTGCCGGCCGCCTTATGGACATCAAGGCCATCAAACTGCAGCCCAACGATCCGTTCACCTGGGCTTCGGGCTGGAAGTCGCCCATCTACTGCGACAACCGCAAGGCCTTGGCCTACCCCGACATCCGCACCATCATCAAGTGCGCCTTCGCCGAGACGGCCCGCCAGAAATATGCCGACTTCGACGTCGTGGCGGGCGTGGCCACCGGCGCCATAGCGCAGGGCGCGCTCGTAGCCGACCTTCTGGGCAAGCCTTTCGTCTACGTGCGCTCAGCGCCCAAGGACCACGGCATGGGCAACCTCATAGAGGGCGAGCTTCATGAGGGTCAGCGCGTACTCGTCATTGAGGACCTCATCTCGACGGGCGGCAGCTCGCTCAAGGCCGTCAACGCCCTTCGCGAGGCCAAGGCGGAGGTCGTCGGCATGCTCGCCATCTTCACCTACGGATTCCCCATCGCCGAGGAGGCATTCAAGGCCGCAGGCGTCGAACTCACCACACTCAGCAACTACAACGTCCTGCTGGGCGAGGCAGTCAAGCGCGGCTACGTGAGCGAGTCGGATGTCGAGACCCTCAAGGAGTGGCGCAAGAGCCCGTCCACCTGGAGGCAGTAGAGCGGGAGCGAACGTTTTTATTAAGCGAGAGCAGAGCAAACACGTTTGCTTTGCCGAGCGTGAAAAACGAAGGGTGGAACCCAACGTTTTGATTAAGCGAGAGCAGAGCAAGCGCGTTTGCTTTGCCGAGCGTGAAAAACGAAGGGTGGAACCCAACGTTTTGATTAAGCGAGAGCAGAGCAAGCGCGTTTGCTTTGCCGAGCGTGAAAAACGAAGGGTGGAACCCAACATCAGTCAGATGGAAAAGTACGAAAGCAAGATAAAGGTGGTGAAGGCGTCGTCCGAAGCCATCTTCTCCGCACTCTCCGACCTCAGCCGGATAAAAGACGCGCTGCCAGAGCAAGCTGCGTCCTACCTCAAAGACCCGGAGTTCTCAGCCGACGAGATCTCGTTCAATGTCGACAAGATAGGGCGCATCGCCGTGAGCATAGCTGAGAAGGCCCCGGCCTCGCTCGTCAAGTACGCCCTCAAAGCCGCAGTGCCTATCAAGGCCAACATCTTCATGCAGATCAAGGATGCCCCGCAGCCCGAGGCCACCAACGAGAGCCGGCTGAAAGTCACCATCACGGCCGACATCCCATTCATGCTCAAGCCCCTCATAGGCAATAAGCTGCAAGAGGCCGTCGACAAGATTGCCGAGGCCATCTCGACGAGGCAGTTTTAGCAAGCGGTAAAAAACAACGCAAAAGGCGCGCGTCATTTGAATTATGACGCGCGCCTTTCTTGTATATGTCTGTCTGCGATCGGGGAGCCGCCCTAATAGCCTTGCCGATACTTGCCCTCGTCCTCGCTCATTATGTTGACGTAACTGTCGTAGCGCGTGGGAGCTATCAGCCCGTCCTCCACAGCTTTCACTACGGCGCAACCCGGTTCGTGAGTGTGGGTGCAGTTGGGGAAACGGCATTCGCCGGCGAACTTGAATATGTCGCGGAAATAGTGGGCCACCTCCGCACGGTCGATATTGATGATGCCGAAGCCTCGGATGCCCGGCGTGTCGATAATGTCAGCCCCGAACGAGAGGTGGTGCATCTCGGCGAACGTGGTGGTATGCCGGCCTGAGTTATTGGCTTCGCTGATGGACGAAGTGCGGATGTCGAGGCCGGGCTCAAGGGTGTTGACAAGGGTCGACTTGCCCACGCCCGAATGTCCGGCTATGGCCGATATTCGCCCACTCAACGCGTCTTTCAGGACGTCAATGCCGATTCCGTTCAGTGCGGACACTCGCAAGGTGGTGTAGCCAATGGACTGGTAGACTGTCTCGCGGTAGCTCAGCTCCTCCATCTCCTCATCGGAATAGACGTCGACCTTGTTGAACACGATGACCACCGGCACGCCATACGCCTCGGCGGAGGCGAGGAAGCGGTCGATGAAGACGGTGGAAGTCTCAGGGTGATTGATAGTCGTGACGAGGAGAGCCTGGTCGACATTGGCGGCAATGACATGGCTCTGCTTGCTGAGGTTGGTAGACCTTCGGACAATATAGTTACGCCGGTCGCACACCTCGGATATCACGCAATCGCGCTCCTCGACCGAGAAGACCACCCTGTCGCCCACGGCCACGGGGTTCGTACTCCGGATGCCATTGAGCCTCATACGCCCCTTCAGGCGGCACTCAAAAGTCTCGCCTTCGTCAGAGCGAACCGAGTAAGAGCTTCCTGTGGAACGGATTACCACACCTTGTCGCGACATATAATATCACATTCAATATTTCTCCCTCCGCTCTTCAATGGCAGGATTGCCGAGAGAGACCGGCAGAGCCACCTATCAATAAGACGCGTCGGGGGCATTAGCAAACTATCGGCTAAAAAAGCGGGCGACCGACCCGGCGCACAGAAGCGCCTGGCCAGTCGCCGCATATGATCCCTGCTATGGGCGGAGCCGAGCTGTAATCATCGGCCCGATATTATGGCAACAGCCTCGTCGAGAGAGACGGTCTGCTGCTGCCCGTTGCTCATATCCTTGATTGTCACCGTTCCGGCCGTGCGCTCAGTCTCGCCGCAGAGAGCGACGAAACGGATGCCGCGCTTGTCGGCGTAGCCCATCTGCTTCTTCATCTTGGCGTTCTCGGGGAAAATCTCGCCCGAGAGTCCGGCCTTGCGCATCTGGGCCAGGACCTTGAGGCTGTACATCTCATCCTCACCGCCGAAGTTGGCCACGAGGACGTCGGTGGACGCATTGGCCTCGGAGGGGAAAAGGTCGAGACGAGTCATGACATCGTATATGCGGTCGGCCCCGAACG
Organism: Marinilabiliaceae bacterium; assembly: GCA_051875415.1. Taxonomy (GTDB): domain Bacteria; phylum Bacteroidota; class Bacteroidia; order Bacteroidales; family Marinilabiliaceae; genus W3P20-009. Next base: position 18,246 of record JBJEGU010000003.1, read on the forward strand.
AGATGCCCACGCCCGAGAGGCCATCGAGGCCAAAGATGCCAGTAAGGTTGTCATATCGCCCGCCGCCGGAAATTGAGCCAATCTCAGTATCGAGGGCCTTGACCTCGAAGATGGCGCCCGTGTAGTAGTTAAGGCCGCGGGCGAGGGTAAGGTCGAGCTCAGTCTTGATGTCGACACCGAGCGCATCGATATATCCGAAGAGGGTGCGAACCTCCTCAATGCCCTTCTTTCCGACCTCACTCGTGAGGATGGCTTCAAGGCCGGCCAGCTTTTCCTCCTTTGAGCCGGAGAGACCGAGGATGGGCTGCAGAGCCTGCACCTGCTCGTCGGTAAGGCCGTTCTCGCGCAGCTCGGCGTTGACATTGTCGATGCCAATCTTGTCGAGCTTGTCGATGGCGATGGTGATGTCCATCATCTTGTCGGGCGCGCCGATAGCCTCGGCCATGCCGGCGAGAATCTTGCGGTTGTTAATCTTCAGGCAGACATTGATTCCCAGAGCCTTGAACACGTCGGCCGCAATCTGGACAAGCTCCACCTCGCAAAGGAGCGAGTTGGTGCCGACGACGTCGACATCGCACTGGTAGAACTCGCGGTAGCGTCCCTTCTGCGGACGGTCAGCTCTCCAGACAGGCTGAATCTGGTAACGCTTGAAGGGGAAAGTCAGCTCCGACTGGTGCTGGACGACGTAGCGGGCGAAGGGGACTGTGAGGTCGTACCTCAACCCCTTCTCAGAAATCTTGAGCGCGGCCTTGTCGGAATTGACAGGCAGCGGGCCGCCAGCGGCCTGGAGGAAGTCGCCCGAGTTGAGAATCTTGAAAAGGAGCTTATCGCCCTCGTCGCCATATTTGCCGAGGAGGGTCGAAAGGTTCTCCATGGCAGGAGTCTCGATAGGCTGATAGCCATAACGGCGGAAGACACGCCTGATGGTGTCGAAAATATAGTTGCGGCGCGTCATCTCGACCGGGCCGAAATCGCGCGTACCCTTAGGAATGCTTGGTTTTACGACGTTCATCGCTTAATGGGGTTAGAGAATGTTGGGTTTCACCCTTCGTTTTTCACGCTCGGCAAAGCAAACGCGTTTGCTCTGCTCTCGCTTAATAAAAACGTTGGGTTCCCCCCTTCGTTTTTCACGCTCGGCAAAGCGAACAAGTTTGCTCTGCCCTCGCTTAATCAAAACGTTGGGTTTCACCCTTCGTTTTTCACGCTCGGCAAAGCG
>JBJEGU010000004.1:0-18600 GCA_051875415.1 Marinilabiliaceae bacterium
CTCGCAGATGCGCCTTGTTGCGCTGGCTTTTTGCGAAGTGGGAAACTTTAGTAATAAACTTGCTTCTTTGAATCTTAGCTAACAAAGATTCCCCAGACTGATAATCTAAAAACCGAATGAATTTATCGCTTATCAGCGTGATTGTCGTACCCTTGCCAAAAGAAAAGGGTTGCTTGCCAAGCAAACGTATGAATATTGTTGAAGTTGAAACTATCGCAAAATCACAACCTCAACACAGGCAATAAGCTCATAAATAGCTCATTTTAAGCTATTCTGAACAAACCAGCATGATTTTTCAAAAAAATAGCTCGGAGAGGCGGCGCACCGCCTTTTCGGGCTATCTTTGTGCGTATTACTCTGCCCCCTGCGGGAGGGCTGTTCAGCATAATATAAAACGTTTTCATATCCGATGGCAGGCAAACACTACGTGGTCTGGAAAGGGCGCACGCCAGGCATATATGCCGACTGGGCGTCAGCCAAAGCGCAAATTGACGGTTTTGATGGTGCTCGCTACAAAGGCTTCCCCACGCGCGAGCTGGCCGAGGCCGCCTATGCCACGGAGCCTGCGCCACTGCCCGCCTTCCTCACACATAGGCGCACGGAGCTGCGCCCTGAGACCGACAGGCCTCTCGACTCCGCCATAGCTGTCGATGCCGCTTGCTCGGGAAACCCTGGCGTGATGGAGTACCGCGGCGTCTCACTTTGGGACAGGAAGGTGATCTTCCATCATAAGTACGAGGTCGGGACCAACAACATAGGCGAGTTCCTCGCTATTGTTGAGGGGCTTGCGAGGCTCAAGTCGGCCGGCTCTACCGACGTTACCATCTACTCCGACTCCATGATTGCCATTGGCTGGGTTCGTCAGGGCAAGTGCCGTACCAAGCTTGAGCCGACGCCGCGCACCGCTCAGCTGCTCGATGTCGTGAGGCGCGCCGAGGCCTGGCTCAAGGCCAACGGGGCGGAAAATCCCATTGTCAAATGGCCAACCGACCTGTGGGGGGAGATACCGGCCGACTTCGGCCGCAAATAAAATATGCAAGTCACTATGGGCAGTAAGGAGTTGATTGACATGACTGATTGGCTACCCGACAGCACTGCGTGCGAATTCATTCACCGCGGGGCCTTTGTCGCTGCGCTCGATAGGCTTGAGGCTCTGGCGGGTGGTTCGCTTGCTGGTGAGGCTAAGTCCCTGTTCTTGGACAAGATTGCCGATGCGAGGGCCGACTGTCAGATGATGTGCAAGAGCCTTGTCGACGGTGTTGTGAGCGGGAGCCTCGATGGCCTTTTCTCGCATATGAGGCACAGGCTCTATTCTATTTCCGATTCGCTTGCTCTAGCCTCGGCCGCCCAGTCCGCCGCCGCGCCACGCCGCCTAAAGGCTATGGCGGGGCAGGATTCCGACATGTCCGACATCTCGGCTCTCATAGCCGACTATAAGCAGGTAGCCCTTCTTGGCTCCGACGGCCTCGACCCCGTCGAGGGGCTGTGTCAAATTGTTGACCGTCAGGCTATATCGGAGTTCGATGCGAGGCAGATTTTCTCCTCCGTGGTGCGCGATGCCGCATTGCCGGCGACGCATAGGGCTTTCGTCCTCGGGGCTTTGTGCCACAATCTCGTCTCGCGCCATAATAGGGCGGTGGCTCTCGAGCTTGTCCGTACACTTTCGACTGACGGTCTCGAACCAGTCGTCTACGGCAGGGCGGCCGTAGCTCTTGCCGCCGACATGTTGGCTTGGCCGCAAAGGTGGACTGACGATGCCGAACTCCTCGCCTCGTTGGACGGGCTTTCATCGGCCGACGAGACGGCCGGCGCGGAGTTCGTCCGCTACGCCCTCGTGAGCTTTGCCATGCAGAGGCTCGCCGCGACTGTGGAGCATATCTTCGAAGTCGAGATGCAGGACGAGATGAACATCCTCGTCAAGAAGTTGATTGACAAGAATTCGAATGGCGGCTCTATCAATCTGTCGGAGGACGACGCCGAGGAGATTTTTGGCCTCAAAGGCAAGAAATTGCTCGGCAGTCTCGCTAAAATAGAAGAGTGGAAGTCTAAGGGTGTCGACGTGGGCTTCGTCTCAATGAAGCATCTGAAGGCGTTTCCCTTCTTCAAAGCCTCTATCGTAAATTGGTTGCGCCCGTTCGACCCGGCCGACCCTGTCGTGGCCGACGCCGTCTCATCTCTCGATGCCAAACTTCGTGACTATGTGGCCAATTCCATCTCTGCCACGACCATTTTGCCCGATTCCGACAAGTACTCCATCCTCTTCGGGATGAAGGGTATGGGCGACGATACTGTCAAGGAGTATTGCCGCGTCCTGAGCGCGGGCGCCGATATCGCTTCCCGCTATGCCGAGGCGCATGACTTCGGTGCCGGGCTCGATGCCGACGCCGTGCTGTCTGTTAACTCCTTTGTCAAGGACGTGTATCGCGCCGCAAGGCTATGCCCGGGCGATTTTGGCGCGACAGGTGTTTTCAATTCCCAGTGCGAGTTCTTCTCGTCCGGCCTCTACGCACATTTGTTCTCCGCTTCCCAACTCGCCACTGCCGGGTTGCGGCTTGTCGAGAGCAGGAGCTGGCGCGAGGCTCAACATGTCTACTCCATCCTTTGCGCCAACGACGGCACCGACGTCGGCAGCCTCCGTAAATATGCCTTCTGCCTGCTCAAAACATCCGATACCGAGTCCGCGCTCGAGCAGCTGCGAAAGGCCGACATCGTCGACGATTCCGATATCTGGACCAAAAGGATGATCGCGGAGTGCTACATCAGCCTCGGCAGATATGTGCAGGCTGCATATGCCATCGAGCAGGCTCGCCAGCTCGCTCCGTCCGACCTCCGTGTCGTCAGGCTCTCGGCGCATTGCAATGAGCTGCTCCGTCGTTTCTCGTCCGCACTCTCCGATTGGCAGAGCCTGGCCTACAAGCAGCCCGACGATGCCGAGGCGGCAGTGGGGGTGGCGCGTTGCCTCCTCTTCGCCGGCAATGCCGACGGTGCTTCCGAGGCTGCCAGCCGCTGCCCCGACGGCGTTGAGGCCGAAAAGGTCAAGGCACTCCTGTCCGTTGCGCGGCTCAAGTTCTCCGAGGCGAAGGAGTCGCTGGTCGCTTTGGCAGGGGTGATTGGCGCCGATGCCGCCGCCTCGTGCCTCACTCAGGCGGCCGACAGCCTCTCGCAATACGGAGTCTCGCTCTGCCATGTCCTCATCCTTGCCGACGCAGTGTTGGATGCGTGCCGCAATGCCGGCATCAAGTAGCCAGTCTTCCCAATGAAACAGAAAATAATAAACGACCCCGTCCACGGGTTCATCACGGTCGACGATGAGCTCCTCCTCAAGCTCCTCGCTCACCCTTGGGTGCAACGCCTCAGGCGCATCAAGCAGCTCGGGATGACGTCGCTCGTCTACCCTGGCGCGCTCCACTCGCGCTTTCAGCACGCCACGGGGGCCATGCACCTCATGCATACAGCCCTCGAGACGCTCAGCTCCAAGGGTGTCTTCACCCTTCAGGGCGAGCAGAGGGCGGCTCTCGCGGCCATCCTGCTCCACGATGTCGGCCACGGGCCTTTCTCCCATGCCCTTGAGCATCTCATGGTCGATGTCGACCACGAACTTGTCTCCGATCTCATAATGGAGCGGCTCAATGAGCAGATGGGCGGCGAACTCAGCCTCTGCCTCGATGTCTTCGCCGGCAAGTGCCGCCCTTTCCTCCATCAGCTCATCTCCAGCCAGTTGGACACCGACCGCCTCGATTATCTCAAGCGTGATAGCTTCTTCAGCGGGGTGGTCGAGGGGGCTGTCGGCGCCGACCGCATCATCCGTATGCTCGACGTGACGGCCGACGGGCAGCTCGGCATCGAGGCCAAGGGCATTTATACCATTGAGGATTTTCTCGTCGCCCGCCGACTCATGTATTGGCAGGTCTACCTTCACAAAACCGTAGTCGCGGCCGAGGAGATGCTGCGGATGGCTGTGAGGCGAGCCCGCATGGTCAAGTCCGCGCTCGAGGCCGACGGGGTCTCTCGCCCGCTGCGTTTCTTCCTCTCCGACAGCATTGGCGAGGACAGGTTGCGCAATGACGGGCAAGTGCTGCCTCTTTTTTGTGAACTCGACGACGATGACATCAACGTGGCCCTCAAGGCGTGGACGCGGGCGGACGACCCCGTACTCGCGTTCCTCGCGCGTAGCCTCGTGGAGCGCAGGCTCTTCCATATCGAGATGAGCCGCGAACCCGTCTCCCCCGACAAGGTCATGGAGCAGATGGTCACCGCTTCGCGAAAACTCGCCATCCCCGTGTCCGAGGCCGACTTCGTCGTACGCACGGGGCAGGTCAGCAGCAAGACGTATAAGATTGGCGTTGACCGCATTAACATCATCTTCCGCGACCATACCGTCAAGGACGTGTCCGAGGCGAGCGATATGATGAGGCTCGAAACACTTGGCGTCGCCGACAGGCGCAACTACATCTGCTACCCGCATTGGGAGGACTTTTAGCCCCTCCCGCCGGCCATGTGGCGTGTTCCCCTCTCCGTCTGGCTCGCTTTTTATATCGGGAATATTTATTTACCTTTGGAGGTTAAATGACGTAACGTCGGAACAAAAAGACTAACAAGCAAAAGATATATATGGAGTTCACAGCGCAGCAGATTGCCGACATGCTCGGCGGCGTCGTTGTTGGCGACCCTGATATGACCGTCAACGATGTCTCGAAAATCGAAGATGGCAGGCCACACACACTCACGTTCTTCGCCAATGCCAAGTACGAGCACTACGTCTACTCCACTCAGGCCTCCGTCATCATTGTCAACTCCGACTTCAACCCGTCGCAGGAGGTCAAGGCCACAATGATCAAGGTTGCCAACGCCTATGAGAGCCTCGCTAAGCTCCTCGCCCTCTATCAGCAGATGCAGCCCCAGAAGACCGGCATCGAGCAGCCCTCTTTCATCAGCTCCTCGGCCACAGTAGGCAGCGATGTCTATGTCGGCGCCTTTGCGTATATTGGCGAGAAGGCTAAGATAGCCGACGGTGCGAAGATCTATCCGCAGGTCTACATCGGCGACGGGGTCACTGTCGGCGAAGGCACTGTCATCTATCCGGGCGCAAAAATATACAAGGGATGCAAGATCGGCGCGAGGTGCGTCATCCATGCGGGTGTCGTCATAGGGGCCGACGGCTTCGGCTTCGCCCCCGACAAGGATGGCGTCTACCATAAGATTGAGCAGGTGGGCATCGTCGTAGTCGAGGACGATGTCGAGATTGGCGCCAACACCTGCGTCGACCGTTCTACCATGGGCTGCACCAAGATTGAGCACGGAGTCAAGCTCGACGACCTCATTATGGTCGCCCACAATGTCGTCATAGGTCACGATACCGTCATTGCCTCGCAGACTGGCGTGGCAGGCTCTACTAAGGTCGGCGCGCATTGCGTCCTCGGCGGACAGGTCGGCGTGGCCGGCCATATCGAGATCGCCGACCGCACGACCGTGGCGGCGCAGAGCGGCATCCAAGGCTCTGTCAAGAAGCCAGGGCAGACGCTCTTCGGCTCGCCCGCCTTCGACTACATGTCTTTCACTCGCTCTTTCGTCGTCTTCAAGCATCTGCCCGAACTCAAGAGGCAGCTCGACGACCTTGTCAAGAAAGACGCTGAGTCCAAATAGGACTTCACAATTTAATAAACGCATCTCCCGATTTCCCATTCCACACCATGAAGCAGACCACTCTGGCTGATAAGGCGGCTTTCGAGGGCAAAGGTCTCCACACCGGGGCTTATGTCCATCTTTCTATCAACCCGGCACCCGCCAATTACGGCTTCCGCTTCGTCAGGGTCGACCAGCCTGGCGAACCCGAGATTAAGGCCGAGGCCACCAGAGTCTCTTTCACGCAGAGGGGCACCGTGCTGACGGGCGACAACGGTGTGACGATATCGACCATCGAGCACCTTATGAGCGCCCTCCGCGCATGCGGCGTCGACAACTGCAAGATTATTCTCGACGGTCCCGAAGTCCCCATCCTCGACGGCAGTGCCAAGTTCTTCACCGATGCCATCCTCAAGATGGGTCTCACTGAGCAGCCCGAGGATCGCAAGTATCTTGAGGTGACCCGCAAGGTCGTCTACGAGGAGAAGGAGAAAGGACTCCGGATAATCGCGCTGCCCGATGACCATTTTGCGGCCACAGTGTGCATAGCTTTCGATGGCACTAAGGCTCTCGCCAACCAGTGGGCGCAGATTGAGAACCTCAGTGAGGAGTATAAGGATGTCTACGACTGCCGCACCTTTGTCTTCCTCCACGAAATTGCCCCGCTGCTCAACATGGGTCTCATCAAGGGCGGCGATCTCGACAACGCCATCGTCTTCGTCGAGGGTGGTGTCACTGCCGAGCAGAAGGCGGAGCTCGCCGCAAAGCTCGGACGGGCTGATGTCACTATCCACCCCAGCGGAGTCCTCAACGACCGCGACCTCAAGTACGCCAACGAGCCGGCTCGCCACAAGCTGCTCGACCTCATCGGCGACCTCGCCCTCGTCGGCTACCCCATCAAAGGGCGGATCATAGCCACGCGCTCCGGCCACGGCTCCAACACGGCGTTCGCCCGTATGCTCATGGAGCAGTTCCCCGTGAAATAAAGCAAAACGGCCGTTTGTCAGGCGGCTCATCCTCAACCAACATACTTTACCTTTTTATTCGTATATGAGCTTTCCAAGCGATTGCAAGATAAGCCCCCTCGCAAGTGTAGACCCGGGTGCGCAAATAGGGCACAACGTAGAGATAGGGCCTTTCGCCACCATCGAGGACAACGTGGTAATCGGCGACGGCTGTAAGATTCTCAACGGCGCGACCATTTGCTGGGGCACTCGGATGGGCAAAAACAACCGCGTGGCCCAGAACGCCGTGGTCGGCGGGATTCCGCAGGACCTTAAGTTCAAGGGCGAGGAGACCACTTGCGAGATTGGCGACAACAACTCCATCCGCGAGTGCGCCACCATCAACCGCGGAACGGCCTCGCGCAACAAGACGGTTGTCGGCAACAACAATCTCATTATGGCCTACTGCCATATCGGTCACGACTGCGTCTTCGGCAACAATATCATCATATCCAACGCTTGCCAATTCGCTGGCGAGGTCGAGTGCTCCGATTTCGCCGTTATCGGCGGCGGCTCCCTCTGCCATCAGTTCACCCGCATTGGCCGCTACGTCATGGTGCAAGGCGGCACTCGCTTCGGCAAGGACGTGCCTCCGTTCACAATGATAGGGCGTGAGCCGGCCGCTTTCGAGGGTCTCAATATCGTCGGCCTTAAGAGGCACGGCTATACGAATGCGCAAATAGCCGAGGCGCAGGAGGTTTACAGGCGTATCTACCTCTGCAAGATGAACACCACACAGGCTCTTGAAAACATTCAGGCCGAACTTGAGCAGACCGACATAGTCCGCGAGATTGTCGACTTCGTCGAGGCTTCGCAGCGAGGCATCATCCGAGGCTAAGCCAGCCTATACAAAATAATAAGTTGAGCCCGGCAGGACGAGAGAATCCTGCCGGGCTCAACTTATTTCTCGTTTCCCGCCTTAGTACGATACGGTAACGTCCTCCACAATCTGCCGTGCGCGATCCGCAATGCCGTCAAGCACTTCGCGTGGCGTCTTGCTCATTGTCTTGAGCGGCGTCTCGCGGTCAATCGTGTATATCATCAGTCGGGGCGGGGCAATGTCTCGCAGGATGTCGAGCCATGGCGCCACGTCAGCCTCGCTGCTGTTGTCGTACTCGCCCTGCTCGTCAGTCCACTTTGTGAACATTGTCTGGATTGTCAAAGCGTCGCCCAACCGCTCTTTCCGCTCCTTGATTTGCCCAACCACTTCGCTCAGCGAGTAGCCGGCGGCCGGGCGGTCGAGCCTCTTTATCGTCTCTTCAAGTCCAGAGTCTATTTTCAGTATCGCCTCGTCCACTTGGCTAAGTGCTGTGGCCACACTCTCGTCGCCAATCCTTGTGGCGTTGGTCAGCACGCATATGCGGGCGTCGGGGGCGAGCTGGTCGCGAAGGTCGATCGTGTCGCCCACTATTTCTGCGAAGTGGGGGTTGAGCGTCGGTTCGCCGTTGCCTGCGAAAGTTATCACGTCGGGTCGCTCGCCGCGGGCCGCCATCTGCTTCAGTGTGGCGGACAGTTTGCGCTCAACCTCGGCGCGCGTGGGTAGTGGCGACAGTTTGCCATCCCCGCGGCGGCCATGCGTGTAGCCGCATTCGCAATAGATGCAGTCAAACGAGCATACCTTGCCGTTCTCGGGCAAAAGGTTGATGCCCAGTGAGATGCCAAGGCGGCGGCTCTTGACGGGACCGAACACCGCGCGGTCAAATAGAATTGTGGACATACAGTGCTTCTTTTGTTGTCTTTGTCGCCGCGAATTTAGCTCTCGGCGCGCCTTTTTGATTCCACAAAATGAATCTGCCCCGCCAAATTTTGCAAGTTATGGCCGTGTCGTCACGCGGAGGCGAATGCGTCACTGGGCTATGCCTTGCGGACGCAAATTTCATTTACGTGCGAATTTTCATTATTTTTGAAAGTTATTCGCACCTTACCCGTAGTGCCGCCCCGCTCGGGGCGCGTTCTTCTTTCTGAGGGGCGATTGTCCATCTGCAAGTGTTTTTCCGCGATGTCATAGGCCTGCCGACCGTCAAGAAGAGCCTCCTCGCCATGGCGGGTGAGGGCAGGGTGCCCCACGCCATGCTTTTCCTTGGCGAGGAGGGACGAGGCGCATTGCCTCTCGCTTTGGCATTCACGCAGTTCATTGATTGCACGGGCGACAAAAGCTCTGGTGAGCCGTGTGGCCAATGCCCCGCTTGCCGGAAGATTGAGAAGCTCGTCCACCCCGATGTCCATTTCGTCTTCCCTGTGACCAAAAACGGCTCGGCCGACGATACGGACTCCTTCCTGCCCGAGTGGCGCGAGCTTGTCGTCAATTCCCCGTATTTCGGGATGCCCGAATGGAATGCGGCAATGTCCTCTCGCAAGTCGTCATCGGCGGCCGATACGCCCGACGACGACAAGAAGTCTTCCGTAGGCAAGCAGGCCCTCATCGCCAAAGACGCGGCCGAGACCATTCACCAGAAGCTCAGCATGAAGCCCTATGAGGCTGAAAGGCAGATAATGATAGTCTACAAGCCCGAGCTGATGAACGACACGACGAGCAACAGCCTCCTCAAAATTCTCGAGGAGCCTCCCGTCGATACCATGTTCATCCTCGTCAGTGAGGATTCGCAGCGCATCCTGCCCACCATCCTCAGCCGGACGCAGACTTTCCGCATCCCGCCCATAGCCGAGCCGGATATGGCCGCCGCCCTCGAACAGCGACAAGCCCTCGATGCCGACTCCGCCTCCAGGCTGGCGCACATCGCGCAAGGCAACTATGTCGCCGCGCTCCGACTCCTCAACGCCTCGGCCGAGACTAAGGTGAACCTCGAGTTCTTCAAGAGCATAATGAGGGCCGCGTGGAAGAGGGATGTCGTCGCGATGAACAACCTCGCCGAGTCTTGCCGAGCCATGTCGCGCGAGCAGATCAAGGCTTTGCTCCTCTATTGCCAGCGCATGATCCGTGAGAGCTTTATCATGAATCTCGCTTCGCCGTCGCTCAACTTTCTCACGGCCGACGAGGAGGCTTTTCTTGCAAACTTCGCCCCTTTCGTCCACGTCGCAAATGTCGACCGCCTCGCTGCGCTATTCGACGATTGCCTCGCCAAGGTCGAGCAGAACGGTAACGCGCGGATGATTATGAAAGGTGCTATTCTCAGCCTTACTGCGCTCGTCCGCAACATCAAGAGGCCCGCGGCCGGCAGCGGCGATGCGCAATGACGTGCCATTCTTTACCCTGTCAACATATGAAATGAGCGGGCTTTATCACAGCCCCTCCTCACTTAATAACAAATATCAATAGTGGAAGACGAAATAAAAAGGGCCGACGAGCAAATCCCCGCGCTCAAACAAGACGAGAGCGCGGACGACGACCTCATCCCGGCCATCAAATACCGGCCAGAGCAGAGCGTAAGCTGCTGCGGCACTAAGGCTGTCAGGGGCGGCAAGCTCCACGCCTACGATTGGCTCGACGACCTCCCTACGCCACCCAACGCGTCCGACCTCGTCGAGGTGCAGTTCAAGAACACCCGTAAAGCCTATTTCCGCAACTCTACGGGGATTCAGCTCAAGATGGGCGACATCGTCGCCGTCGAGTCGTCACCAGGCCACGACATCGGCACCGTCACGCTCCAAGGCAGGCTCGTCTATCTCCAGATGCACAAGAACCACATAAACCCGCAGACCTACGAGTTCCGCCGGATTTACAGGCTGGCCAAGCCAACCGACATCGAGAAGTGGGAGGAGGCCAAGGCTCTTGAGCACGAGACGATGCTCCAGGCGCGGAAGATAGCCCAGGATTTGCACCTTAACATGAAGATTGGCGACGTCGAGTATCAGGGCGACCGCACTAAGGCCATCTTCTACTACATTGCCGATGAGCGTGTCGATTTCCGCGAGCTCATCAAGGTTCTTGCCGACCGTTTCCGTGTCCGTATCGAGATGAGGCAAATCGGCGCAAGGCAGGAGGCCGGACGCATTGGCGGCATCGGCCCGTGCGGGCGCGAGATGTGCTGCGCCACCTGGATGACGAGCTTCATATCCGTCTCCACCCATTCGGCTCGTGTGCAGGATCTTTCGCTCAACCCCGTCAAATTGGCTGGCCAGTGCGGCAAGCTGAAGTGCTGCCTCAACTACGAGCTGGCAACGTATATCGACGCCGTCAAGAGCTTCCCGCCCACCGACAAGCCGCTCGAGACGGCCGAGGGAACGTACTACTTCTTCAAGTACGACATCTTCAAGCGGCTCATGTGGTATTCGCAGCAGAAAGATTCCCCCTCCAACATCGTCGCGGTCGACGCCGACCATGTGGCGGAAATACTGAAGATGAACGCCGAGGGCAAGAAGCCCGATAACATTGGCGGGACTCAGCAAACCGTCGCCAACGAGGAGGATAGCTTCTCAAGCGTGGTCGAACTCGACGATGACCTCACCCGCTTCGATGCCAAGGGCGGAAAGAAGGGCGGACGTGGCGACCGCCGCAACGCCAATGTCCGTGACAATGGCAAGAGGCAGGGCGGCAGACCCGACCCGCGCGACCGTGGCCGAGGCAACCGTCAGCGTCCCGACGCGTCTGCGCAGAACAGGAGGGACGCTCAGTCCCCCAGCGCGCAGCCTCAGCAGCCGGCCGACCCTCAGCAACCTCAGCCCCAGGCTCAAAACGAGGGCGGCCAGCAGCCACAGCAGCGCAGGCAGCCAAGGCCCGACCAGGCCCAAGGCCGGAATAATAGGAACAACCGTCAGAACGGCCGCCCCGACAGGCAAGGCCGCGGACCGCGCGACCAGCAGCGGCGGAATAATAACGCCGATAGGCAAAATCGCCAGGGGCAAGGCCGCGGCCCAAGACCCGATAACGCCCCCAGCAGACCCGACTCCTATGCCCAGGCGCAGCCGACGCAGGCTCCCAGGCAACCTAAGCAGGATGATAATGAGTAGTTCTTCTCCTTTGCGCATTATGGCGGCCATCGCCCGTGCGGCGTGCGCGCTCGTGGCCGTTGTCTTGGCATCTTGCTCGCAAGGCGTCGTCTTCGACGAGTACGAGAGCCTCGCTAAGGACGGGTGGGATAAGGACTCGCTTGCCGTCTTCCGTGCCAATGTCGACGATTCGCTTGGCCTCTACGACATCTGGGTGCAGGTGAGGAATGACAACGACTACGCCTTCTCCAACCTTTGGCTCTTCATCGATGTCATCTCACCCGACGGCGTAAGCCGTCGCGACACGCTCGAGTGCATCCTCGCCCGCCCCGACGGAGAGTGGATTGGCGGCGGATGGGGCTCGCTTTACAGTGTCCGTTGCCCCTACAAGCGTAGCGTGAGGTTCTCCAAGGCTGGCCCATACACTTTCCGCGTCATGCAGGGTATGAGGGCCGACTGCCTCGCCGGGCTGCACGACATAGGCCTACTTATCCAGCGGGTTCCCGGGCAGGCTAAAACAGTAACGAATCAGTAGAATTGGGAAAGAATAAACTTCAGAAATTCGCCGATATGGCTTCTTACAGCCATGTCTTCGAGGCCGACTTCGAGAGCCTCAAAAATAGCGGGTTCGAACTCCGGGGCAAATGGGCTGAATGGTTCGGCAACAGCAACCCTATCGTGCTTGAACTCGGTTGCGGGCGTGGCGAGTACACCGTGGGCCTTGCCAGGCGCAATCCCGATGCCAATTACATAGGGGTTGATATCAAGGGTGCGCGTATGCATGCTGGCGCCACTCAGGCTGTTGAGGAGGGGCTTCGGAATGTGGCGTTCCTCCGTACCCGTATCGAGTTCATCGAGCAGTTTTTCGCCGAGAATGAGGTGAGCGAGGTCTGGGTGACTTTCCCCGACCCTCAGATGAAGAAGCCGCGCAAGAGGCTCGTCGGCACCCTTATGCTTTCGCGCTATCGCAATTTCCTCAAGGCCGAAGGCCCCGTCCACCTCAAGACGGACAGCCCTTTCCTCGCCACATACACGGCGGCCATGCTCCAGTCCAACGGCATCGCCCCGCAAGCCGACTCGCTCGACCTTTATGCCGACATCGAGGCCGGCAAGCTGACCGACCCCGCCCTCGGAATCCGCACCTACTACGAGCAGAAATGGATCGAGGCGGGCATGACAATCAAATATTTCAGGTTCCTGCTCCCGACAGGCGTGGATCTCGTCGAGCCTGATGTCGACATTGAGCGGGACAACTATCACAATGTGGGCAGAAACGTCAAATTCGACAAATAGTCATCAATCATGTATCCAGCACAAATAATAGCGGCCCTCAAGACGGTCATCCACCCCGAGAAGGGGCAGAACATATACGACCTCGGCATGGTCGAGGACGACATCAAAATCAATGGCAACCGTGTCAGCTTCTCCCTCATCTTCGACCGGCCAAACGACCCGCTCGTCGGCTCTCTAAAGAGCAAGGCTGCCGAGGCCATCAAGCGCGAGGTCGGCCCCGAGGTGGAGATTGATGGCAACATCTTCGTCAAGATTAGGCAAAGGCCCAAGACGCCCGTGACCCCTGTCCTGCCCGGCGTGAGGAATGTCATAGCCGTGGCCTCTGGCAAAGGCGGGGTGGGCAAGTCCACCGTGACCAGCAATCTGGCCATAGCCCTCGCGAAGGCGGGCTTCAAGGTCGGCCTGCTCGACGCCGACATCTTCGGTCCCTCTGTGCCCATCATGTTCGGTGTGGAGGATGCGCGGCCGGTTCTTTCCGAAAAGTCTACAAAGGAACACGAACTCATCGCGCCCATTGAAAAGTACGGGGTCAAGATGCTCAGCATTGGATTCTTTGTCGACCCCGACAAGGCTGTCGTGTGGCGAGGCGCGATGGCCACCAATGCCATTAAGCAGCTCGTGACGGAGGCCGATTGGGGCGAGCTTGACTACTTGCTCATCGATATGCCTCCCGGCACTTCCGACATCCACATCTCGCTCGTCGGTCTTGTCAATCTTACGGGGGCCATTGTCGTCTCAACCCCGCAGAAAGTCGCTTTGGCCGATGCCCGTAAGGGTGTCGACATGTTTGTCAACCCCAAGGTAGGAGTCAAGGTCCTCGGAATAGTTGAGAACATGGCATGGTTCACGCCTGCCGAACTTCCTGAGAATAAGTATTACATCTTCGGTAAGGACGGTGCGCGCAATCTCGCGGCAGAGATCGGTGTGCCTCTTCTTGGTCAAATCCCCATCGTGCAGTCCATCCGTGAGTGTGGCGACTCTGGCAGTCCTGTGGCTCTCGACCCTGATAGCGTGGCCGGGGCTGCCTTCGCCAATCTTGCGGCTGTAGTGGCTGGCCTTACCAAGTAGTCTGTTTGTCTGAGTCTCATTTTTTTCGCTGGCAAATGAGTGCTTTTCACAATGTAAGGGTAGCCGTCATGGGGGCAGTCCTTGCCATTACGACGGTCTTCGTCGGCGCATGCCAACGCGAGGATGGCAAGCTGAGCGTTGAGCCTCTCTTGTCCGACGGCGCCGTGCTTCAGCAAAACGCCTCCATCCTTGTCGGAGGTAAAGCCACGCCGGGCAGCCTCGTCACAGTGTCGGCCGATTGGGACTTCTCTATGACTGCCACTGCGGGACTCGACAGTCTCTGGTCTGTCAGCCTTACAACGCCCGAGGCCGACATCAAGAGGCATAGGGTTGTAGTTGAGACAGCCAAGTCGTCGGTCTGCTTCTCCGACATTCTCATCGGCGAGGTCTGGCTCTCCATTGGGCAGGCCGAGAACCATGCCGCCGATTGCGATTTGCTGAGCGGAGCCGATGTGCCGGCCGACAGCCTCGTCCGTTTCTTCGTCGTCGAGAGTGGCGCGAGCGATGTCCCGTGCCGCTTCGTGCGTGGCAGATGGGCCACCGCCTCGACAGATAATTTCCGGGGCGTAGGTCAGATTTCACTCTCTTTCCTGTCCCATCTCCGTGACAGCCTTAGAATTCCTGTGGGAGTGGTCATAGCCCAGTGTTCTGGCGCGCCAGCTAATGCGTGGGTCGACGTTGAGGCTATCCCTGATGACGATATGCGCGCCGATGCCGAGGGAAAGTATGGCATTTGGCGAGAAAGCCATCTCCGATGCTCCGATTGGCTGAATAGCCTGCCGCGGATGGCGCTTAAGGATGTAACAAGCGTCTACGACGAGTATATGTGCGTCGCGCGCCCCGATGTCGGCCTGTGGCCGCGCATCGTCCTCCCAGGAAAGTGGGGAGTGTCCGAGATGCCTGGCTTAAATGGTGTGGTGTGGCTTGCCAAGGATGTCAAGTTGCCCGCGGCTTGGAGAGGAAGGCGTTTGCGTCTCTTGCCCGGTCGCATAGGCGGCTCTGGCGTCGCCTATGCCAATCAGGTTCCTATTGGCGAGTTTGACGACAGCAATGTATTGTCGCCCACTTGCATTTTCGACATTCCCAAGAGTGCGACGGTCTCGTCCGACAACAATCTCTCTTTAGCCTTCAGGGTTATGGGTTCTGCCGAAAAAGGCGGGTTCTACGGCATTGCCGACGGCTCTCCCATGCGCATCGAGCTTTTGTCTCCCACAAGTGGCGAACCCGTCCAACAGCGCGACTCCGCACTCTTCATCGATGGCAGTTGGCGGTACTGCGCTGTGGCTTTGGCCGATGCCGATAGTCTTCGCCTTTTTGGCACGCCCGACAATGTCTTCATGGTCTCTTTCCGTAAGAGTCTCGCCGTCCCCTACGACCTTTGCGGAAGCGTGTCGAACAAGATGCTGCGCCCGCTCGCTGGCAAGGCCGTGTCCGGCGTTCTGTGCAATGTCGGCGAGGAGGATGGCAATCCGTCGGCTGTCAGTCTTTTCCTGCCGCTCATTGTCCGCTCCGTGAGGTGTGTCTTTGCCGACAAGTCACTCCGGTTCTACTTCGTGCAGAAGGGTAGGGCGCAGGCGGGCGGCCTTTCAGCCGATGGCGTCCGTGAGGCTCAGTTGGCGGCCGTGGCTTCTATGAGCAGAGTCCGCCTTGTACCCACCATCGATTTGAGTCCCGTCTCGGCTTCTTTGGGCGATTTCGATCGCCAAAGGCTCATCGGTGAGCGACTTGCGGATCTCGCCCTCTCCGATGCATACGGGATTGAGGGGCTTCGCTCCAATTGGCCAATGCCCCTCTCGGCGTCAAGCCACAATCAGGTGATGACTGTCGAGTTCGACAACGCCGACGGGCTATACGTCAATCTCGACCGCCCTACGGCTTTCGAGGTGGCTGGAGCCGACTCGGTCTTCTATCCCGCCCGAGCTCTTGCCGGCGATGGCAGCGTGACTGTCTTCAGCCATATGGTTCGTAAGCCCGTCTTCGTTCGCTATGCGCACTACGATGCCATGGAGCCTACTCTGTTCAATGCTTCCGGACTTCCCGCTCCTTCGTTCTTCTTCCGCGCATCGGAGGTGGACGATTGTGAGTAGATAATCGCTTTTTTCACACCATACACATACATACATGTTTTGGTTTGTCTTAGCCCTCATTTCGGCCTTGTGCCTGGGCTTCTATGATGTCCTGCGCAAGTATTCCCTTAAGAGCAATGCCGTGCTTCCGGTTCTGCTCGTCAGCACTCTCACCTCGTCAGTCATTCTTCTCCCCCTTTGCGTGGCTTCGCAGACGGGGGCTCTCGCTCCCGACTGTTGGGCCTACATCCCGCGCCTGGCCCTCCATCAGCACCTGCTGCTCGTCGCCAAGGCGGCCATAGTCCTCGGCTCGTGGGTCTTTGTCTATTACGGTATGAAGCACCTGCCGCTGAGCATCGTGGCCCCTATCCGTGCCACTGCGCCCGTCTGGACACTCGTCGGGGCGTTAGTTATTTTCTCGGAGAGGCCCAATGCGGTCCAGTGGGTGGGACTGACTGTCGTCTTCCTCTTTTTCTTCCTTTTCAGCGTGGCCGGAAAACGCGAAGGCATAAACTTCAAGGCTAATAAATGGGTATGGTGCGTGGTGGCGGGTACGCTCATCGGGGCTGCGTCAGCTCTCTTCGATAAGCATATCATAAGCAATGAGCATATCAACAGAATGAGCGTCTTGTTCTATTACTCTTGCTATCAGTTTCTTATGACCATCCCTCTCGCCCTCGCCATTTGGAATCCAGCCCGCCGCAGGTTCCTCGCCCAGCGGCGCGATCCCGCCAATGCCGCCGAGTCCGACGACCAGATCGCTGGCAGGGTTGGCTATGAGCCTTTCCGCTGGAAGTGGAGCATCCCGATGATTGGCATCGTCATCGTAGCCGCCGATTTCTTCTACTACGGCGCTCTCAACAGCCCCGATAGCATGATTTCGCTCATTTCCCCCATCAGGCGCAGCAATGCCATCGTCTCTTTCACTCTCGCCGCACTCGTTTTCCATGAGCGTAACATGCTGCGCAAGGGTCTTTGCCTTCTCGGCATCCTTGCCGGAATCGCCATCATCATTTTCGGCAGCATTTAGCCCCTGGCTTCACCATTGTCTGCCATGACCAACCGGTTCGCACTGCCCAATCAGCCCCCAAAAGTCGAGATTATCGGGGCCGGGGTTGCCGGCTTGTGTCTCGGCATCAGGCTTCTGAGGCGGGGTGTGAGGGCGGTCATCTACGAGGCGTCACAATCAGCCGGGGGGCTGTGCGTCAACTGGCGCCGGGCTGACTATGATTTCAATGGCTGCCTCCACTGGGTGTTGGGCGCAAGGCCGGGATCTTCGTTCCACGACATGTGGCGCAAGGTGTGCAATATCGATTCCCTCACATTCGTCGATTTCGACGAGAGGGTTGACATCGAGTTGCCCGATGGAGACGGCGGGTTCTGGCATTTCCATTTCTACAACGATATTGCGCATTTCCGAGCCTACCTCATCTCGCTCGCTCCAGATGATTCTGCTATAATCGACAAGTGGATTGATGCGGTGAAAACGGTGGCGCGCTTCCTTCCCAATCTTCCCCCCTTCCCTACTGATGAGTCTTGCATCGGGCGGATGGCGCACTACGTCTCTCTTTGCCGTATGTGGCCTATGCTGCCCTTCCTCTTGCGTTGGCAAGGGCTCACGACGCGTTCTTTCTCTCAGCGTTTCAAGTCGGCTCGTCTCCGTCAGGCTGTCGAGGCCCTCTATATGAACGAGACGCCTATGACGGTTGTCATTTTCGGGCAGGCGTATATGGGAGCTCGTGTCGCCTCCTGTCCGTTGGGCGGTTCGAGAAGCCTTACCGAATTGCTGCTCAGTACTTTCCTTTCGCTCGGTGGAAAAGTTGAGTTTGGTGCGAGAGTCGATCGTGTGAGGGTCGACGATGGCAAGGCGGTCGGGCTTCTCCTTGCTGACGGACGAGCGACGTCGGCCGATGCCGTATGCTCATGCGCTGACTGGTGCTGGACGGTGGGGCATGCCCTCGGCGGACGTTATGCGTCTGCGGCACAGCGCTCTCTCATCACAGCACCCAAAGAGGCTTTCTTTTTCTCATATTGCCGTGTCCATCTCGGTGTCGCATGCTCTCTTGCGGAGCTTCCTCATTTTCTGCGTCTCGCCGTAAACGGCATCCTCCCCGATGGCACGCCTTTTGCTCAACTCGAGATTGAGGTTGGCAATTACGACCCCGCTCTCGCCCCTGATGGAAAGTCGACGCTTACGGCCAATTTCACAACACGAGAGGGAGAATGGTGGATTGCGCTACGCAACTCTGACATCGAGGAGTATCGTCGGGCAAAAAGCAAAGTGGCGCAGGTGGTGCTCGATGCTCTTGCGGAGCGTTTCCCACATCTCTTCGTCCCGTCGCCTGTCGAAGTCGTCGATGTCGTCACGCCCGCCACTTTTTATCGTTTCACGTCCAACACCCTCGGCAGTTCCCAAGGCTGGTCTCCTATGCCAAGGGTGACAAAGCGTCTGCCCGTCGCTACGACCCTCCGCGGCCTTTCCCGTTTTGCTATGGCTGGCCATTGGCTCGAGGCCGGAGGCGGACTCCCCATCGCCCTCGTCTCTGCTTTGCGTGCCGAGAAGGCGCTGATGCGCCAATTGTAGTTAAAAACAGTCCGTCTAATATTAAGAAGCTGTTTTGAATTGATTAGATAATCTTGTTAAGCATGATTCGTATAGA
>JBJEGU010000005.1:0-85875 GCA_051875415.1 Marinilabiliaceae bacterium
GCACGAGCGTGGGAGAGTAGGTTGCCGCCACTTAAACCAGTCATCCCTCCGGAGTATCCGCTCTGGAGGGATGACTTTATTTTGTTATGCCTCCGCACCCTCCTTCTCCTAAAGGAGCGCAGCCTCACGTCCTCACTTGTCCGCCACGGGCATCCCCGTCGCTCCCGCCGGCGCGCAGTGTCACCCAATTGTCCGAAGACGAGCCTACGGCTTTGATTTTCAATCAACTTTTGGTTCTCGAAATTGTCTAATCCGCCATCCTACATCTCAATTTATCAGCTCATTACTTGCTTCTCTCTTGAAAGTTTTGTTACTTTGCACTGTTTTTGTAGACATCTAAAATTAACAAGCAAAAAACAATGATCGTAGTTCCCATCAAGGAGGGCGAGAACATCGAGAGGGCCCTCAAGAAGTTCAAGAGGAAGTTTGAGAAGACCGGCATTATGCGTGAGCTCCGCTCTCGTCAGGCTTACACAAAGCAGTCTGTCATCCGTCGCGACAAGATGGCCAAGGCTATCTACGTCCAGAAGCTCCACCGCGACGAGGAGATTTAGTCTCCTATCTCTCCCCATTAGCCTGTCGCTCTTCAGCTTTTCGCTTCAGGCTTCTACGGAAATGTAAGCTGTTGTTTTACTGTCCTGAAGGAGGTGAGACTCGTTGATATATTAAGCGTCTGAGGCTTTTGCTTCAGGCGCTTTTCTTCTTGCCCATCTTCCCAAAAAATTCTCTCCCCTATGGATTCTCTCCTCTCATCGTTTTTCTCCTACCTCCTCTATGTTCGTCGTTGCTCCCCGCTCACGGTCAAGGCGTATAGAACCGACATCTCCATATTCTCCGACTTCCTCATCTCTCATTCTCTAAGTTCTGTCGAGGATGCCTCTCAACGCAACATCCGTCGTTGGATGGTTTACCTCCTTGCCTCTGGCATCTCCCCTGTCTCCGTCAACCGCAAAGTCGCTGCACTTCGTAGCTACTACCGTTTCCTTTGCTCTACTGGCAAACTCAAAATAAACCCCACGCGAGCCATTGAAAGCGTTAAAGCGCCTCATAAGCTCCCCGTCTTCCTTCATGAGGACCAGATGAACCTTATGCTCGAACCCGAGTTCTTCCCCGATACCTATGAGGGGCACCGCGACAGGGCTATCCTTCAAACTTTCTATCTCACCGGTGTCCGTGTCTCCGAACTCTGCAATCTCTCTATTAGTCAAGTCGATTTGTCCATCGGGCAGCTTCTCGTCAACGGAAAAAGGAACAAGCAGAGAATAATTCCCCTTACCAAGGCCCTCCATTCCATTCTTTTTTCGTATCTTCAAGTCAGAGAATCAGAGTTCGGTAAGGCTCGACCCGACGACATTCTGTTCCTCACGGCCAAGGGTAGTCCTGTCTACCCGCACTACGTCTACGAAATCGTCCACAAGCATATTGCCGGTGTCACGACAGCGTCTAAGATGAGCCCACACGTCCTAAGGCACACCTTCGCGACTGTGCTGCTCAACAACGGGGCCGACCTTATGGCCATCAAGGAACTTCTCGGGCATTCGAGCCTCGCTGCCACGCAAATCTATGCCCACAGCGATTTCGAACACCTATCCAAAATCTATAAACTCGCCCACCCCCGGGCGGAAAACTAAAATCAGGAGGACAGTATTATGAAAATTACTATCCAGTCTCTGCACTTCGATGCAACACAGCAGCTCAAGGATTTCGCTAACCAGAAGGTCTCCAAGCTCGACCTCTTCTTCGATGGTATAATCTCCGCTGAAGTCGTCCTTAGCCTCGACAAGGCCGACAACACTGAGAACAAAGTCTCTAAAGTCTCCCTCGCCGTCCCCAACGACACTCTCATCGCCGAGAAGCAGTGCAAGTCGTTCGAGGAGGGCATTGACCTCGCATGCGAGGCTCTCCGCAAGCAGCTTCTTAAGTACAAAGACAAGTAAATAATTGATTTGTCCTCAACTCAATGTGAGTTGAGAGGCGGATTCAAGTTTAGCCCCGCACGACGTCTACACGTCGTGCGGGGTCTTCTATTTTATGTTACTGCCCCTGACTTCCAAATGTCGGCAGCTACGAGTTATGCTGGGGGGCGAGTCTCTAACTGCGTACTATGAATTTTTATGCTGTTATTCCGTTGTGAGGCCTTCTGTTTGTTCGATTACACGCTGCTATGTGGTTTGTGACTACTTATCCCTACCTGAGGCTGTAATATGATGAAATGAAATCATAATTCGTGTATTATCTTTAAATCATCACCAAAATACCCTTATGTAGCATTAATCTGAAATTTATTTTCTATATTAGCGATATGAAAGAAACTTGAGAATGAACGATACATTACAAATAGGTAGTAGCGTCTACGCCGGTCTGCTTAAGCAGAAGGAGGCCGTGAACAAGTGGATGGAACGCTTCGGCGTGCGTTTCGGCATATACAAGAATGGGACGTTCAAGGAGCAGATTTTCCCTTTCGATGCCATCCCGCGCATTATTACTGCGGCTGACTGGGATATGCTAAGCCGTGGTCTGGCGCAACGTGTCGATGTCCTAAACGCCTTCCTGCGCGATGTCTACTCCGACAAGCAAATCATCAAAGATGGCATCGTGCCAGAGGAGTTCGTATACTCTTCAAAGGGCTATGTGCCTCAGTGCGAGGGAGTCAAACCCGTCGGAGGTGTCTATAGCCACATCTCCGGAATCGACCTCGTTCAGGCAGAGGATGGTCAGTGGTTCGTTCTCGAAGATAACCTTCGAGTGCCGTCAGGGGCTTCCTACCCCCTCATCGCCCGTGACCTTACCCGTAAGGTGTCTCCCGAGACATTCGAGCAAGTCGATCTCGTCGACAATCGCAACTACGCTAAGTTGCTCCGCAAGGTAATGGACGATGTCAATGTCTCCGGCGGTCTTGAGGTTGTCCTCACCCCTGGCAGGTATAACTCGGCCTTCTTCGAACACTCCTACCTCGCCGAGCGTACAGGGTCTCTCCTCGCCTTCCCCGATGACCTCTTCGTCGAGGATGATGTGGTCTACTACAAAGGTCTCTTCAACAAGAGGGAGCGTGTCGGGGTCGTCTACCGCCGTATTTCCGACGAGTATATGGATCCTATGACCTTCGAGAAGTCCTCGCTCCTCGGCATTCCGAACATCTTTTCGGCCTATCGCAAAGGCAACGTTGCCATTGTCAACGCGTTCGGCAATGGTGTCGCAGACGATAAGGGCATCTACTATTTCGTCCCCAAGATGATTCGCTACTACCTCAATGAGGATCCCATTCTCCGCAACGCTCCCACCTACTTGCCCATGTTCGCCGATGACATGAAGTATGTGCTTGACAATCTTGACAAACTCGTCATTAAGGATGTCGCGGAGGCCGGCGGCTATGGCGTCATGTTTGGGCGTGATATGGATGCCGACCGCCTTAAGCTTATGCGCGAGATGATTGTCTGCGAGCCGCGCCGGTGGATTGCGCAGGAGGTCATCAATTTCATCGACCTTGATATTATGGACGGCGATACCACAGTCAAGCGCAAGAGCGACTTCCGTGCCTTCGTCCTCTCCGGTCGTGAGACAAAGGTGTGGTCCAGCGGTCTCACCCGCTTCACGCGCGACCCGACTTCTTTCGTAGTCAATTCTTCACAAGGCGGCGGATTCAAGGATACATGGGTTCTCGCCAAGTAGCGAACTTTATCCATCCAGATACAATTACAACCTAACCTGACACTTGCCAACAATGGACGCTAAATTTCTCAACCTCGCCATCTCCCCCACCAAGGCCGACCGTCTCTTCTGGCTCGGCCGATATTCTGAGCGTGCCGCTCTCTCGCTCCATCTCATTTGTAAGTATTGCAATGCTGGCCCGAGCGTCTCGACTGCGGACGTGTTGGCCGAGTTTGCCCGCCGCATGGGCGTGTCCTTCCCGGCCGATGTCCCCGCTGGCGTCTTCGTGAATGACTTCCTCTACTCCGACTCCGCTCCCGTCTCCCTCGCAAAAATCCTCTCCGGCGCCAAGAACAACGCCATGCTCGTCCGCAACGATATCAAAAGCGAGACCCTCGCTTACATTGAGATGGCCACTAATTATGTCGATAGCGCAAAACACTCCAGCGCCGGCGTCTTCTCGCTCCAGCCCGTGTCCGACTACCTCCTCGCCTTCTGGGGCGCGGTCGATGAGAATGTCCTCTCCCGTTCCGTCCGCAATCTGCTTATGATTGGTCGTTACATCGAGCGTCTCGATATCATGGTTCGCTTCGATTATGATGTCTGGCGAATCGGTGACACCCTCTCTCGCCTTGAGGCCGTCGACGAGTCCGAGCTCAGCCTCTGCGACTCTGCCTCTCTCGCGTTCCTCCGTAAGTGTGCTGCTGACTCTTCTATCAAGCCCGACGAGACTCTCGCCCGCCTCAATTCCCTTTTCGCTGCGTAAAGGCGTGTTTCTGCGTTACTCATACTCCACGCTCTTTTCTTTCAGCGAGAAGGTGGTCGACCACGCTTTCGCTATGCGATGCGTACCGATGACCTCAGTCTCGCAAAGGGTCATCTGGCAGAAAGTGTCTGTCATCCCATTCTGTCGACTGTCTGAGTCGACCGACGCCTTTGGAAATACCGTGATGAGCGGGTATCTCGGGCGGCGGCACGACCTTTTCGCTTACGAGGCGGCTGGCTTCGTCCAGACATCTGGGTGGGCTGATACGGGGCAGCCCGCCCCGGTCTTCTGCCATGCGTCGCCTCTGACTGTCCCAAGCCCTGAGATGATGGCGGCCGTCGCCGCTCTTTCTCGTCCCGCTTGGGGCGAGAGCCGCTCATGTATTTCGCGCCTTATGCGAATCATTTCCGATCACATAGCCTATGTTCCTGGCGTTACAACAATTGAGACGAAAGCCGAGGAGGTCTGGCGTCTACGAAAAGGGGTGTGTCAGGATTTCGCTCACGTGGCCGTCTCATTGTGCCGCATTCTGGGGCTCCCCGCCCGGTACGCGTGTGGACTCATGATTGGTGAGGGCGCAACCCACGCTTGGGCCGAGGTCTTTGCCGATGGGCGTTGGGTGGCGTTCGATCCTACGAATGGCGTGTTCGTCGGCGAGACCTACATCAAGTTGGCGCACGGAAGAGATTATTCCGATTGCAGCATCATACGCGGGGCTTTCCGCGGGGGCGCCTCTCAACAGGTGAAGGTGAACGTCGACGTTTGGGAGGAACTGCCTGATAAAGACATATAATTGGAATCACAAACTAAACAATGGACTCGCGACAGGATGATTTAAAGCATGTGGTCACAGTGGTCTCCGAAGAGATGCCCGTGTCCGAAAAACTTTTGATAAAAAAGTTTGTGCTGGGCAATGGCAAAGGCCCGCGTATCTGTATCGAGACTGGCATCCACGGCGATGAGCTTGAGGGACAGTATGTCTGTTTCGAGATGGCGCGCCGGCTTAGCCGCAACCTCGACAAAATCAACGGGACTGTCGAGATATGGCCAGCAATCAACCCTCTCGGCGTCGACTCGGTAAGTCGTGGGATTCCTACCTTCGATCTCGATATGAACCGTACGTTCCCGGGGCAGCTCGGGGGACATATGGTCGAGAAGGTGGCTCACGATGTCGTGGCGGATCTCGCGGGCGCCGATTTGGTGGTCGATATCCACTCCTCCAACGTCTTCCTCTACGAGATGCCGCAAGCGCGCATAAGCCAATCAACGGCCGAGAAACTCGTCCCCTATGCGCAAATGCTGAACCTCGATTTCATCTGGGTTCATGAGGCCGCCACCGTGCTCCAGTCCACCATCGCCCATTCGCTCAACTCCATCGGTACGCCAACGCTCGTCGTCGAGATGGGCATCGGCATGAGGATTACGCAGGAGTATGGCAACCGGCTCGTGGCCGGGCTCTTCAACCTTTTGAAGAAAATCGGGGTCTGGACAGGCCAGGCCGACCGTGCGCTCTCCGTTCCCGAACTGTCCACGGATGGTGAGGTTGAGATGATTAACGCCCCTGCCTCCGGCGTAGTGGTAAATGTGGCCCGCCATTCCGATAGGGTCAAGAAAGGGCAGTTGCTATGCCAGATTGTGAGCTCGCTGACAGGCGATGTCCTCGCCGATGTCTGTGCGCCGGCCGATGGCCTCCTCTTCACTATGAGGGGCTACCCGATTGTTTATGAGGGCTCTCTTCTGGCCCGTATCTTCCGCAAGATTAAATGAATAGAGTAGAGATATTAAGAATGAAGAGCCCCTTCCGTGACGATTTCGTGATAGAGGGCTTCCATTTCGGCGGTGATGACAGGACAGTCGCCATCTTAGGATGCATGCGTGGCGATGAGGCGCAGCAACTTTTCGTCGCCTCGCAAATAGTCAAAAACCTCCTCGTGCTCGACAATGAGGGCAAAGTCAGCAAGAACTTCGGTGTCCTTGTCATCCCGACATGTAACCCTTTCTCCCTCAATGTCCAAAAGCGCTTTTGGCCAATGGACAACACCGATATCAACCGCATGTTCCCAGGCTACGACCAGGGCGAGACTACCCAGCGCGTCGCCGCCGCCATATTCGAGGCTGTCCGTGAATACAAATGGGGAATACAACTTGCGTCATACTATATGAACGGCAATTTCTCGCCGCACGTCCGCGTCATGCAGACGGGCTACGAGAATCTCGAAGGAGCTCAGGCTTTCGGGCTGCCTCTCATATACAAGTATGTCCCCGCCCCCTTCGACTCCGTCGTCCTCAACTACAATTGGCAGGTCTTCGGCACTAACGCCTACTCAATCTACTCCGGCAGCACCGACTCCATCTCGCACGATATGGCAAAGCAGGCGTGGCAGGCCGTCCTTCGCTTCTTAGGCAACATAGGTGCGGCCAAGGTGGCTCTGCTTCCTGGTGCACGCCCCTACGTTTTCGATGCCGACGCGCTCACGACCGTCGTTACGGAGCGTGCCGGGCTTCTCTATTCTAAGGTCTCTGTGGGGCAGTCCGTCCGCAAGGGCGATATTATGGCCAAAATCCTCGACCCGCTCACTGGCGATGCGCTCCAAACGGTCCGCTCCCAGTCCGACGGCGTGGTCTTCTTCTCCCACACCAAGCCTCTCGTCCATCAGCATTCACGCCTGTTCCAAGTCCTCTCGGTCGGGTAGCCCCTTCGCCTCGCCCGTCAACTCCCGCAGCACCGCTATGAGCGAGTCCAACCGTATGCTGATGCCCGGGATTAGCTCTTCCCCCGCTCCGTGGCATACCAGCCTCTCCACCTGTGTCTGCGGGATTTTGCTTGCGACCTCTTCCATAGCCCTGCCTTTCTGCGTCAGCTCCACGAACGCGTGGCGAAGGTCGTCTGTGCCGCGGCTCTTCTCTATCAGCCCCATCGACTCAATCCTCTTCAGCAGCGGCGTCACTGTGTTGGTCTGGAGCATAAGCCGTCTTGCCACCTCGCCAACGCTTATGCGGTCCCGCTCCCACAACACCATCATCACAAGATACTGTGGGTACGTTAGGCCAAGCTTCGTCAAAAGGGGCGTGTAACTCTTTATTATTAGGCTGCTCGCTGTGTAGAGCCGAAAGCATAACTGGTTGCTGAGCAGCAAGTCCGAATGCTCGTGTTCACTGGACATTTCGTTCGGAGGTTCTTTTGCTTCTTATACGAACGGCTGACCTTCAGGTTCGCTTTATGCAGGGCTTTCTGCCTGATTTCGACTCGTTTGGGTCTCGCCCGCCCTTTTTGTATTATTTCACACAAAAAAGGATTGGCCCATTGCTCCGTTTTACACGGAAAGTGTTACCTTTGCGGTTGAATTTCATGCCAAGGTGGGATGTTATGCCCGTTTCTTTGGCTGTCTTTCGAAAAACTTTCTCTTAGAAAAGTAAACCTAATTGTCTAATAATTCGAATTATGGCTAAAGAAACTTTCCAAAGAACTAAGCCACACGTCAACATCGGCACCATCGGTCACGTCGATCACGGCAAGACCACCCTCACGGCTGCCATCACCACCGTCCTCTCTAAGAAGTTCCCTTCCGAGGTTAACAAGGTGAAGTCTTTCGACTCTATCGATAGCGCCCCTGAGGAGAAGGAGCGTGGTATCACCATCAATACCGCTCACGTCGAGTATGAGACCGAGAAGCGTCACTACGCTCACGTCGACTGCCCGGGTCACGCTGACTACGTCAAGAACATGGTCACTGGTGCTGCCCAGATGGATGGCGCCATCCTCGTTTGCGCCGCAACCGATGGCCCTATGCCTCAGACCCGTGAGCACATCCTTCTCGCCCGTCAGGTCAACGTCCCGAGGATCGTCGTCTTCATGAACAAGGTCGACCTTGTCGATGACGCTGAGATGCTCGACCTCGTCGAGATGGAGCTCCGTGAGCTTCTCACCTTCTACGAGTTCGACGGCGACAACAGCCCTGTCATCCGCGGCTCTGCCCTCGGCGCTCTCAATGGCGAGCCCCAGTGGGAGGATAAGGTTATGGAGCTTATGAACGCTGTCGACGAGTGGATTCCCACCCCTGTCCGTGACACCGAGAAGCCGTTCCTTATGCCTGTCGAGGACGCTATGACCATCACTGGTCGTGGCACTGTCGCTACCGGCCGTATCGAGACTGGTGTTGTCCATGTCGGTGACGAGCTTCAGATCGTCGGTCTCGACGCTGAGGGCAAGAAGACCACCTGCACCGGTGTCGAGATGTTCCGCAAGACCCTCGACGAGGGTGAGGCTGGCGACAACGTAGGTCTCCTCCTCCGCGGTATCGACAAGTCTGAGATGAAGCGTGGCATGGTTCTCTGCAAGCCCGGTTCTATCACCCCTCACACCAAGTTCAAGGCGCAGATCTACGTCCTGAAGAAGGAGGAGGGTGGCCGTCACACCCCGTTCAAGAACAAGTACCGTCCTCAGTTCTATCTCCGTACCCTCGATATCACTGGTGAGATCAAGCTCCCCGAGGGAACTGAGATCGTTATGCCTGGCGACCATGTCAACATCGAGGTCGATCTTATCTACCCGGTTGCGCTCAACGTCGGTCTCCGTTTCGCTATCCGCGAGGGTGGCCGTACCGTAGGTGCAGGTCAGGTTACTGAGATTCTCGAGTAATACGACTCCTTGACTCTTCGTCAAGGTGATATAAGCAGGGGCGGTGTCCCCGCTCCTGCTTTCTTTTTACGGGTGTAGTTCAGTTGGTAGAGCATCGGTCTCCAAAACCGAGTGTCGGGCGTTCGAGTCGCTCCACCCGTGCTCCCATTCTTTCTAAAGATGAATAAAGTCTCAACATACCTTTCTGACGTCTATAACGAGCTGGTCAACAAGACCACATGGCCTACTTGGAGCGAGCTGTTCTCAAGCGCGAGGGTCGTTATGATTGCTTCCGTAATCATCGCTATCCTTATTCTTGTCATGGATATTGTTTTCAAATACGGTCTTCAAGGTCTCTACGGCCTCTTCCAATAAGTTATCAGCAAGGCGATGGAAAATAGCGAGAAGCTTTGGTATGTTCTCAAAGCCATAGGCGGTAAGGAGATTAAGGCTAAGGAGAATATCGAGGCCGAGGTCAAGCGCCGTGGTCTGGAGGATGTGATTGGCGAGGTAGTCGTACCCGTCGAGAAGGTCTATACACAGCGCAACGGCAAGAAGGTTCTCAAGGAGCATGTCCTCTATTCAGGGTATGTCTTCGTCGAGTGCCATCTGAACAAGGAGGTTCAGGCCGTGCTGTCTAATGTCCAGTATATCCTCGGCTTCCTCACTAATGAGACAAGGTCTAAGACCAATACCAACATCGTCCCGCAGCCTATGAGGCGCGATGAGGTCAACCGTATGATAGGCCGCGTCGACGAGGTGGCCGACGATACGCTCGAAGAGCAGGTCCCCTACGTAGTGGGCGAGAAGGTCAAGGTCATTGACGGATCTTTTGCCAACTTTACTGGCGAAATCGAGGAGATTAAGGAGGATCGTAAGAAGCTTATCGTCATGATAGCTATCTTCGGCCGTAAGACCCCTCTCGAACTCAACTACTCCCAAGTCGTAAAAGACGCTTAGGAGAAACCGCCTCTGTGAAGAGGCTTTTTATTCTGAATAGTCACAGCAGTCAAGTATCGAATGCTTCCATCTGGCAACGGCCAGAACTTATACGGGCTGCCGCTACTATAACTATCTAAAATCGAATTGCTACAATGGCTAAAGAAGTAGAAGCCTTTATCAAACTTCAGGTTAAAGGTGGTGCTGCGAATCCTTCACCCCCAATCGGTCCGGCTCTCGGTTCCAAGGGCGTGAACATCATGGAATTCTGTAAGCAGTTCAACGCTCGTACGCAAGATAAGGCCGGCAAAATCCTGCCTGTCGTCATAACGGTTTACAACGATAAGTCTTTCGATTTCATCATCAAGACTCCTCCCGCTGCTGTGCAGATCAAGGAGGTCGCTAAGCTCAAGAGCGGTTCCGCCGAGCCTAACCGTAAGAAGGTAGCCAACATCACCTGGGATCAGGTCAAGGCTATCGCGACAGACAAGATGCCCGATCTCAATTGCTTCACTGTTGAGGCTGCCATGAAGATGATCGCTGGTACCGCAAGGTCCATGGGTGTCACCGTCTCCGGTGAGTTCCCCGGCAATAAATAATCGTAATACCTATTTGCAACAATGACGAAACTAACTAAAAACCGTAAGTTGGCGTTGTCAAAGATAGAGGACGGTAAGCTCTACTCCCTCGACGAGGCTGCTGCTCTCGTCAAGGAGATGACCACTACCAAGTTTGACGCCTCTGTCGACGTGGACGTACGTCTCGGCGTAGATCCGCGCAAGGCCAACCAGATGGTGAGAGGCGTCTGCACGCTCCCTCACGGTTCCGGCAAACAGGTACGAGTTCTTGTCCTCTGCACTCCCGACAAGGAGAACGAGGCTAAGGAGGCCGGTGCTGACTACGTCGGACTTGACGAGTACATCGATAAGATCAAGGGCGGATGGACTGACGTTGATGTCATCATCACTATGCCTTCCATCATGGCTAAGGTCGGCGCTCTCGGCCGTGTACTCGGCCCCCGCGGTCTTATGCCTAACCCTAAGAGCGGCACCGTTACCATGGATGTCGCCAAGGCTGTCAAGGAGGTTAAAGCCGGCAAAATCGACTTCAAGGTCGACAAGACCGGTATCGTGCACGCTTCCATCGGCAAGGTCTCTTTCAGCGCTGAGCAAATAGCTGACAACGCCAAGGAGTTCCTCTCCGTCATCGTGCGTCTCAAGCCTTCCACAGCTAAGGGTACTTATGTAAAGAGTGTTTATCTTTCCAGCACCATGAGCCCTGGCGTCCATGTCGACTTCAAGGTCGGCACCGAAGCCTAAGTGTTTGTCTAACTACTTTAAAAAGGAATCATGAGAAAAGAAGATAAAGCTACTCTCCTCGACCAGCTCGTCGAGACACTTAAGAGCTACAACCACTTCTACCTCGTCGATATCGAGGGTCTCAACGCCGAGAAGACAAGCGCTCTCCGCAAGGCCTGCTTCGACAAGGAGATTAAGCTCCAGGTCGTCAAAAACACGCTGATCAAGAAGGCCATCAGCCAAGTCGATGGTGAGCTCAGCGAGCTCGACAGCTGCTTCGCTGGCAACACCGCCGTCATGTTCTGCAACGTCGGCAACGCTCCCGCTAAGGTCATCAAGGAGTTCTCCGCTTCCAATGAGAAGCCGGTCCTCAAGGGTGCCTATGTCGAGCAGTCCGTCTACGGTGCGCAGGACCTCGAGGCTCTCGTGGCTATCAAGAGCAAGGAGGAGCTCATCGCCGACATCGTCGCTCTCCTCCAGTCGCCTGCCAAGAACGTCATCAGCGCTCTCCAAGGCAGCGCAGGCAACAAGATACACGGTATCTTGGAAACTCTCTCTAACAAATAATTTTTTCTTCAAACAGAACCATTTTTAATTTTCAATACAATGGCAGATATCAAGAAACTTGCTGAGGATCTCGTTAACCTCACTGTCAAGGAAGTCAACGAACTCGCTACCGTCCTTAAGGACGAGTACGGCATCGAGCCCGCAGCTGCTGCCGTAGCTGTTGCCGCTCCCGCCGCCGGCGCTGGCGCTGCCGCTGCTGAGCAGACCGAGTTCGACGTCGTCCTCAAGAGCGCTGGCGCTGCCAAGCTCGCAGTCGTTAAGGCTGTCAAGGAGAACACCGGTCTTGGCCTTAAGGAGGCTAAGGAGATTGTCGACAAGGCTCCCGCTACTGTCAAGGAGAAGCTCTCCAAGGCTGACGCTGAGGCTCTCAAGGCTAAACTCGAAGAGGCTGGTGCTGAGGTTGAACTTAAGTAATAACAGCTCTTCCTGTTAAGGAATTGGTTTGGAACCCGCATCAACTGCGGGCTCCAAACCTCTATTTTTCTGTTATTAAGTTCAAAAATCTTCTCGTTTCATGAATCCAATAAAAGCCGACAGGATCAGTTTCTCTTCCGTTAAGCACCCGTTGGAGTACAACGACTTTCTGGAAGTTCAGTTAAAATCATTCAAGGAGCTTTTCCAACTGGGGTCTACCCCGGAACAACGCAAAGAAGAGGCTCTCTACAGGGTTTTCCAAGAAAATTTCCCCATCTCTGACACGAGGAATAATTTCATCCTTGAGTTCCTGGACTATTGCGTAGATCCCCCAAGGTACACCATTCAGGAATGCCTTGAGCAAGGGCTCTCCTATCAGGTTCAGCTCAAAGCTAAACTCAGACTGTCCTGCAACGACCCTGAGCACGAGGATTTCAAGACCATCGTCCAGGATGTCTACCTCGGCACTATCCCTTACATGACCGAGAAGGGTAGCTTCGTCATCAACGGAGCCGAGCGTGTCGTAGTCTCCCAGCTCCACCGCTCTCCCGGCGTCTTCTTCGGACAGTCAGTCCACGCCAATGGCACTAAGCTCTACTCCGCCAGGATTATCCCTTTCAAGGGCTCGTGGATTGAGTTCGCCACCGACATCAACAATGTCATGTACGCCTACATCGACCGTAAGAAGAAACTCCCGGTCACAACGATGTTGCGTGCTATCGGTTTCGAGGCCGATAAGGATATCCTCGAGATCTTCGGTCTTGCCGATGAGGTCAAGGTGACCAAATCGACAATCAGCAAATATATTGGCCGTAAACTTGCTGCGCGTGTCAACAAGTCTTGGGTCGAGGACTTCGTCGATGAGGACTCCAATGAGGTCGTCTCCATCGAGCGTAACGAGGTCGTCGTCGACCGTGAGACAGTCCTCGATGAGGATTCTATCCAGGATATCCTCGACTCGGGTGTCAAGACCATATTCCTCCACCGTGAGGGTAATGGCCTCGCTGACTACGCCATCATCTACAACACTCTTCAGAAAGACCCCTGCAACTCCGAAAAGGAGGCTGTTGTCTACATATACCGTCAGCTGCGCAATGCCGAGCCGCCCGATGAGGCTACGGCCCGCGACGCTATCGATAAGCTGTTCTTCTCCGACAAGAGGTACGACCTCGGCGATGTCGGTAGGTACAGGCTCAATCAGAAGCTCGGTCTCAAGACCGATATGAGCGTCCGTACGCTGACCAAGGAGGATATGATTGAGATTATCAAGCATCTCATCGAACTCCTCAACTCTAAGGCCGATGTCGACGATATCGACCACCTCTCCAACCGTCGTGTCCGCACCGTCGGCGAGCAGCTCGCTAACCAGTTCTCTGTCGGTCTCGCACGTATGTCGCGTACCATCAAGGAGCGCATGAATGTCCGCGACAACGAGGTCTTTACTCCTACCGACCTCATCAATAGCAAGACGCTCGCTTCCGTGGTCGCAAGCTTCTTCGCTACCAACGCGCTCTCGCAGTTCATGGATCAGACCAACCCTCTTGCCGAGGTCACTCACAAGAGGCGTCTCTCCGCACTCGGCCCCGGTGGCCTTTCCCGCGACCGCGCAGGCTTCGAGGTGCGTGATGTACACTATACCCATTACGGCCGCCTCTGTCCTATCGAGACTCCTGAGGGCCCGAACATCGGTCTTATCTCGTCTCTCACAATCTACGCCAAGATTGATCGCCTCGGCTTCCTCGAGACGCCTTACCGCATCGTTCGCGACGGTAGGGTCGATTTCTCGCCCGAGGGCTTCAAATATGTGACCGCAGAGGATGAGGAGCACAAGATTATCGCCCAAGCTCTCTCCCCAATGGACGATGACGGCAACTTCCTTGAGGATAGGGTCAAGGCGCGTCAGGATTCCGACTTCCCCGTCGTCGACAAGCACGAGGTGGAGTACATCGACGTGGCTGCCAATCTGATCGCATCCGTGGCATCTTCCCTCATCCCGTTCCTTGAGCATGACGATGCGCACCGTGCGCTCATGGGTTCCAACATGATGAGGCAGGCCGTGCCTCTGCTCCGTACCGAGTCTCCTATCGTCGGAACCGGTCTCGAAGAGCCGGTCATCCGCTTCTCGCGTACCCAGGTCACGGCCGAGATGGACGGTGTCATCGACTATGTCGACGCCAACAAGATTATTGTTCGCTATGACAGGTCTGACGACGAGCGTTTCGCGTCTTTCGATCCCGATACCAAGGAATACCCTCTCTCTAAGTTCCAGAAGACGAACCAGAACACCTGTATCGACATCCGGCCTATCGTTAAGCCTGGTCAGAAGGTCGTAAAGGGGCAGATTCTTACCGAGGGCTACTCAACTTCCAACGGCGAACTCGCTCTTGGTCGTAACCTCAAAGTGGCGTTCATGCCTTGGAAGGGCTACAACTTCGAGGATGCTATCGTCATCTCCGAGAGGGTTGTCCGCGAGGATATATTCACCTCCGTCCATGTTGATGAGTACTCTCTTGAAGTCCGCGACACTAAGCGCGGTATGGAGGAACTCACTTCCGATATCCCTAACGTCGCCGAGGAGGCTACCAAGGATCTCGATGAGAACGGTATCATCCGCATCGGCGCCCACGTCAAGCCTGGCGACATCCTTATCGGCAAGATTACCCCTAAGGGCGAGAGCGATCCCACCCCTGAGGAGAAGCTTCTCCGCGCCATCTTCGGCGACCGCGCCGGCGATGTCAAGGATGCGTCCCTCAAGGCCAACCCGTCCCTCAGCGGAGTTGTCATCGGTCGTAACCTCTACTCTCGCATCGTCAAGGATCGCCGCTCCCGTGCAGCCGAGAAGGCCAAGGAGGAGTCTATCCACGAGGAGTTCGAGAATAGCGTCGCAGAGCTTCGTAACACTCTTGTCGCTAAGCTAATGTCCAAGCTTGATGGCAAGCAGACGGCCGGCATTAAGGATTACGACGGAGTCGAGCGTGTCGCTAAGGGTGTCAAGTTCACCCGCAACGTGCTCCTCGATATCGATTACCAGACTGTCGACCCGTCCAACTGGACTGACGATGAGGCCCTCAACAACCTCATCTATCGCACTGTCCACAACTTCCGTATGAAGTACAAGGACTTCGAGGCGATTGAGAAGCGTAAGAACTACAATGTCACCATCGGCGACGACCTGCCAAATGGCATCATGCAGATCGCCAAGATCTACATTGCCAAGAAGCGTAAGATCCGTGTCGGTGACAAGATGGCAGGCCGCCACGGTAACAAGGGTATTGTCTCCAACATCGTGCGTCTTGAGGATATGCCATTCCTCCCCGATGGCTCTCCTGTCGACATCGTCCTCAACCCTCTGGGTGTGCCTTCCCGTATGAACCTCGGTCAGATTTATGAGACGGTTCTCGGTTGGGCTGGCAAAGAGCTTGGTGTCAAGTTCGCTACGCCTGTATTCGACGGTGCTTCGCTCAGCCAGATAACTGAGCTTACCCGTAAGGCGGGTGTTCCTGATGTCGGTAAGATTTATCTCTACGACGGTGGCACTGGTGAGCGTTTCCACCAGCCTGCGACGGTAGGCGTTGTCTATATGCTTAAGCTCGGCCATATGGTCGACGACAAGATGCACGCCCGTTCCATCGGCCCGTACTCTCTCATCACTCAGCAGCCTCTTGGCGGTAAAGCCCAGTTCGGTGGCCAGCGTTTCGGAGAGATGGAGGTTTGGGCGCTCGAGGGTTTCGGCGCCGCAAACGTGCTTCAGGAGATTCTTACCGTCAAGTCCGACGATGTCGTTGGCCGTGCCAAGGCCTACGAGGCCATCGTCAAGGGTGACAACCTCCCTACTCCGGGCATCCCCGAGTCCCTCAATGTCCTTCTCCATGAGATGCGCGGCCTCGGCTTGAGCATCGCTTTCGAGTAGAGGATGCGTCTCTTGCCTTATATGGCCTTTTGATACTTCGTTCCGCCGAGGCCGGCCTCTCCTGATGGCCGGTTTCGGGGAACTTTAACATAGAAAGAACAGCCGAGCTGAGCCTATACGGACTCCTGACTCCTGGCTTCTTAATTATTTTAGCATGGCTTTTAGAAGAGATCAAAAAAAGACCAACTTTTCAAAAATCACTATCGGGCTCGCTTCGCCCGAGGAGATTCTTGAAATGTCAAGCGGTGAGGTCCTCAAGCCCGAGACCATCAACTACCGCACCTACAAGCCCGAGCGTGACGGCCTTTTCTGCGAGCGCATTTTCGGCCCTGTCAAGGACTATGAGTGCCACTGCGGCAAGTACAAGCGCATCCGCTACAAGGGCATCGTCTGCGACAGGTGCGGTGTCGAGGTCACTGAGAAGAAGGTGCGCCGCGAGCGTATGGGACACATATCGCTCGTCGTCCCCATCGCGCATATCTGGTATTTCAGATCCCTGCCCAACAAGATAGGTAGCCTCCTCGGCATTCCCACAAAGAAGGTCGATACTATCGTCTACTATGAGCGCTATGTCGTCATCAACCCTGGTATTAAGGAGGCTGATGGTGTCCACAAGCTCGACTTCCTCTCCGAGGAGGAGTATATCGCCATTCTCGATTCTCTGCCTAAGGACAATCAGCTCCTCGATGACAACGACCCTAACAAGTTCGTCGCCAAGATGGGCGCTGAGGCCCTTTATATGCTCCTCCAGCAGGTCGACCTCGACGCTCTCGCTTGTGATCTTCGCTACAAGGCTCACAATGAGACCTCCCAGGCGCGCAAGGCCGAGGCCCTTAAGCGTCTTCAGGTCGTCGAGTGGTTCAAGGCGTCCAATGGTCGTAATAAGCCCGAGTGGATGATTATGACGGTCATCCCCGTCATCCCGCCCGACCTTCGCCCTCTCGTTCCCCTCGATGGTGGCCGTTTCGCCACTTCCGACCTCAACGAGCTCTATCGTAGGGTCATCATCCGAAACAACCGTCTCAAGAGACTTCTCGAGATTAACGCGCCCGAGGTCATTCTTCGAAACGAGAAGCGTATGCTTCAGGAGGCTGTCGACTCCCTCTTCGACAACACGCGCCGTTCTACGGCAGTCAAGTCCGAGGCCAACCGCCCCCTCAAGTCGCTCTCCGACTCCCTCAAGGGTAAGCAGGGCCGCTTCCGTCAGAACCTCCTCGGTAAGCGTGTCGACTACTCTGCGCGTTCCGTCATCGTCATCGGCCCTGAGCTCCGTATGCATGAGTGCGGCCTGCCTAAGGATATGGCGGCCGAGCTCTTTAAGCCGTTCGTTATCCGCAAGCTCATCGAGCGAGGCATAGTCAAGACCGTCAAGTCGGCAAAGAAGATTGTCGACAAGAAGTCCGCCGTGGTTTGGGACATCCTTGAGAATGTCATGAAGAACCACCCCGTCCTTCTCAACCGTGCCCCGACCCTCCACCGTCTCGGCATTCAGGCTTTCCAGCCTCGCATGATTGAGGGTAAGGCCATCCAGCTCCACCCGCTCGCTTGTACGGCATTCAACGCCGACTTCGACGGCGACCAGATGGCAGTCCACCTCCCGCTCGGTAATGCTGCGGTTCTCGAGGCGCAGCTCCTTATGCTGGCTTCGCTCAATGTCCTCAACCCTGCCAATGGCGCGCCTATCACTGTCCCTTCTCAGGATATGGTTCTCGGTCTCTATTACATCACCAAGGAGAGGCCAGGAGCAAAGGGCGAGGGGCTTGTGTTCTACTCTCCTGCCGAGGCTGAGATAGCCTACAATGAGCAGAAAGTTGATCTTCACGCGAAAGTCAAGGTCCGTACCTACGATCTCGATGAGAATGGCAAACCAGCCCTTAAGCTCATCGAGACCACGATGGGGCGTATCCTCTTCAACAATATCGTCCCGCGCGAGGTGGGCTTCATCAACTGCCTCATCTCCAAGAAGTCGCTCCGCGGCATCATCGCCAAGGTCCAGAAGGCCTGCGGTATCCCTCGCACGGCCGACTTCCTCGATGATATCAAGAACATGGGTTACCGCATGTCTTTCGTCGCAGGTCTCTCGTTCAACCTCTCCGATGTCATCATTCCTAAGGAGAAGGATGAACTCATCAAGAAGGGCTACGAGGAGGTCGAGGAGGTGATGAACAACTATAATATGGGTGTCATCACTAACAACGAGCGATACAATCAGGTCATCGATATCTGGACTCATGTCAACGCGGAGCTTACAAAGATTCTTATGGATCAGTTGAGCTCCGACCAGCAGGGCTTCAACTCAGTATACATGATGCTCGACTCTGGCGCACGTGGTTCTAAGGATCAGATTAAGCAGCTTTGCGGTATGCGCGGTCTTATGGCAAAGCCTCAGAAGTCTGGTGCCGAGGGCCCGCAGATCATCGAGAACCCTGTCATCGCGAACCTCAAAGAGGGTCTTTCAGTCCAGGAGTACTTTATCTCGTCCCACGGTGCTCGTAAAGGTCTGTCCGATACTGCGCTTAAGACTGCCGATGCCGGATACCTCACCCGTCGTCTTGTCGATGTCTCCAACGATGTCATCATCACCGACGAGGATTGTGGAACCCTTCGCGGTCTCACCTGCACTGCCATCAAGAACAACGACGATGTCATCGCGACTCTCTACGAGCGCATCCTTGGTCGCGTAGCCGTCAACGATGTCATCGACCCGCGTACCAACGAGGTCATTGTTGCGGCAGGTGAGGAGATTACCGAGGCTAAGGCTCAGAAGATCGAGGATTCTCCTCTTGAGAGTGTAGAGATTCGTTCGGTGCTCACTTGCGAGTCTAAGAAAGGTGTCTGCGCCAAGTGCTACGGCCGCAACCTCGCTACGAGCCGTCTCGTCCACAAGGGCGAGGCTGTCGGCGTCATCGCGGCCCAGTCCATCGGCGAGCCCGGTACTCAGCTTACCCTCCGTACGTTCCACCAGGGTGGTGTCGCTGGTGGCGATGCAGCTCAGAGCGAACTCAAGTCCAAGTACGACGGTATTGTTGAGATTGATGAGCTCCGTTCAGTTCCTTTCGAGGACGAGAGCGGCAACCAGATAGACATCGTCGTGAGCCGCCTCGCCGAACTCCGCATTCTCGACAAGAATACGCGCAACGAGCTTGTGCGTCATGAGCTCCACTATGCGTCTAAGCTCTATGTCAAGAATGGCCAGGCCGTCGAGAAGGGCACCAAGCTCTTCGATTGGGATCCCTTCAACGCTCCTATCATATCCGAGAAATCTGGTAAAGTCCAGTTCGAGAATATGGACGAGGGTGTTACATACAAGGTCGAGAGCGATGAGCAGACTGGCTTCTCCGAGAAGGTCATCATCGAGAGCCATGACAAGACCAAGTCTCCTGCCATCAATATCGTTGTTGGCGATGAGAAGGTTATGACATACAATCTCCCTGTCGGTGCTCACGTGTCTGTCTCCGATGGCGATGACATCCAGCA
This sequence comes from Marinilabiliaceae bacterium, assembly GCA_051875415.1. Taxonomy (GTDB): domain Bacteria; phylum Bacteroidota; class Bacteroidia; order Bacteroidales; family Marinilabiliaceae; genus W3P20-009. The sequence continues at coordinate 19,638 of JBJEGU010000005.1, forward strand.
GGGTACAACCCTCGCCAAGATGCCCCGTGCCGTCGGTAAGGCTGGCGATATCACTGGCGGTCTGCCTCGCGTCACAGAGCTCTTCGAGGCGCGCAACCCGAGCAACCCGGCTGTCGTCTCTGAAATCGACGGTGAGGTCTCCTATGGTGGTACCAAGCACGGTAACCGTGAGATTATCGTTACCGCCAAGACTGGGGAGCAGAAGAAATACCTCGTGCCTCTCTCCAGGCAGATTCTTGTTCAGGCCAACGACTTCGTCCGTGCCGGCACTCCTCTCTCCGATGGCGCCATTACGCCTACCGATATTCTCTCCATCCTTGGCCCGACCAAGGTTCAGGAGTATATTGTCAACGAGGTTCAGGATGTCTATCGTCTCCAGGGCGTGAACATCAACGATAAGCACTTCGAGGTAATTGTCCGTCAGATGATGCGCAAGGTCGAGATTCAGGATCCGGGCGACACCAACTTCCTCGAAAGGGAGGCCGTCGACAAGATTGATTTCCACGAGGAGAACGACCGCATCTGGGGCAAGCTTGTTGTCGAGGATGCCGGTGATTCTACCACCCTCCGCCCTGGCCAGATAATCACGGCTCGCCGACTTCGTGACGAGAATTCGCAGCTTAAGCGCCGCGACCTCAAGACTGTAACTGTCCGCGATGCGGTTCCCGCGACGGCCAACCAGATTCTTCAGGGTATCACGCGTGCGGCTCTTCACACTAAGAGCTTCATGTCGGCCGCCTCCTTCCAGGAAACGACCAAGGTGCTCAACGAGAGCGCGATCCAAGGTAAGGTCGACTACCTCGAAGGCCTCAAGGAGAATGTCATTTGTGGTCACCTTATCCCGGCCGGTACGGGTACAAGGGGACTCGGCGACGACCTTGTCGGCTCGAAAGAGGAACTCGATGTTCTTGAGAATGAGGAGACTCTGGCTTAAAAACTGATTTCTTCTAAATAGCCGGAGCGTCCTGCGACTCATCTCGCAGGGCGCTCCTTCGTTTTCCCCCCCCCTCTTTATACGCTTAACTCTATATGCCATTTTTGGCTATCTTTGCGGCACGACAACAACAAATTATCAAGATGGCTTTCAGGCTGTTTCTCATCATATCACTTCTATGGTTGGTGCGCCTTTCCGCATCCGCCCAATCTCTTTGGATGACTCTCCGTCCATTTGAGACTAAGACCATAGAGGTCGCTGATTCCGTGCTTCCATCGGGAGATACCATATATCTCCGTCTGCAGGTGCCCGACTCAACGCGTCGCGCCACATTCAAATTGTCGGCTGAAACGCCATCTCCTCTCAATACCGCAGGTTTTATACTGTGCTATAGGCCGTTAAAACTTAACCTCGACTTCAAGTCGCAATATACGCCCGAGGCGCGACGCGACTCTTTCCTTCTCGCTTCGCAACATCCGTGGGGCGCAATCCCTGATTTTAAAGACCCCTTAGGTCTCTCGCCTATTGATAAGGCGCGACTCGACTATATGGTGGCGCATCCCGCTTCCGTCGTCCACACGTGGCAGGAGCTTCCCGATCCTGAGAAGGACGTGCGCGAAGGGCGAAAACTATATAATAAGGAGAGCAGCCAATCTGAGATCGCAAAGCTTTTCCGACCCGACGATGACCTTGTCGCCGACAAGATTAGAGAGATGCCTAAAGAAGCGGAAAGCCCGTGGAAAATGTCTGGCGAGGAGAATATGCAGTTCTCGCAGCTCTACGTGAATAACTGGATTAAAGGCGGAGAGAACTCTGCCTCACTTATTCACGATTTTCGATGGAAGGCCATATATTCCCAAGGCCGTTCTCAGTGGGAGACCTCATTCACAAGCAAGCTCGGCCTCACCTACACCTCGACACTCAGGGGGCGAGTGTCTGACGACCTTTTCGATTTCAGCTCAAAATACGGATTTAATGCCATCAATAAGTGGTACTATTCTTTCCTTACCACCTTTAAGACGCAGCTCTTCCGCAACTATAAGAGTAGCGACATAAATAAAGAGAACCCGAAGTCGAAACTCCTCTCGCCAGCCTACATCCAACTCATCTTCGGTATGGATTACAAGCGTGAGGATTTTTCCATCCTCCTATCCCCCTACACTGGCATCATCACTCTTGTTGCCGATACCTCTATGATTGACCAGACGGACTACGGCATCTCCGAGGGTCATAAGGCCAATTTCGTCAACGGTTTCTCTATCACCTCCAGCTGGAAGAAGAGGATTGTCTACGGTGTTTACTATACGTCGAAGCTCGAGCTGTTCTATGAGTACTTCCGCAAAGACGGCGACAAGAGGTTCGATTGGGAAAATATCGTCGATGTGCAAATCAATCGTTTCCTGTCTACGCGTTTTCTCCTTGAACTCAGGTACTTCGACAATGAGAGCGAGCGTTTCCAGATAAAGGAGAACTACTCCATCTCGTTCAAATATTCTTTCTAAGCGGCTGGTCTGCGTGACCGATTAGAAAGTGTACGTCATGTCAAGATGGGGAAGCCCTTCGTGCATATAGGGCTTCGATATTGCCACGAACCCGATCTTCTCATAGAATCCCTTGGCCTGCTCCTGCGCTTGTATCAAGATTCGCTTGGCGCCAAGCCTCTCGTGAGCCACTTCCAACGCCTTGCGCACGAGTTCCAAGCCGAGTCCCTTGCCTCGCTCGGTAGTTATTATTCGCCCTATCGAGTCCTCCGCCAAATGCTTACCTGCGGGGGTGACGCGTGCCATAGATTTTATCGTTCCACCCTCAGTCTTCCATATGTGAATGGCGGCTTGGTCGTCCCCGTCCAAATCTTGGTATACAGCATTCTGCTCTACTATGAATACTTGGTTGCGTACCTTCAGCAAGGCGTATAGTTCGTCAAGGCTAAGTTCGTTGAATGTCTTTATGTGCCACATGGAAATTTGTCGTTAAAATCTTCGTTTAAATTTGCCCGTCTCTGTCCTTGGTATGCGGTCTACGGACTTATAAATCCTTGGCACCCAATATTTAGGCAGGACGGTTTTGCAAATCCTCTCAACCTCTTCCAAATCAACGGTATCACCGCCAGCCTCGATAACAAGAGTCACGGCCTGTCCCAACTTGTCGTCGGGCGTCCATGTCACGACGAACGGCCTCCGTATCTCATTGGCAAGCCGCCGCTCCACCTCTTCCGCCTGAATCTTTATCCCGCCAGAGCAGATGGTGTTGTCCGCGCGGCCGATTATCTTGAAGCGCGCATTCGCCCCGTCGCCGTCAAACTCGGCAATGTCATTGGTCGTCAGCCTTTCTGGGCATACCGCTGGCGCATCTATAACGAGGCATCCGCGCTCGTCGGCTGATACCGCCACGCCTTTCAATGGCGTGTACCATTCGCTCGCAGCCGCTCCACTGAGTCGGCGCATCGCCACGTGCGACAGCGTCTCTGTCATCCCATATGTGCTCCACACGGCGTTAGGGAACGCCCTGAGCCTCGTGGCCATATCCGCGCTTACTGCTCCGCCGCCTATTATCAGCTGCCTCACGCCTCTCATCAGCCCCAGCTCGTGCTCGTCTTTCATCGTCTCGTACACCTGCATAGGCGTAACGGCCGCAAAGTCAGGCGATTCGGAAAGTGTGGCAAATGGTCTCGTACTCGGCTTTACGCTGATAAGTTTCATATGCCTGACTATCGAGCGGACAACCACCATTTTGCCGGCTATGTAGTCCAGGGGCATGCACAGGAGAGCCGTGTCGCCGCTCTTCAGGCCGAGGAAGTCGCACGTGGCTGTCGCGCTGGCCACCATCCTTCTCTTCTCTACCATCATCGGTTTGGGCTTGCCCGTCGAGCCGCTTGTGTGTACGAGCAAAGTCGGGCTTCCCGAGTTCCAGTCCCTTAAAAAGGTCTCCAGCTCCATTGTCCTATTTGGCCTCCTCTGTGTCTGCGTATAGATATTGGCCGCTAATGTGTATAGGCATCGGGATGTTCTCCTCAAAGAGCAGACCCGTGCCAAGCCCCTGAGGCACAGTCACCTCCGGTCCGTAGACCTCCGCGGCGAAGTGGGCTATGGCGTTCAGCCCTACGTTGCTCTCAAGCGCGCTCGTCACCCAGCTGCCTATTCCGCGGGTTCTGGCCTTGTCAATCCATTCTTTCGCGCCGCTAAGCCCTCCGTGCAGGGTGGGCTTCACTATTATGTATTGTGGGCGGATTCTGTCGAGCATCTCGTCTTTCCGTGCGGGGTCGTTCACCCCTATCAGCTCTTCGTCAAGGGCTATGGGGATGGGCGATTCTGCGCGCAGGCGAGCCATGTCGTCCCACTGCCCCTGCCTTATGGGCTGCTCGATGGAGTGGATGCCGAACTTTGCGAGTGTCTCAAGCCTCCGTAGCGCGTCGGCTGGGGCGAACGCTCCATTGGCGTCGAGCCTTATCTCAATCTCTTTTTCGCCAAAATTGCTTCGGAGCGACGACAGCATCTCCGCCTCATGCTCAAAGTCAATGCCGCCTATCTTCAGCTTTACGCATTTGAACCCGGCCTCCACCTTCTCCCGCATCCTGCTCATCATCTCGTCGAATGTCCCCATCCAGACCAGCCCGTTTATGGGGATGCCGCCTTCGCCGCGGCCGAAAGGCGTGTCGGATAGCCGGGCCGAGCCTCCGCGGCGCAATTGCCACATGGCGGATTCGAGGGCGAAAAGTATTGAGGGGTAGGGACGCAGGGCTTCACGGTCGACGGATCCCGTCGCACGCAAGTCGTCGCACACGCACAGGAGGAGCATGTCCATCGTGTCGTCGTCCAGGGCGTCCACCGAGAGGTCGGGCAGCGGCGCACATTCGCCTACGCCCTCTATGCCGGGCTTTTCGTCGTCCGTTATCCTTATCAGTCGTATCGTGCGGGTGGTATATGTGCCGCGGCTCGTCGTAGCGGGCGACTTGAATTTCAGTGTTCGCCGCTCTATTGCTGTGTGGAGCATATTTTCGCTTTTATTCCGGCCTGTCCTTACGGGAACTTGGGGTATTTGTCGAAGTCGGGTTTGCGCTTTTCAAGGAATGCGTGTCCCCCCTCCTGCGCCTCGTCCATTGTGTAGTAGAGCATCGTGGCGTCGCCCGCAAGCTCCTGTATGCCGGCTTGCCCGTCAAGCTCCGCGTTTAGCCCGGCCTTTATCATCCGCAGTGCCAATGGCGAGTGCTCCATCATCCTCTGGGCCCACTCGACGCACGTGTCCTCGAGCTTGTCCTGTGGCACGACCTTGTTCACCAGCCCCATGCCCAGAGCCTCGGCCGCCGTGTATTTCTCACATAGGAACCATATCTCCCGCGCCTTCTTCTGGCCTACTATGCGGGCGAGGTACGACGCTCCAAAACCTGCGTCGAAGCTGCCCACGCGCGGCCCCGTCTGGCCGAATATGGCGTTCTCGCTCGCAATGCTCAGGTCGCACATGACGTGGAGCACGTGCCCGCCGCCTATGGCAAAGCCGTTGACCATCGCGATGACGGGTTTCGGCAGGCGGCGTATCTGCATTTGTACGTCGAGCACGTTGAGCCTCGGCACGCCGTCCGTGCCGACATAGCCGCCTCGGCCTTTGACGTTCATGTCGCCGCCAGCGCAGAAGGCCACTTTGCCCGCGCCAGTGAGTATCACCACCCGCACGTCCTGCGATTCGCGGCAGTAGCTCAGCGCCTGGCTCATCTCCCATGTCGTGAGGGGCGTGAAGGCGTTCCGCCACCGTTCGCGGTTGATGGTTATCTTGGCTATGTGGTCATACTCCTCAAAGAGTATCTCCTTGAAGTCGAAGCCCTTAATCTTTTGCCATTCCCTTGTCATATTCTGTTACTATGTATTCGTAATATTCCTTTGTAGTCCGTGCGTCTTCATCTATGTCGGTGAAGACTTCAAGCAGTCTTGCCGCCGCTCTGCTGTTGTCGGGCAGCTCTTCTATGAGCCAGCCTCTCAGTGTCTCGACTTCCTCTGCCGTGCGTGCCGTGCGGCGCTCTACGCCGTTCTGCTCGCAGATGCCGGCGGCCGTTGTCGTGTGGCGCGCCATTACAATCTCGTCGCGGGCGGGGCTTTGCCTCAGTCCTGCGAATTTGCTGAATATTCCGCCGCCACCGTTGTTAAGGAGCAGTATGCGTAGCCGCCCGTCTACATGCTTGTTCCACAGGGCGTTCTGGTCATAGAAGAAGCTGAGGTCGCCTATGGCGCAAAGGCAGTGCCGGCTTGTGGGCAGGCTGGCGGCGTATCCCGCGGCTGTCGACAGAGAGCCGTCTATGCCGTTTATGCCGCGGTTGCAAAACGCATGCCTCGTCTGGCTCATGCAGAGCAGGCGCACGGCTGAGCTGTTGCCCACCTGGCCTATCTCGCCCGCGAATGTCTGCATCGTCCGCAGCTGCGAGTGCGTGCCACTGCGCTTGCGGCAGATTTTGCTGGTGGTTGCGAGCAGCTCGTTCCACCGCTGTGCGAAGTCCCGCCTCTCCGCGGTGTGGCCTCCTTCGCACTCTATGGCGTTGAGCTGCGCCACAAGGTTTATTATCACGTCTGAGAGCGTGGCCCGGACTACGGTTGTCGTGTTCTGAAAAACGTCGTGCGGCTCACCGTCGGGACTAATCACTACCGTCTCGCAGTGCGCCGCCTTGCGGATGAAGTTTTTCACGTCTTTGCTGACGAGCGTCCCGCCAGCGTATATCACGAGGTCGGGTTCATAGTCCTCTTTCCGCGCCATCGCGCTATGGCCGATGATGTGTACGGCCTCGTTAATCATCTGTCCGCCAACGGCCGATATGGCTTCTGACAAGATAGGCATGACTGCTCTGATTTTATCTATGCCCTCTTGTGCCGCGCGCTCATTCGTCTGGCCGATAATCATCATTGGCCTTCTCGCCGTGCCTACCCTCAGAGCCAGCCATTCGTCACCTTTGCTCAGGCTTGGCTCGCGGACTTCTATCTTGCGCTCCTCTGGCAATGTCGCCACATCGAATTCGTAGAGCGGCTCGTGGAGCGGCACGTTTATGACGACAGGCCCTCTCCCGCCCGCCGTGGCTGCCGCCAGAGCCTCATTCACAAGGCGGTTGGCGTGCCACAAGTCCTCTTTCGTCACCCCCTCGGGTAGCGATACCGCCTTGCGCGCCATTCGCCCCAGCGATTCCGTCTGAGGCATTGTCTGCCCGTCTTGCTGCCCGATCCATGCCGACGGGCGGTCGGCCGATATCACTATGAGCGGCACGCCCTGATAGTACGCCTCGGCCGCCGCGGGGGCCACGTCGAGTATGGCGGAGCCGCTCGTTACGCATACCGCCACGGGCGACATCCCGTTTGCCTGACTCACGCCGATGGCGTAGAATCCGGCCGAACGCTCGTCAGTCACGGCGTGGCACTCTATTGCGCCGCATGTTTTTATGTCATGGCATATTGGGGCGTTCCGGCTTCCGGGGCATAGCACCGCATGGCGAACCCCATGCGCTATTAGTAATGATGTCAGGAGGTTTACTTGCCTTATGCTGCTGTACATGGTCGTCCTCTGCCTCCTCTATAATATTCTTCTTATCGATTCCATCTTGGCTTCCGTCTCGTCCCATTCGTCCTCAGCCCTGCTCTCCGGCATCAGTCCGCCTCCGGCGAAGAGGGTGCAGCCGCTGCCATCTATCTTGGCGCAGCGAAGTGTGACGTAGAGGTCGGCGTCGCCATCGGCGGTGACAGGGCCGGCGAAGCCGCTGTAATACTCTCGTTGGCAATGCTCAACCTCTGTTATGGTCTTTAGTGCGGCATCCTTTGGCATTCCGCACACGGCCGGGGTGGGGTGGAGGGCGTTGGCCACGTCAGCCACGGTCTTGCCCTCGCGAAGGGAGAAGCGGAACGTCGTCATCAGGTGGTTCAGCCCGCCCGATGTCACGGTTTCTGTCTCACCCTGTTCGCAATCTTTGGCAATCGGCTGTATCGAGTCTCGGACATAATCCGCCACCACGGCCTGCTCTTCGCGGTTTTTCTTGCTCCACCTGGGTGTCTCTTGACCGTCGCCTCGGCGCATCGTGCCGGCCAGGGCTACTGTCCGTAGTCTGCCTCCGTGGCTCTCTACGAGCAGTTCGGGTGACGCCACTATCCATGTGCCGTAAGCCCCTGTCGTCACGAGGGCTACGAAGGCTGTGGGGTAGGCTGCGCATGCGTTGGCGAACATTCTCATAAGGTCCGCTCCTTGTCCAAGTTCCACCCTGCGGCTTCTCGCAAGCACGACTTTGCGCAGCTTGCCCGATGTCAATTCACCGTGCAGGCTGCGGAAGTCGGAAAGATATTCGTTGGTCATTTGCCCCGCCGGCATACTGGGGCTGAGTTCCGCTTTCACCACTGGTGACGGGATGGCCTCCGCCCGCCCCTCGAAAAGTAGTGTGGGCAACCCGCCTCGCAATGCGAAGGGCGTCATTACGAAGCCAGTGTGGCCGGTCGTCTCGCCCATGCCGCCAAGCTCCGTCGGCTCGGCGCGGATAATATGGCATTCGCCATCGAGTGGCAGTCGGTATATCGCAAAACTGGCTGCCCGTATTTTGTCCTGGGAGTTTTGCATGGTTACTCCCGCAAAGATACGGATTTATGCGCATCTTGCGTTTTGCGCCCTCTGTGGCGAGAAATACGCCTAACCCTGAGCCTCGCCCCTGGGGCGCATTACCCTCTTTAAGGAAATGTGTACAAGGTAGGCCAGCGCGATGTCCATCGCGAGTACGAGGCCGACGACAGCAATCGTGTTCCGTATCCCCATATCCTGTGTCACCACATATATAGGTATGAACTGTATTATGAACATCTCGAGGGATATCGAGCTGAGAAACTTGACAATGGCGGAGTTGTCGGACGACGGCAGGCAGTACATCAGGCAGAAGAGCGTCGCCGGCGTGATGAGAGGCTTTATTATGTGCCCGTGCGGGTAAATTGTAACGGCGAGCAGGGCAATAAAGGCGGCCAATGCTTGCCATCGCACAAAATGTGTACGTATCTGGCTGTCAAAGAGGGCGAAAATCATCCCGACGCAGAAGGCCGGGCAACGGTTGTACCGCCACGGCTCAATCCCGATGTGAGGTGCGACGACGACATAGCCTACGACAAGGGCGCACGTCAACACCACTTTCACAGCAACCGTCGACTTCACATATCGGAAGACAACGAAAAAGAATATGTAGAAATACGACAGCACGTAGATGTACCATGACGTCGGGACGAAGAACCAAAGCCCTTTCTCCTGAAATAGAGCCACTTGGTCCACTCCATGAAAGTGGCGGTAGACGACGAAGGCCGCAAGCGCGACAAAGTAGGGCGCGAAGAGCTTTGTTAGCGACTTCTTGAGAAACCCGTTGATGTACTGCCGGTTCCTGATGTACGATATCGTGAGTCCGTAGCCCGACATTGCGAAGAAGATGTACATCGCGAAGTTGCCCAGCATCCCTATATGCCGCACACTCTCGAAACCCTCGTTGGCAATGTGGTGGACTATTATGATGATTGGCAATATGGCTTTTAGGACATTTACCTTGGGCTTGTCATACGGCGACAGGGGCTGCATTAGTTGTTGACGCAATGTCAGGTTCATCTGATGCCTTGATTTAAAAGTGTTTATGACTTTATTGGTTTTATATTCAACGAAAGTCGGTAAAAAAAAACACCATCCAAATCTCAAGGCGTTTTCTTGCGGCGAGCGTAGCGCGCGCACCCGCCGTCCCTGTCCCCATCCTCCCCTCGACTAAAAAATATTGCTATCTTCGCGCCGTATTTATTGTCTCGCAATGTCGTTTATTAATAGCATAATAGGCAGGGTGCAGCCAATGGCCGAGGGCGTGAGCCAACGACTCGTAGCCCGGATCGGGCAACGCTATTTCGTCATTCTCCTGAGCATCCTCATTGGCATAATGAGCGGACTTGCGGCGGTCACGCTTAAGCACGCCATCATCTGGGTCAAGGCCCTCGTCGACAGCTTCTCGGGTCTCAATTTCAACCTCCTTTTCCTCATAAGCCCGGCGATTGGCATCCTCATCTCCTGGCTCCTTGTCAAGTACGTCATCCGCGGCAAGCTTGGCCACGGCATCACCCAGATTCTCTACGCCATCTCGCAGACGGGCAGCTCGCTCCCCAAGCACCACATCTTCTCCTCCATCCTCACCAGCTCTTTCACCATCGGCTTCGGCGGCTCTGTCGGCGCCGAGGCCCCTATCGCCCTCACCGGCGCCGGCATAGGCAGCAACATTGCGAAGCTCTTCAAGCTCGACTATAAGACCGTGACCCTCCTCATGGCCTGCGGCGCGGCGGGCGGCATAGCCGGAGTCTTCAAGGCTCCCATAGCGGGTGTCGTCTTCACGCTCGAGATCCTTATGCTCAACCTCACCATGGCGTCCATGGTGCCGCTCATGCTCACTGCGGTCATCTCGACGGCAGTGACATACTGGTTCATGGGCAACGATGTCGAGTTCAGCATGAGCCGCATAAGCGACTTCCAGCTCTCCAACCTGCCTTTCTACGTCATTCTCGGAGTGTTCACGGGTCTCGTCGCGCTCCTTTTCGCCCGGACCATGTGGTTCACCGAGGGCAAGATGGCCCTTATCATGAACCCGTGGGTCAAGTGGCTGACCGGCAGCACTGTGCTCGGCATCCTCATTTTCCTCCTCCCGCCTCTCTATGGCGAGGGCTACTCAACCATAAGCCTGCTCCTCCAGGGCCGCGTGGGCGACATTATGAGCGGTTCGCCGCTTGAGTCGCTCGTCGGGCGGACCACGTCGGGCATCCTCATCTTCGCGTTCCTTGTCCTTCTCTTCAAGTCGGTCGCCACGTCGGCCACGACGGGCGCGGGCGGAGTCGGCGGCACTTTCGCCCCTTCGCTTTTCATGGGCGGCGTGGCCGGATTCTTTTTCGCCCAAGGCTTCAATACCCTTTTCGGCACCATGCTCCCTGTCACCAATTTCACGCTCGTCGGCATGGCAGGCGTGATGGCGGGCGTGATGCACGCCCCGATGACGGCCATATTCCTCATCGCCGAGATCACTAACGGCTATTCGCTCCTCCTCCCTCTTATGATTGCCGCCACCCTGGCCCACGTGACAATGGCTTTCTTCGAGCCGCAAAGCATCTACACTAAGCCTCTGGCCGACAAGGGCGAGCTGCTCACCCACGAGCGCGACAAGACGGTCCTGACGCTCATGCACCTCAATAAGGTCATCGAGACTGATTTCTCCCCCGTCCGTGGCGATGCCAAGCTCGGCGAGCTCGTGCAGCTCGTGGCGCAGTCGACAAGGAACATTTTCCCCGTCATCAATTCGAGGGACGAGCTTATCGGCGTGGTTTTCCTCAACGACATCCGGTCCATAATGTTCGACCGCGACAAGTACGACACTACGCTCGTCCGCGAGCTTATGGTCATCCCGCCGGCCTTCATCTCGCTCGACGAGAATATGGAGTCCGTGATGGATAAGTTCGAGAAGTCCGACGCGTGGAACCTGCCAGTTGTCGACCATAGGCGATATGTGGGCTTCGTCTCCAAATCTAAAATTCTTTCGGTCTACAGGCGAGTGCTTACTCATCTGTCATATGAGTAGGCCCCACTACGCCTCCCTCTTTCAGTAGTTTTCCCCTGATGAAGTTATATGTGATTCGTTTCGCTCTGGCCTTGGCGGTCTCCCTTTCGCCGCTCTGCCTTTTGGCGCAGACCGCGCGGCAGACGGGTCTTGCGCAGGGTGTGTCCCTTTTCGACAATGGTGACTATGAACAGGCGAGGCTTGCACTCTTCGCCGAGGCGGCTTCCGATGAGCGCGACCCTAAAGTGAACTTCTACTTCGGAGCGGCCGAGGCTATGACGGCTCACGATTTGCCCGACGCCCTGCGCCGTCTCCATCTCGCTCAGCTCCGCGGCTTCAGGCGCGCAGATGCCAATCTGTTCATCGGCCGTGCCTGTCAGCTGCTGTGTGAGTACGACCAGGCGCGCGCTGCTCTCGCCAAGTTCACTCAGTCGAGCAAGGACGAGCGTCTTCTCGCCCTCGCCCGCCGTTTCGATTCTGAGTGCCAGAGCTCAATCACGCTCGCCGGCAAGATTTTCAAGCTCCGTGTGGCGGGCAAGACCCAGTGCCTGCGCTCTGAAGCTGCGGGTGCTTATGCCGCTGGCAAGGAGTGCGGCGCGGTGTGTAAGAACTCGCATTTCTTTCAGTCGGACATCGACCCCGACGGCCTGATGTATATGACGGAGAGGGCCGACGCCGTATATTTTTCCGTGGCGGACGACGAGGGCTTCTCGCGTCTCATGAAGATGGAGAAGCTCATCGGCGGATGGGGGGAGATGACACAGCTCCGTGGACTTGAAGGCAAGTGGAACGACATTGCGCCCGTGCTCATGACCGACGGCGTGACGGTCTATTTCGCATCCGACCGTCCTGGCGGCATGGGAGGCTATGATATCTATAAGACGACCTACGATCCCGAGACTCGCACATACTCCGAACCCGTCAATATGGGCGTGCCGTTCAACTCCGCTTTCGACGACTTCCTTCTTATGCCCGACGAGTTCAACGGTCGGGCATGGTTCTCTTCCGGCAGGGAGACTGCCGGCACGGATAGCGTCACAGTCTACGAGGTCGAGTGGTCGCCCACGCTCGTCAGGACTACGGCGGCCTCCACCGACGACATCACTGCCGCGCTCGCTCTCACACCCGACCCCGAGTTGCGCCCCGTCTCCACAGGCGGAGCGGCAAGCCAGTCGCAACAGTCGCATGTTCGCGACCGCTCTTTCGTCCCTCAGGATGTCTTCCGTTTCTCCGTGTGCGATTCTCTCACCTACACCCAGTGGGAGCATTTTCGCAGCAAGCAGGCCGAGCGCACATACAGGCAGGTGGTCCGAGCGCAGGCCGAGCGCGATTCGCTCGTAAGCCTTATGGCTCAGCAGCGAAAGGAGTTTATGAGCCTCGCTTCGAGCATTGAGCGCAACGCCAAGTTGCAGGACCTCCTCCGCACCGAGCGAAGTCTCTACTCGCTTGAGGATGAGATTACCGAGAAGGCCGAGGCCGCTAAGAATGAGGAGCTGAGTGAGATTGCGAGGCTCGTGTCCGCTGGCGAGTATACGCCCCTAAGCAGGATTAAGGTGGCGAACCCCAATGCGCCGAAACTTACGGGCGACGCATGGCTACGCCCCGAGGCGTTCTCCGTCTTCTCGCCAGTCTTCTTCCGCGACGCGCATGCCGAGGAGGATGACGACGTGCTCGCCCTCTTCACTGGGCAGCAGCGCGCCCTCATCCAGGAGCAGGACAGCATGCTCGCCTGGGCGAGGATTGTCGCCCTCGAAGCCTCTTCGCTCGACGCCAAGGCTCTCAGCCCTGCCACTTCCGACGACGATGCCGCCACACTCGCCGCTAAGGCCGATGCATTCCGTGTCGCGGCGGCAAGGCTCGTCTCCGATGCCTACGACAGGCTCTTTGACCTCTATGCGGCGAAATACCGTGTCATCATCGCCACCTTGCAAGGTTTCGATAAGTCCGAACTCACCGACCTTTACGACAAGGCGATTTCGGCCCGCGATGCCGCGCCGGCCGATGCCGTGGCGAGCTCCGATGCCGCACGTCGCGAGGAGACCCTTGCCGCCAAACGTCGTGCGCAGTCTCTGATGGTCAAATGCATGCAGCGTTATTCAGTCCACGCCGACGGCTCTTTCCCGCTCCCTGCCACCGACTCCACGTCCGACCTCCATGCGTCGCCTTCTCCATCGTCAGTTTCCGAGAACTCTGAGGCGACGCCCGATGAGGCTCCCGAAACGACGCCCAATGAGGTTCGCGAGGCGTCGCCCGAAGCCTCTGCGCCCGAGTCGGTACCTTCGGCATCCGCATCCACTGAGCCTGCCTCACCGGCAGCCGCCGCTCTCCCATACCGCATTCAGCTCGGTGCGTTCCGCAAAAGACCGGAGGCTCTCGCCCTCTTGCCCGATGAGTCAAAAGTGTCGTCTGTCTTCATCGCCGAACGCGGCGTTACCCGCTTTTATTACGGCTCCTACGCCTCAGCCGCCGATGCCTCAGCCGATTTGGCCGCGGCGCGCAAGGCCGGCTTCTCTGGCGCGTTCGCTGTCAAGGTCGACTAAGGTCTCGTCTCGTTTCCCATACATATCATTCGCACTTCATTTTACGTCTGCCCGGTAGCAGCTTTTCCGCTTTCGCCCACATATGCCCTCAAAAATTGACATGCTCCACGGCCCTCTTGGGCGTAAAATACTCCTTTTTGCGCTTCCTTTGGCCGCAAGCAGTGTGCTTCAGCAGCTTTTCAATGCCGTCGACGTGGCTGTCGTGGGGCGGTTCGCATCGAGCGAGGCACTGGCAGCCGTGGGCAGCAATTCGCCTGTCATCAATCTGCTCATCAATCTCTTTGTGGGCATATCGATGGGGGCTAATGTCGTTATCGCCAACCATATAGGGCAGAATAACCAGGCTGGCGTGCGCCGCGCCGTGGCCACTTCGGCTCTCGTGGCCCTTGTGAGCGGCTTCGGTCTCATGGTTCTGGGTGTCTGCGTGGCGCGCCCCATCCTTGAGCTTATGGGCACGCCTCCCGATGTCATCGACCTCGCAACTCTCTATCTGCGCATCTATTTCTGTGGGATGCCTTTCATCATGGTGTTCAACTTCGGGTCGTCCATCCTGCGCAGTGTGGGCGACACCCGCCGGCCGCTCTATTGCCTTCTCATCTCGGGCGTTGTGAACACGGTTCTCAATCTCGTCCTTGTCGTGGGCTGCGGCATGAGTGTCGACGGCGTGGCCATAGCCACCGTGGTTGCCAATGTGGTCAACGCCGTCCTCGTGGTGCGCATTCTTCTCCGCGAGGGCGGGGCTCTCCGTCTTGAGCCTCGCTCTATGGCCATCCATTGGCAGGAGCTGCGCAAGATGTTGCAGATTGGGGTGCCGACCGGTGTCCAGGGGATGGTTTTCTCGCTCTCTAATGTCATCATCCAGAGTACAGTCAACAGTTTCGGCTCGGCGGCTATGGGCGGCTCGGCCGCCTCGCTCGCCTATGAGCAGTTCTGCTACTTCGTCATGTCCTCTTTCTGTGGAGCGGCGGTGACTTTCGTCGGCCAGAACTTCGGGGCGGGGCAGAAGGAGCGGTGCCGCCGTGTGTTCCGCCTTTGCATGCTTATGGCTGTCGCATCCACTTTCTTTTTCAATGTCGTCATAACGGTTTTCGACGGTTTCTTCGTCTCGCTTTTCTCTGCCGACCCCGCGGTCTTTTCTTTCGCCTCTGAGCGTATGCACATTACGCTCCTTACTCAGGCCATCGCTTGCAGCTACGAGGTTGGCGGCTCCACCCTTCGCGGGATGGGGCATTCGGCGACACCGGCCGTTATGACCATTTTCGGCACTTGCCTGCTCCGCCTCGCCTGGGTTTTCTGGGTTTTCCCCGCCGTCCCGTCATATGCGGGGCTTATGGCGGTCTATCCCGTCTCGTGGGCCGTCACGGGCACTCTTGTCCTTGTGGCTTGCTGGCGAGCCTTCCGCCGCGAGCTGGTTTAATGCAAAAACTCCCGCCAGTTTCACAACTGGCGGGAGCAAATCATTAAACCAAATAAAACTCTAAAACTATGAAAAATCACCTGCTATAAATAATGCAAAATACGTGCCATAAACCAATCACGCCTCCGCTTTTTTCCCCTCCAAAATGCCAGCTCGTCTCATATCGCGATCCGTCATTGCGGCCACGCACGAGTCTGACCATACATTCTCGGCCGTCTCCACCATGTCGATTATCGTGTAGACAGGCAGGATGGCTCCCATTATACCCACCGGTGCGCCATGTCCCGCCATGAGCGATAGCGTCAGGAAGTAGCATCCCATTGGTACTCCTGCATTGCCAACTGCGGCGACGACCGATACGACGACCCATGTCAGCATGGTCGCCAGGCTCAGCTCCATCCCGCCGTTCTGCATCACGAAGAGCGATGTCACGAGTATGAAGGCTGCGCAGCCGTTCATGTTTATCGTTGTGCATATGGGTAGGACGAACCGCGACACCTTGGGCGATACGCCCATCCGGCTCTCGGACGTCTCGATGGTCACGGGCAGTGTGGCCGCGCTGCTCTTTGTGAAGAGTCCCATCATGACGGCCGGCATCATGCGGCCCAACGTGCGGAATGGGTTTATGCCGCGCGACAGCAGGAAGAGGGGGAGGACGATGAAAATCTGGGTCATGTTGCCAATAAGGACCACGGCCACGTACCGCCCCAGCGAATCCGCAGCTACGCCCGCGCTCATCTGTGCCGACAGTTGAGCCGCAAAGGCGACGATGCCAACGGGCAGCGACCATATCAGCCAGCGTATGAGGATGAAAAGAAGCTCCTGCAGCCCGTTGAGTCCATTTACTACCACCGTCTTGCCCTCCGAGGCCGGCATCCGTGCCAAGGCCACGCCGACGGCTGCGGCTATCAGCAAGATGGACAGTACGTTGCCTTCGAGCAGGGGGCGGATGGCGTTGTTTGGGATTACGCTCAGGATGTGTTCGGCGTACGATGTCGTGCCAACCCCGTCGGCTGCAGCCTCATCTACGCCTTGCAACGCGAACGCGGGCAGGTTGCCCGGGGCTATCATAACGTAAAGGCCAAGTCCGACA
Source organism: Marinilabiliaceae bacterium (assembly GCA_051875415.1). Taxonomy (GTDB): domain Bacteria; phylum Bacteroidota; class Bacteroidia; order Bacteroidales; family Marinilabiliaceae; genus W3P20-009. The sequence goes on from JBJEGU010000005.1 coordinate 36,180, forward strand.
AGCGAGGCTGCAAGTGTGGTGAGCAGGGTGTAGACTATTGCGCGGCGGAATATCCGTCCCGTGCCGCTCTGACTGCCGAACCGCGCCAAAGTCGTGGCCACAGCCAAGGCTATCGTCGGCACAGACAGTAGCTGGAACAGGCGGGTGTAGACCGTGGCCACGATGCCGGCTGCCGTGTCAATCGCGCTTATTCCAAGCACTCCTAAGGAGAGTCCGGCGATCATCGCCGCCAACCACCAGATCAGTTGCTTGTTTCGTTTTTTCTCTGTTGTTTCCTGTGTCATCTCGTTCGCTTTTTATCTGCGGCTAAATTACGGACAATGCCGTTAACGTGCGTCTCCTCTGGTTCCGCCGCCGCTCATTATTATGGTTCGCCTTGCGCCACTTTAAGTGATGCCCTGCTTTTTTGCCAGGTCGGCAGTTTTTAGGAGTCAAGATGTTGCTTTTGCTGTTTTGTCTTTTTAACTTTACTATGTGTATGAGGGCGTTCGGGAGCAAACTCTGTTTTGTTTTTCCCTTCTCATCCTCACTTTTTCTGACAAAACCTCCTTTTTAATGGAATCAACAGAGCAGAGGCCTCCAATGCCGCCCACATACCTCGTCTGGGCGATCCTTACGACCCTCCTATGCTGCTTGCCGTTCGGCATCGTGGCGATAGTCAAGTCGACCAAGGTTGAGTCGTACTATATTCAGGGACTTTACGCTGAGTCGCTGAGTGCGAGCAAAGAGGCGAAGAAGTGGAGCATAGTGGGCGCATGCGTAGCCGGTGGCGTGTGGATTCTGTATGTAATCGTTATTGTCGCCTTGGCTTTCATCGGAGCCCATAATTAAATTGCCTTCGTGTAGCCAGTGACTAATACGTCACCTGCAAAAATTAATCCTCCCTCTTTTTTGACGTCTGCCATTATGGATTGCAACAGCTTGCCGTCCGCGTCTGCGGTCTCCGATTCTCAGAAGCCGCTGATGCCCCCGACTTACCTTGTCTGGTCCATTGTTATGACTATCTTGTGCTGCCTGCCGTTCGGAATAGTTGCGATAGTCAAGTCGTCAAAGGTCGAGTCCTATTATTTTCTTGGGCTCTACGCCGAGTCTCTTAAGTCAAGCAACGATGCCAAGATTTGGTGCATCGTCTCCGCATGTGCAGGCGTAGTTCTCTACGTCACCTTATTCTTCGTTGAGATTCTGGCCTTTATAGGCGACGAACTCCACGACTGATAGTTTCCGCAACTCTAATAACCTTATTTATAAAATGGAATCGACGGAGCAGAGGCCAGTGATGCCTCCTTCTTACCTCGTGTGGTCCATCCTTGCGACCATTTTTTGCTGCCTGCCGTTCGGCATCGTGGCAATCGTGAAATCCGCTAAAGTGGAGTCTCTCTATGCTCAGGGCAATTACGACCAGTCCTTGCAATCCAGCAATGACGCCAAGAAATGGTGCATCATCAGCGCCGTCGTCGGCATCGTGGTGTCAATCATTCTCTTCATTGTTGAGGCTGCGGCTGGTCTCCTTATGTAGCTTATGGGGCGTAAGTCTCTTTACCTGATTATGGCGGCGGGTCTTCTCGCCGCCATTTGTTTTGTCTACTATCGCTTCGACCCTTCCGTTAGCGGGTTCTTCCCCCGCTGCCCGTTCCGTGCCATGACGGGCTGTCTCTGCCCGGGCTGCGGCTCGCAGAGGGTCGTTCATTCCCTCCTCCATCTCGACATCGCCGCCGCGTTCCGTTATAACGCCTATCTCGTTCTTCTTTTCCCCTATGCCGCCCTTGCGGTCTTTGCCGCCATCTTCCGTGTGAGGTGTAACGGTCTTTATCGTGTCGTAAATTCAAGGTTTTCCATGCTGTCGTTCGCCGCCGTGACTGTGGCTTGGTGGGTCGTGAGGAATGTTTTTGGCTGGTGATCCGAGGGTCTCTTGCCATATGAGTGTCCTCCTCAGTGATGCTTTTTTTCCCCCCCCACCTGTCCCGCCTTTGATGTGAAATGATGTGCGGCGGACTTGCGACGGGAAGTTGAGACTCTCTATCGTTAAAGAATGTTGCGTATGGAAATGTGTTTTAAAATCTGTCGCGGTGAATCTGATATAATACTATTAGTTCGTGTTGTATTTTCGCTATTCGCAATCATTCGTGCATACGGTTAATATTTTTTGTATTGTTGACGGCTCGTTATTACACTACTTTAGCCGCCGGTCTTAGAGATGCATCTTACTCGACCACCACGAGATTGTAAACAGAAATTAAACTTGCGAAAAATGTCAAGAAATTTATTATTTGCATTATTAATGAGCGCAATGTCTTTTGCGTCATGCACGAAAGTTGAGTCTTTAGAGGACTCTCCTTCCACCGCTGCCATTGGATATGTGGGACAAGGCATCCCCGAGTTTGACGACTTTGAGTCTATGGTTCGGACGGGCGTTATATGGGCTAATGCCGATGTCGACGAGCGTCGTGAGGCGGAATTATACCCGAGCCTTCAGAGCAAAATTGAGGACTTGATGGACGCTGCTGATGATATTATGGAGTTGCCGAGCCAGTATCCTGACCTCTTTGAGTTTGTCGGCGACAGCGTTGTCCGCCCTGTTTTGCCTAAGGCGTATGCTTGTGTAATGGACACTGCCGGGTGTTTCTATGTGGACTTCAGGTTGCACAGGGTGTTCGGACACGTCCTCGTGTCAGGTCAAAGTGCGACCAAAGAGTCCTTGCGGCAGGTGGTGAATGGCGATGAGCCAGACTGTGGTTTCGATTATGTTGTCGAGGATATCGTTAAGGCGCCGACAAACAAAAGCATGAATGGCTGCGGAGACACGAAAAATGCCTACTTCAATAATAAAAACAATAAGTTGGATGTGACGGCGCGGATTTACGTCTATTCCGCAACTTGCTGCGGCGTGACGCGCAAACAATATATGGTGGAGGTCGCTACCGCTTGCTACTATCGTAAACATCACAACCGCCGCTGGCGAGGTCATCACACCAGTACCACGCTGAACCGGTTGATTGTGAGGGCCAACGGGTTGCACTATGTAGGAGGCAATCCAAATGACTGCGACTTCGATTATAAGGAGTGCAAGATTGATCATAAGAATTGGAACTTCGGCAACAGGGCGGTATATAAGTCCGCCACATTCAAATTAGGTGAGGCTATCAACACGCAGAAGAGTGTGGCTGCGCCATCTTTCTTGCAAATTTATGTCGATGCCACGAGCGGGCATATTGGTGACAATAAGGTCATAATTGATTGCGACTAACGTGAATTTATCCTCGGCGAGTTCACCCCTTGCCGAGGATATGCATACAGCTATCGATGAAAAACTATTCACTTCTGTTCGCTTTCGTTCTTCTCCCTTGTGGCCTCTTCGCGCAATCGCGCCGCTTCCAGCTTGTCGATGAGGCGACGAATGAGACAATTCCTTACGCCAATTGCGTTGTGGAGGGGACGAAACATTATGCCATAAGCGACGCCGAGGGCTATGTCAATATCGATGCCCAGGACGGGACTCTTATTGTGACTTGTGTGGGCTACGAGACTCTTCGGCTTCCGCTCGGTCCCGATTCGCAGCCCACCATCAGCCTGAGGCAGAGCGTAAAATCGCTCAATGAGGTGACCGTGTCAGCCACCGTGCCGCAGTATGTGCAGACGCAGATGAGCAAGACAACCATGCCGGTGGGCGTGATAAAGGGGTTGCCCTCGATGGTTGGGGAACCCGATATTATGAAAGCCCTTACCGTCCTCCCCGGTGTGGCTCAGACGAAAGACGGGTACTCCAACATCGTGGTGCGAGGTGCTGACCGCGGGCAAAGCCTCTTGCTCTTGGATGGGATTCGAATTTACAACTACAACCATTTCGGTGGGCTGATTTCGTTTGTCAATGTCGACGCGGTTAAGAATGTCGACATCTACAAGGCTGATTTCCCGTCGCGTTTCGGCGGCATGACTTCGGCTGTGGTTGACGTGGTCGGCAAGGACGGCGACAAGTCGGAGCGGCATGTTAAGGCGAGTGTCGGCGTGACGTCGTCCTCCCTCTTCTCCGAAGGCCCTCTGGGCGATAAAGTGACATATGTCGTAGCTGCCCGAGTCAACTATCAGGGCGTGCTCAATCTCTTCAAGCGCGGCCGGTACGACATCGGCGATTACCGCGCGGCGAATGGTTCTGCTGCTTCGGGCGACTACTATAACATGTGGTTTTGGGATGTTAATGGCCGTCTGCGCTGGCAGATTGCGTCGTCGGCAAGCCTCACGCTGACTGTCTTCTCTGGCAATGATATGGACGACTCCAAAAATTTCCAAGGGGCATACGACCACAAGAATTTGGAGGAGTACGTCACTCGCGACGGGAATACTGGTGGGGCTATTACCTTCAGTAAGGCCTTCGAGCGCACCGTATGGCGCACCACGGCAAGCCTCTCCGACTATGTGACAAGTGAGAAATACAAGACGGAGGAGGTCGACTTCCGCACCGACCGCACGTCCGACGAACTAACGGACATCCGCAGCAATATCCGCGACCTGTGCGTCACTTCCATCGCCACGACCACGCTTGGCCGCCATTCGATCAACGCTGGCGTGGAAGCCTTGAACTCGTGGCTCCGCCCAGCCCGTGAGCACTATAAGCTATCGACGGTCGTGGGTTCTTACCCCTATGAGCCTATTCAGTTTGAGAATATTGACACCGTCACGGGATCTTCCTCCTCCCACTCGTCAGAACTGTCAGCTTTCATAGGTGACGACGTCAAGTTCGGCAATCGTGGCGCACTGAGTGTAGGTCTCCGAGCCACGCATTTCACGAGCGGAACCGGAAATCACAACAGCATTGAGCCGCGCGTAGGCTACCGTCATCTCGTTTCCGACCACTCGTCGTTGAAGTTGAGTTTTGCTACCATGCGCCAGTTTACTCATTCCATTGTGAACAGCAGCGAGGGTTTTGAGACCGAAATTCGCCTGACGGCGTCGGGCAAGTTGCCCCCGCAGGAGTCTAACCAGGTGGCCGCCGGCTATTATTACGCCGACGACGGCCGCAAGCTTAACTTCTCCTCCGAGGTGTACTACAAGAGGATGCGTCACTTGCTCGACTACATATCCTACGACCCCGAGAACCGCGCCGGTGTCGCATTTTTCGACAGCAACATAAAGTCGGGCGGATGCGGACGTAGCTATGGCCTTGAGTTGCAGGCCTCTAAAGATTTTGAGCGGGTGAGCTGCGGCCTCTCCTACACTTTGTCACGGAGCGAACGTAAGTTCGATGAAATTGACGGCGGACGATGGTTCAAGGCGAATTTCGACCGTACGCACGACCTCGCGGCTCATGCCGCCACAACTTTTCTGCGACATTGGATGGTCAGTGCGCTTTTCTCCCTCTCCACCGGCGTGCCGTGCAACGTGCCTATAGCCAAGCACGAGGCCACAAGCGAGGTCCCGGGTTACTACGTATACGACAAGCGCAATTCGTCTCGTGTCCCCACTTACCATAGGCTCGACATCGGTGTCCGCCGTTGGCACGTGGCCCGCCGAGGCTTGCGCCACGAATGGTCGTTCAATCTCAATAACGCCTACGCCCACGCCAACGCCCTCTCCGTCTATTACAAGGACGGCAGGCTCTACCAGACGTCAAGGCTTTTTATGATACCCTCTCTCAATTATACCATAAGTCTGTAATAACCACACCGATATGAAATCTTGTTTGTCGGCCGCCGTCGCCATTATGCTGGTCGGCTGCGTCTCGCCCGAGTATTACTACGATACGTATGATAAGCAGATAAGCGGCTCCTACAGTTTCGCAGAGCCGCAGCTCGATGTCTATGCCACCATCAGCAATGCGCGCGGGCTGCACGGCACTGTGCAAATAACAGCCCGGCCTGATGCCAAAGACCCCAGTGCGGCGCCTAAAGATGTCACGGTCTCCCTCAAGTCCGATGGCGTGACCATTGCGCGGGCCACGGCCGTCCCTGTTGATAATGAGAATTATGCGGAGTTCGATATCCCGGAGCTTGCTCTCGATTTCTCTAAAGAGTACGAGGTCGATGTCGTCAGTGCCGTCTATGGCTCGGCGACATCCGAGAAAATACAGCTCGTGAAGCCGTTTCCGGTCGACTCCTTGGGCTGCGTGTTCGATTACCGCAACGGGTGCGAGTTCTTTGCGAAATTTCAAAACAGCACTGCCGATACGTATTATGGTCTGAGCATATGCTCATATTACAAGGGCGAGATTTATGATGGCGATGAATTTGTAAGCATACGCGGCATCGAGTCTAATGAAGTCCAAAAAGCTGGCACTGTGGGTGTCTCGAAATATTTCTATGTCGAGGGGCCGCGCGAGGATCGGGAGGAAGAAAACAGGCGCGTCTTTGTCGACTCGGTCTGCGTCAATTTGGTCAAGTACTCTCCTGCGCTCACGACGTTCGCCCGTGACCTGAACCTTGCCGAGCAGTCTTATGACGATGGCTACGCCGATGCGCCTAAGCAAGTGGTCTCCAATATGATAGACGGTGTAGGGTTCTGCGGCAGCTACTATGTCGTCAGTAAAATGTTCTATAACGATGTTGACTACGGCAACAAGCTCAAGGATGAGATGCGATAGAGGCTGCGGCACGGCTGTTTGACCAGTGCGAAGGTCCTTACTTCTGGAATCCAGCCTTACGTGATGTTTTCAATGCGCCATTCGACTCGTCGTCGTGGCGCATTTCTTTTCCCATATACTCGCTCACGTCCGCCCGATATTCTCAGCGCAGATTTCCTTGCGCCATATGCAATAAATCGCCCGCCGCGCCGTATGGGCAAGTGCAGCCCTGCCTTTGCCCCGCCTACTGGCACTCTTTTATTATCTCGTCGACTTCCACGCCCGTCGGCCACGTTATGTCCGTCGTCTCGCAAGTGTAGACCGCCGAGTGGAGCATGGTGTCGACTGTCAAGTCGAGCTGCGTGAGGCTCTTGTTGCCTGCGACATCGATGTCCCACAGCGTCGCACCGCAGCGCGTGAGATCCAGCTCGCTTATGTCGCAGCGCGAGCATTGGAACGTGCGTATGTTGTTCGTCCCGTACTCCTCATAGCTGCCGAGCAATACGGCTTTCAGGTTTGGGCATGCCATGATGCGGACATCGGTCAGGTCTTTCGCGCTGCGCAGGTCTATCTCGCCCACGCCGCACGCGTCTATGTGTACTTCGCGCAAGTATGGGAAGTTGCCGAAGTTGAGCCCCTTCATGTTCACGCGCTCAATGCGCATGGTCTGTATGTTCACGAAGTTGATAAGGCCCGTGAGATCCACCGTGTCGTCTCCAGCGTATTTCCTAAGGTCAGTCAGGTCTATGCCTGTGTATGAGGCCGTCTCGTAGCCCTCAAGAACGCCGTCGCCGTTGGTGTCAAAGCGGTCTATCAGAAATTGCTCGAGGCGGGTGTCCGTGAAGCCGGCCTTGTCCGACACGGTGAGGAGTTTCGTGGCGTCAAGCTTCCCGTAGTTCACCTTTATCGTCGTCTGGCCGTACTTCAATGCGCGCACCATTCCGCTCTGGTCTACTGTGGCCACCGTGGTGTCCGACGACGACCATATTATAGGGGCGTCGGGGTAGCCCGTGTTGGCCCTCTCGGGGTAGGCGTGGAGGCTCATCTGAACGCTGTCGCCTGGCGCCACCTTTTCTGTCTCGGCTGTAATGTATATGTGGTTGAGCATCACGTCGCTCTTGTCGCACGACGTGGACACGGCCGCCGCTGTCATTGCGGAGGCCACGGCGGACAGAATCCCGATGGCGTGTCGCATACGCATTACAGTTTAACGATTATATCTTACTTGGGAGCCTTGACGTAGAGCACTGCGCCAACAATCCCGAACACTATGTTGGGCAGCCATACGGCCAGAAGCGGCGGCATGTTGCCGTTTATGGCGAATGTCTGGCTCACGGTGAGGAAGAGTATGTATACGAAACTGAGAACCAGGCCTATGCCAATGTATTTGCCCATTCCGCCGCGGGTCTTGCGCGACGAGAGGCTCACACCTATGAGGGTGAGGATGAACGAGGCGAAGGGCGTGGCGCGGCGTTTGTAGAGTTCTATGGCGAACTCCTCGGTGTTGCCTATGTTGCGCTCCTCAAGCTCGGCTATGTGTTCCGACAGTTCGCTTGAGGTCATCATCTCGTAGCTCTTGCGCTCTTTCTTGAAGTCCGACGGGCGTATGTTAATCGTGCTGTCTATCTCCGCCCCCGATGTCATCGTGTGGTGTATCCCGTCAGGCGCAAAGTCCCATTTGCGGTAGTCGCGCAGCTTCCATTTGGTCGTTATCGAGTCGTACGTTATCGTGCGGGCCGTGAGGCGGCTCACCATGTTCTTACCGTCGAACTTCTGGATGTCGAAGCGGTCGCCGCTCTCGCGGAACGAGTAGTAGCGGCCCATATAGACGTATACGCCTGGCGAGATCTGCATGTGCATGTCCGACAGGCCGGTCTCTTTCTTGCTCTTGACGTAGGTGTTCTCAAACGCTATTCGGGTCCTGTTCGCCAGAGGGATGACGTAGCTCGCCAGGAAGAACGTTATTATGGCTATTATCGCCGAGCCGACGAAGTAGGGGAACATTAGCCTCTTGAAGCTTACGCCGCTCGCCAGGATGGCCACAATCTCGGTCTGACCCGCCATCTTCGAGGTGAAGAATATTACGGCTATGAACACCAGCAGCGGCGAGAGCATGTTGGCGTAGTAGGGGCAGAGGTTCTTATAGTAGTCAAGGACTATGGCGCTCAGCGGGGCATGGCTGTCCATAAAGTCGTCCACCTTCTCCACGAGGTCGAACACAATCACTATGGCCAATATTATGACCACGATGAAGAAGTATGTTCCCAGGAACTTCTTGACTATGTACCAATCAAGTATTTTCACCTTCTCTTATTTTTTTCGCTTTGACGGCAAGAGGCGCGTCACCCCATCTGGGATGTCTTCTCAAGCCCTTGCTCGTCGGTTATGGTTATCGTGCGCCCGCTTACGCCCACCAGCCCTTCCCCGGCAAAGGCCGAGAGTGTCCGGATGGCGTTGGCCGTTGTCATGTTTGAGAGCTGGGCCAGCTCTTCGCGGGTCACGTTTATGTTAATTTTCCGGGTGTCGCCGCAGTACCCGTATTTGTCGCGCAGCGCCAGCAGGCTGTCGGCAAGGCGGCCGCGTATCTGCTTCTGGGCGAGGACCAAGCCCCTTTGCCGGCTTGCCCTGAGTTCGCGTGCGAGCTTTTTCATCGCATATGCGGCCATCTCTGGGTTCTCTCGCAGCACGGCCAGGGCTTCAGCGCGTGGTACCACTATGAGTTTAGCCTCGTCGATCGCCAACGCCGACGTCGAGTGGCGCTCGCCGGCCAGTACCGCCCGGTGGCCAATGGTGTCCATAGCCGTGGCCATGCCGACTATGGACGTCCGGCCTCCAACGCCTTCCTCCGTCATTTTGACCCGGCCTTCGAGCACGAGGAAAAGTTTGTCGGCCCTCTCCCCATTCCCGAATATCAGCTCCCCGCGGCCGACACTCGCCACCGAGCATGCCCTGCCCAGGCGGATGCGCTCGGCCTCGGTTAGGTAGCACAGTGGCTCGCGGCGCATCGGCAGCTCTATGCCGACGCCCGATGGCTTTTTCTCCGTGTGTTGTGGCATCTTCCCCTCCCTTCCGCTTTTGTCATGTGAGGCTAAGCAGCATTTGCGCTACGCCGAAACCTATGTAAGTGCCTGTCGCATAGCCAAGCAGCCCCACGGCTATGCCCGGGCCTATGACGGCTTTGTTGTCGAGTGCGCCCGCCATCACCGGCACGAAAGGAGGCGAGCAGAGCAGGGCTATGGAGGTCACGAGGGTCGTGTCAGTGTCAATGCGGAACAAGGCGTTGAGCAGTATGTGGAATGCGAGCGCGCCAAGGGTGGCCACCGTTATGAAGGCGAAGAAGTGCGGCGACACGTCTTCAAACATCGACGTGCTCACCTGTGCCGACACGGCCACGCTGAATATCAGGATGAAGAAGCTCCCGGCCTCATATGTCCGTTTTATCCTCCTCACTCTTTTGTCGCATGCAGCCACGACGGCGAGGAGCGATATGGCGAGAATAAAGACGGCCTGTGTCACGTCCGCCGTGCTGCCGCATGCCTCAACTATTGCGCTCACGCCGTAAGCCGTCGCGCCACCAGCAGCCACAATTGCCACCGTCAGTGCCAGGCCCTTCCCAAGGTCGGGCAGGTTATCGCGCCCGAACAGCCCCCAGAACAACTCGCCACTGTGGTCTTCTACCGCTTCTCCATCCGAGTCCGCACTTTTCGAGCCTTCGAACCGTGGCAGCACTCTGCTCAGCAGTCTCTGTCCGAACACTATGACAATCAGCAGGTAGACCGCCGACACCACTATCGAGTAGCTATGGCTGAGCAGGTACGTCCCGTCCGATATGCCCAACGCCACCTTTAGTGAGGCCTGGTTGGCCGTGCCGCCCGTGTAAAGCCCCGTGAGCATCCCGCCCACTTTGGCATTCTCCGCGCTCCCGTCGCCGAAAAGCACGAAGCCAAGCGTGACGGCCGCAATGCAGCCCGCCACTCCGCACAGTGTCGACTTGGCGAACCCGGGTGCCAAGTGCGCCCACGCCTTCACATCCGACGAGAGCAGCATAAGCGGGATGGCCAGCGGGATGGTTGCCGACGCCACAGCCGTCATCGTGCCGTGAGCCTCTGGCGGGATGATGCCTGTCAGCCCGACCACGCAACCGACCACGTAGGCGAGTATTATCTCGCCCACTTTCCGCAGCAGCCGACTCCGCCACGTCAGCCACATCACGAGCAGTGGCGTGGCGAGGCAGAAGAGTATTACCAGTGTGGCCTGCATTGCGCTGTCGGCAGCCCCGACCAGGTCTGATGTGAATATGCCATCAGCCCCCGCGAGTGTCTGGTGTTAGTTCAGTTTGTGATTGTAAGTTATTGTGCCGGTCTGAACGGCTGGCTTCGACGGGTCGGGGTTAAATACCGCTTTCATCGCCGCCTGCTCGTCGGCGCGCCATGTTGGCGCATGCTGAAGTGTTGTGCCTCGCGGCCTTACGTGTGCCGACACCACTTTGCCTTGCTTGTCGACGGTTATCTCGACCACCACGGTGCCGGGAGTCGGGACGTTGACTGTCGGCTTTGGCAGTGTGCCGACGAGCTTGCGGCCGTCCAGAGAGAACGAGTTGCCGCCTCCCGTGCCAGTGCCGTTGCCTATCCCGCTGCCCTTGCCGCCCGATGTGGCGCCGCCCTGGCCTGAGCTGCCCGCGCCCGAGCCCGTCGTGCCTGTGCCGCTCGTGTTGCCAAAGCCCTTGCCTACGGCGTTCGCCGCCTTTGCTCTCGCGGCGGCCTCGGCTTTCGCCTTTGCTTCGGCTCGTGCTTTGGCCTCCGCCTCCGCCTTTGCCCTGGCTTCAGCCTCAGCTTTGGCTTTAGCTTCGGCCTCAGCCCTGGCTTTTGCTTCGGCGGCTGCCTTTGCCTTAGCCTCGGCTTCCGCCTTGGCTTTGGCGGCGGCCTCCTCGCGCGCCTTTATCTCGGCGTCGCGCTTCGCTTTAGCCTCGGCCTCGGCCTTCTTCTTCGCTTCGGCGAGGGCGGCGGCCTCTTCGTAGTCTTGTGTGGTCTGGGTCTCGCCGTCGGCCTTCGCGGTCTCCTGTTGCGGGGCGGCCGGCTCTGCCGGGGCTGGCTCCTCCTCGGCGGGGGCTGGCTGGTCTTCCTGCTGCGGCTCCTCGGGGGCGGGGGCCGCGCCCTCGTCTCCTCCTCCGCCTCCTTCGTCATATGCGTAGTTGACCAGCAGGGCCTCCTCCGTCTCCCGTTGCGCGGTCATCTTGCCGTAGCAAAGGAGTAGGATGAGGATGATGTGCACCACTATGGTGCCGATCAGCCCGTGACCGCGGTATCGCCGCTCTGAGTTGTTTTTCATCATTTGGCCCTTGTCGCCAATATGAGTTTATACTTGTGCTTCTTGGCTATGTTCATCACCTTCACCACCTCGCGCATCGGTACCGTCTCGTCGACGTGGAGGGCTATGTACATGTCCGGCTGCTCGCCAAGCTTGGCGGCCAGGGCGGGCTCAAGCTCGTCGAAGCTCACGCGCCGCGTCTCGACGTAGTACCTGAGGTCCGACGTTATCGATACCGAAGTCTGGGGCTTGGCCGACGTCTGGTTCTTGCTCTGGGGGAGTACGAGCTTCAGGGCGTTGGGGTGAACGAGCGTCGATGTCAGCATGAAGAAGATGAGCAGAAGGAATATGACATCCGTCATCGACGACATGCTGAAGGCCGAGCTTATTTTCGATCCTCTTTTTAGTGCCATCGCGTAGCCTTTTTTAAGCCGTCGGGTCGTTCAGAAGATCCATGAACTCCATCGTGCGGGCCTCAAGCGTGGCCACCACGCGGTCCACGCGGCTGACAAGGTAGTTATAGGCGAAGTAGGCCACGATGCCCACCACCAGGCCGCCGACTGTCGTCACGAGGGCCACGTATATGCCGCCCGCCAACGAGCTGACCTCTATGTTGTTACCCGCCGACGCCATCTGGAAGAAGGCCTGTATCATGCCCGTCACGGTGCCAAGGAAGCCTATCATGGGAGCTCCGCCCGATATCGAGGCCAGGCTCGCAAGCCCTTTTTCAAGGTTGGCCACCTCTATGTTGCCCGTGTTCTCAACCGTCGTCTGGATGTCGCTCAGCGGGCGGCCTATTCGGCTTATCCCCTTGGCCACGAGGCGCGCAACCGGGTTGTCAGTGCTCTCGCACAGGGCGCGCGCGCTGTCTATGTTGCCGCTGTGGATGTAGTCCTTTATCTTGTTCATGAAGTTCTTGTCCTCCTTCAGGGCGTTGCGCAGGGCTATGTACCTCTCGAAGAAGATGTATACGGCGTAGACCGACATGGCGAGCAGAACCCACATTATCCATCCGCCAGCGAAGAACAGGTCTATCACGTTGAGCGTCTGCTCCTCTACCACCTCGCCGGCCGCGTCGGTCAGCACCTCGGCCTCCTGGCCAACAGCTTGTATCATCCTTCTTTAGTATGCTTAATTAGTTATCTTTCCGTTTGTTGCGTGCGCAAAATGTTGCAAGTCACGCCTATTTTCGCAAAATAAGCACATTTTGCCGAATTATCCTAAATTATGAAGCAACCCCGACAGGGGGCTGTAAGGTGCGCTTCAGCACGTGCTGACAGCGGACTCCCTTTCACCCCCGCGCTCCCTTTTTTCTCGTATCTTTGCGGCAAAACACTACGACTTTATGCGAGACTTTAAGATAAGCGTCAAGGTCCAGGCCACGACCGAGGAGGTCTATTCCGCCATCACCAACCCCTTCGCCATCGAGCTCTGGACCGGCTACCCCGCCAAGATGAGCACCGAGCCGGGCAGCGAGTTCGAGATGTGGGACGGCGATATCTGCGGACGGAATCTCGAGTTCGAGGAGAATAAGCTCGTCCGCCAAGAGTGGTATTTCGGCGAGGACGAGCCTTCCATCGTCACCATCAAGATCTCCCCGCGCAGCAATGTGCGCTCCGAGATTTTCATAACGCAGACCAACATCCCCGATGAGTTCTATGACAACATAGCCGGCGGGTGGGAGGACGACTACCTCGCCTCGCTCCGCCAGTTCCTTGAGGAGGGTGACGACTGATTTCCCTCCGGTAAAAAAAGAGTCACCCCCGCCGGCGTATGTTTCGCCGGCGGGGGTGACTCTTTTTGGCTGACTAACTATCGCTTAGAAGAGGCTCTTGCTCTCCAGCGTGATGTCGTCTATCATGCAGTAGTTGAGGCCATTCTGGTTGTCGCCATAGTCCTCAAGAGTGAAAGTGCTGACTTGCTTTCCCGTGGTTGCGTCCACAACCTCAAGAGCCGCCTCGAAAACGTAGTAGTGGCTGATGTCATCAAGGTCAATTCTCTGCCAGTCCTTATTGACCGTCCAGTTGCCGCTGGCGTCGGTCTTGGCGAGAACAGCGTAGTTGCTGCATTTTGTGCCGCTTGCGCCTTTAATGTTGGTAGTCATCATATTGACAATCTCCTTCCAGCTGCCCAAGCTCAGTGACTTGACGTAGCCGTATACGACGAAGCGAATCTCGATGCTCTTGGGCGAAGTCGTCACGCCGAGAGTGCCGCGCCCCTCTTCTGTCGTCAGGTAGTTATACGCTGCGGTCGGGCAAACCCAAAGGCTGTCCGCGTCGCCGAGGAACAAGCTGCCGATGGAGCTCATGCTTGCGGCAAAGTGGCGGCGAGTGAAGAGCGAGCGGCAGAGTGAGCCATTGTTGCTGATAAGCGCACCTGTACCGCTGTGGTAAGTGCCGCAAGCCGGGCGGAAGTAGTCGTAGCTCTCATCGTCAGCTTTAAACGCGGTCGGGCAGATGCCGCCATAGAAGTTTTCGAACATCTCCTCGGTCATCTGCATGTTCTCGGTTATCGCAGTCGTGTCGGCGACCATATAGCAGGTCACGTCAGTGTAGCCGTTTGCGTCGGACAGCATAAATGCGTTAAGTCCCGCCTTTCCTACGGCGCTCTGGACTCCAGGAACGTAAGACACTTGGTTGATGGTCGTGTAGTCGGCGATGTAGGCCTTGCTGTCGTCGTCATCGTCGTCGTCGTGGCAGGCTGTGAATGTCAGCGCAAGAGCGAATGCTGATGCCAGTGCAATGTATTGCTTCATGGTTTATAAATAGGTATGTTTTTCTTTTTCGACCCGCATTTACGTAGAAATTATGTAAAGGTTATCGTTTCGCAGGCGCGAATATAACAGTTGCGTCACTTTCTGATGGTCTGACCCCGCCCTTTAATCGACAATCGCCCACTCAGTGCGGACGAACTCCCCATAACATCAAGCGAAACGCCATCTGCATGCCCACTTGCTAAACTTCGCCGTTCTCACCCCCCCCCCCCTAATTAAAAATGTTTAATTCCTTTGCGACCTTTTCACGTGAATTATAAGCAGCCTGCGTCTTTTTTGTCACATCATATCACTATATTTGCTCAAAATAACGATGGACGGCTGCGCCCGCCCTATTGTGTAACACAACAATACGGGGTCTCGCAACGTCGAGACCAACACTCTGAATATCATGCGTCCAAAAAGAATCATTGAGATTATGCGCGAGGCCGCCACAGGCACGCAGGTCACGGTAATGGGCTGGGTCCGAACCCGCCGAGATAGCAAGCAGGTGAGCTTCGTCGCAATGAACGACGGCTCCACGATAGCCAATCTCCAAATCGTGGTCAACCCTGCCAATACCGACGAGGAGACCCTCAAGCGCATCACGACGGGCGCATGCCTCAGCGTCAAAGGACAGCTCGTGGCCAGCCAAGGCAAGGGGCAGAGCGTCGAGGTCCAGGCCGAGAGCATCGAGGTGCTCGGCGATGCCGACGCCACCTACCCCCTCCAGAAGAAGGGCCACACGTGGGAGTTCCTCCGCGACACGGCTCACCTCCGCCCGCGCACCAACACGTTCGGCGCCGTCTTCCGCATCCGCAACCAGATGGCCTTCGCCATCCACAAGTTCTTCCACGACCGCGGCTTCGTCTATTTCCACACCCCGCTCATCACAAGCTCCGACTGCGAGGGCGCGGGTCAGATGTTTCAGGTGACGACCCTCGACCTTGAGAACCTCCCCAAAGGGCAGGACGGCAAGGTCGACTACACTCAGGACTTCTTCGGCCGCCGCACCAGCCTCACGGTCTCGGGCCAGCTCGAAGGCGAACTAGCGGCCACTGCGCTCGGTGCCATATACACATTCGGCCCGACATTCCGCGCCGAGAACTCCAACACCCCGCGCCATCTCGCCGAGTTCTGGATGATTGAACCCGAGATGGCGTTCTACGACATCAAGGACAATATGGACCTCGCCGAGGAGTTCATCAAGTTCTGCGTCCAGTGGGCGCTCGACAACTGCATGGACGACCTCGAGTTCCTCAACAAGATGATCGACGGCGAGCTCATCGAGAGGCTCAAGTTCGTCACCACCCACGACTTCGTCCGCCTCCCCTACACCGAGGGTATCAAGATTCTTGAGGATGCCGTCGCCAATGGTCATAAATTCGAGTTCCCCGTCTTCTGGGGCGCCGACCTTGCCTCGGAGCACGAGCGTTTCCTCGTCGAGGAGCATTTTAAGAAGCCCGTCATCCTCACCGACTACCCGAAGGAGATCAAGGCGTTCTACATGAAGCAGAACGAGGACGGTAAGACTGTCCGCGCCATGGATGTCCTCTTCCCTCGCATCGGCGAGATTATCGGAGGCTCCGAGCGCGAGTCCGACTACGGCAAGCTCATGGAGCGCATCGAGGAGCTGCATATCCCGATGAAGGACATGTGGTGGTATCTCGACACGCGCAAGTACGGCACGTGCCCCCACTCCGGCTTCGGCCTCGGCTTCGAGAGGCTCATCCTCTTCGTCACCGGCATGGCCAATATCCGCGACGTGATTCCGTTCCCGCGCACACCGGGTCGCGCGGAGTTCTAAGGTTTGCGCCATCTTCTCCCTTTTTTCGAAACCATTAGAGACACATCAGATGAAGATATTCTTTAACGACAGGCACATCAAGCTCGATGCGATGAGTTTCGCCACTGTCGGCTACCAGTCCGTCGAGTTCTTTACGGACGCCGACCAGCTCCGCGCTCTCGTCGACAAGTTTGTGGCCGATGAGTCGATGCCGGACACCTGCGTCCTCGCCGACGATGTCAACGCACTCAAAAAGGCTTTCTTCTCGCTCTTCCCCCTCATCCACGCGGCTGGCGGAGTCATCCACGACGGCGACGATGAGTATCTCGTCATCGACCGCAAGGGCTACGCCGACCTGCCCAAGGGCAAGGCCGAGGCGGGCGAAGGCCCCGTCGAGACGGCCATGCGCGAGGTGATGGAGGAGACGGGTCTGCAGGGCGTCAACGTCATCGACCGCATAGGCGAGACCTACCACACCTACACCGTCGACGGCAAGATGGTGCTGAAGGAGACCGTATGGTTCTCCATGTCAGTGCCGGGCAAGCCCAAGTTGACCCCCGAGGCCGACGAGGGCATCACCAACGCCCGTTGGGTGAGCCGCAAGATGATGGGTGAGGAGGCCAAGCACACCTACAATTCGCTCAAGGATCTCTTCAAGTCCGTCAGCCTTTAGGAGGCGGGAATTAATCAGGTTACAGAGAGGCGGTGAACTGGAAGTTCCCCGCCTCTCTTTGTGACTTCCCCCTCCCCGCAAGCGACGCCATACGGTAGAGATGGCAATCAAGCTCAAACCACAATTTGGGTTATTCAACCCGTAATCCGAGTAAAATTCCTCAGCGTCAGGCTGGCTATATTTGCCGTGTAAAACAAAGTCCAACAAATAAACCGTGTCAGATATGAAGCATGTGCTGATTTCACTGTTAGGCCTTCTGCTCGTTTTCGGACTTGCGTCTTGCGGCAAAGACGATCCGGCGGAGGTGGCCTCTGATGCCCAAACGCCCGAGTCTCCCGACGGCAATGCCGATGGGGCTGGCCAGACGGGGAGGACGCTTGTCGTCTACTTCTCGCGCAAAGGGTATAACTATCCCAACCAATGGCTCGAAATGGGGAATACGGCAAGGGTCGCAGGCCATATCGCCGATTTGACCGGCGGGGATCTTTTTGAACTCGTCCCCGTTGTTCCTTACCCCGACGACTATCAGGAGGCGGTCGCATTGGCCCGTGACGAATATGACAATAACGCCCGTCCCGCAATCAAAAACACGATTGAGAACCTCGATGAGTATGACACCCTCTTCGTCGGTGGCCCTGTCTGGCATGGCGCCATGCCGATGATCATCCGCACTTTCTACGAATCATACGACCTGTCGGGCAAGACCATAGTGCCTTTTTCTACCCATGCCGGCAGCGGACTGGGCGACTGTGAGCGATTGGCGCGGAGCTACTATCCCGACAATGCCATTTTGCAAGGTCTCGCCGTGCAAGGCACAAATTCAGCCAACGCCCGCGGCGATGTCGAAGCGTGGCTAACGAGAATCGGCGTCATCAAGTGATATGACGGCGACGATAGCGTCCATAATGAAAAATCATATGCTGCGTTATTAGGTTGACTTCGACTAACTTATGATGTGTAAAGTATGAAAAACGTAATGATTTTGACCGGAGCCGGCCAGATTGGCATGGCAATAGCCCGCCGAGTGGGCTACGGAATGAAAATCGTGGTCGGTGACAAGAAAAGGGCGAATGCGGAAGCCATGGCAAAGGTGATGAACGAGGCGGGTTTCGATACTGTCCCTATGGAAATGGATTTGTCTTCACGTGCGTCCATCCTCAATCTCATCGCCGAGGCTCAGAGTTATGGCGAAATCTCAAAACTTGTGAATGCCGCCGGCGTGTCGCCCAGTCAGGCCACGATAGAGGCCATCCTGAAAGTGGATCTTTATGGCACGGCCGTTCTGCTGGAGGAGGTTGGCAAGGTAATAGCGGCGGGCGGGACTGGAGTCACTATCTCCAGCCAGTCGGGCCATCGTATGCCAGCCCTCACCCCCGATGAGGATGAACTCCTTGCCACTACTCCCACTGAGCGCCTTCTCTCGTTAGACATGCTCCAGGTCGGCAACATCCGCGACACGCTCCACGCTTACCAGATGGCGAAACGCTGCAATGTGAAGCGTGTTATGGCCGAAGCCGTGAAATGGGGCGAGCGCGGGGCAAGGTTGAACTCCATATCCCCAGGCATCATAGTCACCCCGCTGGCTCTCGATGAGTTCAACGGGCTGCGGGGCGATTTCTACAAGAATATGTTCGCCAAGTGTCCTGCCGGTCGTCCTGGCACGGCCGATGAGGTCGCCAATGTGGCCGAACTGCTTATGAGTGACAGGGGGGCGTTCATAACTGGTGCCGATTTCCTGATTGACGGTGGTGCCACTGCCTCTTTCTTCTATGGCCCGTTGAAGCCCGGTAAAAACTGAGCGTAGGGAATGCTAAACCATGTGACGCCTAAGGCGGGGAGGATATGAAGACCATCATATCCGCCCCGCCTCGGCTTTCCAATTCCATATTGTTGGATAAAAACTCCCTATCTTCGCGGCGACAACTTTCAAACGCCAATGGGTGTGCGCCAGGCGCGTAAACACTCGCTACGCCTTTAGGCAATAGAATATCAGTAACATATGAGCAAAACAGCGGTCGTCATCCTCAACTGGAATGGTAAGGAGCTTATGAGGCGTTACCTTCCCTCCGTCATCGCCAACAGCGTGGCCGACGGCGGCGTGGATGTCATTGTGGCCGACAACGCCTCGACCGACGGCAGCGTCGCCATGCTCAGGGCGGAGTTCCCGTCCGTCGGCATCATCGCCCTCGACCGGAACTACGGCTTCGCCGAGGGCTACAACCGAGCCCTTGTGCAGTTAGGCCATGACTATGTCGTCCTCCTCAATTCCGATGTCGCGACGCCCGCAGGGTGGCTCCAGCCTCTCGTCCGTCTGCTCGACTCCGACAGTTCGGTGGGCGCATGCGGCCCTAAGCTGCTCGATGACAAGAGCCGCGACAGGTTCGAGTACGCGGGGGCGGCCGGAGGCTATATCGACAGGTTCGGCTACCCGTTCTGCCGCGGGCGCGTGATGGATGTCGTGGAGGCCGACAGCGGGCAGTACGATTCCGATGCCGACACCTTGTGGGTCAGCGGGGCGGCTCTTATGGTCCGCCGTGAGCTGTATTGCAAGGCGGGTGGCCTCGATGCCGATTTCTTCGCCCATATGGAGGAGATAGACTTCTGCTGGAGGCTCCGTAACATGGGCTGGCGCATCGTGGCGTGCTGCGGCGGTGGGGCCAAAGTGTTCCACCTCGGTGGCGCCACGCTCAGTTCCGCCAACCCGCGTAAGGCGTATCTCAACTTCCGTAACAACCTCACCATGCTCGTCAAGAACTACAACGGCGCGGCGTGGTGGCTCGTCGTCTTGCTCCGGCTTGTACTCGATGGCGCGGCGGGCGTCAAATTCCTTCTTGGCGGGCAGCCCGCTTTCTGCTCGGCCGTGATTAGGGCGCACTGGGGCTTTTTCGGTGCTCTCCGCCCGACCTTACGCAAGAGGTCGGTGTTGAAAACAGGTCGCGCCTGGAGCCTCGTTCCCGAGGTCGGGCGCTTCTGTATGCCATGGCGTTTCTACGCCCTCGGTCTCAGGACTTTCAGCCGGCTCTGGAGGCTCAGTTGAATTTGGGCAGGATCAGACGCCTGAAGTCCTCGGCGCAGACAGCGTTCGTCGCCACCATCTGACGGCCGAATACGTAGTCGCTCCCGTCCTTGAAGTCCGACAGCCTGCCGCCCGCCTCGGTCACGAGCAGGCATCCCGCTGCCACGTCATACGGTTTCAAGTCATACTCAAAAAACGCCTCGTAGCGACCGCATGCCACGTAGGCCATGTCCGTGGCCGCCGAGCCGAGCCTCCTGACTCCCGCCGTCTCTCTCATCACGCTCGCTAAGGCTGCCATATAGTTGTCTATCAAGCTGAACTCCGAATATGGGAAGCCCGTGGCCACGAGAGCCGAGTCCAGTAGTGTGGCCGATACGTGTATCGGCTCGCCGTTAAGCGTCGCCCCGTCGCCAAGTGCCGCCGCGAAAAGCTCGTCACGGCTCATCTCATATATCACGCCGACAGTCACCACGCCGTCCTCCATCAGGGCTATGCTTATGGCGAATGGCGGCTGGGCGTGGATGAAGTTTGTCGTGCCGTCTATCGGGTCGACAATCCAGTCAAGGTGCGCACCGCGGTCCGTGCGCGTCTTCTCTTCTGCAATGTAGCCGGCCTCGGGAACTATTTGGCTCAGCTCCTCCACGAGCATCCGCTCGCTCATCTTGTCCATCTGCGTCACGAAGTCGTGGCGTCCCTTCTCCTCTATCCTTACGCTCTCGCGCTGGCGTAGCCCCCATATGTGGCGACCCGTCCTGCGGGCGAGATCCGATACTTCGCGGCGGATGCGCCGCAGCTCGTTTATGTCCATCATTTCGTTATCTGCTTTTTTTGCTACCTTTACTCCGTGGCGGTCGCTCCTTTGTGCGGTCGCCCGTTTTCACTATAAATATAGCTAATTGAATATGGAAGACAAGGAAGAGCAGCAGAAGAAAATGAATATCGCCATCAGTGCCGACGTGGCCTCTGGTGTCTATGTCAACATTGCCGCTGTGGCCCATTCGCCCCATGAGTTTGTCATCGATTTCGTCAGCGCGTTGCCGGGCATGCAGCCTACGGTCAAGTCGCGCGTCATAATGACCCCCGGCAATGTCAAGAATCTGCTCGGGCTCCTCGCGCAGAACGTCGAGAACTATGAGCGTCAGTTCGGCAAAATTTCCGACCCTAAGGAGCAGCAGGAGCTGACCATCCCCTTCGGCTTCGGTGGCAATAAGGGAAACGCCTAAGGGCTAAAGGTCTATCACCCTGTCTGCCAGACTCAAAGTCTCGCTGTGGTGCGACACTATGATGAGTGTCCGCCCCTCTCGCCGCAGCCTCTCTATGTTCGCTCCCAGCGTCTGGCGTGCGCCGTGGTCGAGTGCGCTGGCGGCCTCGTCGAGTATTATTATCTCCGCGTGTGAGTAGAACACCCTCGCTTGGGCGAGGCGCTGCCATTCTCCGCGGCTGAACATCTCCGACCCGGGGAACTGGTTGCCGAGCTCCGTGTCATAGCCTTCGGGCAGGCCGCCGATGAGCGTGTCGATGTTGGCGGCCTGGGCTGCCTTACGCACCCGTTCGGGCGACTCTTCGCGTCCGTCGCCAAATTCAATGTTCTCCCGTGCCGTGGCGCAGTACACCATAAAGTCTTGGAACACGGCCGAGATGTGGCGCGTCACCTCTTCTTGCTCAATGTCCGACAGTTCCGTGCCGTCAATGTTGACGCTCCCTTCGTCTGGCTTCAGCAGGCCGCACAGCAGCTTTGCGAGGGTCGATTTGCCACTGCCGTTGCCTCCGCGTATTCCTATCACCTCTCCCCGCCCTATGCTGAGCGTCAGTCCGTGCAGCGCCTTCCGGCTCGAGCCGGGGTAGCTGAACGATACGTTGTCGACGTTTATTCTTGAGAAGTTCCGCGGGAAAGCGGCTCTGCGTTCCGACTCATTGCCAAGGCTTAGAAACTCAATTAGTTGGCGGACGTACAGTCCTTGGCTGTGTACGCTCATCGTTCGCCGCGACAGGTTTGTTACTGCGGCCTCGGCCCTGCGTATCGCCATAAGGCACGTGGCGAGCGCGCCAACACTGTGGCCGTCGTCCGCCAATGTTACTATCACGACCACGAACACCACAATGACGGCGGCGGCCGATAGTCCCGACGCGGCTATTTGCCTCATCGCGCTGCGTCGCTCGTGCCTTATGCGCGCCGACGATGTCTGGGCATGTAGGGCGGTGTATTTGCGTCTGAACCACTCGCCAAGGCCGAAGAGGCGAACCTCGGGCGCATATTGTGGTTGAGTGAGCACGCTGTTGTAGTATTGCGCCTTGCGTTCGTCGCCCGCAAGTCCGCGGTACAGGCTATACGCCTCCCGTGTGTCCCATAGGCGTACGACCATGACGGGTATGCCCGATGCGAGTACCACCAGTGGTAGCCACCAGCTTACGCTTGCGAGCCATGCTCCCATGGTCAGGAAAGTGAGTAGCGACTCCAATGCGCCAAGCGCGCTGAAGTATATCCCCACGGGTCTCCTTGTCGAACCCGTGACCGCCCTGAAGGTGTCAGTCTGAAACTGGGGGCTCTGCATCGTCTGATAGCTGACCTGGGACATCTTGGTCTGTATTGCCTCGGCTATGTGGCCTCTTATACGCTCGCCAAGTTCACTCGTGCACCAGTCGGTTATTATGCCGAAGGCGTATGTGGCGAATAAGACCACGCCGAATGTCAGCACGGACGGCAGTACCTCAATCACCGAGAACCCTCCCGCCGAGCCTATGTCGGCAAGTGTGGTGTCGACCATCCGCCCCATTGCCCACAGAAGTGTGAGCGGCAGCACCGCGTTCAGCACAACGCACACTCCCGACACTGCGGCCCACAGTGGCGACGACTGCCATACCGTGCGTACCGAACGCCCTATTACCTCAATGTCTTTCACTTGCTCTTCCAGAAAAATAAGTGGACGACCGTTTGCCACGTGCGCAATGCGATCTTTGCTATGATGCCGTTCACCGCGTACGAAAAAGGCGACATGGCCTTCATTATTCGCCAATATGCCCCACCGTCGGGGGAAATTCTCCGCCTCCTTTTGATAATCCTGCCCTCCGTGTGCGTCAAGACGCCTATCACGTCCCGCCTGTCAACTGGCTGGTCCGAACCTGGGTTCGAGTCTCCGCGGGTTATGAACGCGTCTCCGCTCCGACCCGTCAGTCGGTGCATTGTGAAGTTATCGCCAGGCCCGCGGTCTATTACTACTATCGCTCCTTCACTTGGCTCTTCGCTCTCCGCCAATGGGCGTATCGTCACCATAGAGCCGGGCCAGATGTATGGAATCATGCTTACGCCCGTCGCGCCAGTCCTTACGTTCAGCCCGCGTCTTAGAGCTTCGCGCGTAAGTGTGCGGATTCGCTCTCCGTTCCGCCCATAGCCCGTCTCTTTTCCCATAGTCAGTGCGTCACTTCTGCCGCATAACCATGCGGACTGTCTCTACGACTTCCCCGTCGGGCTTGAAGCCAAGAGCGTAGCCCGTGGTGGAGGTGGCGCATCTTATGGCGTCGGCCACGGTTGTGGCTGTCGCCGTTTTGTCATATGGCTGATGTATCATGTTGCTGAGCAGCCTTGCCGTGGCTTCCGCGTCGCTTAGGCGCTCTATCCGGTTTGTGGGCGACTGGCTTATGAAGAAGATGCCGCTGAGTTCCGCTGTCAGCGGCTGCTGGGTGTAATATGGCATCGGGATCGAGTAGGCTGTCGCTTTCCCTTTATGGGCGGGCGATGTCCTCACGGCAATCATGTCGTCGTTTACTATTGTCGCCCCCTCGCCCTCAAACAGATGGGCTATTGTGCTCTTCCCAGTACCCGATTTAGCCGTGAACAGGTACCCGCGCCCGTCAGTGTCTTTCACTACCGATGAGTGGATAAGGAATCCATGCCTGTATGACAAGATTCGCGATAGGAAGATGTTGAAAATGGGGTAGGCCAACGGGTTGATGGCTCCGCCCGGGTCTCTGACGGGCGTTATCGCCAGGGTGGCCCTGTGAGCTGTGAATCTAATGCTTGCGCACCTTATGTTGTGCGTAGCGCCGCTGCGCTGGATTATCATCTCTTCGCCCGTCGATGCGATGCGGAGCAAGTCCCACTCGGCCTCTTCGTTTTCGGTCGTCGCTTCTTTCCTTGCCGTGAACAGCACCTCCCCGTCGACATCGGTCGCCACGCTGTCTTCGCTTCTGACCTCTATGTCCACCTGGTCGTCGGACTCCTCCCCTCTCTTCTCAAACGGACGGAGTTGTGCGCAGTCCAAATCTCGTTCCTGGCAATGGAATCGGAATGTTATGCCCGCAATCTCTACTGTCAGGCAGTTTGCAATCATAGTCAATGGGTGTAAATGTCGTTGTGCGCCCTGTCACTCCGTGGTTTCTATGACGCCTTGGCTCAGCATCTTGCCTACAAACGCCATTGCGTCGCGTTCCACGGCCTTGCGGTTCTCTTCGCCATATAGCTCTACAAGTCTTGCGACCGTGCCGCCCAAGTCATGCCCCGCCATCAGCATGTCGAGTATCTCAGCTCCTGTGCTGTTGACCGACGTTATCTTGCTCATGTCGGCCGTCGAGGCCGACACCGGCGCAAGCACGGCCTCTGTCCCGACGTGCGCCATCACATACCTGTCCGTCATCCGGAACTTGGCCGTTGGGGTTATCTCGTTCATTTGCAATTTATTTTGGAGTCTTCATAGCTCCGACTCCCAAATTTCGTGAGATAAATCAGCATTCGCAAATTTTTGGGGTGCTGCAAAAACTGCCGCGTCAATCTTCATCTCCTGACATCGCGTTCGCAATCTTCCCTCCAATGCCGCTTCTCCATGCGTCTCCGCACTCTGGGTGGGATATGTGTGCAAAAAGGCTGAGCCATAGTCACGTGGCCGGTCAAAAAAAGGACCCGCCCGGGGTGTCCGGGCGGGCCGATTATTATGTCTTTTTGAGAGATGGCTAAGCTAAATCACCGTACGTGAGAACGGGGCGGCGTCCATTGTCGCGAACATTCCCCTCTGGAACTTCCGGTATCCGGCCGATGCCACCATGGCGGCGTTGTCCGTCGTGTATGAGAACTTGGGCACGAACACGTTCCACCCGCGGCTCGTGTGCAACTTCTCAAAGGCGTCACGCAGCCCGCTGTTGGCCGATACGCCACCCGCCACTGCCACGGTCGTAATGCCCATGTCGTTGGCCGCCCTTATGAGGTTCTTCATCAGGATGTCTATTACGGTGTGCTGGAGCGACGCGCACAAGTCGGCCTTGTTCTTCTCAATGAAGTCGGGGTCTTTCTTCAACTCGTCGCGCAGAGTGTAGAGAAACGATGTCTTGAGGCCGCTGAAGCTGTAGTCATAACCCGCTATGTGGGGCTTGGCGAACGTGAACGCCTTCGGGTCGCCCTCGTTGGCCAGCTTGTTTATGACGGGGCCGCCGGGATAGCCAAGCCCCATCACTTTGGCGCATTTGTCGAACGCCTCGCCCGCCGCGTCGTCTATCGTCTGGCCTACGATTTCCATATCCATGTAGTCCTTGACGAGCAGAATCTGGCTGTTGCCGCCAGAGACGAGCAGGCAGAGAAACGGGAACTTGGGCAGCTCTTTGCCCTCCTCAATGATGAAATGCGCTGAGACGTGCGCCTGCAAGTGGTTGACCTCTATTATAGGTTTGCCAAGGGCAAGAGCGAAACCTTTGGCGAACGACACGCCCACAAGAAGTGAGCCCATAAGCCCTGGCCCGCGCGTGAAGGCTACCGCGTCAAGCTGGTCGGCCGTGACGCCAGCGTCGCCAAGAGCCTTGTCTACAACGGGAATTATGTTCTGCTCGTGAGCGCGCGATGCAAGCTCGGGAACCACGCCTCCGTACCTCAAGTGGACAGCCTGACTTGCCGTGACGTTCGAAAGGACTCGCCCGTCAGAAAGGACGGCCGCCGACGTGTCGTCACACGACGACTCTATCCCTAATATCAATGTCGACATTCTTTTCTCTTGCTTAAGTCGTGGTCGGTCGCAGTCTGTTTATTTTTAGCTACTTTTGCTCTTGTTTGCCAGTCCCGACCCGTTCAATGAGCAAATATATAAAAAAAATCGTTACTGCTATTTGGGCCTTGCTGCTCGTGACGATGTTTGTCCTCCTCGCGGCTTTCGGCGTTACGCAGATCCCTGCCGCGCAGAGGTTTGCGGCTCGAAGGGTGGCGGCGGGGCTGGCCGACGCGTTTGGTGTGCCGGTGGACATCGAGAGGCTGCGTTTTATTCCTTTCTCCACTCTCGAGGTGGCTGGTGTCGTCGTCTCCGATGCCGACTCGCTGCCGATGATTAGCGCGCGCCGCGTTATGGCCGATGTCTCGGTCTTCTCTCTCATCGGTGGCAGTTTCAGTCTCCGTGAGGTGCAGGCCGATAGCGTGTCTCTTCTGGTTGCCCGAAAGCCCGATGGCGGACTCAATATTGCGGCCTTGGCCTCCGCTAACGACCAAGAGTCCGACGGCTCTTCCTCCAATTTCTCCATCCGACGGATTAAGGCGCAACGGTGCGAGGTGAGGTGCGACAATGGCTCTTCCGCCCCCGTCGTTCTCGAAAACATGTCGCTCGACGCCTCACGCCTGAGCAAGAATGAGGTCGGCTGTGGATGCTCTATCACCGATTTCTCTTTTTTCTACCCCTCCCTCAATGCCCATCTGTCCCTCAGTGGCGACTTCGTCCTCAGTGGCGATACCGTCAGTGTCGGTTCCGCACGCCTCTCTTTTGGCGATTGCGCCGCAAACCTCGATACCGCCGTGGCCGTCGTCGACTCCGCCGGACTGCAAATGGCCATTGTCGACATCCCCAAGGCAAGCCTTGGTGGACGCACCGCGACGCATGCGTTCGGTCGACCTGTGCCAGCTGCCGCTATGTCGTTGAGGGCCTCGTTCGAGTCTGATAAACTCAGCATCAATCATTTGCGCCTGTCTGTAGGTGAGTCGTCAAACCTTGCGGCCCACGGTGTGGCAAAAGTGCTGCGCGACGATGGCCGTCTCCGTTTCGAGAGGGCGAATATGTCTATCACCGGGTGGCTCTCTCTCGCCGATATCAAAGTTCTTGCCGACCCCGATGGCGTTTGGCCCAGTTTGCCTGCCTTTCCTTTCGACTGCTCTCTTACGGCTACCGCTACCGACGCCTCGGCAGGCTTCAATGTGGACTCGGAGTCGGGGAAGATGAGGCTCTACGCCAATGCCTCGTCCTCCGATGGTTGGCACACGTCCGATTTCAACATTCAATTCGATACCGATCTCGCGCCTCACGCGCCTGTGTGCGGACCGTTGAGCCGGCTTGTGTCACATGCGGCGGCGAGCGGACGGTTGGGTCGCCCAGGTGACGATGGCGGCTTTTTACGCTATGCGACGGTCAACGGGGACGTGGATAGGGTCGAGGTCGGCAACATCTCATTGGGCGGCGTGCGTTTCGACGGGGTGGTCGATTCCCGTGGCTTCGACGGCAGCCTGAAGGTGGACGACCGTCTGGGGCGGTTGACTCTTATTGCCGAGTCACAGTGGAGCGGCGTGGCGCCTTACGTGGCCGTCACTGCTCGTGCCGATTCTGTGCGGCTGGGAGTTCTCGTTCCTGGCGTCGTTTCGCCCGATAGGCTGCTGGGTTTCAAGGCTCGTGTGGAGACCGTAGGCACCGATTTGCGAACTTCGACCTCAAGTTTGCTCCTTTCCGACCTCTATCTTAATTCCGATACCGACCAAGTGACGGTCGACATCCTTACAGCCGACCTCGGCTCTGATGACGACGGCCTCCGGCGGCTTTCGCTCGTGTCCGACGTCGCCCGTATCACTGCTTCGGGCGATTTCGATTTGGCAGGCATCGGTCGGGAGTTCCGAACCCAGGCGAGTCTCGTTATGCCGACCCTCTTCACGGCTTCTGACAGGCGCGCGCCAAGCCGCCCCGCAGGCCAGCATGCCGATTTCGAGGCGCAGCTGTTTGGCATTGACCGTCTCGTACGGGCTTTCGCCCCTCAGCTCCATTTGCCGGACTCGGTCACCTTCCGAGGGCGGGTCGATTCGCGTGGCAATATGTCGTGGGCGCAAGTCCAGACTCGCCGTCTGGCCTATTCCGGTTTCTCTTGCGACAGGTTGTGCGCATCGGTGGTTGGCAATGCGGGGCGCGTCAATATCTCGTTGCAGGCCGATGGCGCCAATGTCCCTTTCCTTGGCTCTATGCCCGATCTCCGTATCGATGCCACGGCTGAGCATGACAAGGTTACGTCCGACGTCCAGTGGGGTGGGGAATCGAAGGTCGGCGACGCCCAAGGGCTTCTGAGTATGGAGGCAATGGTGGCGAGGGCTCCCGATGGGCGTAAGGTGTGGCACGTAGGCGTCGACCGCTCGTCGTTGCCTCTGGCCGATGGCTCATGGACTGTCGATTCGTGCCGCGTGTCCATCGCCGACGACCGCATCGATGTCAGCAATTTCCGCGCATTTTCGGGCGCGCACTCAGTCCACGCCTATGGCGCGGCCTCGGCCAGCCCCGCCGATACGCTGTGGCTCGGCCTCGACAACATAGTATTGGAGGATCTCATTCATACCGACGCGTCGTCAAAGTTCAGCCTCGCCGGCGACCTTTCCCTGCGCATGGCCGTGAGCGCGCTCCTCGGTTCGCCCTCTTTCTCGGCGCGGGCGGGCATCGACCGCTTCTTTGTCGATGGCGACAATCTCGAGCATTTCGACGCGTCTGCCGATTTCCAGGCGAAGTCCGACACCATGAGGCTCGACCTGGCCATAGTTACGGGCGGGCGCAAGAGGGCTGTGGCCGATGGCTACTACTGCCTCAAGTCCGATGAGCTGCTCATCCCGTTCAAGATAGACAGCCTTTCCGCAGGTTTCCTCAATTTCTATCTCGATAACTGCATAGACAGTTGGCGAGGCACGACAAGCGGCACCCTCTCGCTCTTCGGCCCTACGTCGGACCTGAAACTTGTTTCGGAACTCAAAATGAATGATGATAACTCGTTCCGCGTAAAGCAGACCGATGTCACATATTATATTAAGGATAACGACTCGCTCTCGCTCTCCCCGTCGTCCATGGATTTCCATAACATTCGTTTCGTCGACGCCAATGGGCGAAAGGGCATATTCTATGGCTCCATCCGCCACAATATGTTCTCCGACCTCGATATCGACCTCGGCTTCGATGTCGACAATATGACTCTCTTGCAGACCAATTCCAGTGAAAGTCCCACCTATTATGGCGACATTTTCGGCTCCGGCCGTATGCTCGTCAGGGGGCGCACGAGCAATATCAATGTCTTTATCGACGCCAAGACCGACAAGGCGTCCTCCTTCACTGTCGCCCCAAATGCGAAGTCCGACCTCAGCAACGCCGATTTCATCCACTTCGACTCCGAACCCGTCGTAGTTGGCGACCCCGCCGACTTCTTCGGCACTGGCACTACGGCCACTCTCAAGCTACACATCACGCCCGATGCCAAGCTCTCGGTCGTCATCGACCCCAAGACTGGCAATCAGCTCTCTGGCCGAGGCTCTGGCGACCTCACCGTTGAGGTGGAGCGGACGGGCGCTCTCGCCATGCATGGCAGCTATGCCATCGAGGAGGGAACGTATAACTTCGCCTTCAGCGTTTTCGATAAGCAGTTCACTATCGATAAGGGCAGCTCAATTTACTGGGATGGCGGCCCGTATGACGCGACGGTCAACATCGCCGCCACCTATCTTGTCAAGGCCTCCATCTATAGCCTCGTCAGCGGCACGTCCTATGACAACAGTGCCGACCTCAAGCGGCGCGTCCCCGTCAAGTGCAAGATTTTCCTCTCCGGCAAACTCACGCAGCCCGATATCCGTTTCGGAATCGAGATACCCTCCTCTCAGAACTTCAACCAGTACGCCTTCGACCAGTACGTCAATACGCAGGAGGAGGTCAGCCGGCAGGTCTTCGCGCTCCTCACCTCGGGCCAGTTCTACGCGCTTCAGGAGTCCGGACAGCAAAGTGGGCAGAGCCAGAACTATCTCGGCCAGACGGCCTCCGAGCTTCTCAGTAATAAACTGAGCAGCATGTTCTCCAACAACGACCGCAACATAGGCATCGGGGTTAACTACAGGCCGGGCGACGAGGTCTCCAACGAGGAGTATGAGGTCGCCATCTCCACCCAGGCGTTCGACAATAAGGTGCTGCTAAGCGGCAACATCGGCTACGGGCGCGACGCGTCCGGCTCTTCCTCCGACGATGGCACGCTCATCGGCGACTTCGATGTCGAGGTCAAGCTCAATAAGCGAGGCAACGTAAGGGCGAAAGCCTACACCCACTCAAATAACGACATCATCTATGAGACCTCGCCAACAACCCAGGGGGTCGGAGTGTCTTTTCAGGAGGAGTTCGACTCTTTCCGTGAGCTTTTCCGCTCCTATTGGAGGCGGCTTTTCCACCGCCGGCGCGACGAGTCTCCCGCTTCGTCCGCTTCCGCCCAGCCGCCCACAGAGGCCGATTCTGCCTCTGGAGAATAGAGCCAATGTCTGACATGCTTTGCCCCGCATCTGCCATTCGTGTGACAACAGCGGGGGTTCGTCTGCCAAAATGTCGCCTTGCGCCTTTTGGCACAGATAGTGCAATACCTCACGCGGCTGCCGTCCGGTAGGTCGACAGCCGCAACTCAATTCTGATAATAGATAAAAAATATACAGAAATGGCAGAACTGAAAGGTAAAGTGCTGGCCGGCAAAGTGCTGGTTAAGCCCGTTCCCGCTGAGACGAAGACTTCGAGCGGCATCATCATCCCCGACTCCGCAAAGGAGAAACCACTCAAGGGTACAGTGGTTCTCGTCGGAGCTGCCAAGAAGGACGAGGCAGTCGAGGTTAAGGTGGGCGACACCGTCCTCTATGGCAAGTACTCTGGCACCGAGCTTCAAATCGATGGCGAGGATTACCTCCTCATCAACCAGTCCGACGTCCTCTACGTCGCTTAGTGACCCCGATGGGGAGGGCGGCTCTCGCTTTTTCGCCCGTCCCTGTTACTTCTAATCATTTCTAATTTTTCAGAACATTATGGCAAAGTCCGTAAAATTCAATACCGAAGCTCGCGAGCTTCTCAAGAAAGGTGTCGACGAGCTCGCCGACGCCGTCAAGGTAACTCTCGGCCCCAAAGGCCGCAACGTCGTCATAGAGCGTAAGTTCGGCGCACCCCACATCACCAAGGATGGCGTCTCCGTAGCAAAGGAGGTCGAACTTGCCGATCCTTATGCTAACCTCGGCGCGCAGATGGTCAAGGAGGTCGCTTCTAAGACCGGCGACGATGCCGGCGATGGCACCACCACCGCAACCGTCCTCGCTCAGGCCATCGTCAACACTGGCATTAAGAACGTCACTGCCGGCGCCAACCCTATGGATCTCAAGCGCGGCATCGACAAGGCCGTAGCCAAGGTCGTCGAGAGCATCAAGTCTCAGGCTCAGGAGATTGACAACTCTAACGAGAAGATCGAGCAGGTCGCGACCATCTCCGCCAACAATGACAATGAGATTGGCAAGCTCATCGCCGAGGCCATGAAGAAGGTCGGCAAGGAGGGTGTCATCACTGTCGAGGAGGCTAAAGGCACTGAGACCCACGTCGACGTTGTCGAGGGCATGCAGTTCGACCGTGGCTACATCTCCCCATACTTCGTTACCGATACCGAGAAGATGGCCGCTAACCTCGATTCGCCGTTCATCCTCATCTACGATAAGAAGATCTCCACAATGAAGGATCTTCTCCCGATCCTCGAGAAGGCAGCCCAGACCGGCCGTCCTCTCCTCATCATCGCCGAGGATGTCGATGGCGAGGCTCTTGCGACGCTCGTCGTCAACCGTCTCCGCGGCTCTCTCAAAGTGGCTGCCGTCAAGGCCCCTGGCTTCGGCGACCGTCGCAAGGAGATGCTCCAGGATATCGCAATCCTCACCGGTGGCACCGTCATCAGCGAGGAAACTGGCCTCAAGCTCGAGAACGCCGATCTCCCTATGCTCGGCAAGGCCGAGAAGGTCTCCATCACCAAGGACAACACGACCATCGTCAACGGTCTTGGCGACAAGGAGGCCATCAAGGAGCGCGCAGCTCAGATTAAGGCTCAGATCGCCAACACCAAGAGCGACTACGACCGCGAGAAGCTTCAGGAGCGCCTCGCCAAGTTGGCTGGCGGTGTCGCAGTTCTCTACGTCGGTGCTGCTACCGAGGTCGAGATGAAAGAGAAGAAGGATCGCGTCGACGACGCTCTCTGCGCAACACGTGCGGCTGTCGAGGAGGGAATCGTGCCCGGTGGCGGCGTCACCTACATCCGCGCTACCCAGGCTCTCGAAGGCCTCAAGGGCGATAACGACGACGAGACCACTGGTATCGACATCGTCCGTCGTGCCATCGAGGAGCCTCTCCGCCAGATTGTCTTCAACGGCGGAAAAGAGGGCGCAGTCATTGTCCAGAAGATTAAGGAGGGCAAGGGCGACTACGGCTACAACGCTCGCACCGACAAGTTCGAGAACCTTCTCGAGGCCGGTGTCATCGACCCCGCTAAGGTCACCCGCGTAGCCCTCGAAAATGCGGCTTCCATCGCCGGTATGTTCCTCACCACTGAGTGCATCATCGTCGAGGAGAAGGAGAATAAGCCCGAGATGCCCGCCGCAGCCCCAGGAATGGGCGGCATGGGTGGTATGATGTAGTCCGCAGGCTCTATCCATCGCAGCTTTATTAGCAATTAGGATATTGCAAGAGTCCCGTCAAGGCGTCAAGCCTTGGCGGGACTCTTTTTTTCTCTCCATTTAGCTGAATAAAATCAGCCTATGCAGTTGCATCTATTGAAAAAATAGCTACCTTTGCATCGTCTTAAGGACAAGGAAATGATTCGGGGTGTAGCTCAGCCCGGTTAGAGTACACGTCTGGGGGGCGTGTTGTCGCTGGTTCGAATCCAGTCACCCCGACTCCGAATTTAAAGCCCGTAGGTTTACCTGCGGGCTTTCCTTTTTTAGCCCTGGCAGATCCAGCCTGCCGCTCCTGCTCCCTGAACCGAGTCCGTCCATCTCTGCTGGCCTCGCTTGCGCTGTGCCGCACTATCTTGGCTCAACGACAATTCACGGTTTCCTTCCTCTCCGCTAACTTGTTGATATTTACTCAGTAAAGTGCTAATTTGACGGCATTCCCCAAAATATTCTTGATTTATTTTCGTGGAATAGATAAAAAGTGCTATTTTTATCCAATCTAATCTGTGCCTGCTAATAAAAGAACATGGAAAAGAAATCTATAAGAGAGACAGTAAAAGAGCTGTTCACGAAATACCTCGAGGCTCAGGGACATCGCAAAACCCCTGAGCGTTTCGCCATCCTCGACGAGATATACAGCCGTCAAGGCCATTTCGATATCGAGGAACTCTACTCCTTCATGAAGGAGAAGAATTATCGCGTAAGTCGAGCCACGCTCTACAACACCATAGAGCTGCTCCTCGAGTGCCGGCTTGTCTTCAAACACCAGTTTGGCAAGAACCAGGCGCAGTATGAGCGAGCTTACGACGCCAAGCCCCACGACCATCTCATTTGTCTGGCTTGCGGCGCGGTCTCCGAGGTGCAGGACACGCAAATCTCCGGACTCATAGAGAAGGCCGCCATTCAGGAGCAGTTCCAAGTCTCCCACCATTCCCTCTACATCTATGGCCTTTGCCGAAAGTGCACTCGCGAGAATAAGAAATTGAGCGAGCTGCCAGGTGGTGACGACGGCAATGAGCCAGTCCCGCCCATCCCGGCATAGCGGAGTTTTCTTAAGAATAATCATATGGGAGGTAAACACTTTTGACAGGTGTTTATCTCCTTTTTTTGTTTCACAGCCTCTCGTTTCTGTGTGTCCCCCCCCCTATCTGAGGAAAAAATAGCACCCTTGACTCTCGAATATGAGTGTACCTCTGCATTAATTCTGCAATCTGAGAAATTAAGGCTCAAACAGTTGCGTAGCTATGCGATTCGGCGTAGCTTAGATGCGAAATGAAATAATGAGAGAGTGTCAGCGCAAATATCATCTGTTGCCACTTTCCTCGCAGCGCGGTCAAACTTTAAGATTCTCCAGAAATGAAATTACTACGTTCACTCGTCTTCTCCACGGCTGTCGCTTCTGTGGCGTTGCTGACTTCATGCGACGATTCTAAGCCTCTCGAGGCGAGCCTCGAATACACTTTCTTCGGCCTCATGCACACCACAGGCGACTTCAACGTGACCGGTAAAGTCAAGAGCATTGTCGACTCCGTCTATTGCTGCGAGGTCAAGTTCGGCGAGGCGCAGAAAGGCGGGTTGCTCGAAATTACGAAGTTCAAATTCAACTCGGACAATCAACTGGAGGAGCAGCAGCACATCTATGAGGATGAACGGAGGACACTCTCTTTCGACTACAAGAATGGCATACTGAGTTCCTACGAGATCTCCACAGGAGCCTTCGCTCCGAACGCTCAGGGCGATGCTGGCAGTGAAGCTTACTCGTTCGAGATGATAGGGGATACTATTACCTGCGACGAGACCGGAGACTATGTGGTAACGGAAGGAGGCAAGGTAAAGGAGTGCGTGTTGGTGAAGCCCATATTTGGGGGAGAAGTAGCGGAGAAGTTCCGTGTGGAATATAATAGGGATGGAATGACTATGCGACTCGCAAGCGTGTGTAGTTTTAATTATAAAAATGGTCGCGACGAAAGCCGCGGGGCGAAACGGGGGGAGGATGTCATTGTCTGTAACAAGTATGGCAAGCCCGTGAGCCGCAAATCAAAGATTGATGAATTGGGCAACTACAATTACAAGTATGACGAGAATGGCGATGTGGTGAGTCAATCCGCTAAGGAGATTGTTAATATCTTTTTGAAAGATAGCAGCAAGCAGTATGAGTACAAAAAGTACGATTCTCACAACAACTGGGTAGAGTGCTTCATTACCGAACATAGCCGTGAATATCATGGCTACAAGTTGGTTCGGCGCACTATCGAGTACCGATGATTCTCATTCTCCTATCAAACGAAAAGCCCTTGGGACAGAAAAGAGCCCCAAGGGCTTTTGCGTTATCTCGCTCTTCCGCCTACGCCCACTCGAAGTTCTCCTTCCCGGCGCCTATCTCGAAGTGCAGTTTGGCTATGCCAAGGTCGGTGTCGGCGTAGCCCGCAAATGAGAATCTTTTCGATGCGTGCACCTTATTGCCGTCCTTCAACTCGAAGTAGAACTTCTGCTGGTTAATAGCGGTCGGGGCAAGCAATGCCGCCTCCACGCCTCTGCGAAACCATTCGGGCGACGCGTCCGTGATGTTGCTCACGTCCTTGGCCTTCTTCACCTTGTGCGCTGCTCCCTGGGTCGTGCCATAGCCCACGGCTATCATGCACACCACCTTCTCGTCCTCGCCTAGCTCAAATGCGCCCTTCACCTTCCTGTACGTCAGACCTACCCAGCACGTGTTCAGTCCAAGCGTCTGACACATCAATGCGATTTTCTCGCCATAATACCCGGCTTTCTCCCCAAGGTCGGCCGACTTTTTGCCAGCCATGACGACGTAATTTGTCACTCCCTTGAAACTGCCGTACGACGCGAACCCCTTGAACGCCCGCGGCTCGTCGGTTACTATTTGCATGTGCAAACCGCTCGCGCCGTTCAGCACGGCAATCTGTGCCTCAATCGCCGATTTCAACTCCGAGCTCAGCGGCCGCCCGTCGTAACTTCTTACGCTGTGGCGCGCCTTGATTGCCTCTTCTAATGTCATCTTTTCTCTGTTTTTGTGTTATCGATGTGTCCTGTAAAGCTTCGTGAGTGTACTAATGGTCTGATTATCCGTTGGGTATGCCACCCCCGTAAGCCCTCTTGCAAATATAGTCACTCGTTCTCTCTTTTCACCCCATAAATCTAAAATGAAGATTATTTGAGAAAAAAAACGGCTGCGGTTGCGCACATATCAAAAAAAGCACTACCTTTGCATCGCAATCGGGAAGAGATGAGCAATCTTCTTACTCGGTTCAAGGTTCGGTACCGTAGCACAATTGGATAATGCCTCTGGTTACGGCCCAGAAGATTGGGGGTTCGAATCCCTCCGGTATCACTCCTTACAAAGCCTGAAGCCTGTGCTTCGGGCTTTTTTCTTTTTCATACCCAGGCATGTTCGTCCGCCGCCGCTACGCCAATCTGTCCATCTTGTCCATTGTCTCCATATTCGCTAAGTCCACTTTCTTCCGTTGCCCCTCTTTTCTTATCTTTGTTAATAAATCATCACACGCACGGCGAAATTCAATTCCCCATTATGCCGGATTTCTCCCGTGTGAGGTGTGACCTACTTTCGCCACCAATATTGCCTTTTAGGTCATTCCCTTTCGTGTGTCCTATGTATCATAATAAGGTTATTCAATCTCAGCATATGGGAGTTGTTTCCCCACCTTTTCACGTCGCCCCATTTGTCAACGATGGAGAGAGGAGACTCGTCGAATTTCTCAAATCACGGCTGCCCGACGACTACCAGATAATCCCTAATGGAGAGTATGCGCAGGTTAAGCCGGGTGTCATTTCGCAACCATATGAGTACGATGTGCTTGTGGTCGCGCCTCACGCCATCTTTCACATTGAGAACAAAGACTCCGTCTCTGTCGAAGGCGACGACAACCTGTGGTATCTTGGTGGGCGTGCAGTCCCCAGCCCTTTGAAGAGTGCGAACTACAAGTCAAAGGTTCTACATTCCATATTGTCCGACAGGGATCCGCAATGGGGTAAGGTGAGAGTTGCTACTCTCCTCACGCTCTCGAATGTTAAGGCTTCAAAGGCTGGCCTCGATCCCTATTCACAGTGCTTTCAGTCCACTTTCCTTCTCAACGATTCGTTGATTCGGCGGCTTACAGACCCTGCGTTCGTGCAGAAGAACCCTGGGTCCATAGAGCCAATGCGGAAAGACATTGTGGATTTCCTGTCCGGCTTTGAGTCACTGAGCAAAGTCCGAAGAACCATGGTTCTTGGGATGAAAATAGACAGCGTGTTGGACGAGTGCGAGGATTACAGTGAGTACCTGTGCTCCGATGGAGGCTTGAATGGCTCCAAATACCGCGTCCGGGCTTATCCTCTTGAACACTTCGGGCTCTCTGCCGATAAACTCCTTTCTTTCCGAAAGAAGGCTGAGAACGCTCGGACCGCGCTCGGAAAGCTTGGCTTCTGCACCCATGTGTTGCCTGCCGAGTTCAGCACCGACGAGTTCTATTACTACGAGAAGAGCAAGGTGCTCGACGACATGTCACTCGCGGCGACGATAAAGAAGAGGCGCAGCCTGACTGATGTTGAGAAGGCACGGATAGTCAGCGACATTGCCTCCGCCCTCGTTGCGGCTCACGATGCCGGGGTAATCCACCGCGATGTGTCGCCGGCCAACATCTTCGTGACGAACGACGGTTCCGCAGTCCTCGCAAATTTCAGCTGCGCATGGTTCGCTGAGCATGATGGGGATACTCGCTTTACCGTGCACTCTCTGGTCTCCGACTACCAAATGTCGCCATACGTAGCCCCGGAGGTCGCCAAAGGCGACGATATGTTCGCCTCTGACATATACTCGCTCGGTGTCGTGGTCTACGAGATGTTTGTCGGCAAGCTGCCATTCTCGTCGACATTCTCTTTTCTCAATGAGATGGGAGGTTCCTTGCCCGGCGACCTTATGCCTTCCGCCGTGGTGAAGGAGGTGCCAAAGTGGGTCGACACCCTCGTGTCCAACACTGTTGTCGCCGATACGGAGCAACGTTGGGTCGACGCCCGTGAAATCTTAGCCTTCATAGACAAGAGCGTAAGTCAGGCGACGGCCGACCCGACGCATTCCATAATAGTGCCAGCCGCGCCAATCGTCAACCTTGAGGATCTCAAGCCGGGCGACGCCCTGACCAACGACTACACAATCTATGAGGAGATCGGGCATGGCGGCTTCAGCCGTGTGTTCCGTGCCAAGCATATGGTCAACGGCAGGTTCTACGCGGTCAAGGTTTTCAAGAGAGGGACATCTACAAGCGAGGCGAGGACTGAGTTCGACGCCCTCCGCGATCTCAAACACGGGAATATCGTCAGGTATGTCTACAACGGGATCTCAAACCAGGATCTTTTCTACACGGCCATGGAGCTGCTCTCCGGCGACAGCCTCGAAGCCTACGCCGGCTACAACCGTTGGCTGCCACTGGCCGATGTTTACCGCATGGCGGCGCAGATTCTCGACGCGCTTGTCTATATGCAGGACAGGCAGCGGCCCGTCTTCCACCGCGACATAAAGCCCGACAACATCTTCTTTGACAAGAGCGGACGCTTCGTCCTCATCGACTTCAATATATCGGCTCTGAGCGACGACAACTCTTTCGCCGGGACGCTCCCCTACATTGCGCCGGATCTCGTCACCGACGGGCGGCACGTGGCTTGGGATGCGTCGGCCGACACGTTCGCGCTCGGCGTGACCATATATGAGCTGCTCACCCATGCCCACCCTTGGGGAGCGACCCGCAGGCCGGTGATGGCTGCGCAGCCGACCGACGTGCGCCAACTCGCGCCGACCGTCTCCGAGCCTTTCGCCCAATTCGTGATGAGGGCGATTATGACCGGCAAGGATGCCCGGTTCGCCAGTGCGCGGGCCATGCGCGACGCCCTTCTCCTCATCGGCGAGGATGGTGTCGCAGCGCAGCCCGAGAAGCACGCAGCGGCCGACGATCTCATGCCCACGGTCGACTACCTCAATAGCCTTTACAGCCAGAGCCGGCACGGCAATGGCGGCACAAGAGCCGCGCTGAAGCCGGGCAAGGCCGCCAAGCTCGATGCCCTCACTTACATCGAGACCCGCCTCGACGCCGCGCTGAAGCCCGACATCCTCAACCTCAAGTACAAGCTCATAATCATCACCGGTAACGCTGGTGACGGCAAGACGGCCTTCATCCGCCAAATCGAGATGACAGACGGCAATGCGCGGCAGCTCCCGACGGGCAACGGCTCCGAGTTCCACATCAAAGGTCTCCGCTTCGAGAGCAACTACGACGGCTCGCAAGACGAGAGGTCGACGGACAACGACGAGGTCCTCAGGCGGTTCTTCGCTCCGTTCATGTCCCTCCCCGATTTCAGCAAGGCGCCTGAGGGCCGCATAATAGCCATCAATGAGGGAAGGCTCGTCGACTTCCTCTCCAACCAGCCCGAGTTGAAGACGCTCCGTGAGAATGTCGAAAACTATTTCTTCTCCGAGACGGAGGCTGGCTTCGTGCCTGGCCTTATGGTCATCAATCTCAACAAGAGGTCGGTCACGGCGAGCAATGGCAAGGAGGGCAGCCTTCTCGCAAGGCAGCTTGGCAAGATTTCGGATCGGGGCCTCTGGGCGTGCTGCGAGAAGTGCGACATTGCGGCGAAGTGCTTTATTAAATATAACGTCGATACGTTCGCCGATGCGGCTTCCGGACGCGAGGTGGCGGAGAGGCTCGAATGGCTGCTCCGCTGCGTCTCGTACAAGAAGGAGCTGCACGTCACCATGCGCGACCTGCGTTCCCTCATTGCTTTTATGCTTACGCGCGACTGCTCTTGCGACGAGGTCAGGAAGCTCGTCGATATCTGTGAGCGGCAAGAGGGGGGCGACAAGATCTACCGGCAGTACTATTATTTCAATATAACGGCTCCGACTCCAGTGTCGGCAGTGCCTGATCTTCCGCCGCTCGGCTCTGCCGACAGGCTCGTCGCGCTTCTCCGCCTGTCCGACATCGCCGCAGTCCCCGTCCCGTCTGTCGACAGCAAGTTGTTCTTCCGCACCATCGACCAAGCCGACTACCTCTCCTTCCCTACCAGACTACAATCGGCCGAGGATGTACTCGGCACTGCCGTCGACGAATCGGACAGCGAAGCACTGAAATTCAGGCTCAAATCCCTCATCCGCAACCTCTATTTTGAGGGGAGCGAAGTGCGGGGCGAGGCCTCTTTCAAGAGGAGGCTGCCAAGCCGCTACGCCGTGCGTTTTTACGATTCTCTCAACAACGGGAAGCGGCAGGATGAGATCAAGAAGTCGATAGCTATGGCCATCTCGGCCAGCGAGGGGTGCGACAACGAACGCCTGTCCGACTCCTACATGCTCTTGTCCGATACGAGGGTTAAGGACCCAATAGCCCAGAGCTACAGGATGTTCCCGCTTAGCGAGTTTGAACTGTTCGCCGAAAGGGCGGACGATGTGGGCGCATATGTCGAGACTGAGAGCGACAGCCTCACGTTCCGTCATAAGACCGACAAGGATATCCGCCTCTCCATATCGCTCGACCTTTTCGAGATGCTCAATTTCATCCGCGACGGCTACTGCCCTTCCGCCGCCGACTTCAGCGGCAGGTTTCTCGAACTCCAGATCTTCAAGAATATGCTTGAGAGCCGAGCCTACTCCGAACTGCTCGTGACGAGGGATAACGAGAAGTTCTTCGTCGTCGCGATTGACGATGACCGAAACATAAGTTTCAAACCGCTGCAACTTGCCGAACTGCCTGCGGTGGGCGGCGATAATGACGAGTGATTATATTATGATTTTCAAAATAACGGCCGGCGCGGTGGCTTTCCGCAATCCGCAGATTCTGGCTGTCGACGCCAAGATGGTTACGCTTGAGAGGGTGCTGACCAACCTCTTTATGCTCATCTACGCTAACGGCGCGCCAGTCAAAATAAAAAATAGCGAGGATGTGACCATCGAGAGCATCTGCCGAAAGAACATAGCGCAGCTCGAAGCCGACGGGCGGATCTCCGGAGCTTCCGAATATCCTGAGGCCGTGAGCGATTGGCTCCGCAGCTCGCTGCTCGACCTGGTCAACAGGGGCAAGAGGCTCAAGGAGTCCGTGGCGTCGCTCCGCCCCATCCACATCCTCAGTTTCCGGATCCAGAACAAGAAGAAGTGCCGCGACTACAACACCGCCGACCAGCTCTACGCCATGCTCAAGACCTCGCCCGATACGCTTAGCGCGCTCAAGCGGTACCTTAGCGTGGGATGGAACGGGAAGAATATTGACCCAGAGGCCATTAAGGATGTCGATACGGCTGGCGTCATGCTTCTGACTTCCGGTATCAAAGAGGTCAAGTCTGCCAATGAGAGCGTGTCCGACATCAAGCCGCTCCTTAAGGGCGCGACCGACATCTTCAACGATGATGTCCGCCGACTGCTGGCCTACAAGGATGCGCTGCCGCGAGCCGTCTTTATCGACTATCTGAAGATTCTGTGCGGCTTCCATCTCGCCATCTATACCATGAGGGTCGTGACGCTCCTGCCCAAGATGGTCGCCGCGGGGACAACGAATGTCGAGGACGACTGGTCGATGGTGGTCGATCTTACTGAGAATAAGGACAGTAAGATCGCCGAGATGGCTCGTCAGGACATCGAGCGGCTCTTCAATTGTTTCCGCCCCTATATCAATGCCACATATGCCATTGACATCGTGCAGAAAAATCTGCCAAGGGAGGCGGGGGTCGAGCAGGCGCTCGCGGTTATCAAAAACGGCCCAGACCAGAATAAGGCGCAGGCTCTGCTCGAAGTCATCAGGGAGGGGCTGAAAGGGAAGGACGACACCAGTTTCGACACGGACGACTTCGATGAACTTATGAAGTTCTACCAGCCCGACGACTATTTCGGCAAGCTTGTCCACCTGCTCGAAGTCTCCAACCTTGGCGATTCGGCCTACAGGTACCTGATTCAGTTCATCGATGCCGTGGCTATGAAAAACTCCCCGTCGATGCTGATTGCCGACGGACGCACGCGGTCATGCAAGAGGCGC
This sequence comes from Marinilabiliaceae bacterium, assembly GCA_051875415.1. Classification (GTDB taxonomy): domain Bacteria; phylum Bacteroidota; class Bacteroidia; order Bacteroidales; family Marinilabiliaceae; genus W3P20-009. The sequence goes on from JBJEGU010000005.1 coordinate 77,984, forward strand.
GGAGTCCTTGGCGCAAAGCTCCTTGAGACTCTCGTCCAGCTGCTCGTCCTCAACGACAAGGGCGATGGCTCATTCGAGTCGAGGCCTCTTTCCCTCGCCGACCTTACGCTCGCCCTGCGCAAACGCTACGGCTTGATAATAAACGGCCTCGAAGAGCCGCGCTTCGCTGGCGCCGGCATCGACGCCTATGCGGCCTTCGCCGAGAACGCTGAGGCTCTCAAGAATAGGCTTCGCCAGATTGGCTTCTACACCGACCTGAGCGACGCCTGCATTTTGCAAAGAATAAGACCCCGATACAAATTGTAATACACTCTTTCGCCATGACGGACGTCAAGTCTCTCTTCTCTTCCAGGTTCGCTCAGTTCGTGGTCGAGACTTATGCCCCTCTGTTGCGCTCTGCCGCGCCTGGCCACTGCCTAAAGCTCGTCGGCCTCGCTCTGCGCGACCTGCGCCAAATTGTAGAGCTGCTGAGGGCTGTCAACAAGGACGTCGGGGTCTTCATCCTCTCCGACGAGGAGGCCGGGCGGGAGTTCATCAGGGCCTCCAAGCTCATCGAGATGCGAAACGACTCGTCGAAGGCGCTCCTTGCGCTCATCCCTGCCAACAGCCGCACGGCGGCTGAGGATTCGTACGGCGACTCGACATTCCAGGTCCTCGATGCGGCATCGCTCGTAAAGCCTTTTTTCGAAAGGCTCGAAGAGGCGGCGCGCAGTGTGAACGAGAGCCTCTATGACCGGACTGCCAACCTGCTAAGGCAGTACCTTGGACCCAGCCCCGCCCAGATGGCCGACTACCTGCTCTTCGCCGAGGGAGAGGGCTACGCCGCCACAGCATGGGGCGACGGGCTGTTCCTTTTCGGTTTGTTGCCCGATAGCAAGTTCGCCACGGTCGACTCCGAGGAGTCCAATAGGCGTTTCCTCGTCAACCTCCAGCAGTGCGCCGACGTGATGTTCAACTTCTCCACCACCCCTGCAGAGAGGGTGGCCGCGCTCCGCATTGACGACACGTCCTTGCAGTCCGACATCCTGCGCTACCTCATCGGCTCCACTAAGGCAGACCGGCTCGCCATGTGTGCCGACATATATGAGAACCACCCGGAGTTCAATCTTTCGCATTGGCCGATTGAGTGCACTTCGGAGTCTACTCCCGTGAAGTTGTCGGTAGCCCTTAAGGCCGGGGCCGACCGTACGAAGGGGCTTGTGCGCGATTCCTGCGGCGACTTCCTGCTAGCGTTCCCCGCTCCCGACGAGACGGGGCGTTCGAAGCCGGCCAAACGGAAAGTGACTGTTGAGGTCACGGCCAATCCGTCGCCCAAAGATGAGCCCGCAATAGCTTTTTTTGAGGTGACGCTCGTCAAGTTCCGCGACTTCGAGGAGATAGGTCTCGTCAAGAACGTGCCTGTCAGCCCATCGCGTAAGGCTAAGCAAAAACTCTCCGTCTCCATCGAGGCCGACGAAGGCATCGAGGAGGACCAGTATCTGCTCCGGGTCCGTGCGCTCGACTCCAATAAGCTGCCTCTCAAGTCCGACAACCCGTTCAAGTCTGATAGCGTTGATCAAAAATGGCAGGAGATGCACGAGGATGACCCCGAGAAGAAGGAGTCTTTCCGCAGGAGCGAGTCGGTGCTTTTTTCCAACGAGACTGAGCTATTCTCCATCATCAAGGGCGACGACGATATTGAGCTCGGCTCGCCCGCCAAGCGCAATTGGGCCGATGCCCTCTTCCTCGCGCAAATCGACCGCGACATCCAGTTCCTCAGCAAAGGCGCTGAGGCCCCAGGCGATGAGACGGCCAACATCAATTCTTGGGCTGGCGGAAGGCCATGCGACACCATCCAGTTCGATTTCGGGACCTCATCCTACTATAAGTTGTCCGTCCCGTGCAAACTAAAGGGACTCGAAAAGTGTTTCTACTCCGCGCCGGGAAGTGTAGGCCGCGTCTCAGCCGCCTTGTCGGCCGACAAGCATATGGCGGAGCTTCTCGACCTCAATTTCCACGGCATAGAGAGTGGTGAAGGCTCATATCTCAGGCTCTGCGAGTTGCGCAAAAAGCTCTTCTCGCTTATTCGGGGTTCGGTGGGCGAAGATGAAGGGCTTTTCTGCACTTTCGACGTGTGGGCCAACATCGACCTCGTGAGGGAATACCTCGCCGCCTACGACGCTTGGCTTAGCGAGGCCGCCACGGCAGCTGACGAGCCGGCCGCCACGGCAGCTCTGCTCAACGCCGACATCGTCAGCCTCGAAGTCGAGATGCCAGACGGGCGGCGCATGCCAGTCAGGCTCATCCCGCCAATTCATCCGCTGCGCCTCGCTTGGGCGGTATGCCTGTGCGAGCTTTTCAGCGATTGGCGCATCCGGTCGGCTGGCGGAAGTGCCTCTGCCGCGCGTATGTGGAAAAACAGGCTCGCCTCGCTCTTCCGTGGCGGTCTGCCGCCCGACGTGGCACCGCTTGTCCTCGCCGATTGCACGCAGCGCGGCCGCTTGTTCAAGTATTCTGGCGAGGTGGCCTTCGGGTGGGGGGGCTATACCCTCGCGGACGATTGGCTGGCTGAGTCGTCCTACTCCGACAGTAGGCAGATAATGGCTTATGTCGGCTCGCTGCTCAATGTCGGGCGGAGGACTTGCTTCGACAGCGATATGGATGCCGACCTCGTGGCGGAGCAAATTAAAAGGTATGTCGCGGCTCACCCGTATGCCGATAAGCTCGTCTTCAACATTTTCAATGCGGGCGACGGCGGTGTCTTCGCCGACGCTCTCGTCGGTTTGCAGGAGGATTGCGGCAGCGGACTGTCCTACGAGGTGAGGCTTTTCTCGGCCGAGTCATTCGTTAAGCCAGGCGCAGCCTTCCGCTATCTCGTCGACCCCGAGTCGCCAGTGTCGGAGCAGGCCGCGCCCTTCGCCTTGCAACCTAAGTTGCGCTTCTCTGTCAACCTCATAGACGATTTCATTGAAAGGCCGGCCGATTACCCGGCTCACATGTCATTTCTGGTCAATCCGTTCCGGACTAAGGTGGCTATAGTCTCGCCCGGCAGGGAGCGGCGCTCGTTCTTCCTCAATGGCGCGCTCTGCCGCGGACTGTCATCAGCCCGTGGCAACAGCAGCTCGTTTATCTGGGATCGCTTTTTCTCCAATAAGGAGGTGAGAGGTGCGTTGTCAGGGGCTGCCGCTTCCGAAGTCGGAATCTTCGCGTCGCTCCAGTCGCTCGCCGCGTCTCAGATAAGCTCTACGCCAGGCAGCGGTCTGCCCGCGTCGTCGCTCATCATGACTGGCAGGGAGGCAATGCTTGTCGACAAGGTGCACGATGTCTCCGACTGGGTAGTCACGTTCGATAAGAATATGGGTCCCGAGTTCTTCGACAGGCTCGACGATGGCGAGTCCTCCGAACCCGATGCCGACCACGTAGGGATGCCCTATTTGCTCGACTTCGCGCCAGGGGGGGGCACATTCAGGCCGTCGTCTTTCCTCTCGTCGAGAGCAGAGGACGAGATTATGAGCGTGCTGCGCTCCGATGCGAGTCGTGCGGGGCTTGAACTTGGCTCGAGCGAAGGCTATGCGCTCATTGACGATGTGAGGGCTGTCAGCGCCTCTGCGCTTTTCCCGTCGGGTGAGGATGAAGAGGATGGCAGATGTGCCCTTCCTATCCCCCTCGCCCTCGCCAAACGGCTGCTCCAACGGATGTCAGTGCTCGATGAGGCTTTCCTCATTCCGCTCAACCTCCACGAGAGCCTTTTCCCCGCCGATGAGCCGGTGGCGAATATGCTGCTGGTCAATATGACCCCCATGTCGAGGCATGTCCATCTTACAGTCATCGATGCGCGTTGTGGCAAATGCGCCTCGGAGGCCAATAAGGTCTGGGCGGGGATGCCCGAGCGGTTGGACGGAGCTGTCGCAGCTCTTCATTCCCTCTTCGCCGCTGGCGATGCGCCGGAGCAACTGGGCGGAGAGGTCAACTGCTTGACCGTGTCGGATCTCCTCTCGTTCTACCTGTCGCGCGCCATTCGTTTCGACCTCATAAACAAGGATGTCGCGGATTTGTATCTCGATATGGTCGACAGCCTCGATGATGGCTACTCTCTTAGTTTCAGCAAAATAGCGTTGGCTTTTAACAGCGGTCAGATTGAGAGGGTAGGGCATGCGCCGGTTGGCGATGGGCATTTCTTTTCTTTCGGAATGCCCGCCCTGTGCGATTTGTTGAGCGACGATGCCGAAGCTTCTGCCAGCATCGTCGAGACCGTGCCCAGTCTGTATGACCTCTTCGACCATAAACTTGGCGAACTGGTCGACTTCCGCATGGCTGATATTGAGCGCAAAGCAAAGGCTGCGGCTTCTGCTGCGGCTATCGAGCCCGAACCTGCCAATCCGATTGCTGCAATTGCCGTCCCTTCCATTCCGGAAACGCAGGTCGCCCCTGCGCCAGTGGCTTCTGAGTCGCCTGTTGGTACTTCTCTCGGGCATGAGAGTCGTGCCGAAAGTCCGCAGTGCGGGCTTATGCTCGGCGGCTCGGCTTGCGTCTCGCCGCAGTTCGCCGTTGTGGGGCGTGTCGTAAGTGATGGCGGCGCATTGGCTGGCCTCGACCTCAGCTCAGGCAATGCCATTAGCCTCTTTGGTGTCCGCAACTCGGGTGTCGATGGCTCGTTCGCTGCCATCGTCGAGTCGGCTCTCCAGCCCGCTTGTGCGCAGCCCGCCCCTCTCGCCGGCGTGGTCTTCAGTTTCAGTCCCGACCCCGATTCAGTTCCGCCTTTCGTCTCTATGCTGTCGCCCAATGCCGATGCCGCGCAGGTCGCAAGGCTCCGAGCTGAATTTTCTATGAATCCCGTCGGACTGTCGGATGTTGTCCTCCTCACACCCAAGAACCTTGTAGAGTCGCGCCGGGGAGACTATCCCGGACTCGAAGTCCGCCCCCTGACTCTCGCAAGCAAGGAACTCGGCGTGGATGACTGGATGTGGGTTTTGGGTGCGAAAGGTTCCGACTCCGCCTACGCCAAGCAGGTGCGTCAAGTGCTTAAGGCATGCAGGCGAAATATGACACTGGCAGAGATAGAGAAGGCTGTCGAATCCGACGCCTCCATTGCTCAGCCTCACAAGACAGTGCTCATGCAGAGGCTTGACTCAGTGGCGGACTATGTCGACGATTCCGTGTCCGCATCCGTATCCGACGTCTTGCGACCGGGTCGACTCGTAATAGTCGATTTGTGTGACGAGTTCATCGACGATTCCGACGCTCTCTCGCTCTTCGTCGCCATGATGGGCATTTTCTCACGAGCCAACCCGTCTGGGCGAATTAACAAGCTCATGGCCTTCGCCGAGGCTAACAAGTATATGTCTTGTCCCGACTTTGCGCCCTCTTTGGCCACGGCTGTTGATGACGTGAGGCGTAAGGGCGTGTCGGTAATCATCTCTTCCCACTCTCCGGCAACCTTGCCCACGGCCGTTGTCGAGGTCTCTTCTGTCATGATTCTTCATAGGCTCCTCCAGCCGTCGTGGCTCGAAGCTCTGCAAACGGCTCTTGAGCCGCTGCGGCGTCTGTCGCCGTCCGATGTCGCTGGTCTTGCCTCTGGCGAGGCGTACGTCTGGGCGGGTTCGGCCGCAGGTGAGTCCGCCGCCTCGCTGCTCGTGCGTATCGCGATGCGTCCTCCTCGTTCGGAAGAAAAGTAAATCAATCGTATGCCTGTGGACATCTTCTCTTATTCAGGCTGCGGCCTCCGCCCATCAAATCAGGATTTTTTCCTGTGCCACAGGCTTCCGGATAACCGCCTTGTGGCTGTGGTGGCCGACGGGATGGGGGGCTACGCCTATGGCGACGTGGCGGCCGAGGTCGTCGCCCGCTCCGTGGTGGAGCATGTCAGCGAGGCTGGTGGCGAGTGTGCGCCTGACGATGTCCTGCGCAGTGCCCTCGCCTATGCCAACGAGATGGTTGAGATTAAGCGCATCTCCTTGGGCGTCAGGAATATGGGGGCGGTGGTCGTGGTAGCCGTCGTCTCGGAGCGTGCGGTGTGTTTCGCCTGGCTTGGCGACAGCCGCGGCTGCGTCGTGAGGGACGGCCATGTCGCCGTTCAGACTGTCGACCATTCCATGGTGGCCGATTTGCGGAGGAGGCGGACTCGCTCCCTAACTGCCGAAGAGGCGGCGAGATTTTCATCCGTTGTATTGCGGGCTGTCATGGGGCGTGCCGTGTCCGACGAGCCGTCGGTGGCATATGCCGAGCTGAAGTCTGGCGACTCCGTCATCCTCTGCTCTGACGGTCTGCACCGCAATGTGGCGGATCTCGCCACGCTACCATCTGATGGCGCACAGTTAGAGAGTTTCCTCGATAGCCGGACGGACAAGTGGGACGATAACTATACTCTTATTAGGATTACGGTATGAAAGTTCTTAGTGAAATCGTCAATAGAGAGATTCGCAAAAAATGCGACCTGAGATTTGAGCAGGCGAAAGATTTCAACTTCCTCGCCCAGGACATCCTCGAAAAGACCGGTCGACCCATTGGCGTCAACACGCTCAAAAGGCTCATGGGGCATATCGGCGACGCGCGCGAAGCTACCAAGTCGACTCTCAACACCATTGCCGCATATCTCGGTGCCGACAATTGGGACGACTATAACAGGCGCCTGACGAATGAAAGCCAAATAGCCTTTCGTGATGACACTGTCTACGTCAATCGCCTCTCGCCGGGCCAAAAGGTCAGCGTCTGGTACCTCAACCGCTACGTCGTCTTTGAGGTGGAGCGCACGGACGGCGGAGGCAATGCGCTGAGGGTTCTCAATGTCAACAACGGCAGCCTCCTTACGGGCGACCTCGCTTTCGTCCACTCCATTCGCAAAGGCTGTGTCCTTGAGGCCGACAGGGTCATCCGTGGCAACGATGAGTGGAACTACCGGACGCAGGGCGAGGTCACCGAGGTGAAGGTCAGTTAGGCCGCTTGGCTCACATGGATGCCATGGACGGTTTTGAGGACGGAGTTTGCGTGGCGCGCGGCTACCTTTGCTCTCACAAAACAAAACCGTACAAATGAAAACTATCAGTTCCATCTATGCGCTTCTCGCGCTGTCCGTGATGTCTTTCTCCGCCTGCTCCGACGACGATGGCGACGACGAGAAGTCTTTCACCGTCAACCCTTCGTCTGTCACCTTCCGCCATGGCGACGAGGTGCAGCTTGAGGCGAGCGACAATACTCAGGTCACTTGGAGCGTCTTGGACGACTACTACGCCAAGATTGACGACAGCGGCAAACTCACCGCCCTCCATGTGGGTGCGACAGCTGTCAAGGCTACCGACTCGCAAGGCAAGTTTGTCTCAGTACCTGTTGCCGTAGTCCCCGAGTATCTGACATACACGGAACCCTACCTCAATTGGGGCGCCTCCAAGTCCGAGGTGAAGGGCAAGGAGACACGAAACTTGGATAGTGAGGACGATGCGTCTCTCATCTTCACTGCCGATGATGATATCGTGGTTGTGTATATGTTCGAAGACGGAGCTCTCTCAGGAGCGGCAATATCTGTTAAGCCGTCTAACTTAAAGGATGTCATAGGATTCCTTGGTGAGCGTTACTGGTACCTCGGCTATAAGGACAAGTTCTACGTGTTTACAGATAAGAAGAGTGTGTCGGTCGGCGCAAAGCTAACCTCCCTCACAAAATACCTTATCACGTACGTCCCCTACACAGCCAGCAACAAGTCGCTCTCGCTCGACGAGTTTGAGCTCCCCGCTTTCGACTAAGCCTGTCGGCTGATAGTCAAGCCAGACCGAATATTATGCGAAAGCCCGTCCGCCTGTCTATGGCGGCAGGCTTTCGTCGCTTTCTGTGAGTTCTTCTCTTGGAAGTGATGGGAGCATTAGCTAACTTAGAAGCTGTTTTGAAATGATTAGATAATCTTGTTAAGCATGATCCGTATA
>JBJEGU010000006.1:0-18218 GCA_051875415.1 Marinilabiliaceae bacterium
TAAATTAAGCTATCATATACCAATAATTTTCACCTATTTCAAAACAGCTTCTCAAAAAACAATTTACAATGCACCTTCGCTCAGGCTGAAACTCAATAGCAAAAACAAGGCGGCACAACATCGCAAACTGAACCGAATTAATACATTATGAAACAACTCAGACATGCCGCAGCAGCCTTTGCTATGGCTTTGGCGGTGACAGCATTAACCTCCTGATCCGACAGGGAGGACGACATCGTGAGCTCGGAGAGCTCCGACTTCAGCGAGGAGCAGATAGAGAAAGTGGCCTACGGCTGCGGGACGTACACCGACTGGGACGAGACGGGCGAAAAGGTGGAAACCACCGCAACTGACGAGTACGTCGCTATGCTGAGAGAGAGGCTTGCGACTGAGCGCAAAGCAAGCGTCAACAAGTCGACCGCGCTGGAGCAGATGGTGGGCGTGGTGAAAGACAAGACCTGCGGCAAGTACGACGAGGTGAGGATATACTACGACAGCGAAGACAAACGCACTAACTACAAGGCATCGAAAGGATACAGGGGGGGGGGACTGGATATCGTACCATAACCTGACAATGTACTTCTGCCTTGTGCCGGCACGGTTGTTCCACAATACGCAGGACAACTACGGCGTGATGAACTTCTCGAATTACAACCATTTCATAGATGACCCGAATTACAAAAAAGTGGCTCGCATAGATGGGTACATGGACGCAGAGGATTCCAAATGTGAATCGGCGATCTACTTAACCAAATTCGGACGAGAAGAGGTTAGGGACACATACAGTCGTTTCACCGGGAAAACAAAGCTTGTTGGCAACGGCAACCTACAGTACCAAATGTTCGTCTTCACTGCGCAGCCGAGCAATTACGGCTACCCCGACCTTGGCTTCGACTACGGAGTCTTCGGGATGTTCAACTATATAAAAGACTGGGACGAGAACCAGGGCAAGGTTCACTCAGACGACGAGGACAAGAACAATGCGAACCATGCAACGGTTACATATGATGGGAAAGAAGGTGAAGAGATGGACGGATCATGCTACCTTGGCGTGATAAGAGTGACGGATAACACTGATTTCTTCATAGCGAAGATAAAGACCAGAAAATAGCAGAACACACTTATGAAAAGGCTTATCGCTTTAGTAGCATCGGCTCTTGCCTTTGCCACAGTGACATCGTGCGACGAAGAAGACCGCAGCACCCGTTTTTGCGACATAAGCATTGAGAGCCAGGAGTCTGTATGGTACATTCTCGGAACAGACTTCTGGGGGACGAAGATGGGGGACGACAGGGTTGTCGACCACAGTGACACAACTTATTACCTGAGCTTTAACGGTGACGGGACTGGGATAGCGTACAAGCATCTCAGCCACGACTATTACGGCAAGGAGACTTTCGACTCTGTCATATTCAGATACGAGACTGACGACGCATGCCATTTCGACATCACGTCGGAGAATGGCGCGCAAACGCTAACATTCGCAAAAGAGACGTACTGGAGCGGAGGCAAGCCAAACACGACTTGTGTCATATACAGGACAGACGAATCGAGCGGAAGAAAAATCTACCACTGGCACAGGTGCGAAGAAATGAGGACAGACACGGCTCTTTATGAACATGAAAAAATGCGTGGGCGGCTCTCGGTGCCAAAGGAAAGAGTGTGGACGGGAAAGAGCGTCTCTGGAGAATACAAAAATCTCAGCGGAAGCGACCCCGAATATGAGCGACTGGAGTTCCATGGCGACGGAAGATTCATATTCAACAAAGGGAACCACGAATTGTCGCATCGGCCTGAGCGCAGGGGCGAGTACAGGATTGCGGTGGGAGAGGAGAGAGACTCGATATTCTTCAAGTTCGACAATGGGCAAGAGGACGAGGCCTACCACATAATCTTCGACTGGAACGGTGCTTTCCTTTATAAAGACGGGACGCTCGCTATGGAACTACGAGACAACTACCGTGAGTGCGGGTACTGATGGACGAAAGCGTTGATTAGCAAGATTTTATCGGTACTAAAATGAGACAAAATATATGCCACCCTATTGCCTTGCTGACGCTTGTGGCGATGACGGCCGCATGCAATGGCAGGAGCGAGCGCAGGATTGCGGCCACCATCGACGAGCAGCCGGTCTACGGCGACGTTGTCGACAAAGCCGTCGAGAGGGAGATATATGAGAGCTTGTGCGACATATATGACATCCGGATGAGAGCGACCCGCGAACTGATAGGCATCAGACTAATTGACGATGAGGCGAAGAGAAATGGCATGACCGCCAGCGAGCTTATATCCAATTACGTTGAGAGGCACAAGGGTGATTCTCTATCCGCAGAGCGGGCGAGAACTCTAATCATAGACAGCCTTGCGTCCGCACACGAAATAGAGATCGGCCTGAAGCCTCCCGTCGCCCCACCCGTAAGGACGGACTCGGCATCGGCACACACAAGAGGGATAATCGGGGCGAAGGCGACACTTACCGTCATATCGGACTTCGACTGCGGGCTTTGCCAGACGATGCACCTGGCATACAGCGACTTGTACGATAAATATAAAGACAAGATGGAGTTCCGCCACATATGTTTCTCGGACTCTGTCCGGCCCGCTACTTTGGCGGCCGAGGCCGCGGGTTTGCAGGATGCCTATTGGGCGATGCACGACACGCTGATGCGAATACACGACGTGATAGACGACAAGGCGGCGGAGAGACTGGCAGCAGCATTGGGGCTTGACATGGAGAAGTTCGTCCACGACTATTACTCGCCATCGACATCCCAGACGGAGCTGCGCAGCTTCGCCTACCTGTCGGCGAACGGGGTGGACAGGACTCCCATGATATTGATAAACAACCGCCCGTTGAGATACCCGACAGACAGGGCATACATAGAGAAAGAAATAGAAAGAGCTATAAATGAATAACATAGCATCATTAGCAGCCGGAGTGGCAGCAGTATGCTTGTGCAGCTGCGTGGACGAGTACCCGGTGATTACGGAGGGTCAGTCGGGCACGATAGTCATTGACGCCATGCTTGTGGACATCGACTCAGTACAGACCGTGTTCATCAGGAAGAGCGGCGACATATATTTCAAGGAATTCCACAGGAATGAGGATCCCGAACCCATTGAGGGCGCGAGCGTGAAGGTTGAGGACGACCTCGGGTGGTCGGCCTACTTCGAGGACGAGACAGGGCTTGGTCGGCGATTCAGCCTAAGTGGCCACCAGTTCGAGGCGGGGCGGACATACACGGTGACAGTGACGGCGGAGGGCCGCACATTCACGGCCACGGAGAAGATGGTGGCGCCGCCTAAGGTAAACGGGATCAAGTTCTTCCAGCATGACACGAAGGACGACACGCTGTGGTCGCCCATACTCTATATGGAGGACAGCGCGCCCGACGAGACGAACTATTACCTTTTCAGGGGCATGTGGTTTCCGCGCGACGCCCACGACATGCACTTCCTCTACGCAATGCGCCTAAGCGACGAGGGTTTGCGGAGCGACATGGAGGGAATCAGGATAGCCCTGGGGATAGGGGCCGGAGACGAAGCCTACTCCGGCATTCAGCTGGGCGAGATATTCAGCTACACCCTGTACACGATCAGCAAGCGGAACTACGATTACTATGGCACGATAGAGGCCCAGATGACAAGCGACGGAGGGCTGTACCGCCCGACGCCGACATCGGCCGTGAGCAACTTTAGCGGCGAGAGGGTGCAGGGGCAGCTTATAGCGGCGGCGGGAGTGCTGATGAAAGGTAGACTGACCCCTGAATATTTAGTAGAAGAATGAGACTGACATTGACACTTGCCATGATGGCCGCATGCACGGCGACCTGTGGCCAGAAGGTCTTCGGCTACGTGAAAGAGGCCGCAACGGGCGAGAGCCTGCCCGGGACGGTCGTCGTGGCGGGCGGCGGCACAGCGCAAACGAACGAATACGGCTATTACTCGATAACGGCCACGGCCGACACGCTCTACTTCGTGGCGACAGGCTACAAGACGGAGAAGCGCGCGGCGAGAGACGCCAAAGACGACCGACTGGACGTGAGGATGAGCCCGCTGAGCGCGGACATAGCCGAAGTAACAGTAGTGTCACAAAGCACATTCCGCACCGAGCTTGCCATGGCAAGGCTCAGCAAGCACAGCATAGGCCGGATGGAGATAAAGAACAACGCCGTGATGTTCGGCGAGGCGGACGCGTTCAAGACGCTGCAATGCCTGCCGGGCGTGGCCTCGGTGGCCGACGGCAGCGTCAACCTGTCGGTCCGCGGCAGTTCACACGACCAGAACATGATACTGATAGACGAGGCCACAGTGTACAACCCGTCGCACACCATAGGCCTCTTCTCGGCTTTCAACCCCGACGCCATACAGCGCATAGACTTCTACAAGAGCGGCTACACGCCGAAGTTCGGAGGCAAGATTGCCGCCGTGGCGGACATAAGGATGAAGGAGGGCAACAACCAGAGATTCGCGATGGAAGGCAGCGCGGGCACCATAGGGTCGCGGCTGTTGGTGGAAACCCCGATTGTGAAAGGCGTGGGGTCCGTAATGATAGCCGGGCGGATGGGCTATGGCGACCTCGTGAACGAGATTGTCGACTTCGTGGACGACGGGTATAAGCACGCCAACGACGTCATGCGGTTCTACGACTTCTGTTTCAAGACGAACTGGAACATATCGGCCGACGACAGGCTATACGCCTCGGCCTACACGAGCCACGACAAGTTCAAGTGCAACATACTGTCGCAAGACAACGTCCAGAAGTGGGGCAACGTGACAGGCACACTCAGGTGGAACCACATAATAAGCCCGAACCTCTTCTCGAACTACACGCTGACATACTCCAGATACAACTACATACAGCAGAGGGAGATGGACGTGAGGGACTATGAGTGGAAGGCCGGGATGGACGAGTCCACGTTCAAGGCCGACTACGACCTCTACGAGGGGCCTCACCACATAACATACGGCGCGGACGCCGAGGGGCATTACTACAACCCGGGACAGATAGACCCGCTCAACGAGCGGTCCGTCATGAAACCCAGACACCTAAAGAAGAGAAGGATGCTACTGCTGGCCGCCTACGCCAACGACGAACTGAAAGTGAGCGAAAAGCTCAACATCGCGGCCGGGATAAGGCTGACCTCGGCCACTAACGCCCACACTTACTGCGGGATAGAGCCGAGGCTGTCGGCCTCGTACGAACTTACGCGCACGCTCTTCGCCAAGGCGGCATACTCTCGCACCGTGCAGTTCGACCATGTATTGACCAACTCGGCCCTCGGGATGCCGACCGACATCTGGATGCCAATAAGCAAAGCGGTAAGGCCCCAGTCGGCCAACACGTTCTCCGGCGGAATACAGAGCGTGATAGAACCCGCCAACACGGAGCTCTTCTGCGAGCTGTATTACAAGCGGATGCGCAAGACTGTGGACTATAAGGACGACGCCGACCTGCACATGAACGAGGACGTGGAGAGCGAGGTGAAGGAGGGCGAAGGCCGAGCCTACGGACTGGAGACGATGGTAAAACATGAGAACCGTATTCTTTCGGCGCAAGTGAGCTACACGCTATCAAAGTCGGAGCGGCGGGCGGACGAGATAAACGGTGGGCGGTGGTACTACGCGTCGTACGACCAGAGGCACAATCTTTCGGTCAACACGACATTCCACGCCGGCAAGCGCGACGACTTCTCATTGGCATTCAAGTATCATACGGGCGGCCGCGCCACGATGCCGTACGACACCTACATGTATCAGGGCACGACGATGTCGCTTTACACAGAGAGGAACGGGTACAAAAAGCCGGACTTTCACCGGCTCGACTTCTCGTGGTGCCACACATTGAGGTCAACTCACCGGTGGAAATCGCAGATTATCGTGTCGCTCTACAACTGCTACGGGCGCAAGAACGCGTACTCAATATTCATAAAGGGCGACCGTGCGGACCTTTCGGACGCCAAAGGCTACATACTGTACCTTTACAGGTGGGTCCCTTCGGTGACCTACTCGTTCAAGTTCTGAGAGCTACGGCCATTCAGCCTCGCCACGAAGAGGACAGGCTGCCAAGTCAGTCGGCACGCTCCGGTGATGGAGCTTGTCGACTGATTTTTTTGCCTCGCCCCCACACCCGTGGCCGCAACCATCCGCAAGAGCGCAATGCGCGACGGGAAAGACTGGACTTGCGAGAACGAGTCGAAGCCGAGGATGTCGAACCCATATTTAGCAAGCTCCGCTTTCCAGCTGTCGGGCGACGGGTAGTCCGACGGGCAGCCGCCACGCAACTCGCGAAAAGTGAGAGGCCCATATGTCGCCACGCAGAGCAGGCCGCCGAGCGGCAACGACTCTGCCGCATGGATAACGACCGACAGCGGACGGGCAAACCACTGGACAGCAGAGGCCGACACCACGACATCAGACACAGGCCACGAGCAACTCTCCGCATCGGCCTGAAGAAGCGACACATTGCCACACCCCGTCGCCAAGACCCGCCGTCGGGCCAAGGCGAGCATCTCGGGGCTCAAATCGTTGAGGACGAGGGACGAAGGTTGCAAATAGGATGCGATACGCTCGGAGAGGAGACCAGTGCCGCAACCGACCTCGAAGACGGAAGCCCCCACGGCAGCGTGGGGTACAAGCATGGAGGCCAGGCGCACAGCCACCTCGCGTTGGACAGACGCTGCGGAGTCGTATGTGCGCGCACTGCCCCCGAAACGCATGGCGACCTCGGAAATCATAGAGCAGCAAACGAATGGGCAAAAGGCCAATGGGGGATGTCGCGCTCCTCCACCTCAGCCGCCCTACCCGTCCACCACGCCCTCTGCGCCGCGACGGGGAATATGCGGTCGCGCAGGCTGATGACAGCCAAGTCCCACTTGAAAGGCCGCGGGCCAGCTTGCGCACCGAGAATGGACACGAGCTCCGCCTTCTGGTCGTCGGCGGAGCGGGCGGAAAGCATAGGCTCGACAAGCGAGGCGAGCGCGGCACCGACGCAAATCTTGCGGGCGAACTTGCGGCGGTTGGCCTCGTCCCAATGGTCGATGGTGAGCCGTATGGCATCGGAGCCAATGCCAAAGGCGGCATCGGCGGGGAGGGACGTGCCACAGTAAGCCTCGGCACGAGCGATGTTCAGCCCCTCGCAAGACGACAGGAAAGCCTCGGCCGCCCACACGCCCATGGACCACGCCTTGACGGCGAACGAGTCCCACGCGGACAAGTCACAGTCGAGCGAGAGCGACGTATAATCCCACAAGAGGATGACATTGCCACGGTCAGGGATGAACGGCTCGATGGAGCTGTCGAAGCCCCACCCGAGGAACCATAGCGTAGCGGATCGAGAGTCGTCGCACTTTAAAATTTTGAACTTCATAGTCTACAGACCCTTATTTTTTTCGGCGACGAGGAGATTGACCAGAGGCTCAAGCTCAGACTGTGTCATCGAGGCCTTGAGCGAAAGGCGGAGCCTGGCCTGACCTTTGGGAACTGTCGGGTGACGGATGGGGAGGACATAGTACCCCGCCTCGCGCGCCAATCGGCTAAGACGGACGGCCTCGGCATTCTCGCCGCAGAGGAACGGCACAATCTGCGAGGCTCCGCCCTCGGGACGACTGCCGCAGAGGCTCTCGGAGAGCCAACCGCCGAGCGAAAGGAGATTGGCGCGCTCGGCCTGCATATCGGCCATCCGACGGACAATGAAATCGGTCCATGCGACATTGACGGGAGGCAGCCCTGTGGTGAAAATGAGAGTACGGCACTTATTGACGAGCCACTGGCGGACGACATCCGACGAGACGACCCATGCGCCCTCCGAGGCCAGAGCTTTGCCGCACGTCCCGACAAGGACATCGACATCGGACAGAAGCCCGAGCTCGCCCACAAGCCCCTCTCCGCACTTCCCGCGGACACCGACGGCGTGAGCCTCATCGACATAGAGCCAGAAGCCGAACTCACGCCTAAGCTCAGCGAGGCGGGCCAGCGGAGCCATATCGCCATCCATGCTGTAAATGCTCTCGACGACGACGAAGACGCGCCCCGCGTTTTGCGTGGCGACTTGCCCAAGCAGCCTACGGAGGTGAGCCATATCGTTGTGGTTGAAGCGGAGGACGCGCGTACCGTTCGCGGCGCAAAGGCGCATCCCATCGATGAGGCTGGCATGGATGAGCTTGTCGGCAATGACGACATCCTCCTTGTCGGCGAGGGCGGGCAGGACACCCGCATTGGCATGGTAGCCACAGTTGAAGACGAGAGCCGCGCGCCCGCCATAGAGCGAGCGGAGGGTATCCTCAAGACGGCGGTACTCGGGGTGGTTGCCCGTAAGGAGGCGGCTGCTCGCCGCACTCATGGCGCGGGTGGAGGGCGCATAGGCGGACAAAAACTCGTCCCACAGGCCGGGTCGGTCGTTGAGGCCGAGATAATCGTTGGTGGAGAGGTTAACCATCCGGCTGGTGTCGGCCTCGGGCAGCACGCGCAAGCACTCGGCGCGGCGCATGGAATCGAGTTCCCTCTCAAAATCAATCATATTCAGCACATTGAGCGCACACCCGCTTCGAGTCCGTGGCATAGGAGACGGAGGTCGTCGTCGGATATGACATATTGCGGCATAATGTAAACGAGACGGCCGAAAGGACGAATCCACACGCCATTCTCGACAAAAATCTTCTGAAGGCGACCCATGTCGACAGGCTGGCGAGTCTCGACCACACCAATTGCGCCGAGCACCCTAACGTCGGCCACCTGCGGCAGGCTGGCGAGAGGCGAGAGCTCCTCACGCATGATGGACTCCATCCGGGATATCTTGCCTTGCCAATCGTGGCTGAGCAGCAAATCGACCGAGGCGCAGGCCACGGCGCAAGCCAGAGGGTTGCCCATGAACGTGGGTCCGTGCATGAAGCAGCCCGACTCGCCAGACGATATGACCTTTGCCACGGAGTCGGTGCAGAGAGTAGCGGCGAAGCTCATATACCCGCCCGTAAGAGCCTTGCCGACGGTAACGATGTCGGCCTCGACCCCGGCATGCTGGCATGCGAAGAGCCGCCCCGAGCGACCGAAGCCCGTGGCAATCTCGTCGGCAATGAGCAGCATCCCATTCTCGGAGCAGAGGCGGCGCACGCCACGCAGATACTCAGGGTGGTAGAAACGCATACCACCCGCCCCCTGGACTATCGGCTCAAGGATTATGGCGGCAAGGGAATGGCCGTGCCGGCTGACAATTCGCCTCATGGGCTCAAGGTCGGCATCGTCCCACTCGGCGCCAAACGGCACTTGGGGAGCGTCGGCGAAATACTGCGCCGGGAGCTGGCTGCTGAATAGCCCGTGCATGCCCGTGACGGGGTCGCAGACGCTCATGGCGTGCCACGTGTCGCCGTGATATCCGCTGCGGATGGTGGCAATCTGGCAACGCTCGGGGTGGCCTGCCGCAGCCTGATACTGTAGGGCCATCTTGAGAGCCACCTCGACGGAGACGGAACCCGAGTCGGAGTAGAAGACCCAGGGCGTGTGGGGCAGAAGCCGCACGAGCCTCTTGCCAAGCTCCACAGCCGGCTCGTGGGTGAGGCCGCCGAACATCACGTGGCTCATCTTGCCAACCTGCGCCTCAAGGGCCGCATTGAGAACCGGGTTATTATAGCCGTGGACGGCGCACCACCATGAGCTCATCCCGTCGATAAGCTGCCGCCCGTCTTCAAGGACGATGCGCGTCCCCTCGCAGCGGGCGACAGGGTAACACGGCAGCGGGTTGATGGCCGACGTGTAGGGATGCCAGAGGTGAGCCTTATCGAACTCTAAGTCTACCATTTGAACGACATTTAAAGAGCGTTTGAATGCTTATTAATCTTTCTTCCACTCGGGTTTCGGGTCGCGCCCGCAACTGCGGAAGAGGCGCATGTCGTCGTCGATGCCGCCCGTGCCGGTAGTCGTGAGCAGGTCGCCGACGATAGAGGCATCGACGCCGCACTCTATGGCCTCGGCCTGACTCTTGGCGAACTTGACGCGCCCGCCGGCCATGCGGATCTCGGCCTTGGGATTGCAAAGACGGAAGATGGCGAAAGATGTCAGAATATCCTCGGGAGTGAGGGGCGGCTGATCCTGAAGGGCTGTGCCCTTGATGGGCACGAGGACATTGACGGGAATGGAGACCGCCTTGACATCGTCGCGGAGAAAGATGGCCATCTCAATGCGCTGCTCGAGGGTCTCGCCCATCCCGATGATGCCGCCGGAGCATATGCCGAAGCCGACCTCCTGCGCCCAGCGGATGGTCTGGAGCTTATCCTCAATGGTATGGGTGGAGCAGAGTGACGGGAAGAAAGAGGGGGCGGACTCGACATTGCAATGGTAGTGTCGGAGACCGGCATCGTAGAGTTTCTGGAGCTGCGGCTTGGAGAGCAGTCCCATGGAGGCGCAGAGGTCGATGCCCGTGTTCTCGCTCACCTGATGATAGATGTCCACGACATGGTCTATCTCCTTATCCGTCAGACGACGGCCACTGGTGACGAGCGAGAAGCGGCCAACACCTTTCTTGGCGTTGTGGACAGCCATCTCGATGGCCTCCTTGGCATCGATGAGCGGGTACTCGTTGATGCCCGTATGGTGCTTATGGCTCTGTGCGCACCACTTGCAATCCTCGGGGCAACGGCCGGAGCGGGCGTTGATGATTGAGCAAGTCTGGAAATGGTCGCCACGGAAATGGCGGCGGAGGTCGTCGGCCACCTTGTAGAGGGTCTTCTTGTCGGGAGAGAGGGCGGCCTGGCGCGCCTCGTAGAACGTCACATTGTGACCTTGCTTGACCTTTTCGCCAAGCTCTATTATTTCATCGGAAGTCATTTTTGTGAGAGAAATGCCTTATTGTCCTTCGTATAAAAAGAAAGCGCGCATCGCCACAGTGTGATGGCGACACGCACTCATATCAGTATTCAGAAAAAAGACTCGGCAGAGTCGAGATTGAGCGAGCGAGACGGCAACGCACAGCGAGCCTGCGCCTCGTCCTCACGGCCGACAGTCGATATGGCGATGCCCATTATGCCCGCCACGCCCAAAGTGGAGACTCCACCCGGGCCATCGTCGTCGTCGACATCGCCGCGGGCAGGGAGGGAGTCGGGGCAATGGTCGTCGTTCATCAAGATTTTCATCTTGAGCATCGAGGCGTAGCATATTGACGCCTTGATGACTCCGATGACCACCTCGCGGTGCAGGCTTGCGAAGGCGGCATAGGTCCTGCGCGACCATCGCTTGAAGACGACGGGCTTCGGGCGGACGCACAGACACCTCGCGACCATCATGACCTGCCTTGCTTGCCGGGTTTAATTCATTCGAGCCTCAACCTCCTTGGCCATCTGCTGCTGGACGGCCTTGGCGGCAGCCTCGGCGGCCTCGGCGAAGTCGACCCCGTTCGAGGCGTAGATGATGGCACGGCTGGAGTTGACGATGAGTCCGCAATCCTTCGTCATGCCATATTTGCAGACCTCCTCAAGGCTACCGCCTTGCGCGCCGATGCCCGGCACGAGGAGGAAACTGTCAGGCACAATCTTACGGATGCCCTCGAATGCCTGTCCTTGCGTTGCCCCGACGACGTACATCATCTTGTCGGCACCCGCCCACTTCTGGCTCGTGCGGAGAACCTTCTCGAAGAGCTTCTCGCCATTAGCGTCGGCGGTAAGCTGGAAGTCGTGGCTACCCTTATTGCTTGTGAGCGCGAGGAGGATGACCCACTTACCCTCGTAGGCGAGGAAAGGCGAGACGCTGTCCTCGCCCATATAGGGGGCGACAGTTAGCGAGTCGATGTCGAGTTCCTCGAAGAAAGAGCGGGCATACATCGCGCTCGTGTTTCCTATGTCGCCACGCTTGGCATCGGCAATGATGAAGTGGGTCGGGTAGCTGGCCTTGAGGTACTTGATGGTCTTCTCGAAGGCGACCCACCCTTTGACGCCGAGGCTCTCGTAGAAAGCGAGGTTGGGCTTGTAGGCCATGCAGAAAGGCGCAGTGGCGTCGATAATGGCCTTATTGAAGTCGAAGATAGGATCCTCGGACGAGAGGAGGTGGGAAGGTATTTTCTTTATATCGGTGTCGAGTCCGACGCAGAGGAAGGTCTTACGCTGCTTGATGACCTCGACGAGTTGCTGACGGTTCATAAAATGTGCTGTTAAAGTTCGCTCTCCTTGAGACGCTCGGCGTTCTCGGCCACTATGAGGTGGTCGATGCAGTCCTGGATGTCGCCATCCATGAAGGCGCTGAGGTTGTAGATGGTGTAGTTGATACGATGGTCGGTAATGCGGCCCTGCGGGTAGTTGTATGTACGAATCTTGGCCGAGCGGTCGCCCGTGGAGACGAGGGTCTTACGACGCTTTGCGATGTCATCGACATACTTCTGGTGCTCCTTGTCGTAGATGAAGGTACGGAGTCGGCTGAGGGCCCTTTCCTTGTTCTTTGGCTGGTCGCGCGTCTCGGTACACTCGATGAGGATCTCCTCCACGACACCCGTGTTGGGGTTTTTCCAGTTGTAACGGAGTCGGACGCCGGACTCCACCTTATTGACGTTCTGACCGCCTGCGCCAGAGCTGCGGAAGGTGTCCCAACGGATTTCACCCTCGTTAATCTCGACATCGAAAGGCTCGGCCTCGGGCAGGACGGCCACGGACGCGGCGGACGTGTGGACACGGCCCTGAGTCTCGGTGACGGGGATACGCTGGACGCGGTGGACGCCGCTCTCGTACTTGAGAGTGCCGTAGACCTTCTCGCCCGTCACGGTGCAGATAATCTCCTTATACCCGCCGACGGCACCCTCGGAGCAAGAGGAGACGGTAAGATTCCATCCCTTGGTCTCGCAATACTTGCTGTACATGCGGAAAAGGTCGCCGGCGAAAAGCGCTGCCTCGTCGCCGCCCGTGCCGCCACGGATTTCGAGGACGGCATTGCGGTCATCCTCGGGGTCGGCGGGGACGAGCAGCAGCTTGATCCGCTCCTCGAGCTCGGGGACGAGCTTCTCGTTGGCCGCGAGTTCCTCGCGGGCCATCTCCTTCATCTCGGGGTCGGACTCGTTGGTGATGATATCCTTGGCCTCGTCGATGGCGTTGAGGGCGTCGACGTACTCCTTGCGGACGGCAAGAATGTCGCCAAGGTCCTTATACTCTTTGCTCAACTTGGCGTAACGGCGCTGGTCGGCGATGACGGATGGGTCGGTGATGAGCGTGGAGACCTCATCGAAGCGGGAGGCCAAGCCATCGAGGCGCTCCAATATGTTTGTTGTTGTTGCCATAGACTATTTTTTACGGATTCGGCGCATGAGGCTGAGCGACGCCCACAACCATGCCACGACGATAAGAATCTTGGCCACGTGTCCGCCCCACCCGTCGGTAGGCCAGCACGACACGAGCTGATAGACGAGGGCTGCGAGCACGGCCACGCACACCAATGCGAGGATTGCCACGTATGCCATTGATTTCGCTTTAGTTATGGGAATAAGACGTTATTCTGACGGACTACTGGTAGATGAACTCGCCGAACTCGCTCTTGATGGTCAACTTGTTGCCCTCCGGCCTATCCTCAATGCGGCCGATGACCTGGGCGTCGATGCCGAAGCCGCGTGAGATGTCGATGACCTTCTGGGCGTCGGCCTCGCTGAGGTAGACTTCGAGCCTATGCCCCATATTGAAGACCTTGTACATCTCCTTCCAGTCGGTGCCGCTCTGCTGCTTGATGGTGCGGAAGAGCGGCGGGACGGGGAAGAGGTTGTCCTTGATGACGTGGACATTCTCGACGAAGTGCATGACCTTGGTCTGGGCTCCGCCCGAGCAGTGAACCATGCCGTGGATGCGAGGGCGGAGCTCATCGAGGAGTCGCTTGACGACCGGGGCGTAGGTGCGCGTCGGGCTGAGGACGAGCTTGCCGGCGTTGATGGGGCTGCCCTCGACGGGGTCGGTGAGGTGGAGACCGCCGGAGTAGACGAGGTCGTCGGGCACGGCGGCGTCATAGGTCTCGGGGTATTTCTGGGCGAGGTACTTGGCGAAGACATCGTGACGGGCGGATGTGAGGCCGTTGGAGCCCATGCCGCCGTTATACTCCTTCTCGTAAGTGGCCTGACCGAAGGATGCGAGGCCGACGATGACGTCGCCCGCCTTGATGTTGGCGTTGTCGATGACATCCTTGCGCCTCATGCGGCACGTGACGGTGGAGTCGACTATGATAGTCCGGACGAGGTCGCCGACGTCGGCCGTCTCGCCGCCCGTGGCGTAGACGCCGACACCCATGGCGCGAAGCTCGGCGAGGAGTTCGTCGGTGCCGTTGATGATGGCGGAAATGACTTCGCCGGGGACGAGCATCTTATTGCGGCCAATGGTGCTTGAGACGAGAATGTTGTCGACGGCGCCGACGCAGAGGAGGTCGTCGATGTTCATGATGAGCGCGTCCTGGGCAATGCCTTTCCAGACGGAGAGGTCGCCCGTCTCTTTCCAATAGGCGTAAGCGAGGCTGCTCTTAGTGCCGGCCCCATCGGCGTGCATGATGTTGCACCACTCGGGGTCTCCGCCGAGGATGTCGGGGATTATTTTGCAGAAGGCCCTTGGGTAGATGCCTTTGTCGATGTTCTTGATGGCGTTGTGGACGTCCTCCTTGGCGGCGCTAACTCCGCGCAGGGTGTATCTCTCGTTGGATGGTGTTGCCATTGGAAAAAGGTTTTGCGCGAAGTTAGTAAAATGGGTTGGAGAGAGGGCAATGGGTTGATGAAAAAGGGAGGCGCGGGGCTAAGGGCGCGCGGCCTTGAGGGCGGCGAGGGTCTTCATGACGTCGAGCGAGAACATCTTGCGGACGAAGAAACGCCGCTCGGAGGCCATATAGGGGCAATCGGCCTCGGTGAACTCGTATGGAGTCCCTCGCTCCCAATCAATCAGCCTCATGCACTGCGCATGCTTATCGCCGCCCCCGTCGAAACAGCGCGACAGGAACTCGGGATGACTGGCGACAAAGGTCTGCATAAAAATCTCGTCGGGGGCGAACGCCCACCTGTAGCGCCGGAGGATGGAGGCACGCTCGGCGAGGATGGCTTTGGCCAAATCGTCGGTTATTGTCCACCATTGGGGGCCTTTCCGGAGAACAGACGTGTCGCGGTTCATCCGAATGCCCATCAGACGCTGCGCCTTGGCGAAATTGTATTCGAGCCACGATGCCAGACGCGAAGAGCGGAACATGGACGGAATATGGAAAACCCCGAGCTTGTCTTCAATGTCGGCCTCTTCTCCCTTACAGAAGCCGATGAACTCGAAGCCGTCATGGTCGGAGAGGTACGAGAGCATCTCGCCGGGCGACATTAGCGGGAAATCGCAACCTGAGAGCAGGTGGAGATACCTGTAAGTTCCGGACGACAAGGCCTCGTCGATAAGCCTGAACGTCGCATCGACAAGGCCCACGCTGCCCCATCGGCATACGACGCGATTTTGGAGGCATACGGTCTTGGACTCGGCTGTGAGATTCTCGAAACGCGCCAGGTCGACATCTTTGACCCTCGCGTCGACATGGATGAAAATGTCGGACTCGGGGCTGTCGAGAGCCTTGACGAGAAACTCGAGCATGTCGAACCTGTTGTGGGCGAGGATGAGAAACGCTTGGCGCATATGATATATTGGACGACTTTATTGTTTAGGCGCAAGGTGGGGTATGGGATTACCTTATGCGCCTCATAAGGTTTCCCGCCAGACGCAAGACTTCAGTCACGAACGGGTCTTTCGCAATGAGCAATACGACCGCATAGGCTGCGAAGCCGCCCCCACCTACGACCGCGATGGTAGTAAAATCGCCACCAAAATCTATACGCAGCATGGCAGCCGAGACGGCAGTCATTACCGCAGCCGCGGCAAAGATGGATACGTGGCGGCGCGTGAGGAACCGGAATGGAATGAAACGCCATCCCATCGTGATTTGCGCGACGGCCACCAGAACTTCCGCAATAAGGAAAGCCACCGCCGCCCCATTGTAGGAGAACCGCGGCACCAACACGAAGCAAGCTATCAGATCGCCCACGGCCCCGATGGCGCAAGACCATACGACTATGCGAAGCTTTCCCTTCGGATAGAGCGTCTGCATGCCAATCACATTGGTAACCGCCGAAAAGAGCATCACAAAAGCCACAATGCGGGCCGCTGTCGCAGCAGGGAGAAACTCTTGCCCGCACAATAGGGCTATGGCATTGGGCGCACTTGCGACAAGGAACACCACAAGCGGGAATGCCGTGAGAAGTGTGAAGTCGTAGGACTTCTGCAAAATGGAGCGCACCTCGTCGTCCCGCCCATCGGCCACAAGGCTTGACATACGCGGCATCATGACATCGCCCAGCACCTTAGGCAACATCTTGAACACCGTGAGCAGCTTTGTCGCCGCGGCATAAAGTCCGACGGCTGCCGCAGACTGCATGAAACCGAGCAGAATGACGTTAAGACGAAGATAGATGGAGATAACCAGCGTAAAGGAGAAAGCCTCAAAAGTCGGAACCAAATGCCTACGCAAGTTCAACCCGCGCCAACACGTTGCGACCCGCGGGACTTTTCGCCGGATGCGGATAAAATTGAACACGTTCCCACCGACCGCCCCGACTACGGTGTAAATGGCGTAGTAGACCAAGTCGTCCCTCGTCCTGACAAGCAGGAACAACAGCAGCACTGCTACTGACTTGACAACCAGACCTCGAATGGTGATATACTTGAAGTCCTCAGTTCCCAGGAAAAACCACTCACACCCTATGACATTGAAAATCATAGAGGAGCAAATGATTAGGAATATGGGGGCATGGGCACGAGCCTCGTCTACCAGCAGCAGAACAACCGCCACAGCGACAAAGCCAAGCAGCGACAGAACGGAGTGAAGCGCAAAGATCTCAGTGGACGTTCGGCTGAGAGCATCGGCATCGGAACGGACACGGGCGATCTCGCGGATGGCGTAGATAGGGATGCCGAGATTGACAAAAAGGATGATGTAAGAAGCTATAGAGTCGAACCAACTGACGAGTCCGATTCCGTCAGCGCCCACGATGCGGCAAGCGTAGGGGAAAGTAAGCAGCGGGAAAAGCATCTGCGCCACCGTATTGGCAAGCTGCAGAACATAATTGACCTTTACAGAAGACATACAGCAGCAAAATTATGCCATTTATCGTTAAATTCGCAGCCATCAGATGGCATAACAGACTTCTTTTATCATAAAGCAAATATTATGGCACTCCTGCAATTCGCAAAACGCACGATTAAAGTCCCACTGACACTCTTCAAAGCTCTTCCCCACCGCAAGGATTACAAGGGCGAGTTCTGGCGTATCGTCGCCCCACGGCTGCTCTTCACATGGTTTCCCACAGAGCGGAACTCCGACAGGTACAACCAGGCTTTGCTGGGCTTCCTGGAGCGGCACTTGCCGATGCCAAAGGAAGTTGAGCTACCGCAACCTGAGCCTGTGGAGCGGATGAGAATATGGGTCATGTGGTGGCAAGGCGCAGAGCAGATGCCACCGGTAGTGAGGGTGTGCCACGAGAGCCTGCTACGCCACTCGCGAGGACTTGAAGTCACTCTCATAACACGAGACAACGTAGACAAATACGTTAAACTGCCCGGGCACATTCGCCGCAAGATTGCCGAAGGGCGCATATTACTTCCCGCACTATCTGACTACATCCGCGTCAGCCTACTGTCGGAATACGGCGGCGTTTGGGTTGACAGCACCATGTTCTTCATCCGCGACATCCCTGAAGCCGCTGTCAGCAAGCTGTTTTTTACAATCAAGGAACACAAAGAGGCGGCGGGGTTCTTCTGCGTCAGCCACTCGAAGTGGAACGGCCAATTTTTAGCGTCCACTATGACCCACTGCCGGATTTTCGAGAAAGAGAGAAAAATGTGGGAGACATACTGGGAAAGATACGACTCGAACATAGAGTACCTGATGACAGATTTCCTCAAAGCCCGAATCTTCGCCACCGACAGCGAGGCACGACGGCTGCTCGACACCGTCGCACCATCAAACGGGAAACTCTACAAGCTTGCGGAAAACATCAACAAGTCATACGATGCGGCTCTTTGGAAAGAGATGAGCGAAGACGAAGATTGCTTCAAACTGACATACAAGATGAAATTTGAGGCGGGTGACACATTCTATCACAGGCTGATGGACGGCAAACTAAACGTATAGCCACTTTCCTTTCTGAATCCGGCACGAGTGGCGCTTGGTCCGCCTGTCGTAGCTCACGGCCACGCGCAGCA
>JBJEGU010000007.1:0-17980 GCA_051875415.1 Marinilabiliaceae bacterium
TAGAGCACTTCCTTGGTAAGGAAGAGGTCACGGGTTCAAGTCCCGTCATCGGCTCTCTTTCCATCTCCTCGATTGGGTTTCTGTAATCCAGTCGAGTTTTTTTATATCCTTTACCCTTATGGATGCTGCCGTCCAAATGATTATCCTGCTCGTCGTCGTCCTCGTGGGCTTCGTCGCGCACCGGTGCAATCTCATGGGGGGCGATTTCGACAAGCGCCTCTCGGCTTTCATCATCGACATCTCGAGCCCCTGCCTCATCCTGTCGTCGGTCTTCGGCGATGCGCTGCCCGACCGTTCGCTCATCCTGCCGCTGCTCCTTGTCAGCTTCGCCACATATCTGTTCCTGTGGGTGCTGGCTCTCCTCGTGTCGCGTTTCCTCGGGCGCGACGATGTTGAGCGCGGTCTCTTCAGTTTTATGGTCATGTTCGCCAACGTGGGCTTCCTCGGCTATCCCGTCGCGGCTTCCATCTTTGGCCCGGAGGCCGTCTTCTACGCCTCGCTGCTCAATATGCCGAACACCCTGTTCATCTTTGTCTTTGGCGTGGCGTTCGTCAAGGGAGGCTCGGCGTCGCTCCGCAATTTCGATTGGCATCTTCTCTTCACACCCGCCATGCTGGCATGCTATGTCTCCATCTTGCTCGTGGCTCTTGGCGTGGACAATGTCCCAAGGGTCATCTCGCAGCCTGTCTCGCTCATCGGGGTCATAACTGTCCCCGGCGCGCTCCTCATCATCGGCTCTTCCATGGCTGGCGTGCCACTGGCGGGAGCGTTCAGGTCGGCGCGGGTCTACGCCATCACGGCCGTGAGGCTCGTCCTCGTCCCGCTGTGTGTCATGGGCTTTTTCCGCCTTGTGTCGCTCTTCGTCCCTATCGACCCCTTTGTCATCGACATCAATACTGTCATAATAGGTATGCCCGTGGCGTCCTATGGCACCATGTTCTGCCTGCGCTATGGCCGCGACGACACTCTCATGGTCCAGGCCACAATGCTCTCCACGCTCCTCAGCGCGGTCTCCATCCCGCTCCTGACACTCCTGTTCTGAGCGTCCCGCTGCGGGTCACATCTCTTTATCCGCCTCCCTCATCCATCTCCTGTAGAACCATATGAACAGGCTGAGCCTCACCACCCAGTCCGTCACCATCGCTATCCATGTCCCCTCAGCCCCGTAGGAGCGGGGCCACCCCATGGCGTCCATCAGCCCAAGAGTGCCCGTGGCGTCGAACACGTAGCTCAGCCCGACGCGTATGGTCCACATCGTGACCATCGAGACGCACATCGTGAACATCGCGTGGCCCGAGGCGCGCAAGGCGTTGGGCAGCGTGAACGACAGTGGCCACCACAGCATCGCGCATATGCCGTGCGTCCTCGTCATGAGCAGCGCAAGGTCGCTCACTTCGCCCGATAGCCCGTAGAGGCTTATGACGTCGGCGGCGAAGAACGCCATCGGCAGGTTTATTATCCACAGGCCGGCGTAGGCCGCGCCGAGCAGCCGCCTCACGTAGCGGTCGGCCTCGTCTTTTCTGCCCGCTCCCACGCATTGACCCACCACGGTCAGTATGGCAAGCCCCACCGACGCGCCGGGGAACACCTGGAACGAGGCCAGGGTCGCCGTGACGGCGTTGGCGGCGACGGCGGCCGTGCCATACGACGCTATGAGCGACAGCACTATGAGCTTGCCCACTTGGAACATTGAGTTCTCCACCCCGCTCGGTATCCCCACGGCCAGTATCTTCCTCACGAGCGGCAGGTCTATCCTCACGTGGCGCAGTCCGCTTATGTCTATCAGGGCGTCGGGCATGCTACTGCGCCTCTTGATCCGCCAGACGAGTATGGCGGCTCCGACGCTCCTCGCCACTACGGTGGGTATGGCCACGCCCTCCACACCGCACCCCAGGCCGAACAGCAGGATGGCGTTGCCGCCCACGTTTATGGCGTTGCACAGCAGGGCCGTCTCCATGCTTATCCGCGAGTTGCCCTGCGACCTGAATATGGCCGCCGCCGAGTTGTATATGGCGATGCCGGGCAGGGCCAGAAGCGTTATCATGAAGTATTTCTGGCTGTTGGCCATCACTTCGGGTGTCACCGCGCCAAATATCCCGCTCAGTATTCCACCGTGCTGCCATAGCCCCACGGCCATCAGGGTCACGCTCGCAGCCAGGCCAACGTAGAGCAGCTGCCGAGCGGCCTCCGACGCCTTGCTCTTGTTGCCGCTGCCTATCATCTGCGAGCAGACCACTGCGCCGCCGGCGGCGAGGGCGGCGAAGAGCTGAGTCAGCAGCACGTTTATCTGGTCCACGAGCGATACGCCGCTCACAGCGTCCTCGCCGAGCGACGCCACCATTATTATGTCGGCCATTCCGACCGTTATCTGTAGCAGCTGCTCCACAAGCAGCGGCCATATCAGTCGCCACAGGTCCCTGTTTGTGAATATGTGCGATACCTTGTCTGCCATTCCTGTGTTGGTTTTCTTCCTTCGTTTCTTTCGCTCGGCAGAGCAAACGGGTTCGCTCTGCGTTTGCTTAATCGAAACCTCTTGTTCTTTGCGCCTCCAAAATTACGGCAATTCCATTTGCTGTGTGCGGCGGTCGCTACTTATGCCATTCTCGGTGTGCGCTCGTTTTCAGATGGTTGGCCTGTTTGTCCCGTGAGCTGTAAAGGCTTGCGTGTTAACATTAGTTAAAATAGGGGGGGGGTAAAAGTTAATTTGTACATTTGGAAAAGCTTAAATGCGGACTGTAGCCGGTTTCCGCTCATTTACTGCGGCGCGTTAGTGCCAAGGCGGTGGGTGTCTGGCATGGTCTGTCCCATGGTTGTTCTATTATGTCAAAATCTACCCTTTTCAAGCAACTTTTCCTGTCCGGCGCCATCCTTCCTTTCGCCGTATCGTGCAGCCAGCCTGAGCCTCCAATCCCGGATGTCCTTGAGTCTTATTTAGTTGACCATTCGTCTAAGCCGCAGTATGAGAAGGGCTACGACGCCTACTTCGACCTCTCCGACGGGCTGCTGTCCGCCTATCAGGTGCCGGGCATCTCCAATTGCCTGAAGAGCGTCGTCAACAAAATTACTGGCAACGCGGATTGCAACGGCATCTTCACGCTCAAAAATAGCGAGATCGCTAAGTGCGAGCTGCGCCAGACCGACCTCTACAATTATATCCTCGCCCCGGCGAGCTACCAGATGATCGCCCCCATTGAGCAGTCGCTCGCCCAGATTACGGGGGCGGGCAGGGCAGCCCTCCTTGTCACGGACTTCGAGGAGTACAGCGGCGGCGTCATCCAGCAGCAGAACTACGCCAAGCAGTATTTCATCGATTGGCTCAGCCGCGGCAACCGCATAGTCTTCTTCGTTTTCGACTATAAGGAGGGTGCGAAGGACAAGCACCTCTATTTCACAATTTTCGACACCCCGGAGCATCTCCTGCTCAAAGACGTTGAGCTGGCGCTCGAAGGCAATGGCGCGACATATGCGACGTTCCGTCTGGGCAATGGCGAGGTGGCCTTCTCCAACAGCTACGCCTCTTCCACCGTCGGCGGCTCCTACCATGACGCCGCCACGGGCGAGGACATCATCAGCCTCACGAAGGAGGACGGCGAGGGCGACTGCTATGCCCGTTTCGAGGCCCTGAACGCCGAGTTCTACCCCTTTATGGAGTCCATGCCCAACATCGTCCAGAACATTGCCGACGCCAAGGAGCCGGGCAGTGACTACACACCGGCTTTCTCCCACCTCCTTAGTGGCCTCAAGGCCGATTTCAGCGCCATGTCGGGCTACGATGTCAAGAGGCTCGATGTCCGCGTCTCCGACATTCAGGACGACTACGACACGTACGCCGGTTTCTACGAGCTCAAGAGCGACAGTGTGGCCATCGCCGTCCTGCCCGACTCTGCCAAGGGCAGGGTGACCGACGTGCCGGACGCCTTCGTCTTCGCTGGGGGCGTCTCCGACGGCGTGGCCGACATAGCCGTCGACTTCCGCGATGGTTTCAAGGGTCAGTCCGCCAGCTTCGCTGAGGGCGACCTTCTGCGCATTGATGTCGTCATCGCCGATTGCGCGCCGCGCTACAATGTGTTGCCCGCGCTTTTCGAGTGGGATGGTAACCGCAGCCTCATCGAGGCCGTGAAGAACACCCTCCAGGCGCAGAACCCGCAGGGACGGGTCGTCTATTCCTATTTTATTAAGTGCATCTAATTATACAGCAATAGTTTATAAACATTCAAGAGAAAAACAATGAATAACGTTTCGGCTTATATCATCGGCATAGTTGTCGCCGTGGTGATGCTCGTAGTCTCGGCTGTCGTCTCCAACCTTATCGCTTTCCGTCCCGACAATAGCGATTGCAAAAGCCGTAAAGTCTGGTTCTGGGTGTTTGGCGCGCTTACTCCCGTGCTTAGCTTTTTCGTGGCGTTCTTCGCTGTCTATGTCGGCATTAAGGCCAACTCGAAGCAGGAGAGCTATATGATTGCCATGGCCATCTCCACCGTGCTGTCGTTCGTCATCTACGTGGTCTGCGGCTTCGTCTTGTCAAAGGCCAATAAGCACGGCAAGCTCGGCAACTGGTTCTAAGTCGTTAACCCTCACACCATATCCCTACTTTATGGCAGATAAGAAATTCATAGTGGCCATCGGCGGCACGGGCATGCGGTGCCTCGAGTCGTTCGTCCATCTCTGCGCCATCGGAATGTTCGACAATGAGGAGATTGAGATCCTCACCCTCGACACCGATGTCACCAATGGCAATAAGGGCCGTGTAGAGCAGCTCATCGACGTCTACAACCAGGTCAAGTCCAACGCTTCGTCCAACCGCGACGGCGGCACGCCCAATGCGGACACTTTCTTCTCAGCGAAGCTCAACCTCTACCGGTTCTTTACCGATTATAGCGCAAGCACGCGCAGCACGTATGCCAACCTCTCGGCCCTCTCCGAGGGCGACCCCAAGGTGGCCGAGGATAATCAGGCCCTAAGCGACCTTTTCCTCGAGAAGGATACAGTCCAGGACTTCAAGCTCGACCACGGCTACCGCGCCCAGACTCACCTCGGCAGCTACCTCATGTACCATGGCATTGTCGAGGCGGGGCGCAAGCTCCGTGGGGGCGGTGAGAACTTGCGCGAGGAGGAGAAGTCGTTCGGTGAGTTCCTCAATAAGTTGCTCCAGGCGTCCAGCAACGCCAGGGTCTTCGTCTTCGGTTCCGTCTTCGGCGGCACTGGCGCCTCGTCCATCCCCATCATACCCGTGGCCCTGCGCGACGCCATAAGCGCGCGCGACGAGCATAACACCCTCGACCTCCAGACTGTCAAGTTCGGTGCGACGCTCCTTACCGAGTACTTCTCGTTCCGTAAGCCCACGCAGGCCGAGCGCGACAAGGAGCACATCATTGCCGACTCCGATTTCTTCGCCATCAACAGCCAGGCAGCTCTCCAGTTCTATCAGGGCGACCCGACGGTCAAGATGTGCTACCGCCGGCTCTACCACATCGGTTGGCCTCTCCAGAGCAAGCCTATCGACGGCAGCGCGGGCGACTCGGCCAAGACCATCACGGGTGGTGCCAACCAGAAGAACAATTGCCACGTGGTGGAGCTCCTCTGCGCCTGCGCCGCGTTCGATTTCTTCAAGCAGAAGTCCGACAGCCTCACTAACGCCAAGGCCACCTATCTCTACCGCTCCGCACCCTTCGACGGCAGCTCGTTCAGCTTCACCGGGGCGGATCTTGTCGGCGAGGATGGTGAGAAGTTCGAGAGCAAGCTCGGGGCGTTCTTCTCTTTCGCCCACATCATCCTTGGCCGTCAGGGCGGAGCGAGGAATGGCCTTGGCACTAAAGGTCTGGTTGACCGCCTTGCGGAGCATAAGATTGATGCTTATAAGGACATAGATCTCGCTCAGCTTCAAGAAATTGACAAGTATTTCCAGATGTTCGCCTACAACTTCGAGAGCGATGGCAGCCTCACGCTCGGCTGGATATATCAGATCTACCGCTCCATCCAGCCAGGCGGCTTCATTTTCAAGAGCCAGGCTTTCGAGACTAAGAACATTGAGGATGTCGACCCGGGCGACATCTTTGTCGACGAGACACACCACCAGTGGAAAAAGCCTTTCCTTGGCAACCGCTACGACTCGTTCATCGAGGGTCTCGTCGACAACCAAGCCGCCTTGCCCAAGCCGGAGCAGAAGGCCAACACGCAGAAGGAGAAGCTCCTTGCGCATATGTATAACGCGATTATGCTCGCTCAACAAAAGTAAGAATCATGGCAAACTACAAAGCAATAGTAATAGATGTCAAGCCGAAGTCCACACCCAACGGCAAGGAGAAGGAGTGGACTGACGTGACTACGCACATGCCCATCCTTACGCGAGACATCAAGACACCGGCACTCGACTCTAAGAGCGACCTGACGTCGGTCGTCTCCGGGATGCCGACCGTCTTCGCCCGCGCCAACCTCTTCAAGCTGGCCATCGACTACGTCGATACGCCTGAGAGCGAGCGCGAGGAGGCCGACGGGCTTCTCAATTTCTACAAGAATCTTGTCGATGAGTGGCGCGGCTTCATAGCCTGCATCGCGCTCGACTATACGAGGGTAAGCGTCCGCCGCATCCGTCTCGGCTATTCCGACGGTAAGTCTATCGCCGAGACTAAGAATATCTATGAGCCCAAGGGAGCTTTCGGCAACGTCCTCTTCGAGCGTCGCAAGCTCTGGATGGAGCAGGGGACTGCCGTGACCGTGGACGCCGAGCCTTTCATCGATGTCATCAGCTACGACGGCAGGGTCGTGGGGGCCGTGTCCCCCGAGTCTCTGCTCTTCACTTCGCCAGGTTACGCCGTCGCCGAGGGCAACCCCTTTGTCAATAAGAACACCGGCAAGTTCACCGACCCGCTTCAGGCCGCCCTTTCGCAAGATCAGGCGCTGACCCTCTTCGCCTACGTCGAGTATGTCGAGGCCAAGATTAGCAAACTCTCTGACTACTACGCGAGGCTGGAGGCGGATATCCAGCCGAAGTACCCCACTGTCCAGAACAACATCCGAAAGTGGAAGGGCGAGATTAGGCGCTATTGCGAGGAGCGCGGCTACGACATCGAGGCCAAGAGCATCCCGCCCGTGCAGAATTTCGACATGCCCTATAGCCTCGTCTTCAACTATTCCTCCAGGCTTTTCGGCCTTGAGGGTGTCATCTACGACGACGAGAGTCAGGTCCCCGAGAATAAGATTGAGTTCGACCCGAAGAACATCCTCCTGCCCAAGTCGTCCGAGATTGCGCGCATCGACTTCAGCAACAGCGAGATTGTCCGCAATCCCGATTTGCTCGACGAGCAGCCCGTCTACGTCCTCAAGGCGCAGATCCGCGGCAAGGAGCGTGAGTTCGCCTATTTCGCGCTGCCCATTACTCCCCTCGGCCTCAACGTCTTTGGCAAGAACATTGGTGCGCTGACGGGCATTGACCCCAACAACGCCATCAGCTCCAAGCTGACAGCAGTGTTCGACCCCGAGCGGCCTACCGACAATCTCGATGTCATCCTCGAGCTGACCACGCAGAGCCACAAGCGGCGCGAGCTCCGCGAGAGCTACACCGTCAAGAGCGACCGCGTCTCGAACAAGGATATCATCCTCTGGCCCAACTTCATCTCTAAGCAGTGGAACCGCTACTTCCTCTACTCCGAGATGCCGCACAACTCCGTGTCGCGCCGTTGTCCTTTCCGCGCCACGCCTATAGTGGGCACGTGCAAGGATAACGACTTCCGTATCCTTGTCGACGAGAGCTCTTCTGACAAATCTCCCGTCCTCCTCTCCGAGAATGGCCGGATTTCCATCCCCGAGGAGGTCAAGAAGAACACGGGGCTTCAAGCCAAGCTCCATGTCGTGTCGGATAACCGCGTGTCCGACAACGACTACAAGTATGAGATTTATGAGAGCAATCTGCCTTTCAAGGGCGTAAAGCTCTCTTCGGGCAATAAGGAGAGCGGCTACCTCGTCATCCGCTACACCACGGCGGCTGACCACCCCAACTTGCCTCAGAACAAGCTCGGACTGACGTCGGAGCTGCGCCCCGCCACGGTGGGCGTCGACTTCGGTAGTACGAACACGTCGGTGGCATATGCTGTCGAGGGCGATAAGAAGAGTCTCCACTTCAAAAACCACCGTGTCTCATTGCTCCAGGCCGGGGCCAAAGCGGCATGCAAGGAGCGCGACCTCTTCTTCTTTCAGAGTAAGGAGATTGAGGGCAACTGCATCAAGAGCATCCTTACGCTCAACGACCAGCGACGTCTCGTTGAGGGCGCCAGCAACGCCAACTCGCGCGAGGTGTCGGGCGGTATGCCGTGCTTCGACCCCAGCCTCCTGCCCGTCGAGAATGTCTCCGAGAATCGCATCGTCCTCAAGTGCAACGAGATTGGCAATGTCTACCTCGCCTACAATATGAAGTGGACTACTCAGGAGTCCGACGTGGCGAACAAGAAGGCCTTCCTCCGTTCGCTCATGCTCCATGTCTATGCCCAGCTCTTCGCTGACGGATGTGTGCCCGAGACCCTCAAGTGGTCCTACCCTTCCGCCATGGGCAGCATGCTCGTAAGCCAATATAGCCAGATATGGAATGACCTCGGTGTCGCGCTGAGTCCCGTGGAAGGCCGTGAACTCCAAATATGTTCGTCCGACATCGCTGATGCCGTCAATTTCAGTCAGAACGCTGACTGGAATGCTGTAGCCGCGGCTGGCGACGCTCAGCAGCAGAATATGTCTGGTTGGTCTGGTTTCCAGCAGGAAATGTCGGGTTGGGGCAATAATACTTCGACCGATTCCGGTGATGCCTGGGGGGCGGCGGATAGCTCTGCCGATGGTTGGGGCTCTACGGCGGCGCAGCAGCCAAAGGAGGATGATTTGCAGCCCGACGATGACTTCGTCAACTTCGCATTCAAGGCGATTGACGACAAGAAGTGCATGACCGAGGCCGCGGCTGTCGCCAATTTCAATAGTACGCGGACTGAATTCAGGCAGGATAGAAATGCGCTGAATCTCTGCTTCGATGTCGGCGGAAGTACCACCGATATCTCGGCCAGCATAAACACTAATAATGGTGTGGTGCTTGTCAAGCAGAACTCTATCCGCTTTGCGGCTCAGCAGCTCTCCTCGGCCGCACGCTACGACAAGAACCTCCACAAGGTGCTGCTCGAAGTGTGTGAGCAGCATGGCATCCGTATCCCGGGTCTCAATCTCGGACCCGACAAGTATGCAGCTGAGACGGCGTCGTTCTATTTCGACCAGTTGCTCGACCGTCTCTCGGTGGATGATTTGACCGACTTCTATCAGAAGCTCAACGCCAACTGCCACCAGCTCATGTCGGTCAACCTCTATGTCACGGGTCTCATCATCTTCTATGCAGGCCAGCTTACGCATAAGCTCGTGAAGGTCATCCGTAAGTCGCTCGCCGATAAGGATCCTTACTATGCGCAGTTCAAGCCTGCTGTCAATGTCATGTTCGCGGGCAAGGGTTCGCGAATCTTCGAGTGGTTCTGTACGGCACAGTTCAAAGCCGCGGCTGACTATTATCAACAGATGTTCGTCCGCGGTTGTGGTGGCATGCGGGAGGCTTTGGCGCTGCTGTTCGGCCCGCCTAAGATTCAGCTGAGGCAGGAGGTTTCTGCCGAGGTCAAGTACGAGGTGTCCAAGGGGCTGACTTTGCCTGCCAGCCGCGGCATTCGAGTGCCTTCCGACAGCTCCGAGGCCATCGAGATTATTGGCGAGGACAATTTCGAGATTATCAAGGCATCCAACAATGAGACCGTTCCGCTCCAGTTCGATAATGCCGTGACTCCCAAGATGATGGGTCGTATTGGCGTTTACTTCTTGGAGCAAATGGCGGTCGGGCAGCCTTTTGTTTGTAAGAGGTTCAGCGACTTCGCTCTGGTCTTTTTCCAGGCCACCTCGCAACTCTTCGGTCTCAAGCTCACGCAGGCCGACTTCATCGAGGGGTTCTCGAATATGAACATCTCAAGCTACATTATGAACCTGCCCGAGTACCGCCGCGCCAAGGCCAACGGCAAGGAGTTCGACTTCGTCGCGCCCATCATCATCATCGAGGGCATGAAGTTCTATAATGACGTTCTTCTGAAGAAATTGTAAACTCTGTACCTATGCAATATTGCGTATTGATAGAGCTTGGTCAGACAACCGTCACCTTCTCGGCCTACACCGAGGGGGCTGACGGCTTTGCCCCCTATGGCGATGTGCCGCGCCCGCTGGCCGTATGGTTCAGCGGCAGCAGCGTCATCATAGGCCGCGATGCCGAGGAGCAGGCTGTCAAGGGTACGCCGAACGCGTTCCGGGACCTCTTCAGCCAGATGAAGTCGGTTGGCCATTTCGACTATGCCAACGAGACTTTCGACTACAGCAAGCTTGTCCTCTTCACCCTCAGGGCTGGCATAAAGGAGTTTTTCTGCGATCGCCTGCTCAACTCCCAAGGGTCGCTTGAGGATAATGTGAGCTCTCTCCCTCTCATCCTGATGTTCGGATCCGACATGGACGACGATAAGTGCGCCGTCGTCGAGTCACAACTCCGCGACAACGGCTTCGGCAATGTCGTGCGTGTCAATGAGGATGATTACATCTTGCGCTCTCTGCCCGCCATCTATTCGAAAGGCACGTTGATTCTGTCAAGCGACGGCAATTCGCTCTTTGGCGACGTCTACGACGGACGGAAGCATATGTCGTCGTTCGTCCTCCCCGAGGCCGGGCGCGACCCGAGGGTCGACAAGCTCGCCAAACTCATCTGGGAGCGGAGCAAAGCCGAGAATGATTGGCTTGATTCCGTTAAGGAATATCCTGAGCTGCAAAAGGCCGCAAACCGCTTTATTGCTTCCGATGAGGCTGAATACAGTGGAGACATCCTCTTGTCCAACGGGCAACGCTACCCCTACTATTTGAATAAGGACGACATGCGGCAGCTCAGCAATGCGGGCGACACCGAGTTTCTCAATTCGCTCTTCGCCCATGTCTCCGACTTCGTCCAGCGTAAGGAGTGCTGCGTGGTTCTCAAGGGGCTCGCCGCCTCCAACAAGTACCTGCAAGAGAAGCTCAAGCCCGAGTTCGCTACCGTTCTGTCCGATAAGAACCTTATCGAGGCGAGCCGAAACCTGCTCCTTGAGGAGTGTAAGGCGCGCAATTTCCAGTTCTCCGACGGCTCGCGCAAGGAGTCGAAACCTGCGCCGAAGGCCGTGGCTGCGGCTCCATTCGTCCAGCCCGTCGCCTCGGGCTGTGTCGAGCCTACCAAGCGCGACGAGCGCGATTTCAAATTCCTCAAGCATGAGGTGGAGACGCTCCTCGCCAATGGCCGGCGTGCGAGGGCTGAGCAGGCCGTCCATGATTTCCTCCAGTCTATGGCCGAGAGGGGCATCAAGGCCTTCGACAGCGAGGCCGCCGACCTCTTGGGCAAAGTCTCCGTCACGTCGGCCGTAGAGCCGACGGGCATGGAGAGGCGCGCCATGCGTGTGCTCGAGGCCACCGTAAGCACCTGCCTCAGCAATGGCCAGGCGGCAAAGGCGGCGGCCGAGATCGCGGCTTTCCGCAAGGAGATGCAGGCCAAGGGCATCACAGCCTTCGACAGTGATCTCGACAAGATGGCCAAGCAGACGGCCTCTGCCTCCCCTGCCAAGAAGAGTGAGCCAAAGCCCGCCGCCAGTGCCGCCAAGGCGCCCAAAGTCCAGACCGTCAGCGAGGGTGTCCGTCTGATGAGAAGCGGCAGTCTCAATGAGGCGCGCGAGTGGTTCCGCGCCAACGCGATGACCGATTGCGCCGACGATTGCACGGCCATCATCCGTTGGGAGCGTGTCGCCAAGGTCTACAAGTCCGAGCTCGAGCCTTCGGCTGGCGTCCTCACCCCCGATATGGCCAAGTCGCGCCTCAAGGAGATTAATGAGAAGATGGCGTTGTTCAAAAAGTACGGGCTCGACTGCGCGGAGCTGTCGCAAATGGCAAACGACTACAAACAAGTAAAGTAAAAGTTAATAAGCAACAAATATGGGCAGATTCAATCTTTCAAAGGGTGAGCGTTTTTCGTTCGCCAAAGATCAATGTCTCAACAATTTGACCGTGACCCTCGGGTGGGGTAGTGGAGCCGACCTCGATGCGAGCACTTTCCTCGTGGGCGAGGACGGCGTCATTGAGGACGACGCGAACTTCGTCTACTACAACTCAGCTAAGCGCAGCGAGGACTTCAACCGCGAGAAGTTCGGCAATAAGAACGCCTGGATGAAGGCTACTCGCCCCATGTCGGCCGACGGCTCCGTCCTCGGCTCTATCGACGATCGCGAGGGGGGCTCCGCCGAGAAGGTCTCTGTCGACCTCTCAAAGGTGTCGCCTAAGGTAAGGGAGATTGTCTTCTGCGCCTCCATTTTCGATGAGGGCAAGACTTTCGGCAATGTCGACAGCCCGTTCATCTCCATCGTCAACGATGCCAACGGCGAGGAGCTTTGCCGCTATACGCTCGACGAGCAGTTCTCGGCCGAGACGGCTCTCGTAGCCGGCAGCCTGAGTGTCAACGCGAGTGGCGACTGGGAGTTCAAGGCCGAGGGCAAAGGCCTCATTGGCGGGCTGCAAGCCCTTGTCGAACTCTACGCTGAATAATACATCTATCATTAAAAATCAGAGAATTCAATGGGAAGGTTTCAATTGAACAAGGGCGAGCGTTTCACCCTCAAGAAGAGCGAAGGTATTACTAATCTGACAGTCTCTCTCGGTTGGAAGGGCGGCGCCGACCTCGACGCCTGCGCTTTCCTCCTGGGCGAGGATGGCACCATCCTCAACGATGCCGATTTCGTGTTCTATAACTCCACCAACCGCGATGAGGCGTTCTCGCGCGAGAAGTTCGGCAATAAGAAGGAGTGGAAGAAGAAGACCCGCCCTATGTCAGCCGACGGCTCTGTCCTCGGCTCGCTCGACGACCTCGGCGACGATGATGACGAGAATGGCGATTCGAGCGAGGAGATGACTGTCAATCTCGGCAAGGTCAGCGGCAAGATTACCGAGATTGTCTTCTGCGTCACTGTCTACAATGAGGAGACCACTTTCGGCTCGGTCAACTCTCCTTCCATCTCCATCGTCAACGACGATAATGGTGACGAGGTTTGCCGCTACGACCTCAAGGACAAGTTCCAGAACGAGACAGCCGTCGTGGCCGGCCGACTCCTCTGCAATGAGGATGGCGACTGGTCGTTCGAGGCCGTCGGCAAGGGCTACACTGGCGGCATGCAGTCGCTTATCGATATCTACGCCTAATGCTTCACGACCATGGCAGAAGAAAATAAAAGGAAGAGTAGCCGCTCTTTCGATCTCGGCAAGAAGTCCACTCGCTCGTTCGACCTGAGGAAGGACGACGGGGCGGACGATGTGAAGCTCCCGCCCGCTTCCGGATCCAGGCAGTCCAGTTCTGGGTCTCAAAACGGCGGCAAAAAATGGCTGTGGATTGTCATCGCCGTCATTGTCGTTGCCCTCTTGGCCTTCTTCCTCCTCCGCGGCTGCGGCAAGGGTGACGATGCAGCTGTGCAGCCCGCTGCTCCCGCCGCTTCCGAGTCCGCCCAGTCTCAGCCCGCGCCCGAGGCTGTTTCGCCAGATGCCACCACCGCCCAGCCCGATGCGGTCCAGGAGCAGCAGCCCGAGTCCGCCACATCTAAGCCCGACGAGACTTCCGCGGCCGAACTTGTCGCCGAACCCGCGGCACCTGCCGAGCCTGCAAAGCCCGCGCAGCCGGCTCCAACAGCGAAGCCTTCCGTTCCCGCCCGCTCTTTCGATGGAGACGTTGAGGCGATGGCTCTGCGCGTCATCCGTGGCGACTTCGGCAACAATCCCGACCGCCGCCAAAAGCTCGGTGACGACTATCAGTCCATCCAGAACCGCGTCAACGAGCTGATGCGTCAGTAATCAGTCTTTTTCAGGTGGGCAAGCCCTTCTTCTGTCTGAGCGGCGAAGAGAGGCTTGCCTCCTTTTTTTGTCGCAACCGCCTGAACTGGGTGCAACATTTCACCCGTTCCCCTTTTGTTGCGACAGTTCGTTACCTTTGTACCTCAACCCTGCGTTTCTGTTAAGCGAGCGCAGAGCAAAACTCGTTCGCTCTGCCGAGCGTGAGAAACGAAGGTTGAAACCCAAGGGCGTTGCCAAGCCTAATTTAATAACGAAAAACCTAATTTATTGTGAACCACCATCATTACTCTGGCCTGACCGACGAGCAAGTCGAGCTGAGCCGAAAGGAGCATGGCGCGAACACTCTCACTCCTCCCGAGAAGGAGACTCTTTGGGATGTCCTCAAGGAGGCCTGCTCCCACTGGATAGCGGTGTCCATGTTCGTGCTCGTCGCCCTTTCGCTCGTGGCGTCCTTCTTTCTCGCCCCCACTCTTGGCTCTGTCGCGTGGAGCATCCCGGCCATCGTCGCCATCTCCACGGTCCTCATCATCGTCGTGGGCTTCTTCGGCGGCTTCGGCGACCCGCTGTTCCGTATTCTCATAACGGCTTTCGTCCTCTCCATCGGAATCTCAGTCTACGAGTTCTGCTGGGCGGATGCTGGCCTCAAGACTTTCTTCGAACCCATCGGCATCATCGTGGCCCTTATTCTCGCCACGTGCATAGCCTTCTTTCTTGAGAGAAGTAACGAAAAGACCTTCCAAAGCCTCAATGAGGTCAATGACGACACTCTCGTCAAGGTCATCCGCAACGCCAATGTCAGTCAAGTCTCGCGCAAGGATGTCGTTGTCGGCGATGTCGTCATCCTTGAGTCCGGCGAGGAGATTCCCGCCGACTGCGAACTTCTTGAGTGCCTCAATCTCAATGTCAATGAGTCCTCCCTCACGGGCGAACTCCAGTGCCGAAAGACCACCGACGAGGCTCTTTTCGACAAGGAGGCAACATACCCCTCCAATCACATTCTCAAGGGCACTATAATTCTTGAGGGGCATTGCGTGGCCAAGGTCATCCGTGTCGGCGACGCCACCGAGTGCGGCAAGGTTTTCGAGGCCGCTCAGGTCGATGAGGGTGAGCCGACTCCGCTAAGCAAGGAGCTCGACGGTCTGGCCGACCTCATTACAAAGGCGAGCTACGTCATCGCCGCGCTTATCCTTGTCGGCCGTATCGCTGCCTACTTCCTTATGGGCGCTGCCGATTTCTCAAGCTCCGATGGCTGGGTCGCGTTCGTCACATATGTGCTGAACACCATTATGATCGCCGTCACGCTCATCGTCGTGGCCGTGCCCGAGGGACTCCCTATGTCGGTTACTCTGAGCCTCGCCTTCTCAATGCGTAAGCTTATGAAGGAGAATACGCTGCCCCGCACCATGCACTCGTGCGAGACAATGGGCGCGACGTCAGTCATCTGCACCGATAAGACCGGCACCCTCACTCAGAACCGTATGCTCGTGGCCGAGGCCAGGCTCAACGATGTCTCCCCCGATCTCCTCACCGAGATGATCGCCGCTAACACGACGGCCGATCTCGACTTCAGCGACCCCGCTGGCGTCAAGGCTGTCGGCAATCCGACGGAGTGCGCAATCCTGCTGTGGCTCAACGATAAGGGCAAGGATTATGTCGCCGCGCGCGAAAGAGCTGAAGCGCTCGATTGCTTGCCTTTCTCCACGGAGAACAAGTATATGGCAACGGTCGTCAACTCTGCGGTCTTAGGCCGTAATGTCGTTTATGTCAAGGGCGCGCCAGAAATCCTGATGGCGATCTCGTCCGTCTCCAGCGAGCAGAGGCAAGAGTGCCTTCAATGGCTTGCCGACAACCAAGCCAAGGCCATGCGCACGCTCGGCTTGGCATACGCCATATTGCCCGACGGCCAACAGGCGTTCAAAGACGGGAAGCTCTGTGTGACCGACCTCACCTTTGTCGGCGTCTTTGCCATCTCCGACCCCGTCCGTCCCGATGTCCCCGCAGCAATCAAGGAGTGCCTCGATGCCGGCATTCAGGTCAAGATCGTTACGGGCGACACCCCTGGCACGGCCAAGGAGATCGGACGCCAGATTGGCCTTTGGAAGGAGGACGACGGCGATTCTTGCATTCTCTCCGGCTCCGAGTTCGACGCCATGTCCGATGAGGAACTCTCCCAAAGGGTGGCGAACTTGAAAATCCTCTCCCGCGCCAAGCCCAACGACAAGGAAAGGCTCGTCAAGCTCCTCAAACAGAAAGGCTTCGTTGTCGCCGCCACGGGCGACGGTACTAACGACGCCCCGGCGCTCAATGCCGCCGATGTCGGCCTCTCCATGGGCGACGGCACGGCGGTCGCAAAGGAGGCCAGCGATATGACTATTCAGGATAATTCGTTCTCAACAATAGCCAATGCCGTCATGTGGGGGCGCTCGCTCTATAAGAACATCCAGCGCTTCCTCCTCTTCCAGCTGACTGTCAACGTCACGGCCTGCCTCCTCGTCCTCTTCGGCGCTTTCATGGGCACAGAGTCCCCGCTCACGGTCACTCAGATGCTCTGGATTAACCTCATCATGGACACCTTCGCTGCCATCGCCCTCGCCTCGCTCCCTCCTTCCCGCAAGGTTATGGACGATGCCCCGCGCGATCGTGAGGCCTCTATTCTGACGCCTTCCATGCGCAAGGAGATTCTCGGGGTCGGACTCTTCTTCTTCCTCCTCCTCCTTGCCATGCTCTACATATTCGAGCACGGCAACTACACTTCAATGGCCGATCTCTTCTGCAATCTGCACATTGGCGAGCGCGATGGGCTTACGGCCTACGAGCTGACGCTCCTCTTCACGACCTTCGTCATGACGCACTTCTTCTACCTCTTCGATGCCCGTGCTTTCGACACCGGTCGCAGTGCTCTTCATTTCAAGGGGTGTCAGGGTCTTCTTCTCATAGCTGCTGTCATCTTCATTGGCCAGGTCGCTATGGTTGAGACCCCTCTGCTCCAGGATTTCTTCAATGTCTGCAGTCTTAAGTTAGCCGACTGGGTGGTAATCATCCTCGGATCCTCCCTCGTCCTCTGGGTGCGTGAGCTGTGGAATTTAATAGTGCCGGCAAAGTGCGCTAAGTAATGATGATCTTGCAGCCGGTCATATCCGGTTAGCACGATAGTTTCCGTCCCCCACGACTGTCTTTCGAATAGTCGTGGGGGACGAGCTTTTTCACATCATCAGTTCTCCTAATAGTCTTGCCCGACCTGTGGCTGCAATCAGTCCGTTTTTATTGCTCTCTCCGTTCACAATGCAGGCGCATGTGGCCCCTTGTTCTCGCCCGACGGATGAAATGCGCACCGGCCGCCCGTCATCTCCATTATGCTCCGAAACTTCCGCCCGCAGTACTTACAAGTGTACTCGCTTTTCTCTCCACCCTCGTACAGCTTGTGCCGTCCCTTATTTTCTCCCAGAGGGTGTCTGGGGCATGGAGCCGACACCAGCAGATGCAC
The DNA here is from genome assembly GCA_051875415.1 of Marinilabiliaceae bacterium. Taxonomy (GTDB): domain Bacteria; phylum Bacteroidota; class Bacteroidia; order Bacteroidales; family Marinilabiliaceae; genus W3P20-009. The sequence continues at coordinate 17,381 of JBJEGU010000007.1, forward strand.
GTTCGGAAATTTGTGACCGCAGTACTCGCAGTAGTAAACTTTTCCTTCGTTCATATAGCTTGTCGTTGTTGAGTTTAGCATACAAGGGAATCCTATGGCGACTAACGACACAAGCGCCTTAAGCCGCCACCCCATGCTCCGATTTACTTTTTCCCCTTTCATCCCTTTTCTTTTTCTAACAGTGAAAATGCAAATAGGCCACGCCACAAATCATTATACGCTCTTTCAATCCAATAAGTTGATAATGCCCGTAGCAAATTTTTAGCAGAAATTCATCTTCTTGCGACATCGACCAATTCAGCTGACGCATAAGTCCGATCTAAGCCTCACATCCAAATTCCATATGCAGTAGTGTCTCCTTCGATTCTATCCGCCACAAGAAAATCACTCATTCGCCATTGCTCAATGAATCTGCTTCAACTTGGCAGGAAATCCCCATTCTATTCCCCCTTATCCCCCTTTAACCTCCATTAACATCCATCCCCAACCCCCTGACACCCACCCACTCCAGCCCCCTCCCCGCCCGACCTCGCCAAAAAAACTCTCCCCCGCCCCTTGCAGTTCCGGAAAAAGCCCCTACCTTTGCACTCGCTTTCGGAC
>JBJEGU010000008.1:0-228217 GCA_051875415.1 Marinilabiliaceae bacterium
ACTCTTCTTTCACTAAGTGTGCGTCACTTCCAGTATTTCAATGTGCTTGCGCTTCCTTTGCTTCGCCCCTTGCGGGGTGGCTTGGTAGCCGAGGTGCGAAGTTAGGCTGTTTTTCCGTAACCCGCAAATCTTTTTTCAAGTCCGCCCGTCGGGGCGCCCCGGTCGTTTCCGAAAGCGGGTGCAAAGGTAGGGAGAAGTTCGGGATTTGCAAGGGGGAGGGGGCGGGAAGTTTGAGAAGAACGGGGTGGAGATTGGTCGAGCTGTCTGGGTGCCAGTGGGTTAGCCGCAGACGTTAAGACAAGTTAAAACAGAGGGGGCGGCGGCGGGACAGGGGATAAAAAGAGGCTGCGCCACCTTGACGGGGGTGGCGCAGCCTGATTGGGTTAGCCGGATTTTTACCTGTTGGCTAAATTGGCATAACTGTAATTCTACTTAGTCTCCGCATCCTCCAAATACGACTTCCACAGTAAGCGGAAAGCGAGGTTAACAGGAGACCGTATGCGAGCATACCCGAGATGAGGTAATGCGCGATGCTACATAAGCGATATGCTCCTCTTGATGAAGTTTGTCAGGCTTTGACCTTTGAGCATGTTGTTGGAGAGCAGGGCGAGATCAATGAGCTGGCTGACGAGCTTCTCATCCTTGGCAAAGGCTGAGAGGATGTCGACCCTCTTCTTACGCTCGCCGTCTATCTGCTTTTCGAGAGCTGACATCTCGTCCTTCTGCTCTTGCGGGACTTCCTCGTCCTTTTTGCCCTCCTTGGCCTTGTTGAGTTCGGTCTTGCGGCTCTCGTAGGTGGCAATCTGCGCCTGAACAGGGTCGAGCTGAGCCTTAGTCTTACCGGCCATATCGGCCACCACACGGCTTACGAGCGGGTGGTCGGCGTTGATGACGAGGTTGAAGGTGTCGGGCATCTCGCCGTAGAACGACATAGGGCCGCCCTGGACCGCGCTCATCTCCTTCATACGTCTCATCCACTCGTTCTGCGTTACGATGACAGGCATCTCGGTCTCGCCAAGAGCCTCGACGGAGACAGTGTAGTTGACCTTGTCCTCCTTCGGAGTCTGGCTACGGAAGGCCTCTTCGAGGTCGCTCTTCTCCTGGGTGGAGAGGTTGACCTGCCTATTGTCGTCCTTTACGATGAGCTTGTCGATGGTGTCGGCATCCACGCGGCTGAAGCGTGTCTTCTCCCATTTCTGCTCCTGCTGGTTCATAAACGGAGTGTCGAGCTGACCGTCGAAGAGAAGTACGTTGTAGCCCTTGTTCTTGGCGCTCTCGATGAAGCTATACTGGTTCTGCTTGTCGTTGGCGTAGAGGACGACGAGGTTGCCCTCCTTGTCGGTCTGCTCGCCCTTGATGAGCTCCTTGTACTCGTCGAAAGTATAGTACTTGCCGTCGACATCTTTCAGGAGGGCGAACTTGGCAGCCCTCTCGGCGAATTTCTCATCGGTCAGCATACCGTACTCCATAAAAATCTTCAAGTCGTCCCACTTCTTCTCGAAAGTAGCCCTGTCGTTCTTGAAAATCTCCTCGAGCCTGTCGGCGACTTTCTTCGTGATGTGGTTGGAAATCTTCTTGACGTTCGAGTCGCTCTGGAGGTATGAACGCGAAACGTTGAGAGGAATGTCGGGCGAGTCGATCACGCCGTGGAGTAGAGTAAGGAAGTCGGGTACGATACCCTCCACAGAGTCGGTCACGAACACCTGGTTGCAGTAGAGCTGAATCTTGTTCCTGTTGACATCGAGGTTACTCTTAATCTTCGGGAAATAGAGGATGCCGGTGAGGGTGAACGGGTAATCGACGTTGAGGTGGATATAGAAGAGCGGATCCTCGGCCATCGGGTAGAGCTGATGGTAGAACTTGATGTAGTCCTCCTCCTTGAGATCGGCGGGCTTCTTGACCCATGCCGGTTTTGTGTCGTTTATGACATTGTCCTCGGACGTCTCTTGCTCCTTGCCGTCCTTCCACTCAGTCTTTTTGCCGAACACGACCTCGATGGGCAGGAACTTGCAGTACTTCGAAAGAAGCTCCTGCAGCCTGTTCTTGTCGAGGAACTCCTTCTCCTCGCCGGAGACGTGCATTATGATATCCGTGCCTCGCTCAGCCCGCTCAGCGTCCTCGAGGGTGTACTCCGGCTCGCCCGTACAGCTCCAGCGCACAGCCTTGCTGCCATCCTTATAGCTCTTGGTGACAATCTCAACCTTGTCGCTCACCATAAAGGCGGAGTAGAAACCGAGGCCGAAGTGGCCGATTATGGTCGCGGCATCGTTCTTATGCTTCTCAAGGAACTCCTCTGCGCCCGAGAATGCAATCTGGTTGATGTACTTCTCAACCTCCTCGGCCGTCATGCCGATACCGTTATCCGAAACAGTAATTGTCTTGGCATCCGTGTCGAGGCAGACCCTCACCTTGAGGTCGCCAAGCTCACCCTTGAACTCACCATTCGATGCGAGAACTTTGAGTTTCTGGGTAGCGTCGACAGCGTTGGAGACGATCTCGCGAAGGAAGATGTCGTGGTCGGAGTAGAGGAACTTCTTGATGATAGGGAAAAGGTCTTTCGTGGAGACCCCAATCTTACCTGAAGCCATTATTCTGTATTTTAAAATTTTTCTTGCCGTGGCGGTTCAATATTTATGCCACTATGTCTGTTGCGCCAAAATGTCATACAGCCCGATGTTTTTCACATGGTACAACCAACGACATGTGACTAAAATGTCAGAAATGACAGCTTACGCATAAGGCGGCGTATGACATTTTTGCAAATCAACACACCGTTTTATAATTTCGTTCCGAATACTATTCCTCAGAGATGAAGATACAACGCGAGCAAGACTATCGTGAATTGACAACCGTCGTCCGCTTCTTTGAAAAAAGCGTAGAGCGGTACCCGTCGAACATCCTTATGAAGGAGAAGCGTCAAGGGGCGTGGAAAGAATGGACATACGCGACCATCAGGCGCGACGCATACGCCTTTGGCGCTGGCCTCCGTCTTCTCGGCTTAGCCCCTGGCGACCGCATAGCCCTCCTGAGCGAGGGACGGAAAGACTGGCTCGTGAGCGAGCTCGGGATGTTCTACGCGAGGCTTGTCAACGTGCCGCTCTCAGTCAAACTCGACCCGGCCACGGAAATCAACTTCCGCCTCAAGCACTCCGGGGCCAAGGCCGTCATCGTCTCGCAAGGGCAGGCGCCGAAGATTGCCGACGCGCGCCTCGACGAGACGAGCGTCACGAAAATAATAAACCTGGACTCGGAGACGGCCGACGGAATCAGGGAAATCAACTTCAAAGCCATATGCGCCATGGGCAGCGAATGGCTCAAAGACAAGGCTCACGCCAAAGAGATGCGCGACGAAGTTGGCAAGATATCGCCCGACGACCTCGCCAACATATCGTATACGAGTGGGACGACATCCGACCCAAAGGGCATCATGCTCACGCAGCGCAACTATGCGGCCAACGCCATGCAAAGCTGCACGCGCGTGACGCTCCCCGAGACGGCCGTGACGCTCGCCATCCTGCCGTGGGACCACTCGTTCGCCCACACCGTGTGCCTCTACTGCTTCATGTACTACGGGGCGACCATCGCCGCGCAGGAGACAGGGCGCACGCAGATGGAGACGCTGCGCAACATCCCTAAAAACATAAAGGAGATCCGTCCGACCCTTATGATGTCGGTGCCTGCACTCTCAAAAGCCTTCAAAAAGAACATAGAGAATGCCGTCCGCACCAAGGGTAAGATGGCTTGGCGGATGTTCGAGTTCTTCGTCGCCGTTGCCTATAAGTATAACGGCAACTGGAGCAATAGGGGGAAGGGATGGCGCCTGCTGCTCAAACCCCTGATGTTGCTTGGCGACTTGTTGATATTCAACGCTGTGAAAGCCAATTTCGGCGGACGGCTTGCCCACTTTATCGGAGGCGGTGCCCTGCTCGACATTGAACTTCAGCGATTTTTCGCCGCCGTCGGAATCCCCATCATGCAGGGCTATGGCCTTTCGGAGGCGTCGCCCGTCATCTCGACCAATGCACTCGGCGCAGCCAAGTTCGGCTCGTCAGGTCTGCCTGTCGGCTTCATGGACATCAAGATATGCGACTCGGAGGGCAATGAGCTGCCGAAAGGCGAGAAGGGCGAGATTGTGATAAAAGGCGACAACGTCATGCAGGGCTATTGGGGCAACCCGTCGGCGACAGCCGAATGCATTAAGGACGGATGGCTGCACACGGGCGACATGGGTTACGTGGACGCCGACGGCTACCTCTTCGTCCTGGGCAGATTCAAAAGCCTGCTGATAGGCTCCGATGGCGAAAAATATTCGCCGGAAGGCATTGAGGAGTCGATTGTCGACCTCTCGGACGCAATCGACCAGTGCATGATATATAACAACCAGAGCCCGTTCACCGTCGGCGTGGTCGTGGCTAACGCCGCCTCGCTCAAGCGGCATGCGCAGGAGGCGGGAGTCTCGCTTAGCACACCTGAAGGCATCGACTTCGCCCTGAGGCTCATCGGCGGGCAGATTGGCAAATTCAGGCGCGGCGGTGAATATGCCGGCCTGCACCCTGAGCGGTGGATGCCAACGTCCGTCGCGATTCTTCCCGAAGCTATGACGGAGGCGAACAAGATGGTCAACTCCACAATGAAGATGGTGAGAGGGCGCGTGGTTGAGAAATATGGAACCACAATAGAGAGTCTCTTTGGCGGCGCGATGAAAGACATCGTGAACGATGCCAACCGTGTGGCTCTCAAGACATTTCTTGACAACGCCACAGCCCAGTAGCCATCCGTTGACCCAAAACAAATTAGGGGCAGTCTCCTTATAGTAAACCGATAATGACTAACTTAGCGGTTCTGATATAAGAATGCGCTGATGCGCCATAGGGCTAAGGCTACACGAGCAGAGGGTGACCCCGCCCAGTGTCTTTCAGCCCGCCCAACCTCCACTAATCGTTCCAAACAAATAGATGTACAGGATAGGACTTGATGTAGGCTCGACCACGGCCAAAATCGTAGTACTCAATGACAACGCCACAGTAGTATACACTTCGTATAGACGTCATCAGGCCAACGTGCCTGCGGCAATCGAGGCTTTCCTTGCCGAGTTGTCCGGCACTCTCAATGACACAGACAAGTTCACCCTCGCCCTGACAGGCTCCGTCGGACTTGGCGTCTCGGAGCGATACGGACTGCCATTCGTACAAGAGGTCGTCGCCGCCACGGAGTTCACTCGTACTGTCCACCCCGAGGTCTCAACCATCATAGACATCGGCGGCGAGGATGCCAAGATAGTCTACCTGCGCGACGGGAAGGTGACTGACCTCCGCATGAACGGCAACTGCGCCGGCGGCACAGGAGCCTTCATTGACCAGATGGCATTGTGCCTTGGCGTTGAGGTGACGGACCTCAACTCGCTCGCTGGGCGCAGCACAGCCCTCTACCCTATCGCGTCGCGCTGCGGCGTATTCTCCAAGACCGACATTCAGAACCTCATAGCGCGCAACGTCCCAAAGACCGACATTGCAGCCTCCATATTCCGCGCAGTGGCAGTCCAAACGGCCAGCACTCTGTCGCACGGATGTGAGATAAAGCCCAAGATTCTTCTTTGTGGAGGCCCGCTGACCTTCATTCCCTCACTTCGCAAGGCCTTGGCCGACTACTTCGGCTACTCGCTTGACACCGATTTCGTCATAGAGGAACACGCCAACGTGATCCCGGCCTGGGGCACGGCTCTGGCAGAGAACGGGCAAGAGCCGCTCACCGTGCCACAGTTGAAAGAGAAACTGGGTTCCGAGACGGCGAAGAAAGTTGTGACCGAGAACGAGACTCACCACAACAAGACCACTGTCGACCTCCCGCCCATCTTCAAGTCGGAAGAGGAGTACCTCGGCTGGAAAGCCGACAAGGCGCAGAATTACGTCCCAGTTGTCGACGTAAGCCGCGCCACCGAGCGTAACTACCTTGGCATTGACTCCGGCTCCACCACCACCAAGATTGCCGTAATGAACGACCGGGGCGAGATTGTGTTCAAATACTACGCTCACAACGGAGGCAACCCTATCGACGCTGTTAAGCACGGGCTTAGCAAACTTGTGGAGCGCGCCGCCGAGGAGAACGTAAGTGTAAACATAACCGCCGGATGCTCAACGGGCTACGGTGAGGATCTTATAAAAGCCGCTTTCTCGCTCGACTACGGAATGGTCGAGACCATGGCGCACTATGTGGCGGCTCATGCCATGTGCCCCGACGTGTCGTTCATTCTCGACATCGGCGGGCAGGACATGAAAGCCACGTATGTCGACCATGGCGCATTGACCCGCATGGAGCTCAACGAGGCGTGCTCGTCGGGCTGCGGCTCGTTCATCGAGACCTTCGCTCAGACACTTGGCTGCGACATATCGGACTTCGTGGTCAAGGCATGCCAGAGCCAGCACCCGTCGGATCTTGGCACTCGCTGCACGGTCTTCATGAACTCGAAGGTCAAGCAGGTGCTGCGCGAGGGCGCATCGGTATCCGACATAGCGGCAGGACTGGCATACTCCGTCGTCAAGAACTGCTTGTTCAAAGTACTAAAGCTCAAGAATTATGATGAGCTCGGCGAGAACATAGTCCTACAAGGAGGAACGATGCGCAACGACTCCATTGTCCGCGCATTTGAAAATCTTACCGGCCGCAAAGTCTACTGCAACAATGTGCCCGAGCTTATGGGCGCATACGGCTGCGCTCTCCACAGCAAGAGGCAGACGGAAGGCATTGAGCGTGAGGGAAGACCGGTTTCGGAGTTCCTCGTGGCAGCCTCGTTCGACGAGAAGGCGCTCTCCTGCCGCGGATGTGAAAACCAATGCCGCATAACGCAGTACAAGTTCAAAAACGGCGGCGTCTACTTCTCCGGGAACAAGTGCGAGAAGATATTTACCAATGGCAAGGCATCGGAGCATGTTGGCGTGGACATGAGCGAGAGGAAGTACCATATGCTCTTCGACCGCGCCGCCGAGCCTGAAAAGACGGTGGAGAAACCACTCTTCACGGTGGGAATACCACGTGCGCTCAATATGTATGAGGAGTTCCCGTTCTGGCACACCTTCTTCACCAGTTGCGGAATAAGGGTAGTACTGTCAAGGCCCTCGTTATTCGTCGACTACGAGAAGAGCGTCCACTCCGTGATGTCCGACAACATATGCTTCCCCGCAAAACTCGTACACAGCCACATATACAACCTCGATGCGGCCGATGGCGTCGACCGCATATTCTTCCCAAGGGTCGTGTATGAGAAGCGTGAGGACGAATCTGTCACCGGCAGCTACAACTGCCCTATCATAATCGGCTACCCCGAGGTCGTGGCCTCGGTCATCAAGACCCGTAAGCCCATCGACTCGCCAGTCATATCGTTCCACGACCCTCGCCTGCTGCTCAAGCAGCTGCTCCGCTTCATGGAGCAGTTCAACATCCCGACTAAGGTCGTCAAGGCCGCTCACGCTGCCGCCCTCCAAGAGTACGAGGCGTTTGGCAACGCCATCCGTCAGGCAAATCTTGACACATTCCACGAGGCGCAGCGCGCCCACAGGACCGTCATCGTACTCGCCGGCCGCCCTTACCACACGGACCCGCTGATTCAGCACAAGGTGTCGGAGATGATAACCAAGCTTGGCGTAGACGTCGTGACGGAGGACATTGTCCGCAACTCGAACATCAACGAGAAGGAGACCTTCATACTGAAGCAGTGGACGTTCGTCAACCGAATCCTTAACTCCGCCCAGTGGGCGGCAAGGCAGGGGAGCAACGTTCACTTCGTAGAGACGACATCGTTCGGTTGCGGTCCCGACGCCTTCTTTACGGATGAGGCTCGCTCAGTCCTCAACAGGCACAACAAGAGCCTGACCATGCTGAAGATTGACGACATTAACAATGTCGGCTCGATGAAGCTGCGCGTGCGCTCACTCATCGAGTCTCTGAAGTTTGGCGGCGAGGTGGCCAATGAGGTCAAGCCGTTCGTCCGCCCCAGAAAATTCGAGGACGACGACAAGAAACGCCGTACGATTCTCGCCCCGTTCTTCACGGAATACATATCGCCCCTGCTCGGGGCGGCGTTCAAGACCGAGGGCTATGACGTCGTAAGCCTGCCTATATCCGACGCGGAGTCGAACGACCTCGGCCTCAAATACTCAAACAATGAGGTGTGCTATCCGGCCACGCTCATCGTGGGCGACTTCATCAAGGCTCTGCAGAGCGGCAAATATGACTTGGACAGGACGGCTGTGGCCGTGACTCAGTTGGGCCAGTGCCGCGCTACGAACTACCCGTCGCTCATCCGCAAGGCCATTGTCGACGCCGGCTTCAGCCAGGTTCCCGTGATAGGCATAGCCGGCACTGACAAGGAGGATCAGCCGGGCTTCAAGCTCAACCTGTTCAAGGCGGCCCCCATCGTGCTCTACTCCGTATTCTTTGGAGACTGGCTGTCGGTGTTCTACCACGCCATAGCGGTCCGCGAGAAGGTGAAAGGCACAGCCCGCGCCCTGCGCGACGACTTCCTGCGCCGCGCCAATCCGCTCGTCGAGAAGAAAGACCTCAAAGGTCTGCTGAAATTGACGCGCACCGCGGCCGAGGAGTTCAACGCCGTGGACATATACACAGACAGGACATACCCCAAGGCGGGCATTGCGGGTGAGATTTTCTTGAAATTCAACCCCTACTCGCACCGATATGTGCCGGATTGGCTTATGGATCACGGTGTTGAGGTCGTCCCGCCGATCATCCATAACTTCTTCCTCCGCGCGTTTGTCAACTTCAAGTTCAACAAGGAGAACTACGTCAAGAAGTTCAAAGTGCCATCGATTGTTATCGACATGGCCTATTCGCTGATAACGAAAGTGCAGAAGAAGTTCGACAAAGAGGCCGAGGCGTTCAAGTTCTACGTGCCAGAAATCGACATCAAGACGCAGAGCAAGCTGGCCGAGGATGTCATATGCCTCTCGGCGCAGTTCGGCGAGGGCTGGCTGCTGCCGGCCGAAGTCATAGCATACATCAAGCAGGGGTGCACAAACGTAGTGTCGATGCAGCCTTTCGGATGCATTGCCAACCACATCGTGGTGCGAGGAATTGAGAAGAAGCTAAAAGACGCGTACCCTGAGCTCAACATGCTCGCGCTGGACTTTGACGGCGGTGTGAGCGAAGCCAACATAGCCAACCGCCTTCTCCTGTTCCTATCGAACATGGAGAACAAATAAAAATGTCGAGCTTTGCTGACCGACGAAGAGAGGAGGCTTGTTGCCGAGAACCGGGGGCATGACCCGGCGAAATTGGCACTGTCGTTGCGCAGCTCCGCCGTCGTGCGTTCGGCCCTTGTGGCTCAGCAGGTTGACGCATACAACAGGCTGGAGGGGAAAGTCCCCTCTTGGGCGGACTTTGACGGATTGGAGTTTCCTTTCCCCGTGGCCATCCAGCAATGCTCATCGGAGCCGTTGGCAAGATTCCGAAAGGCTCTGGCGGCGGATGCGAAGTCCGTCATAGACCTTACAGGTGGGCTTGGGGTGGACTGCTACTTCATAGGGCAGGGGAAAGAGAGTGTCACATATGTGGATGCGAGTGCGGAGGCGGTATCGGCGGCTCGGTGGAACTTTGCCATCCTCGGCGTGAAAAACACGGCCTTTGTCAACCAGACGGCGGAGGAGTTCGTAGAATCAGCCGTGGAGACGGGGAGAAGGGCTGACTTGATTTTCATAGACCCATCGCGCAGGGGAGTCAACGGAGAGCGGGTGTACAAACTTCAGGACTGCGCCCCTGACGTGACGAAGCTCGCCCCGCTCATGGTGAGAGTGGCAGACTGCGTCATGGTGAAACTGTCGCCGCTGCTTGACATATCCCAGACACTCGCTCAGCTTCCCAATGCGACTGACATATACGCCATTGGCCACGGAGGTGAGTGTAAAGACATCGTGGTATGCCTGATGCCGGGCCGCAAAGACTGCGAGCGCCAGACAATTCACGCCGTCACACTCGACGATGACGGGGAGTGCGCAACCCACATCCGCTTCACCAAGAGCGAGGAATGCGCAACTGCGGGCAATATAGCCACGGCCGCGCCGACGGCAGGGGACTACCTCTTCGTCCCATCCGCCGCCATTATGAAAGCGGGCCCGTTCAACATCCTCTCAGTGCGATATGGGGCGAAGCTCATAGCGAGAGACACCCACATATACACTTCCGATGCCGACATTACGGAGTTCCCAGGCCGGCGTTTTAAAGTCATGGGCGCATTCGACTTGTCGAAACGGAGCATTGCCGAACTTAGGGAAACGACCGACTCCGCCTCCATAGCCGTGCGCAACTTTCCTCTTACGGCCGACGCCCTACGGAAAAAACTCAAGCTTAGAGAATCGTCGGTACACTTCCTTTTTGGCGTGACAGGCTGTGATGGCAGGCCGCTCCTGCTACTCTGCACCAAAGCAAAATGAGGCGACTATGAAAACACTCCCCTACATCTCTCTTGCCGCCGCGGCACTTCTGATGACGCACTGCGCCGTCGACGAAGAAGTCAAGCCCGCCGAGCCAGACGCGGACACCACGCTCGCCGTAAACGTCACTGCCATAACGCCATACGGCGCCCACATAGAGGGTATGTTTGGCAGTGCGGATGACACGTCGGCTATAGCCGGCATCCACTATTCGCTCCAGAACACGCGCTTCATCTCCGTAACGGGCGACGAGGCGAAAGCCACTCTCACAAGCCGAGGGAACTACTCACTCGACATCGAAGGACTGTACTCCGACACGACATACTATTTCACCACCTTCGTGGAGCGTAACGGAACACGCTACAACTCGGACACCTACAAATTCCGCACCCATCGGCTGACCGCCTCGACCAACGACGTCGCTGACATCTACGCCTACGGTGCGCAACTCGGCTTCACGCTGAGCGAAGATATTGACCCCGGCAAATTTAAAGGCTCGTACGGGGTCTATTATTCAACCCGCCCGCGGGTAATACGCGAATCGGCAACACTGGCCAAGTCGCCATACGCCATTGAGGGGCTGCTGCCTAACCACGACTACTATTGCGCAGCCTTCGTCAGGCAAGAGACGGCAGGCTTCAGAGACGCCTACTTGTGGGGAGAGACGATAAAATTCACCACCCCGGACTTGGCTGTGATGACGTACGAGCCGAGCGAGGTGACCACGTTTTCGGTCAGGATGACCGGCAATGTAGACGTCAAGTTCACCGACGTCAGTGAGAAAGGCTTCCTCCTCTTCGAACGCAACCGCGACGTGACACTTGACAGCGTTGGCTCGATATCCGACCAGTCGATAACCAAGGTGGCGGCCAAAGAGCAATCGGCCAAAGGCTATGGCGACTTCGCCACGACATACAAAAACCTGAAGTCCAACAAGCGATACTTCCTCAGAGCCTATGCCGTTGTGGCAGCGAGAAACGGGAAGGCCACCACGCAAAAAGCGTACTACGGCGAGATATTCGAAATGAGGGCTAAAGCCGTAACCATAGCAGAGGGGGAGTCTGCGGACATGGGTCTTTCGGTCGTCTGGGCGACAGTCAATGTCGGAGCCAGCTCGGTTGAGAAGATTGGAGACCTTCGCACACCCGAGTCGATTGCCGGGACGGCTTTTGCCGACGGGTGGCGCCTGCCGACCCTTGCCGAGGCGAAGGAGCTGGTCGACAGTTGCCATTGGTCATGGGGGAAGAGGAATGGCGCATACGGGGCCATCGTCACAGAACCCACAGGCACATCCATTTTCCTGCCGGCCAATCAAAAGACGGGCAATGCCTACACCTATGGAGTATATATGGTCAGCGACGCTATCGACGAGCGCGGGAGGGCGGAATCGTTCCGATTCGTGCAGGACGTGGAGAACGACTCAGAGTGCCATAAAACCACTGAGAACAGGATTAGCCAGGATGCTGTCATAGGCATACGACTCGTAAGGGACAAATAGCGCGACGTAGCGCCCGCCCATCCATAATGTCACAGTCCAGAACTAATGAATTGAACCGCAAATGAAGCTGCTTCATACATCCGACTGGCACATAGGCCAGCAATTTTTCGGCTATGGCCGACTTGATGAGCACCGGCATTTCCTCAGTCAACTTGCCGACATAGTCGAGCAAGAGAAGCCTGACCTTATGGTCGTCAGTGGCGACATATTCCACACGAGCACCCCGTCGGCCGATGCTCAAAAGGTATTTGTAGACGGGTTGTTGGGCGTTTGTGGGCGCAACCCCGCGATGCGCACCATAGTGACGGCTGGCAACCACGACAGTGCCAATAGGATGGAGGCTGACAAGGCTTTGTGGACGGACAAGAACGTGAGCATCGTGGGCGTATTCCCGCGCGATGAAAAAAACAATATTGCGCCGGAGATGTTCGTCAGGGAAATCCCCGGCGTGGCCATAGTGGCGGCTGTGCCATATGTCAGTCCCCGCTTTACCGACTACCGTGAGATGTTCGGGCGAATAGAATCGGAGGTGGCCAGGCTCAACGCGGACGGGCTTCCTGTCGTCTACATGGCCCACACGTCGGTCGACATGGGGAACGGGAAGCCAGGTGAATATGGAGACGACGGCGTTGGCGGCATCGACTATGTTCAATTAGACGATTTTGGCACTGGCTACGACTATCTCGCCCTTGGGCATATCCATAAGCCTGTGACGATAGAGGGTTCGGAGAAACGGGCCCGATATTGCGGCTCGCCAATTGCCGTATCTTTTGACGAGGAGCAATACCGTCACGGCGTTGACATTGTGGAACTTGCGAGAGGAGCTTCGCCGACAATACGGGCAATAGGGATAGAGCAGGCGAGGGGAATGCGAACCTTGCCCGCTCACGATGTTTTCGCCCCGTTGGACGAGGTCATAGCCATGTTTGAAAAAATGGACGGCAGAAGCCAAGACTACGTCCGTCTCAATGTCGAGGTGGAGAACTACCTGCCAGTAGATGCGCAGGAGAGGGCTGAGAGGATTGCGGCCGAAAAGGAATGCAGGCTCTGCCAGATATATTCGCGGCAAAAGAACAAGGTCAGCGACACCGGCGCAAAGGCGATGACGATAAGCGAGTTCAGGGAGCTCAGCCCGATGGACATAGCCAAGAAAGAATACAGCAGAGTGTTCGGAGCGGACATGCCCGCCGACATCGCCCAAAAACTTGACGACGTGATAAAGACAGTAGAGGCAGAGGGTTAACACTACGATACCATGAGAATCCTGACACTTCGGATAAAGAACCTTACGACCATAGTAGACGCCACTATCGACTTCACGAGCGGCGCGCTTGCCGAGCATCCTCTGTTCCTGATAACCGGGGAGACCGGCTCGGGCAAGACGAGCATACTCGACGCCATAACACTCGCCCTCTTCGGCAAGGCGGCTCGTTTTGGCTCCGCGAATAATAACACTGTGACCGACCCCTCAGGTGAGTTAGGGACATCAAGAGAACAGGACACGCGCCGATTGGCAAGGCGCGGCGCGGAAAAATGCTCCATAGAGCTTGACTTTGAGGGCAACGACGGACAAAAATATACGGCGGCATGGTCTTTGAGCAAGAAGACAAGAGGAGCAAACATTGGCTCTTGGGGCGATGTGAGCAGGGAACTCATATTCCCCGACGGGAGGGGTGTGTCAAAATACGTCGACGAGGAGATAAAAAAAGTCATAAACATCGACTTCGCCCAGTTCTGCCAGACGACAATGCTCGCTCAAGGCGATTTCACAAAGTTTTTAAAGAGCGACAGCAAGGAGAAGTCGGCCATCTTGGAGAAGATTCTCAATGCCGACATTTACGCCAAGATTGGAGCCAGGGTACACAAGCGAAAGGGAGAATGCGAGACCCGCAAAGCAGGACTTGAAAAAGAGATAGAGCAGCTGCAAGTCATGACTGACGAGGAGGCGAAGGAAGCTGAGCGAAGGATCAAAGAGCTGAAGGCGGAATGCGAGAGTCTGTGCAAGAAAGAGGACGACCTCGGCAAGAAAGCCAAATGGCTTGAAGACTGGGGCAAGGCTTGCGATAAACGGGATGAAGCCAACCTGAAGTTCAAAAGGGCGGAGGAGGCTTTGAATGCCCCATCGTCGGTGGAAGAAAAAAGGGCAGTCGAACTTTGGGACAAGACGGCCGAGTTGCGTAGTCTTCTTAATGAGAGAAAGTCGAAACAGAGCGAGCTGGACACTAAAAACGGCAAAGCCAAAGAGTATAAGAATGTGTATACCGGCTACACATCACTTCTCGCAGCCAGAGCGAAGACCATAGCGGACCAAAAGCAAGAGCTCGCCAGACTCAAAGAGCAGATCATAAATCTCACACAAGGTGACGCTAACTACCCGAAGGACAAGGAGGGTGCGTTTGATGAGCGAGAGTCGGCCATTGCGAGAGCCGTTTCGCTCGGCAACGCCAAGAATTCATTGGAGTCGTTCAAAACGGCAGCCGACAACCTGAGAGACCAAGAGAATGACCTGAAGGGGCTGGCAGACAAGTCGGAAGAACTGAAAGCAGCGAGGCTGGTGGCCAAAGAGTCACAGAAAAAGGCAGATGAGAACCTGAAAAAGGCAAGGGAGGAGAAGGAAGAGATAGAGAAAAAATGTGGGATAGCCGTTGAGCTTATAAAAAAGCTCAACGTCGGTGACAAATGCCCGATTTGTGGCGGCACGATAGCGGAACTCAACTCAGAGGACCTGTTTGCGGAGGAGAAGAAGCCTTACGAGGAGAGATACAACAAAGCGAAATCCGCTGAACAGGAAGCCACCAAAGCCCTTAAAGACGTCGAGGCGGAGCATGGCTCTTGCATAAAACAGCTCGAAAAACGCAGTGAGGACCTCGCCAAGACCAAGCCTAATTACGATAAAAAGCTTCAAGAACTTCAAGCCAGCCTCGCCGCTGTCGGACTCGAAGAGACCGACATGGCCAATTGGGGCAAACTGGAAGCCACTATTGACGAACAGGCGAAAGAGGTAGCCAATAGGAAGGAGATGCTCAGCAATCTATTGGGACTTTACGGAAGTAAAGAACAAATGGAGCGAAACATACGTGACGCTGAAAATAGCCTCAATCAAGCAACGGAGTGCCAAATGGCCGTGAACGAGCTATGCAATAACAAATGGGCGGGCAGTGAGGAGAACGAGGCGAAAGACGACCCGAATGAGGATGTCCGCGTCGTCTGGGAGACTTTCAGAAATGAGATTGAGCATTGGAAAAGCGACATTCTGGATCTTCGCAGCGTCATTGACGCAAAGGACGGGGAGATAAGCAGAACCGCAGAGGATTGCGGCGTCGACATAGCCACTGCCGCCAATATCGCTAAACAGAACAGCAATAGTTCTATTACCAGCCTCAGAAACGCAATCAAAGACAGGGATATGCGTTTCTCCAATGCACAGAACAGCCTGAAATCGGCAAAAGAGGAGATAAGCAAGCTTGAAGAGTGCGCCCCTCAACTTACGGAGGCCGACACATTAGCCAGCCTAAAAAGTGAGATTGACGACATCAAAAAGCGAAAAGACGAGGGCAACAAGGAAATTGGCAAAACGGAGAACAAGATAGATAGGGACAAGACGGACCGTAAGAGGCGGGACGAGAAGATGGCGGATCTGGAAAAGGAGAAAGAAGAGCTTCAGCGATGGGCTGTTCTTTGTAACTTCCTTGGCGACTCTAAGGGCGAGAGGTTCCGGAGTATCGCGCTCAGCTTCATCTTCGGCGAGCTGCTACACTACGCCAATGAGCACTTGCGCGAACTGACCGGCAGCCGCTTCACGCTTTTCAGCGACGACTCGCTCAACATCAAGATACGTGACGCGTACCATGGCGACGCGGCTCAGACGCCCTACAATCTTTCGGGCGGGGAGAGTTTCATGGTGTCGCTCGCCCTGGCCCTTGGGCTGTCGTCGATGGCAAGGGTTGGCGAGTCGGGGGCGGACATATTGTTCATTGACGAGGGCTTCGGCACACTTGACGACGAGTGCCTCGAAAAAGTGATGACCATGCTCGAACGGCTGCAGGAGAAAGGTGGCAAGCGCGTGGGCATAATAAGCCACGTGGATATTCTTCGGGAGCGGATAACGACCCAGATTAGGGTGAGGAAGGAGAAGGCGTCGCAGAGTAGCGTGACGGTAGTCAGCTGAGGCTGACGCTATTGTTTGCTGCATAGGGCGGCCTGTGGCTATAAGCCTCGGGCCGCTTTTATTTTCTCATACGCGTCTTGCACCTGCTTGAATTTCTCGGCCGCCTGGGCTTGCGCCTCCTGACTTTGCGTGGCGTAGCGGTCGGGGTGATATTTTTTCACGAGGTTGCGATACGCTGTCTTGAGTTCCTCGTTGGTGGCCTCCGCGCCTATCCCAAGCGTCTTATAGGCGGCAGCCACGTCATTTGCGCCGCCTCCCGTCCTCTGGGAACTGCCATTGCCGTAGGAATTACCGCGCTCCCCGCCGTTCACCCTCAGACGGTTGGCGATTCGCTGCACGTCAATCGACGACAGCCCCATAAAGTAGGCCATGTTGACAATGGTCTGCTTCTCCGACTCCGTTATTATGCCATCAGCCTCCGCTATAAGGCACAGAATCTCGGCGATATACAGACGGTCGGAATAACCGACAATCATGCCTATCTGCTTCGCCGCGTGGACAGTGTCAAAGTCGGTTTTCAACAAATCGCGCAGCCTCAACAAGTCCTCTTTCGCCCTTTCTTCGCCAAACTGCGACACGAGCACCTGCTTCACGACGGAGAGTTCCGATCGCGTCACGCGACCGTCAGCCCGCATAGCCGCAGCGAGCACCTTCAGCATCGAGTCCTCGAAAATGCGCCTTGCGCCGGCCTGACTCTGAGTGTCTTGCTTACCCATCGTACTTCTTGGCGAAGACAGCAGAGAGAACACCCAACGGACTATATAAAACAGTAATATGAACTTAAGTATTGAGAATAAGAGCATTAGACAGTCTGAAATTTTAAATAAACGTTTGTGTGCGCAACATTGCAATATGCCAATACAGCAATTAATGCAAGACTTCGCCCTGAGGCCACCTTGATGCTCCAAGTTTGCGCATCTCGCCGTCAATGCGCAGTATCTCGGGCATTATAAGATGCCTGTCGTCGGGCGATAAGACATAGTCCGCCCTCCTTGCGACCTCGTCGGCTGACGTCTGGTTGGCAATGCGCTCCAGGACCTTATCGCGCGAGGCTCCGTCACGTTCCATAGTCCTCTCAATCCGCAACTCAAGCGGCAGGTAGGCCACAATCACCTTGTCCATGATATTGGCAAGTCCGCTCTCGAACAAGATTGCCGACTCGCACAGCACCCAAGGCTCGCCAAGTCCGCCCCGGCTCTCGGCCCACTTCGTAAAGTCGTCAGCCACGACAGGATGCACTACACTGTCGACAAAAGCGAGTTCGGCCTTGTCATTGAAAATTATGCCAGCCAACGCTTTCCTGTCGAGCTTGCCGTCACAGGAGTACAGCCCGTAGCCAAATCGCCTTTTTAGGGCGGATATGATACGGACGTCCGACTCCATCAGCCTGCGCGCCGCCAAGTCGCAATTATACACACTCACGCCGACAGTAGCAAAAGCGCGCGCCACCGTCGATTTCCCGGAGCCAATACCTCCGGCAAGGCCGACTTTTATCATCTGTTGTCTGTTTTTTCCAGAATAAACTCAGCATACGAAGGCGAGAAAGACACATTCTGGATAAAGTCTGGCGACCTTACAAGCGACACCCTAACCCTCGACACCTTATTCCCAGGATGAATATTGCTCAAGTCAGCTACAACACTGAAGCCCGACTCGCCCGCAGCCTCAAACTTGCTCAACCCCACATAGAACGACACCTTCGCATTAGGAGGAAATATCCTGCATGAATAACCCGGAGCCACATTCACCGGCTCAATCCCAATCTGGAGCTTCTTCTCCGTAAACGGCTCCACGTCATACTCAACCCTCACTGTCGCACTGCTCGACTGAGCCATCTCCGGCAAAACAAGCGGCACATCCTTAATGAGGGTATCCCCCAGCACCTGACGCTCCTCAACCACCGTATATACGGCCGTCATCGTATCTATTACGTCGTTGGTCGCCGTCACCCACACGCTGTCAGGCGACACCTTACGCCCCGACGAATACATGCACTGCGGCCGCAACGACACGTCGTCACGAACCACAACCGGCAATTTCTTCTTCTGCACCGTGAGCAACGGTATCATAACAGTGTCCGTAAACACATCCGTTATCCGCACATGCTCAGGCAAATCATTCCTGCTGGTCGCAAGCTTACGCGTTATGAATATAGCCCAGCTCCGCCCACCCATCTTGAGCCTCGGCATAGCCGACACGTCAACAGTCACATTCCGAGAGTTCGTCAAGTACATCCTCAACAGGCTGAACCCGTCACCCTCAAGCCTCACATTTACCGACTTGTCCATCACAGGATCCGTTATATAACCCTCCGGCACATTCCGGCACACAACGTTCAGAGCCGTGTCCTCAGGATAAGTCAACCGCAGCTTCTCCGCCTGCCATATCAGCACCGACACCAAAAGGAATATCAGGAACGCCTGAAAGTCGCCCCCCCTTATCCCCTTCACAGCCTTCCTAATCCGCTTCGCCATACATCAATTCCCCCTAAAGATTCTCACCGCGCCCGACGCGCCTCGCACGCCAACGCCCTCAGCCTCCGGACGACATCCCCCCACGGCAACGCCTCGAAGCCATCACGCCCCGTAGCACGCTTACCCTTTATCAGGAGGCAGTCCATCCCAGCCGCCCTCGCACCGCATCCGTCATTGTCAGCCCTGTCGCCAACCACGAGCGTCTCACCTGCTGCCACGCCCGCAGCCCGCGCAGCCTCCACAAACGGACGCCCAGCCGGCTTCAACGCGCCAGCCTCCTCCGAACTCCAGCACATTATTCTCGCGTCCCTCAACCCTATCGCCGCCAGACGCTCACGTGTCCGCGGATAGTCCGACAGCACCCCGACCTTCACGCCAGCGTCAAGAAGCTCAACTATCACCTCAGCCGCCATCGGCCGAGGCCCATACCCCGCCAGCACACGGCACATCGACGGCAAATACCGCCCCTCATACCACCGCTCCGCGGTCTCCGCGTCACAGCCCATCAGCCGCGCCATGCGCGCGCACAGCTCCGACCGCAACCGGTCTCCCGTCTCCATATCGCGCCCCGCCAGCTCCCGACGGGCATCCCGCTCCGCCCTCACCCTCATGATATAAGGGAGGTTCGCCATAAGCAGACGAACGGCGAAGTAATGGCCTTGGTATAGAGTTTTGTCAAAATCGAAAAGGACAAGCCTGTATTGTTTCTGCATATACGACGAAGATAATAAAAAATCCCCGATGCCAACGCACCGGGGATGTCACACGTTCAGCAAGGCCGCGCAAACGACCCGCTACTTTATCACGAGCCTGTCGAACTTAGGCCAACGCTTCTGATCCTTCAGCAAAAGGAGCATCAGCTTGAACTGGCCGTCACGCGCCCCCTCGCTTATGCACTCCGCCTTGAACTTCTCAAAGGCGTTGTCCTCAAGCCGATGAGTCACAGGGTCCTTCACGCGGAACGACGCACGCTTCGCCTCATACTCTATGTTTATCTTGCGCAAGTGCGCGTCCACCACCTTCGTGAACTCCTCCGCGCGCTCCTGCGTCGTCGCCTGGTCGGCGAACTCGTAGTAGAAGTGGTAGCCGGAGTACTCGGGGTCGGCAAAGCCTATGAAGAACTTCGTCGCCATCCGCATCTCCTCCTCCGCCTCGTGGACAGCCTTTATGAACTGCCTCTCGTGCAGCTTCTCGCCCGTCAGCGTCACTATGCCGTTCACCTTCTGCACGAACTGGATCGTCGGTATCGTCCCGTTGAAGCCCGTCACCATCACCAGGTCGTTCATGTTATACCTGTACAGGCCCGAGCACGTCGTCACATACATGCAATACCGCCTCCCCTTCTCAAGCCTGCTCAACGGCAGATACTCGGGCGCCGGGTTGTCAATATCCTCCTCGCGGATGAACTCGAAGTAATGCATGTGCGCAAACAGCGTCGTGTCATCACCCTCGTTCAGAACAAGGCCCGCGCGGCACTCCGACGCGAAATACCCGAACTCGGGGAACTTCGTCGTCTCTGGGAAAGAGCCGCGTATCTTGTCCATGTATATCTTCGTGTTGCCGCAATGCCACGTGTTCACCACAGCCATGTCAG
This sequence comes from Marinilabiliaceae bacterium, assembly GCA_051875415.1. Lineage (GTDB taxonomy): Bacteria > Bacteroidota > Bacteroidia > Bacteroidales > Marinilabiliaceae > W3P20-009. The sequence continues at coordinate 20,174 of JBJEGU010000008.1, forward strand.
GCCAGTAATGCTTCGGCAGCACCGTGCCATACTTCGCCTTCAGATCCCTCAGCTCCTGGGCCCTCACGGGGTTCGGGTTCATACGGCTCTTCAACGCCTCGCGCACATGCTCGGGTATGTCAAGGTCGGCCTTCAAAGTGCCATTCTCAATATCCCGCACGTAATCATCGTAGAACTCGTTCACGTTGTTCTGCATCTCGACTATCGTCGACGGGTTCGCCGTAATCAGGACCGTCGAGTTATACTCTATGCCGAAACGCATGATAGTATAGTAGCGAGCCCTGTAATCCTTAATCTCGAACACCTCCGCAGGCGACGTGTAAGCCACCTTCACGAAGTCCGGACAGTTCGTGAACGACACGCCCGACACCGACCCGTACACCGTCCCGTCTGGCGCGTAACCCTCGATAGCCTTGCCCACAATCGTCACCACGCCGCCAGCGAACGCGTGCCTGTTGCACCGTATCAGGCTGTCAAGCCACGTCTTGTTCATCACGCCATACACTTCCTTGAAATATTTTTGCGTGATCGGAATCCACTTGGGCTCACTCGTGGTGCCCGACGTCGTCGCGTACATCTTCGGCTTCCCGGGGAAGAGGATGTCGCCCTCGCCATGCATGTGCCGGTTGATATACGGGCGGAAATCCTCATAGTCGTTCATCTTGACCTTCTCCGCGTACGCCCTGAATAGCTCGTCCGCAGTCTTCGCCTTCAAGATTCCCGCAAAGTCATGCTCCCTGCCGTAAACAGTGTCCTTGGCGTACTCCAGAATCCCCCTCAGGGTCTTCTCCTGCGCCTTCTCCACGTTCCGGCTCGCCCTGCGCAACTTGTACCGGTATATCATCCCAACGAGTCCGATGGCAAAGTTTATCTTGTGCCATCCGTTAATCCATTGTCCTTGCATCTGAAAAGTTTTTAACGGGCAAATATACCAAGAGGCACACGCCCGCACATTCGTAGTATTACTGATTTTTCAATGCCGCCTCAGCGCGCTAACGCGACACCGCGCGCTCCAGCTCCGTCAATATCCGCACCGCCTCCTCATCCGTGTCACCGCAGAAAAGACGCTCCGCCCGGAACCCGCCGCACACGGCCGGACGCTCCACCCGCCCGAATATCGAGCACCGGTTGTCCTCCGTAAGGTTCGCGCACCTCACGCCCCCAGGCTTCCCGTCCGGATGCCCGGGCATAGGCGAGCTTATCGATATGCATATGCAGCACGCCCCGCAACCGGCCCGGCATTCGATGTACTCGCCGGCCTTAGCCTCGCCTACCATGCCGCCTACCAGTTGGCGAACAGGGCCGCGGCCGCGGCCACGTACTTGTCTGCCGTGTTCGACTTCTTTATCGCCTTCAGCTCGCGCCGCAGTCGCTCCGGCTCATCGCAGAAATACTCCCAGTACGGCTTCATGTGCTCAGCCACCTGCCTCGGCTCGGTCATCCGCGCCTCGGCATCCGCCACAAGGCCGTCATGCAGCTCACGCAAGACGCTCTTGCCCTCGCGCGCCTCCCTCCCCCTCAGGCGCAACGCCAAGTTAGGGTCGGACAACAGGCCGCGCCCTATCATCACGCCACGCACGCCGGGGTACCGCGCCAACAGGGCCGCCACGTCACCCTCGGTCCGCAAGTCGCCATTGTACACCACGGGGTGGGCGCACCGCCCGGCGAACTCGCCAAAGGCCTCAAGGCTGCACTCGCCGCCGTACTGCTGCCGCGCGTAGCGGGCGTGCATCGTCACGTGGCGCAACTTCACGCCGTTTATCATGTCCACGACGTCTTTCCACTGTTCCGTGCTGTCATAGCCCAGCCTCATCTTCAGGCTGAACTCGACGTCGCCGCCCATCTCTTCCACGCCTCGCAGCACGCCCTCCAGCCTGTCGGGGTTGTTCAGCAGGGCGGCGCCCCTGCCGTGAGCCATCACGGGCGGGAACGGGCACCCTATGTTTATGTCCACGCGCCTCACCCCTTTCTTCAGAGCCGGCTCGCACAGCCTCTTCAGCTCCTCGGCCGACCCGGGCAGCACCTGAGGCACGGTGTTTGGCAGCGTGTCCTCCGCCAGATCGCGCAGGTCCCGCTTCCTGAACAGCCCGCGCTCTATCCTGAAAAAAGGCGTGTAGTAATAGTCCACACCGCCATACAGCCGCGAGTGCAACCGCCTGAACGACGCGTCGGTCAACCCCTGAAGAGGGGCGAAATGTATCTCGTACTTACTGTCTATCATAACCAGTCTTCTTTTTTCTCGGCAAATGACAAAGGGGCGGGGTCACACTCATGACCTCGCCCCTCACTCTGTGCCCAAGACAGGACTCGAACCTGCACCTCATTGCTGAGACCAGTCCCTGAAACTGGCGCGTCTACCGATTCCGCCACTTGGGCTCGAACACGAGTGCAAAATTAGCGAAAGATTCCAATAACGCAAGCCTACAGCCCACAATTTCTCCCCTCTCCCGCTCCGCTCCCCCGCGCCTATCGGTTCTTCCGCCCGAGCATCGACAGCACGCCGTTCACGAACGTGAGCGGATGCACCGGATTGCCAGGCACGTACAAGTCCACGCGCAGCCCGTCAAGCACCGACCGCCTCAACGCCGGGCTGCCATCATATATGCCACCCGATATCGCGTCCGTCCCCGCCAATATCAGAATCTTCGGCTCTGGTACGGCCCCGTATGCCTCCAGGAACGGGCCCGCCATGTTCTCCGTCACAGGCCCGCTCAGCACAATACCGTCCGCATGCCGAGGCGACGCCACGAAGTCTATGCCAAAACGACCTATGTCAAAATTCACGTTACCCGTGGCGTTAAGCTCCATCTCGCAACTGCCGTCACCCCCGGCCGAAACCTCCCTCAGCTTCAGCGAGCGGCCGAACAACCGCCTGATCTCTTTCCTGACGGCGTCAGCGTCAACCTCTATCGCGCCCTCGTCGCCAGCCCTCACAATGAGCCGCTCCCTGCGGTTAGTCGCCAAGTGGTAGTCTTTCGTAAACCTTACCTTCTCCGGGCAAGCGAACATGCATTCGCCGCACTGCGTGCAACGTCCCATGTCTATCGACAACGGCCCGCTGCCTATCGCACCCGTCGGGCACAACGCCACGAGGGCAGCCTCGTCCACCTCGGCCCGCGTTATCACCGGACGGCCGCGGAACACCCCCGGCACATCCGTCGTCGTCACGTCCGGTATATATTGCCGCCCCTGATGGAGCCATATTCGTAATGATTCGAACATACTGTTTTCTTTCAAGCCCGCGCCCCTTCACAGCGCGGCCGGTTAAAGGTCATGACCGCAATAGCTCAGGTCGAAACTCTTGTTGCATATCGGGAAGTCGGATATCCCATTGCCCCTCACGGCCATGGCCAAGCCCATCCAGTTGTGCACCGACGGATCCACCACCCTGTACAGGTCCAGACGCCCCTCAGCGTCAGTCCGGCCCACATGGACGCACACGCCACGCCAGCCCTCTACGAGCGATACGCACATCCTCCCGCCGCGGAGCGACGCCACCGGCCGCCTCTCGCGACTGTCCTCCTGTGGCCGCTCGCCCACGAGCGCGCGGATGTTCCCTATCGATTGCAGAACCTCCTCGTACCTCACGCGCGCCCTGGCGTACACGTCGCCCGTCTTCAGCGTCACGGGCTTCAACCCCATCCCGCCATACAGCAAGTAGGGGTGCGAGGCCCGCACGTCCCTCGGCAGGCCCGACGCCTTGGCCGCCATGCCCTCAAGGCCCAGCCGCAGAGCAAGGTCCGGGCCCACCGTCCCAGTGCGCTCTATCCGCGACAGCACCGACGGCAGGTCGAACATCTGCGCGGCCATCTCCCTGAAGTCGGGTTCGAAAGCCTCCACCGTCTTCAGCCACTCGTCGGCAAGGGCCCCCGTGAAGGGGAAGTTCGTATAGCCGGGCCTCACCAGGCTCTTGGCGAACCGGCTGCCGCACCATTTCTGGAAGAAGTTGATCATAGGCGTGCGGAGCCTGCCGAACACGGCGTTGCCCAGCTGATACGCTATGTCCGTGCATATGGCCGACAGGTCGCCAGTGTGCACGGCAATGCGCTCGTGCTCCAACGCCACCGTGCGGTCATACGCGAGCAGCGGGTCAACCTCCACCCCCGCCAGCGCCTCATACATCAGGGCGAAGGCCGTGGCGTGACCCACCACCGTGTCGCCGGCAATGCCCTCGGCTATCGTGGCCCTCTGGAGGGTCCCGCCCTTGGCGAGCATCAGGCTCTCAACGCCCCTGTGCTGCCACCCGAGCTGTATCTCCAAGTGGTGTATCTTCTCGCCCTCGCATATGAAGCGGAAGTGGCCGGGCTCTATTATGCCGGCGTGGATCGGACCCACGCCCACCCGGTGGAACTCCTCGCTCTGTATGTCGAAGAAGGGGTAGTCGTATATGTCGCCGCCCGCCACCCTGTCGTGGGCGTAGCGCAAGGGCTTCAGCCACGGGTGCCCCGTATAGGCCACGCCGCACTCCTCGTGTATGCCCCTCTCGAAGGCGTGCATCTCCGGCCGCTCGGCCGTCATCGACATCAGGGACTCGCCCTCGCCCACCCTCGCGGCAAGCAGCTCAAGGCCGTGGCTCGCGTCGTCCGCCAATACGGCGTACAGCCCAAGCCGCCCGTCACCGGCCCTGTCGGCGAAGTACGACAGGCAATGCCACTCGGGCCTGCCAAGCCGCTCCACCACCTGGGCGTAGAAGGCGGCGTAGTCCAAGTACTCTATGGCCTCCGTGTCAAAGGCCTTCCCGTTCTCTATAAGCATCAGGCTCGCTCAGTGTTTGCAAATCTTCGTCGTGTCCACCGTCATCCCGCCTCCCTCGGCAGGGATAAACTTGCCCCTCTCCTCCAGAAAGGCCACAAGCTCCGAGGCCGTCATGCCCGAGGCCGAGCACGTGCAGTATCGCTCGTCAGAGCCAAACCGCGCCTCCATCGCCCTCACAAGCTCCTGGGCCGAAGCGTACGCGTTGCCCTCCATCATCCGGAGGACCTCATGTCCGTGAGTCATATCCTATTCGCGAATGCTATTGTTCAGAAATAAAAAAAATCGCTCAATAGATGACTACTGAGCGACTGGTTGTTGGCGGTGAGGACGAGGCTCGAACTCGCGACCCCATGCGTGACAGGCATGTATTCTAACCAACTGAACTACCCCACCAAGAAATTATAACTAACTTGCAAAAATGAGCGGTGAGGACGAGGCTCGAACTCGCGACCCCATGCGTGACAGGCATGTATTCTAACCAACTGAACTACCCCACCGTTTCGCTTGCTGCTTCGAGAAGTTGGCGGTGAGGACGAGGCTCGAACTCGCGACCCCATGCGTGACAGGCATGTATTCTAACCAACTGAACTACCCCACCAAGAAAATGCTCTCAGCAGCAAGCTCCAATATGTCCGCTCCCGTTCACTGAGGCTGCCGCCCCGTTCCCGATTGCGAGTGCAAAGTTAAGTGAATTTATCTTCGCCGCAATACCCAAGCCCAACTTTTTTCAACAAAACTTTCCACACCTCACTCCTCTCCTCACCTTCCCCCCTCACAACCAGCATGTTACACAGTGTCATAATTTTCTCGCCATCCACGCCATACACCAACCCCTCCCCGATACTTTCTTAACCCCGCCGCCCCGTCCACCCCTCCTTGCGCCATAGCCCCCTACGCCGCCCCGTCGTCCCGCGTTCGTCCCTGCTACGTCCCTGGCCCTCCCCCGGAAGCCCCGCCCCTCCCCGTACTATTTTAACCACCACTCCCGCAACGCCCCCTCCCGCACGCTCGCCCCCCATGTGACACGCCCTGCCAGCCACCCGCGCCCCCTCCCATCGCCCACCACGGCAGGCAGCCCCCCCTCCAAAAACCTTTCAAACGTCGTTTAAAAGCCATTTAAAAGCCGGTTAAGCGCAGCTGCGAGCATGGCGGACGAAAACTCGGGGCCGCATCAATTAGCCCAAAGCAGCCCCAAACTCGCCCGACATTTTTGTGTAAATTCGCAAGTCGGCAGGCCAAACCTCCTTCCCTCATGGAATGGCAGGCACATTCGCCCGACCCGACGCGCTTGCCCCTCCGAGCAAGATAAAACCCAACGAAGAACTATGGCAAGGATTGATGATTTCAAACAGTTCGTGGCAAGATACCAGAGTGCATGCGCGCAAGGGGATCTCAACGGAGCCTCTGAAGAGACAATTCGCGCTTGGATCAACCAAATGCTCGGTATTTTCGGGTGGGATGTAAAAAACACAAGCCATGTGCAACAAGAAATCCCCCTCGAACCCACAGAGCGACAATCTCTGAACGAAATAGGCTCAACCAACACGCGCCCCGACTACACCCTGGTGAATGGCCGCGTCCGCCTGTTCTTCCTCGACGCCAAGAAACGAGCGGTCTGCATCAAAGACGACAAAAACGTCGCTTTCCAAATCCGCTCATACGGCTGGTCCGTCGGCGCGAAATACTCCGTCGTGACAAACATGGACGAGTTGGCCGTCTACGACTGCGCCGCAATGCCTCGCCATTCTGACAATGCGAACTTCGCCCGCTCGGTCTACCTGAAAGTGGAAGACTATGCCGACAACTTCGATATGATTTGCGGCTTCTTAGGTCGCAAAGAAGCCATAGAGAATAACGCCAATGCGGGCTTTTCCGCCAAAGACTCTATTGACAGGAACTTTGCGGAAGCACTGAGCGGAATACGCCTCTCCCTCGCGCAATCAATTGTCGAGGGGAGCCATTCCAGTTTCAGTATCACGGACCTGAACCTTTGGACGCAGATAATCATTAACCGCATTCTGTTCATCCGTGTTTGCGAAGCCCGAAAATTAGAGCGCGACGGACTCCTAAATGAGTTTGCCGCGTCGGACTTTTGGTCACGATTCAAGAAGTCGTCTTACTTCGATTTCTACGAGCACTACGACGGACCCATGTTCGCCCGGATTAGGCAGATTCAGGATTTGAGCATCGACAATGCCGTCTTTTCCCAACTTCTATCCCTCCTCTACTATCCCTCCCCCTATTGCTTCGATGTCATCCCTCTAAGAAGCATCAGCAACATTTATGACCTCTTCCTTGGCTATCATCTTGAGTTCGACGGGGGCGGGCAACTCAAAAACGTCCTGAAGTCTGAGTTCCGGAAGAGCAACGGGGCGGTGACGACGCCAGAGCCCGTCGTCGATAACACCATTCGCTGCACCTTGCCGCCCGACCTCCTGCAGTCTCTCACAAACGAGCAGATTCTCCACCTGAAATTTCTCGACCCCGCTTGTGGCAGCGGAGTCTTTCTCGTTAGCGTATACGACCACCTGCTCTCCCAGATAGAAAGCAACATCGCCAAACGGAAAGACACCCTGCCGGGCCAATACCTGTACGAAAAGGACGGACAGCGGTTTTTGAACCTGGAGGGGCGCAAACTGATCATCAATCAATGCCTATACGGCGTTGACATCAACCAGGAGTGCGTCGAAGTCACCAAACTCTCACTTTCACTTAAAATAATCGACGGCTTCAACCCGACCGACTTCCACGCCGTAGGGCTCCATAGCTCGCAAATCCTGCAAGGCGTAGGGCTAAACATCAAGTGCGGAAATTCAATAGTTGAACCTGACATCCTCAAGATCGTCCCCCACTTAGCCGAAAACGTCGAGGAGCTTATGGCAACCAACGTGTTCGACTACAGGGCGGCCTTCCCCGGCGTTTTCGCTCGTGGCGGGTTCGACTACGTTATCGGCAACCCTCCATACGTCGAGGTAAAAAACTACAATGCGGATCTGCCTTCCATGCTGACGTACATCAAGCATCGGTATCGTTCAAGCAGGAACGGTAAGATAGACCTCGCCATCCCCTTTATCGAACGCGGAATCGAACTTCTGAATGACCATGGCAGCCTGGGCTACATTGTGCAAAAGCGATTCTTTAAGACCGACTACGGCAAGGGCGTTCGCAAACTCCTGAGCGGAAGACGACTACTTCGCTCAGTCTATGATTATAAGGAGACGGATTTGTTCGACGGCAAAATCACATACGTCGCCATTCTCGTGTGCGATAAGTCAACAACAGACAGCGATACGTTCAAGTACACCTGTAGCGCGGATGGCAATTGCGTCGAAATTGCAAAAGAAGCTATTGCGGAGACTCCTTGGTCGTTCGAAAACTCCAATACGACCTCTTTGCGTGTCCGTCTGTCTAACGAGAAAGGGACATTAGGGGAAGTCTGCAATATTAAGGTCGGCGTACAAGCCCTTTGGGACGATGCTTTCCATATCACGGCCGACCATACGGATGGTAATTACATCTACGGAAAATCAAAAATATGCGAGGATATCCAAGTAGAGCGCGGAGCTTGCCGAATCCTACTCCGCAACGAGCACTTCGTCCCATTGTCAGTTCCACAAAGCTCAACTTTCATACTGTTCCCTTATGATGTCGCGGACGCTAATGCCTCCCCCATCCTGTTCTCTGACTTCGAAAACCGCTACCCGTTGGCCGGTAGTTACTTGCGCAAGTTCCGTTCCGCGATTGAGACGAGCGTCCAAACAGTCCCGGACCGTCGCCCGACGTTAAACCGGGACGAAAACTGGCATCTGTTTACTCGCGCCAACAACCACAACGCCGTATACAAAAAACTCTGCATCCCAATGACAGCGCAAAATCCGCAAGCTGCCGTCGTGACGCGGAAAGACGCCTATTGCGACAATGCCAACATGTTCTTCGCGCAAATCCCCAACGCTACCGACGATAAGCTGTACGCCATGGCGGCCTTCATCAACTCCACCCCTTTTGCCTACTTCGCCAAATCGATAGCCAACCCGCAACAAGGCGGGTTCTACAAGTTCAACAAACAGCTCCTCGACCCTGTCCCTTTCCCTCGCTTGGAGTTTACGGCGTTCAGCCCGCGAATGCTGCAACTTGCGCAAACGGCCCGACGCATTGAGGCAACCAACTCGGCTGCCTCTGCCAACACCTCCTCCGCCTCGCGCCTCTATCCGCTGCTAAACAATCTTTGGGATGAAGTTGACCGGTTATGCTGCGATCTTTACGGTTTGAGCGACATCGATAAGCAAACCATCCTGTCAACACCTCGCACCGACCACATCTATGGATAATAAGGAGCTGCAAAACATTATCTCGCTCTACACAGAGCGGCAATTTTGCCTGGACGGCATTGTCGTATCGTCGTTCGTCAAGAATAACAATCTGACTGTCGGTAACGGGTTGCTTGCCGAATATTGTCACGACGATGCCCCAATCATCAACGTCACTGCAATAGAGGACGTTATCAACGTGTTCGAACTCGCAATCCCAAAAGCGGAAAGAGTAAAAAACGGCGCCGTTTACACTCCTAAGTACATCCGCGACTACATTATAGACAAGGCGGTCTCCCTACAAAGGAAACCATTGCAAGACTGCATCGCCATCGACATTGCTTGCGGTTGCGGCTCTTTCCTGCTCTCTATTGCCCACTACCTTCATTCCTGTTGTCAGATGTCGTACCGCGAAGCCGTACGGCACCTATATGGAGTCGACATAAGCGATCTATGCATAAAGCGTTGCAAGATTGTCCTTTCGTTGGCAGCATTATTGAACAGCGAAACACTGACGGATGAGGATTTCCACATCCGCCAAGGTAATTCGCTCGATTTCGATTTCGCTTCAATGCCCGGCGTGAAAGAGAATGGCGGTTTCGACATCGTCGTCGGCAATCCGCCGTATGTCAGGGCAAAAAATATCGACAACGAATCAAAGGCGTTGCTTCCGCGCTGGCAAGTGGCTCGTTGCGGAAACGCCGACCTCTACCTGCCGTTTTTCGAGATCGCTTGCTCCATCCTTCGAGAGGATGGAGTGCTTGGCTACATAACGCTTAATTCTTTCTTCAAAAGCGTAAACGCCAAACTGCTGCGCAATTATTTCAGAAGCTCCGGCGCCGCCCTTGAAATCGTCGACTTTGGCGATCAGCTCATCTTTGGCAAAACACTTGCCTACACTTGCATCGTCCTAATCGACAAAAAGGGAATTGCCGGCGTGAATTACGCCAAAGGTCAAATAAGCGACAACAGGTTCTCTGAAAAACCGACGCTCTTCAACCTTATCCCATATAGCAACCTCGATGACAGCAAGGGATGGAATCTCAACGATGCAAAAGTCCTGCGTATCATCCGCAAGATTGAGCAAGCTGGGCGACCTCTCGGCGATTTATTCAAAATCAGGAACGGTATCGCCACACTCGCCAACGATGTTTACATTTTCCGCCCAGAGCACGAGGACGAGACTTTTCTCTATTTGCAGGTGGGCGACTCGACCTACCCCATTGAAAAAGGCATTTGCCGCAATATAATAAAGCCGAATATCCTCCATTCCGAAAAAGATATCCCCAACCTGATTGAAAAGGTTATTTTCCCTTATGACGACGACAACAAGATTATAACGGAAAGCCTGTTCAAAAGCAAATACCCCAAGGCATACAACTACTTGGAGCTTAACAAGGAAAGACTGGCTCTCCGCGACAAGGGCGAAAAGAGCTACGACGCCTGGTACGCTTTCGGACGCTCCCAGGCCACTTGCGACCACGGCCTAAAACTGCTGTTCCCCTACATGACGGACCATCCGCGCTTCGTCTACACCAACGACGAGGATTTGCTGATATATTGCGGCTACGCCATTTTCAGCGACAACGAAGAAGACCTCCTCATCCTGAAGCGCATCCTCGAATCCTCCATTTTCGACTACTACATGCGGCACACGGCCAAACCGTACGCCACCGGTTTCTATTCCTACGCCAAGAATTACGTGAAAAACTTTGGAATCCCAACCCTGAGCGACGACCAACGCTCTGCTTTACTCTCCCTGCAGGGGCATGACGCCATCGACAGCTATGTCAATGGGCTATACGGCATGGGCTGAACGGCGCGCCAGACAGCTTATCCCCTCCCCCCGCACCGCAACCACAAGAAAATGCATAACTTTGCCCCAAATACGGGCAGACCTCAAAAATGGACAGCATCATCTTCTTCGACAAGGAGCTCACGCTCCTCATCAACGGGCTTAACTGCCCCGCGCTCGACGCCTTCTTCTACGCCGCCACCTCCACGTGGCTCTGGCTCCCACTCTTCGCGACAATACTCTGGATGATCCTCCGCCGACAAGGCGGGCGCGGGCTCATGACCGTCGTCGTCATAGCCCTCCTCATCCTCATCGCCGACCAGCTCACAAGCGGGCTCATGAAGCCGCTCTTCCACCGTCTCCGACCCACCCACGACCCCGTCATGCAATACCTCGTCCACACCGTGGCAGGCTACCACGGCGGACTCTACGGCTTCGCCTCCTCCCACGCCGCAAACACCTTCGCCCTCGCCACCTTCCTCACTCTCGTCGTCCGCCGATGGTCGCTCTCCCTCGCGCTCTTCGCCTGGGCCGCCATCAACAGCTACGGACGCATCTACCAGGGCGTCCATTTCCTCGGCGACGTCATCGTCGGCGTCCTCATCGGCATCGCCGTCGGCCGCCTCGCCTACGAGGCATACCTCCACCTCGTCCTCCATTTCTTCGTCATCAACCACCACAACAAGTGGACCCTCAAAGGCGGACTCGCCAAGACGTTCGGCTCCACCGAACCCAATGTGGTCACCTTCACGTTCTGGCTCACCATCATCCTCTCCATCATCTTCATCTCCCTCCTCTGCAAATTCCATGGAGCTGCTTGTTGACCCCTCCTTCTCCCCAGCCGGCGCCCTCTGCCCCGAGGAGAGCCTCCACTGCGTCAAGGTCATGCGCCACCGCGAGGGCGACAGCGTCGTGGTGACCGACGGCCGCGGCTCGCGCTTCGACTGCGTCCTCCGCAAGGCCGACCCCCGCGGCTGCCTCCTCTCCGTCGTCTCACACACCCGGGTCGCCCCGCCATCCTACCACCTGCGCATGGCCGTGGCCCCCACCAAGAACATCGACCGTTTCGAGTGGTTCGTCGAGAAAGCTGTTGAGATTGGCATCTCACGCATAACGCCTATCGAGACTGAACGCTCCGAGCGCACCCGCGTCCGCGTCGACCGACTCCAGCGCATCGTCCTCGCCGCCGCCAAGCAGTCGCTCAAGTACCACCTGCCGGCCGTCGACGATGTCACGCCCGTCAGCGGGCTGCTCACGTCCGACTCCTCCGCCCAGCGTTTCATCCTCCATTGCGCCGACAAGCCCAAGGAGCATCTCTTCGCCGCCGCGCGAAAAGGCGTCGACACCCTCGTGCTCATTGGCCCGGAGGGCGACTTCTCTCCCGCCGAGGTCGACCAGGCGCTCAGCCTCGGCTTCAAGGAGTGCACACTGGGCGAGCAACGTCTGCGCACCGAGACGGCCGCCCTCGTGGCCACCAACGTCATCGCGCTGCGCAACCAATTCTAAAAAACGGGTTTAAAACACACAACCACATGGCATTTTTCGGACTTTTCGGCAAAAAAGAGTCCAAAGAGACCCAAGAGGGCCTCGACAAGGGACTCGCCCGCACCAAGGAGAGCTGGTTCAAAAAACTCAGCCGACTGATCTCGAGCAAACGCTCCGTCGACGACGATGTGCTCGACGAGCTCGAAGAGGTCCTCATCACGTCCGACGTGGGCGTCGATACGACTGTCAAAATCATCGACCGCATCCAGGCCCGCGCCAAGAAGGAGGCCTACTGCGGCTCCGACGAGCTCAACAGCCTCCTCCGCGAGGAGATCGAGGCGCTCCTCGCCGAGACCGAGGACGGCAAGGGGCATGACGAGATCGCCGTCCACCCCAATGGCGACCCCTACGTCATCATGGTCGTGGGCGTCAACGGCGTGGGCAAGACGACAACCATCGGCAAACTCGCCCACCGCTTCAAGAAGGCGGGCAAGAAGGTGGTGCTCGGCGCGGCCGACACTTTCCGCGCCGCCGCCATCGAGCAGCTCGAGGTCTGGGCCGGCAGGGTCGACGTGCCCATCGTCAAGCAGCAGATGGGATCCGACCCCGCCTCCGTCGCCTTCGACACCCTCTCCTCTGCCAAGGCCCACGGCGCCGACGTGGTCATCATCGACACCGCCGGCCGCCTCCACAACAACATTGGGCTCATGAACGAGCTGTCCAAGATTAAGAACGTGATGAAGAAGGTCGTCCCATCAGCCCCCGACGAGGTCCTGCTCGTCCTCGACGGCTCCACAGGGCAGAACGCCTTCGAGCAGGCCAAGCAGTTCACCAAGGCCACCGAGGTCTCCGCCCTCGCCATCACCAAGCTCGACGGCACAGCCAAGGGCGGAGTGGTCATCGGCGTCTCCGACCAGTTCAGCATCCCCGTCAAGTACATCGGCGTGGGCGAGGGTATCGACGATATCCAGATCTTCGACCGCAAGGCCTTCGTGGAGTCCCTCTTCCGCCAGTAAGCACACTTCCCTTCCAATACGACACACTCTCTGATGAAAAAACAGGTCGACATCATTTCGCTCGGCTGCTCCAAAAACCTCGTGGACAGCGAGCGGCTGATGGCACAGCTCCGCGCCAACAACATTAAGGTCGTGCACGACCCCGCCTCGCCACAGGGCGAGGTGGCGGTCATCAACACGTGCGGCTTCATCGGCGACGCCAAGGAGGAGAGCATCAACACCATCCTCCAGTTCGCCGACGCCAAGCAGCGGGGCAAAATCAAGAAGCTCTACGTCATGGGCTGCCTCAGCGAGCGCTACCGCAACGAGCTCCAGGAGCAAATCCCCGAGGTCGATAAGTTCTACGGCAAGTTCGACTGGAAGGGGCTCGTCGCCGAACTCGGCGCCACGTACCGCCGCGACCTCATGAACGAGCGCAGCCTCACCACACCGGGCCACTACGCCTACCTCAAGATTTCCGAGGGCTGCAACCGGATGTGCAGCTATTGCGCCATCCCTCTCATCACAGGCCCCCACACGAGCCGGCCCATGGAGGAGATCGTCGACGAGGTGCGCTCCATGGCACGCGACGGAGTCAAGGAGCTACAGGTCATCGCGCAGGACCTCTCGTCCTACGGACTCGACCTCTACAAGTCCAGCAAGCTCGCCGAGCTTGTCAACCGCATCTCCGAGGTCGACGGCATCGAGTGGATCCGGCTCCACTACGCCTACCCCGCCGGCTTCCCCCACGACGTGCTCGACGTCATGGCCAATAACCCAAAAGTCTGCAAATACCTCGACCTCGCCCTCCAGCACGCGTCCGACCATATGCTCTCGCTCATGAGGCGACGCATCGACAAGGCCCAGACCGTCGCCCTCCTCGACGAGATTCGCGCCCGGGTCCCGGGCATCCATATCCGCACGACGATGATTACGGGCCACCCGGGCGAGACGGCGGACGATTTCGCCGAGTTGCAGGAGTTCGTCAGGCAGCAGCGTTTCGAGCGTCTCGGCGTCTTCCCCTATTCCCACGAGGACGACACCTACGCCTTCAAGCACTACGCCGACGATGTCCCCGACGATGTCAAACAGGCCCGGGCCGACCAGATCATGGCCATCCAGGAGGGCATAAGTGCCGAGGTTAACCGCGCCAAGGTGGGCCAGACCCTCCGCGTCATGGTCGACCGCGAAGAGGACGGCCATTTCATCGGCCGCACAGAGTTCGACTCCCCCGAGGTCGACCCCGAGGTCGTCGTCCACGGCAACGCCAAGGTCGGCGAGTTCGCCAACGTTACCATTACCGACTCTGAGGACTACGACCTCATCGGCGATGCCCGATAAAGTAAAAGACCATAACCCATGGCTAAGCAACAGGACTGGAAGGACAGGCTCGGAGTGGTCTTCTCCACCAACTCCGATTTCCAATACCAGCACTCCGAGGCCGAGCAGGCCGACACTCTCCCTCCGCAGCAACAGACGCTCCACGTCCTCCTCGACAAGAAGCAGCGCGGGGGCAAAAAGGTGACGCTCGTCAGCGGCTTCGTCGGAAAGGAGGACGACCTCAAGGAGCTCGGCAAGAGGCTCAAGACGGCCTGCGGCGTCGGCGGCTCCACCAAAGACGGCGAGATCCTCGTCCAGGGCGATTTCCGCCAAAAGGTGGCCGACATCCTCACCAAGGCCGGATATAAGGTCAAGACGCACCTGTAATGCCCCCATAAGTCGGGGGATAGGATAAAAAATAGTAACAGACACACTACCACAATGCTACCCTTGGCAGAGAGAATGAGGCCCTCCTCGCTCGACGACTATGTCGGGCAAAGGCACCTCGTCGGCCCCGGCGCCGTCCTCAGGCGCATGATCGACAGCGGCAACGTCTCGTCCATCATCCTCTGGGGTCCCCCGGGCGTGGGCAAGACAACTCTCGCCAAGATCATATCCCACAAGCTCGATCGCCCTTTCTACACCCTCTCGGCCATAAGCTCAGGGGTCAAGGACGTGCGCGACGTCATCGAGAAGGCCAAGCAGAGCCGTTTCTTCAACCCCGCGCCGCCACTCCTCTTCATCGACGAGATACACCGCTTCAGCAAGAGCCAGCAGGATTCGCTCCTCGCGGCCGTCGAGGAGGGCGTAGTGGTCCTCATCGGGGCTACCACCGAAAACCCCTCGTTCGAGGTCATCTCGCCCCTCCTCAGCCGTTGCCAGGTCTACGTCCTCAAGCCGCTCGACGAGGACGACCTCCTCGCCCTGTTCCATAGGGTGCTTACGGCCGACGAGGAACTGAAAAATCGACACATAACGCTCCGCGAGAGCAACGCCCTCCTGCGTTTCTCCGGCGGCGACGCGCGCAAGTTCCTCAACATCCTCGAGCTCGTCGTCAACGCCCAGGACGGGGCCGACGAGGTCGTCGTCGACGACAAGCACGTCGTCGACATCCTTCAGCAGACTTCCGCCTCCTACGACAAGAAAGGCGAGATGCACTACGATATCATCTCCGCCTTCATCAAGTCCATCCGTGGCTCCGACCCCGATGCAGCCATATACTGGCTCGCGCGTATGATCGAGGGCGGCGAGGACCCAAAGTTCATCGCGCGGCGGCTCATCATCTCCGCCTCCGAGGATGTCGGACTCGCCAACCCCAACGCGCTCCTCATGGCCAACCAGGCCTTCGACGCGGTCAACAAAATCGGATGGCCCGAGGGCCGCATCATCCTCGCCCAGGCCACCGTCTACCTCGCCACCTCCCCCAAGAGCAATTCGGCCTACAACGCCATCAACCAGGCCCTCGATGTCGTCAGGCAGACGGGCGACCTCCCCGTCCCCCTCCACCTGCGCAACGCGCCAACCAAGCTCATGAAGCAGCTCAACTACGGCACCGACTACAAGTACGCCCACGACTACCCGGGCCACTTCGTCCTCCAGCAGTACATGCCCGACGCCCTCGCCCAGACCCGGCTCTACTTCGAGCAGGAGAACCCCGCCGAGCAGAAAATAGCGGAGCGGATGCGCTCCCTCTGGAACGGGATGAAATAAAGACTGCGGGGGAAAGCCCCCACCCACTCACAGACCATTTAAGATTACAAAAGAAGATGTCAAGCAACCTGCGCGGCTACGCCTATGCCGCGCTCTCCTCGGCAAGCTACGGCGTCAACGCCTTCGCCGTCATCCTCTACGCCACCGGTCTCACGGTGTCCTCCGTCCTCTTCTACAGGTATCTCTTCGCATCCCTGCTCATGGCGCTCATCATGCTCGCCAAGAGGGAGAGTTTCCGCGTCTCCTTGGGCGAACTGGCCATCGTGGCCCCCATGGGAATGCTCTTCGCCTACTCGTCTTTCTCGCTCTTCGAGGCCTACAACTACCTCGGGGTGTCGCTGTCGGCCACGGTGCTCTTCGTCTACCCCGCCCTCGTCGCACTCCTCCTCTGGGCCTTCTGCCGCGAGAGGCCGGGCAAGGTCACCCTCTTCGCCATCCCCGTCGTCTTCTTCGGCATCGTCCTGCTCGATTTCGATGGCATCATGGGCGGCGAGTCCTCCCTCGTCGGGATGATCATCATCCTCTCCTCCGCCCTGAGCTACGCCGTCTACATGGTCGTCGTCCAGAAGAGCCGCCTGAGCCGGATGTCGTCCACCAAGCTCAGTTTCTACTCGCTCCTCTTCGGCCTCGTCTTCTACGTCTTGGCTACCGGCCTCTGCGCCAGTGTCCAGCCCATCGCCTCCGCCCGCCAGTGGGCCGTCCTCCTGGCCCTCGCCCTCTTCCCTTCGCTCATCTCCATCTCCACCATGGCCAGCGCCATAAAGCTCGTGGGTTCCACCGCCACGGCGGTCCTCGGCGCCTTCGAGCCCGTCGCCTCAGTCCTCATCGGCGTGTGCCTCTACGGCGAGCGGCCGTCGACAGTCTCGTGGGTGGGCATGGCGGTCATCCTCCTCTCCGTCACGGCCGTCGTAGCCCAGAACAGGGTCCTCCGAATCGGCGGCAAGTTCGTCCGCTACGTCAAGAGCCACATCGCCCCGCACTCCACCCGTTAACCCATTCTACCCTCCCGGCTGGCGCACACCGAAATGCCATTTAAACGCCCATCAAACACCTTTTAAACGCCCATCAAACACCTTTTAAACGCCATTCAAACGGGCAGAATTACAGCCTCGCCATTATCATGACGCGTCCCAAACAGACTCCCTACGGATGATATTCGCTCCGCCGAGCGTGAAAAACGAAAGGCGAAGCCCACACGTGAACATACACACAATGAGGCGGGCCGGCATCTGCGTCAGATGCCGGCCCGCCCTCTTTATGATTTTACCGTCTGTCGCCGTGCGGCTACTTTACCGCCACCCTGGCCGCCCCCGCGGGCGTCGCGACCACATATATGCCTCGCGGGAGCGGGACGCCCGCTGGCATCCTGCGACCGGAGAGGCTGTATACCTCCCGTGCCGGCTCACCGCCTACCGTCACCACGCCGTTCTCGACTTTCTGGCGCGACCCGGGCTCGGCCGGCAAAGCGTCTATGGCAGTCGACTGGTACCCTTCTATCACGAAATAGCGTAATACTATCGCTCGCCGTAAAGCTGAACACGTCCTTGCCAAGTGTGGGCGGGACTACCGCCTCTAACTCATAGTCCATATCCGAAAAAGGGCATCCATAGAATGCGGAGCGTGATGTCACCGCCTGGTGTAAAGCTGAATACGTCCTTACCAAGGTCGGGAGGGACTACGGCTTCTAACTTGTATTCATCACTCGGACGGGCACAGCACCCATAGAATGCGGAATCGCCAATCGACGTGAGGTTTGAAGAGTTTTTTGGGAAAAAATGAGTAGAGATTATAATGGGATTCCTTAAACGCGCATCTGCCGATAGTCCTCACCTGCGCATCACCATAGTCGACAGAGACTCCGTCACAATCAGCAAATGCATCGTCACCAATGGATGTGACGTCCCTGCTGAGGGTTACTTTCTTTATCTCCTCACGGAACTCGTACCAAGGGTTCTTGGCAGGCCCGCCTCCCGCGCCCCTCTCAGCCCACACATATTCGCCCGTTATACTCAGCGTGCGGCTATCATCATCATATGACCAGCCGTCGCCCCCGTCACCGCCGCGGCGGCTCGGGCAGGAGCGCAGAGCCATATGGCCATGCAACACAAAAACAGTAGTAGTTTTCTCTTTTTTCCCAGATGGATTAAAAAGGCGTGGCGGGAGGCGGAGTCGCCCCCGCTCCCGCCACGCCCGATGTTTGTTATGCGAGTTTCTGAAAGTCGAAGTCGAAGGCCGAACAGCAGCTCTTCTTGTAATCGAACCCGTAGGCGCGGAGATACTCGCTGATAATCTCCTTCGCCCCGTTCACGAACGGCGTGCCAGTGTTGGTCGGGATGGTGACGATGACGTGCATCTCGGGCGTCAGCACCTGACCGTTGCTGCGCTTGACCCGCTTGGGCCACACTTTGAATGTCGTTGGCATACTCTGTTATGATTTAAGTTGGATTTTATCCTTGGGTTTCATTCTCCGTTTTTCACGCTCGGCGAAGCAAAAATGCGTTTGCTCTGCCATCGCTCAGTCAAAACGTCGGTTCTCACACTCCGTCTTGCTCAGCCCGGCAAGGCGATACCGCGTCCCCGATCCTCCCCTGCCCGCTCAAAACGTCGGTTTCCTTTCTTTTGACCAATGCGAATATGGTCATTAATTACGAAAGCGACGAAATCAAATTTAGAGTTTTTTAAAATCAGTAAAAATACGCGTACCTCAGCAAGACAAAGCACCCATAATGGTGCGAAAAAATATGGCGCATAGCCAAGTGTCTGGGGCAAGTTGCACCCTTTCTCCGCGCCAATAGCGGCCCCGCGCCCCCCGCATCGCAACATCTCCACAGAGTCCACCTTACGCATATTGCCACCCCTTTCTGTCACTCCCCCCCCAAAAAAAATCCCCAACCATCAAAAAGCACACACACACGCCAACCACCCTCCAAACACCTTTTAAACGCCATTCAAAAGGGCAAAAAATACGGCCTCGTCATTATCTTGACGCGTTCCAAACAGACTCTCTACGGATGATATTACTACCTTTGGGCAGAAAGTGCAGCCTCTCCACGCGCAGCCCCATACGGCGATAGCGCAAGAGGGGCCCCAACTAACCCTTACACACAAATACAGCCCATGGCACAGAAAAAACGCGACGAGGTCGCCCCGCAATACAAATGGGACCTGACCCCGCTCTACGCCGACCTGAAGGCGTGGAAGACCTCTAAAGAGGACCTTAGAAAGAGTATCCCCGCCGTCCGCGACTTCAAAGGACGGCTCGCCGATACCGCCGATACGCTCCTCCGTTTCCTCCGCCTCTCCGACGATATCGAGAAGGAGCTTTCCCGCCTCTACCTCTACGCTTCGCTGCTCTCCGACGAGGATGTCAGCAACGCCGACAACATGGCCCTGACCAAGGAGATCGAGCAGGTCGATATCGACTATGAGCAGCAGACCGATTTCGTCCGCCCCGAGATGGCCGCCATCCCCGATAGCGTCTACGACGAGTTCCTCGCCCAGGAGCCGGCTCTGTCCGACTACCGCATGGACATCGACATCATCCGACGCCACCGCGCGCACACCCTTTCCGACGCCGAGGAGGCCCTCCTCTCCAAGATGAGCCTCATGGGCGACACCCCCACCGGCGCCTACAACATTTTCTCCGATGCCGAGATGCCGCGCCCGCACGTCACACTCGCCGACGGCTCCGATGTCGAGCTCGACCATTCGGCCTATGGCGTCGTCCGGGCCTCCCACAACAGGGACGACCGGCGCAACGCTTTCGACGCCATCTGGTCCAACTACAAGAAGTTCGAGGGCACTTTCGGCGAGCTCATGGCCGGCAAGGTGCGCCAGTCGCTCTTCTCCGCCACAGTCCGCCGCTACCCATCCACTCTCGATGCCGCGCTCAGCCGCAACCAGATCCCCACAGCGGTCTACCACTCCCTTGTCGACAATGTTAACCGCAACCTGCCGACGTTCCACCGTTACCTGCGGCTCAAGAAAAGGCTGCTCGGCGTCGAGCAGCTCCACTACTACGACCTCTACGCGCCCGCCACGCCGGGCGTGAGCCTCAAGTTCACCTACGAGGAGGCCCAGAGCCTCGTCCTCGAAGCCCTCAGCCCCATGCCGGATAGCTACCGCGACGTGGTCAGGCGAGCCTTCTCCGAGCGTTGGATCGACGCCATGCCAACAGCCGATAAGGCCACAGGGGCCTACTCCAACGGCGCGGCCTACGATGTCCACCCCTACATCCTCATGAACTTCGACGGCAGCTACGACAGCGTCGGCACGCTCATCCACGAGCTGGGCCACACCATGCAGAGCTACCTCTCCAACAAGAGCCAACCCTACCCTCTCCACGACTACACCATCTTCGTGGCCGAGGTCGCGTCGACGTTCAACGAGGCCCTCCTCGACCACCTCATGCTCGGCAAGATCACCGACCGCGACCAACGCGTGTCGCTCCTCATGAACATGCTCGACGGCTTCAAAGGCACTCTCTTCCGCCAGACGCAGTTCGCCGAGTTCCAACTGGCCATGCACGAGCGCGCCGCCCAAGGCCTCCCCCTCACGGGCAAAGCCCTCTCCGAAATCTACAAGGCCATCACGCGCAAGTACTATGGCCACGACGAGGGAGTGAGCGTCGTCGACGACAAGGTCGACATAGAGTGGGCCTTCATCCCCCATTTCTACATGGGCTTCTACGTCTACCAGTACAGCACGTCCTTCGTGGCCTCACAAGCCCTCTCGGAGCAGGTTCTCAATGGCGACAAGGGCAGCCTGGCGAGGTATATGAGATTCCTCTCCGCCGGTTGCTCCAAATACCCCATCGAGGAGCTGTCCGACGCCGGCGTCGATATGCTCTCCTCCGCCCCCTTCGACCAGTGCATCGCCAAGATGAACAGCCTGATGGACCAGATTGAGGAGCTGATGTAGCCCCCCCACCACCACCACACACAAAGGCGTCGCCCTGCGCAATTGGGATATGCGCAGGGCGACGCTTCCTTATGTCCGCCAAGCCCACAGGGCATTGCACGGATAAAGCAATGGCGGGTCACCGTGTGGTGACCCGCCATTGCCTTTTTGTCCAGCTAAGAGGGCTAACGCCCGACCTCTCTCCTAAAGCTCGTCAATCTTAGCCTTCACTTCGCTGCTCTTGGTGTACTCGCCAATGTTGTAGTACGTCTTTTGCAGATTGCTGAGCACCTCGCGCTTCTGATTGTTATCGGGGGCTACCTCGGCGGCCTTCTCGAAGTAAGGGGCGGCCTTGGCCATGATGGTCTTGAACTCCTCCATCATCGCGTTGTACTTTGCCATGTCGCGCTCCGCGCTGGCATTGGTCTTCACCTCAAGCGACTTGTTGTAGTAGATGATCGCGAGGTTATTGTAAGCGTTGAAGTTCTTGTTGTCAAGCTCGATAGCCTTCTTGTAGTCAGCCTCGGCGGCCTCGAATGAGTTCTTCTCGTTCAGGCATCCGCGGGCGAAGTAGAACTGAGCGTTGTTCGGGTCCTTCTGGATGGCCTCGTTGAGGTATACCAGGGCCTCCTCGTTCTTCTGAGCCTGGAGGTAGTAGTTGATGAGCTCCGTTATGATGTCCTGCGAACTCTGGTAAGCCTCAAAGCCCTCCTTCAGCGCCTTCTCGGCGTTTGCGGAGTCGCCAAGCTGCTCATAGCAGTACTTCGTGCGGCGGAACGCCATCACGCCGTCGCTCTCCGCCTGAGGGTTGCCCTTATAAAGCAGGGCGGCCTGATGGAAGTACTCAGCGCCAACCTTGAACTCCTCAGCCTGCATGGCCACGATGCCGATGTTGTTCAGAAGGGTGGTGTCAGGGGTGAAATTCTTAGTCTGGCTAAGCATCTCGTTCTGGAAGAGGAAGCCCTCAAGGCTCTTCTTGTAGTTCTTGCTGTTGTAAAGGTTGGCGCCCATCTCACCGGCCTTGTTGGCGAGCTCAAACTTGGCCTTCTCGATGTCCTTGGCGGCCTTGCCTATCTTCTTGCCCTTGGGGCCTCCTATGGCGTCGAGCTCCTTCGCCTTCTCAATGAACTCCTTGGCCTTTACGACACCATCGTCAGCCTTATCGTTGGCAGCGAGTGAGATGTATACCTTCGCGGCCACGATGTAGGTGTTGGGCTCGCTTGCGGTCTTCTCGTTCTCAAGCGCAAGGTCAATGTCCTTCTTGGCCTCATCCCACTGCCTGATGATCAGGGCTTTCTCCGCATTGCTTACGGCAGCTTTCTGTGCGGAAGCCGCGAGGCTCATGAGAGCCGCGCCGGCAAATAAAAGAATCTTCTTCATTTGTATTGATATTCCGTTTTATGCTTGTTTTAAGATGTTTCACGACGTCTTTTAGTCAAGGCTACTGGTTGTCGCCGTCCGCTCCCGGCTCGCCATTAGCGTCGGGGTTCGTCGGGGCGTCAGGGCTCTGGCTCTCTATCCCCTCGGCCGCAGCCTCCTCATCGTCCATGTGTGGCACTATGGTGCCGCTCGCGATGCAGTCGTTCTTCCTGCTGAGGTTAATCAGGCTGAGACCCTGGGTGTTCCTGCTCGTCGTCTTGATGTCCGTGGCCTTGATGCGGATTGTGATGCCGCTCTTGTTGATGATCATAAGGTCGTCATCGTCCGTCATGATGTCAATGGCCACAAGCTCGCCGGTCTTCTCGGTTATCTTGATGGTCTTCACACCCTTACAGCCGCGGCTGTTGACCGGGTATTCGCTGATGGCCGTCCTCTTGCCGAAGCCGGTCTGCGAAAGCGCGAAGATGTCGCCCTTGTCGTCTGGGTCGACAGCAACGAAACCCACGACCCTGTTGCCTTCGCCGACGTTGATGCCCTTCACGCCCATGCCCGAGCGTCCTACGGCCCTTACCGTGCTCTCCGGGAAGCGGACAGCGCGCCCGTCCGACGTGGCAAGCATAAGCTGCTTCTCGCCGTCAGTAAGGGCGGCCCTGAGAAGCTCGTCTCCCTCGCGCACCGTGACGGCGATGACGCCGTTCGCCCTCGGGCGAGAGTACTCACTTAGGCAGGTGCGCTTCACTATGCCCTGCTTCGTCGCGAGGACAATGAAGTGCGAGCGCGTGAACTCGGCGTTGTCAAGCCCGCGGACGTTGATGAACGCCTTCACGGCGTCGCCGCTCTCAATGTTGAGCAGGTTCTGGATGGCACGGCCCTTGTTCGTCTTGTTGCCCTCGGGTATGTCATACACCTTGTACCAGAAGCAGCGGCCATGGTTCGTGAAGAACATCATGGTGTCGTGCATCTTGGCGTAGTATATGTGCTCAATGAAGTCCTGATCCCTCGTGCTCGACCCGCGCGAGCCTATGCCGCCCCTGTTCTGCGTCTTGAACTCTGTGAGCGACGTGCGCTTGATGTAGCCAAGGTGCGACACGGTCACCACAACGTCGTCGTCGGCATAGAAGTCCTCGGGGTTGAACTCGTCCTCGGAGTACTCGATGTTCGTGCGCCTCTCGTCACCATACTTCTCGCGTATCTCAAGAAGCTCGTCTTTGATGACGCCCATCTGCATCGCCACGTCGCCCAAAAGGCGCGTCAGGTAGTCTATGTAGTCCGTCACCTTCTTGAACTCGTCGTGCAGCTTGTCCTGCTCGAGTCCCGTCAGCTGGCCGAGCCTCATCTCCACAATGGCCTTCGCCTGAGCGTCCGAGAGGCTGAACCGCTCCATAAGCTTCTGGCGAGCCTCGTCACGGCTGCTCGCCGCCCTTATGATGTGGACGACCTCGTCTATGTTGTCGCTGGCTATTATCAGGCCCTGGAGTATGTGCGCCCTCTCCTCAGCCTTCCTCTTCTCGTAGATGGCCCTGCGAACCACCACGTCATGCCTGTGCTCTATGAAGCACTTGATGATGTCCTTGAGGTTGAGCAGCTTGGGCCTGCCACCCACAAGGGCGATGTTGTTCACGCCGAAGCTCGACTGCAACTGCGTGTTCTTGAAGAGGTGGTTGAGTACGACGTTCGGGATGCAGTCCTTGCGAATCTCTATCACAATTCGCATGCCGTCCTTGTCGCTCTCGTCGCGGAGGTTCGTTATGCCGTCAATCTTCTTCGTGTTGACAAGCTCGGCGATCTTCTTCACCAGGTCCGACTTTACGACCATGTACGGGATCTCGGTTATCACGATGCTCTCGTGGTCATGCACCGTCTCTATCTCGTACTTCGCGCGGATCACAATCCTGCCGCGCCCAGTCGTATACGCGTCGTGGACTCCCGCATAGCCGATTATAGAGCCGCCCGTCGGGAAATCCGGGGCTTTGATAATCTTGATGAGGTCCTCTATGTCAATGTCCGGATTCTCGACATACGCCACGCACGCGTCAATCGCGTCCTTTATGTTGTGGGGCGGCATCATAGTGGCCATGCCCACCGCGATGCCCGACGCTCCGTTCACCAGCAGGTTCGGTATCCTCGTAGGCAGGACCGACGGCTCCTCAAGGCTCTCATCGAAGTTCTTGACCATGTCGACAGTCTCCTTGTCAAGGTCAAGCATCATGTCCTCCGCTATGCGCTGAAGCCTCGCCTCAGTGTATCGCATGGCCGCCGCCGAGTCGCCATCCACAGAGCCGAAGTTGCCCTGACCGTCAACAAGCGGGTAGCGCAACGCCCAAGGCTGGGCCATGTGCACCAACGCGCCGTAGACCGACGAGTCGCCGTGCGGGTGATACTTACCAAGCACGTCGCCCACAATGCGGGCCGACTTCTTATACGGCTTGTCCGACGTGACGCCCAGCTCGTCCATGCCGAAGAGGATTCGCCTGTGGACAGGCTTGAAGCCGTCTCGCGCGTCGGGCAACGCTCGCGCCACGATGACCGACATCGAGTAGTCGATGTAGGCGGACTTCATCTGGTCCTCAATCTTTATCTGAACTATCCTTTCTCCTTCTGCCATTTAGCATTAATTGAAATTGACTTTGAAACAGCCACCCGCCAGGGCTCTACACCCGATGTCCGGATGGCGCGCCGCCAGGGCGCACGCAGCAGACCACAAACAGGCCGAACCGCGTTATAAAATTACGCGTTTTCGGGTGCCCGACAAAACAGAATGCCCATTTATAGCGTCTGAGAGGCCGAAATTTAATATCAGATGCCCTCATCGGCAGGGGGGCGGCGACCGGGCATCCCGTCCACGGCAGGGCATAAAAAAACCTCCCGACTCACGTCGGGAGGTTGTCCTAACCTAACCCAAATTCATGAAAAAACTTGAGGAGACTGCACTGAGTCTCTGCTTGCAATTTTAATCCTTTTTTACGAAAGTCGCAAATTTATCTCGCCCACTTTGAGGCTTCAACCGCAATGGCCGCCCCCCTGCCCCTAATAGAGGTTCTTCTTGAAGGCCACGGTGTCGCTCCGCCTCATGACATACCGCTCCAACACGTTGTAGAGGAAGCCAAGCCCGTAGCCGAATATCTGGCTCGCGCTCGCCCTCAGGCTGAGCAGCGACACGCGGAGGCTGTGGAACGTCCGGTAAGAGTCAATGAATATGAGCAAGGCGTAGGCGACAATGGGGAGCACGAACATCCACGAGCAGGCGAAGCACAGCACAACCAGGGCCACGAAGCCTATCACGGCGCACGAGGGCAGCAGGTGCACAAGCTTCATGGCCCCCTTGTGCCGGCGGGCTATGTCTATCCGCGCCGTGCCGGAGCAGAAGGTCTGCTTGAAGAACGAGCGGAAGGTTGAGCGCCGCTTGTGGTACACGTATGTGTCCTCCACAAGGCCTATGGCGTAGCCCGCCTCCTTCACCCTCATGCTGAAGTCGATGTCCTCGCCATAGCGCATGGCGGGGTCGAAGCCCCCCACCTCGTCGAACACCGATTTGCGCACTCCCATACTGTAGCTCCTCGGGTAGAAGTCGTCCATCTTCTTCTTGCCGCCGCCTGCCTTGCCGCCCCTTATGCCGCCCGTGGTGAAAAAGGACGTCATGGAGTACGATATGGCCTTCTGTATGGGCGAGAAGAAGGAGTGGGCGGTGTCTTTCGTGCCGAAGCAGTCGAGCTTACGAGCCTCAAGGCCCGTGCGTATCTTGTCAAAGAAGTCCGACGGCAGCGCGCAGTCGGAGTCGAAGAAAAAGAGGAACTCGCCCGCAGCCTCGGCAGCGCCCCTGTTGCGTGCCGCCGAAGGGCCGGCGTTCTCCTGCTTTATATACTTGATGTTCAGCTGCCTCTGGAACTGCGACACCGACTCCTCCGACGTGAGCGACGACCCGTCCTCGACAATGACGACCTCCGTCTGGTCCTTGTAGTGCTGGATGGTAAGCGAGTCGAGCATCTCTTTGAGCTCCTCGGGGCGGTTGTAGACGGGGATTACGACTGATAGTCTTATCATTTTCCTGCTCTTTTTGGCAATGCCGGCCGGCCTTCGCAATGCCCCGCGCGGAGCGTCATCATATGGCCTTCGGCAAAAAAAAGGCCCGCGGGGAGTCACGTCTGGCGACCCCGCGGGCTTGTGTTATGGCATCTCGGAAGCCGCGGGGCTACGCCTCGGCCTTCTCACCGGTCTCCTCTTCCTCCTTGTCCGAGACAAGGCCATGGGCGAGGAGTATGTTGTACCAGGTCACGAGCTTCTTGATGTCGGACACGTAGATGCGGTCGGCATCCCACTCGGGCAGGGCTTTGGCCATGAAGGCCTTGAGCTCCTCGTTGGTCGATGTGGCGGGGATGCACTCCTTGCCCTCCTGAAGTTTGTATATGTTGGCCATCACGTGGCTGAGCTTCACGTCCCCGTCTACGGTGTACATAGATATTTCCTGAAGGGCTGACACCCTCGCCGAGCCGCTCACCGGCATACGCTTGCCATCGGCAAGGCTCTCGACTATGATTACATTACGACCCTGCGATACGAGCTTGAAAAGCCCGCTCTTGCCAGATATAGAAAGAATTCCTTCTAACATGATACTTTTTAGTTACTTTGATATGTGCCACCGTTTGCGACATCGCGCATGGCACTGCGCGAAGATAAGTCGTTTGGTCTCAACTTGCAAAACAAAAAATCCTCCCCCGCGACCTCTGTTAAAGTCCACGGGGAAGGACGAGTCTGCTTGCCTAAGCAAATATATCTCGCGGACAGCGGCCCGTCTCGCTGACAGGCCACAGCCCTGATGCTCAATGATACTTACTGGCGGGGGCCACGGTTGTAGGCGGGGCGCTCCTCGCGCGCATGAGCCTCGGACACCGCTATTACGCGGCCCTTGAACTCGTAGCCGTCGAGCTCGGCGATGGCGCGCTTTGCGGCCTCGTCGTCGGGCATCTCAACGAAACCGAAACCCTTGCTGCGGTGCGTGAGGCGGTCCATAATGATGCGAGCCGAGTCAACGTCGCCGTACTGGCTGAACAGTTCGCTGAGTTCTTCCTCCTTGGTGTTGAAGTTCAGCTTTGCTACAAAAATGTTCATTACTGAATGTAAAAAGTTATTTGGATATGGATATTAAGACGCCGCGTCTCTTGGACAATATAGTTTCTGGTGATACGCCTTAAAGGAGACGTAGATTGGCGTTTTTTACGATGAGTATGCTGAGTCAGCTCGTGATGGGGCGGTATCTCGCTCGGCCTGTTTTTGCAACGTGGGCGGGCTACCTGTTTGTAATTTCTTGTTTATTTCCGGGGGGTAAAGTTATACATTAAAACGGGCGGAACAACATCATTAAGGCTTTTTTTGGCGAAAATTCATTAATCAGGCCGAACAAGCATTGGGGCGTGCGATTTTTTCGTACTATCGCGACACTGACAATGCAAACAAGAATATGAAAAAGACTTTGATCGCATTGGCCGCCGCAGTGGCGGCTATGTTCTGCGGGCAGAACTGCATGGCGCAAAGCGAGTTCAACAAGGGCGACCTCGCTTTCAACGTCGACTTCAACCTCGGCTCCGACGGCTACAGCAATGGCAACGGCGCGACGGCTGGCTTCAGCGTCCTGGGCGAGTATGGCTTCATGAACGTCATCAATGAGAAGGGAACCATCTCGGCAGGCCTCCTCCTTGGAGCCGGCTTCAACAGCGGCAACGTCTACGACTTCAGCCGCGTCCGCATCGGCACGCGCGGAACGCTCCACTACTCTTTCATCCCGCAGCTCGACACCTATGCCGGCATCAACTTCTGCTTCGTCGATATCGAGAAGACGAAGTACGACAAGAGCTACGCCGACAAGTGGGAGCACGAGAACGAGCACAAGGAGACGAACTTCGTCGCCCCAGCCCTCGTCGCAGGCTGCCGCTACATGTTCACACGCAACCTCGGCGCCAACTTCGAGTGCTCGTGGGACCGCTTCCAGCACATCGCCGTCGGTCTGACCTGCAAGTTCTAAAAAAGTAATCACCAGTAAAGCAAAAGCGAACCCGCCATCGTGGTCTGTCCACAATGGCGGGTCCGCCTTTTTTGTTTTAGCTTCGCCCCCTACTTCACGGCCAAAGTGATAGAGGCTTCAAGACCACGCTTGGCATCCTTCACGGTCAGCTTGGCGTCGCCTGCTTTCTTGGCCGAGCGGACGAGGACTACGAGCTTGCCGCTGAAGAGCTCCATCTCCTTGCTCACAAAGGGCGTGAGCGAGGTGGCGTCGCCATTGCACGCCGCCTGGTACTCGCCTGCGCCCGCCACGGCGAACGAAAGCGTGTCCGTAGCCGTCGGCACGAGGTTGCCGTCCTTGTCAACAAGCGACACCGTCACGAAGGCCATGTCCGACCCGTCGGCCACGAGGCTCTCGCGGTCGGGTTCAAGCACAAGCCTCGCAGGCTCGCCCGCCGTGCGGACTGTGTCACGCCCCACCTCCGAGCCGTCGGCCGCATAGGCTACCACGGCAATCTCGCCGGGCTCGTACTTCACGTCGTTCCAGCGGAGGCGATAGCGGTCCTGCTTGCTGTCCTTGCGCTTGGCAATGCGCCCCTGGCTGCGGCCATTGACGAAAAGCTCGGCCTCAGGGGCGTCGGTGTAGCAATATACGGGCGTGACCTCGCCCTCGCGACCCTGCCAGTTCCAGTGGGGCAGGAGGTGGACTGTGTGAGCCGCCTTGTTCCACACGCTGCGGTAGAGGTAGTAGCGGTCCTTGGGCAGGCCGGCGAGGTCGCATATGCCGAAGTAGCTGCTGCGGCTTGGCCAATAGGTGTCGTAGGGGGTCGGCTCGCCAAGGTAGTCGAAGCCGGTCCAGACGAACTGGCCTATGGTGTACGGGAGGTCGTCCTGAGCCATGAAATCGTCTTCGGGTATGTTGCTCCACGAGCAGAACTCGGTGTCGTAGCTCGAGCATTGACCGTCGGCGTACGCCTTGTCGGCAACCACCTCGACGGGGAATTTATACACGCCGCGGCTGCTGACCGTCGATGCCGTCTCCGAGCCGAGTATAAGACCCTGAGGCAGGCTGTCTATGCTCTCGGCGTAGAGGTGGACCCGGTAGTTCATCCCCACCACGTCCTGAAGCTGGGCGAAGTGGTTCCTGATGGCCCAGTATATCCTGTCCATTCCCTGGGTCACGGGGCGGGTCTCGTCAAGCCTGTGGCACAAGTCCTGAAGGCGCGTCAGGTTCTCAGGGCCCTCGGCCATCCCCTGCTCCGGTATCTCATTGCCTATGCTCCACATGACAATCGACGGGTGGTTCCGGTGCCTCTTCACGAGGTTCGTTATATCCCTGCCGCTCCACTCCTTAAAGAAGCGCGCATAGCCGTTCTTGCACTTGGGGTATATCCACATGTCGAAGCTCTCGGCCATTACCATCATGCCAAGCGAGTCGCACACGTCCATCTGCATTTTGCTGGGCATGTTGTGCGCAGTGCGGATGGCGTCTGCCCCCATGTCTTTCATGAGCCTAATCTGCCTGATGAAGGCGGCTTTGTTCTCCGCCGCTCCCAGTGGGCCAAGGTCATGGTGGAGGCACACGCCCTTTATCTTCCTCGCCGCGCCGTTGAGCATAAAGCCGCCCTCCTTGGTCACGGCGACGGTGCGGATGCCGGTTTTTAGTGTCTGCTCGTCGGCCGGCTCGTCGTTGAGGAGCAGTGTGGCCGTGAGGGTGTAGAGGGTCGGCGACTCTGGCGTCCACGCCTCGGGCTCAATGACTTCAAGCGAGCCAGAGAAGTGCGCGGCAGAGTCGGCCTTTATGGTCACACCGGACACCATGCGCCCTTGCGAGTCTTTGAGTACGACGGACACCTTTGCGTCAGCCTCGGCTGGCACTCCTACGGCCTGGGCGTCGAAAGCGAGTGTGGCGGACTGCGGGGTCAGGCTCTTCGTGCGTACGAAGGTCTCCCAATCGCTGAGGTACGCCTCGCCCGTGGTGACGAGCGTCACAGGCCTGTACAGCCCCGCGCCAGGATACCAGCGGCTGCTCTCCTCGCGGTTCTGGAGCTTGACAAGTATAGTGTTCCGCTCACCCTTCTTGACGAACGGCGTCATGTCGACCTCGAAAGCGTTGTAGCCGTAAGCCCACCGGCCGGCCTCCTTACCGTTGACGTAGACCACGGGCTCGCTCATGGCTCCGTCGAATATCAGCCTCGCGCTGCCGACATTCTTGCCTATGAAGACTCGCGTCTCATATTGGCCTTCACCAATCCATGGGAGCGACCCTGAGCGGCCGCTCTTCTCTGTGGCCTCGGTCTCCCCGTTCTGCTCTATTGCCACGGTCTGCAAGTCCCATTTCTTATCGAACGGACCGGCGATCGCCCAGTCATGGGGCACCGTCACCTCCTCCCACGACTCGCCGTCGTGACTGAATTTCCATCCTTCGCGCAACTGGGTCTCATGTCTGCCACCACCCCCGCTGCAAGCGGAGAGGGCAAAACATGCGAGCCCTATAAGTAAACACCTCACTGTCATTACTCTGATTTTTAGTTATGTAGTTATATTTCCTTGTTATCAGCAAATAGCCCATCCGCACAACGCTCAGCGGCCGCAGTTGCACTTATGGCAGCCGTCAGCCATCGGGCACCCCTCGCACCCGCGGCCGCGGGACGCCCGCCTCACCGTCCGGACAATTTTCACTATCAGCCATGCTGCCGCGACGACCACGGCAAGGCCGACAATCACGTATTGAACAACGTCTTCCATAGGCAAACCGCTTTTATTATTCTTCGTCGACATCCACCGCGACGCCGTCCACATCCGTCAGCCGCGCCACAAGTCCGTCTTTCTCCCCGAGCCGGATGGAGAGCGACATGGCGCAATCGGTGTCGAAGTCCTGGCTGAGGACTTTGGCCGAACTGTCCTTCAAGGCTTTCATCACGCCGTTCATCGCGAGATATGGGAACGAGACAGTCAGTCTGGCATTGAACGTCCTCGTCTCTATTTGCGCATTCTGCAATGCGTCGGACGTCGCCTCCTTATACGCTACAATGAGTCCGCCCGTCCCGAGCTTTATCCCGCCAAAATACCTCACGACCACGACCACGACATTGGTCAGCCCGGCGGAGAGTATCTGCCCGAGGATGGGGCGTCCCGCCGTGCCGGACGGCTCGCCGTCGTCACCTACCTTGGTCTCGCCATCGCCTTGGCCTATGCGCCACGCGTAGCAATGGTGCCTCGCATCGTGATACTCTTTCTGCTTCTCGCGCACCCTCTCCTTGGCCGCCTCGGCCGATTCGACATTATACGCGAAAGCGAGGAAACGGCTTCCCTTCTCCTTATATATCCCTGTGGCCTCGCACGCCACCGTCCTGTACTCGTCGGTCATCATATCCTAAAAATAATATCCCAGATTGACCGACACGTTGAACTTGTCGTCGGGCGAGTACATCAGCGTGAAGTCCATAGGGAACGCGCCAAACAGGTTATAGGCCACCGACACGCCACCTCCGTGTATGTAGTCGACAGGCTTGAACACCTCGCCATCCTCAAAGTAATGCTCGAGCGGCTTGAACGTCACGGCCGAGTTAAGGTGAAAAAGCAGATGCACGTCAGCAAAGGCGTTGTACTGCACCGACATGCGCAGCATAGCCATTGTCGACTCATACCGGTGGGCGGTGACGAGCCCGTAGAAGTCGAAGTGGCTCGGCAAAAATGGAGCAGGGCCGCCAAGCGCCGTCTTTTGCACGAACGCCTTATTGGCGTAGCCGGCCGACGCCGCAGCCACCTCACTCAGCGTGAGGCGGGCCGTGACGCTCTGGTGAGCCTCAAGGCGGGCCGTGACCCTCGAATAGAGCTTGTAGTCATTAATCCCATCACGCTTCAGAGAGTCAAGCGCGGCTCCCGAGCGGAGGGAGTATTGGGGGAAATGTCCTAAGTAAAGGTTCAAGTCGAACTTCGTCCCGCTCTGCGGCAAGAACTTGCGGTCCAGAGAGTTGTAGCGCAAACGACCGTTCAAGAAAAAGTTGTGGATGTGTCCGCTTATGCGGTCGTCGGGAGTCCCGACTATGGGCGTCACATGGAAGTCCTCCCAACCGGCCTGTATGGCAATGTCCTTATTAGGTGAGAGCGTATGGCCTATCGTTGCCGAGACCTCGTTGTGGATGTAGTCGTAGAGGTTGGCTGTGCTCGCAGGGTCGTCATAGGCCGGGACCTCAAACTTGGCGTTGTCGTACATTATGTCGAGGTAGTGGTTGTCCCTCACGCCGAAAAGGCTGCGGTTGCGGACCCTGAAACGGAAGTCCTTGGATATGGCGACCTTGAAGTCGGTGGTCGTGAGCCGGCCGAGGAGGCTTCGCCTCTGGTAGTCGAGGATGATGGCGGCGTTGGCAAAGGTATTATATGAGAGGGCGACCTTGAGCGTCGTCATCGGGTTCTCTACCACCTTGCAGTGGAACGTCACGCTGTTGT
The DNA here is from genome assembly GCA_051875415.1 of Marinilabiliaceae bacterium. GTDB lineage: Bacteria > Bacteroidota > Bacteroidia > Bacteroidales > Marinilabiliaceae > W3P20-009. Next base: position 53,266 of record JBJEGU010000008.1, read on the forward strand.
CGTTATCATCAAGAGGGATGAGCTTGTAAGTCAAGTTGTTATAATATCCAGTCGACATAGCCGACTTTATGGCAGCCGTAAGGTCGGACGGCTTATAGAGGTGGCCGGCATGTAGGTTGAGGGCGTGAAGGAGGAGCTTGCGGGTGGTCTTGTCGAGTCCCTCAAACTCAAACGCCATGATGCGCACCTGGCTGTCGTAGGTCTTCATGCGCTCGGGGTTGACGTATGGCACATCGAAGGCATTGTGAAGAGAATCGGCCAACTGGCGGAAAAGAGGCTCAAACTCGATTCCCGCCGAGTCGCCTATGGCCCTTATGGTGTCAGACGCGGCAAAACTCGCCGCATTGTAGCGCGAGACGTCGGGCTCTATTATCATGTCGCATGCGGCCTTCTCCTCCTGCAAGTCCTTCGCGTCGCGGAAGTTCGTTATCTGGAGCATGACGTCGAGCATGGTGGACATCTGGTCGGCTGGCGTGAGGCCGGAGAATAGGTTGACACCTATGACGAAGTCCGCTCCCATACCTATCACATCCCGCACGGGAAAGTTGCGGATGATTCCACCATCGACAAGCTTCGTGTCGCCATATTCAGTCGCGGAGAAGACCCCCGGGATGGCCATGCTGCTCCGGGTGGCGAAAGCCAAATCGCCATGGTCAAGCACTACGGCGTCGCCCGTGGCTATGTCGGCCGCCACGCAGAGGAAAGGGATGTCGAGCTTACTGAAGTCGGTCGTTTTATAGACAGGGAAGAATATCTCCTGCAAATATGTCATGACCTGGTATGGCGTGAAGAAGCCCGTGTTGATCTGAGGCACGAAGCCCTTCATGGGGAGTGTGATGGTGTAGTTGTCGAACTCGTCTTTCTCCTCAATGGATATGTCTTGCAGGACAGGGCGGCTGTTAATCAGCTTCATCCACTCAGTCCGTTTCGACATCTCCTCAATCTGCTCTCCGCTGTATCCCGCCGCGTACATGGCGGCGACTATGGCACCCATACTCGTGCCGGCTATGTAGTCAATCTTGAGCCCGCTGCGGTCTATGGCCTTCAACACTCCAATGTGGGCCAAGCCCTTAGCTCCGCCTCCGCTCAGGACGAGGCCAATCTTAGGCCGCTCGCCTTCAGGACGTTCGCGTTTTACTATCTGCGCCCCCGCTCCCGTCGGGATGAGAATGATATATATGGCCACGACGATAGGCAGGAGCCGCAACGTGAAGTTCTTCATTTTTAGGATGGAAAGGGCTGTATTTTGAACGTTTTGATTAAGCGAGGGCAGAGCGAACTCGTTCGCTTTGCCGAGCGTGAAAAACGAAGGGCGAAGCCCAACGTTTTGATTAAGCGAGGGCAGAGCGAACTCGTTCGCTTTGCCGAGCGTGAAAAACGAAGGGCGAAGCCCAACGTTTTGATTAAGCGAGGGCAGAGCGAACTCGTTCGCTTTGCCGAGCGTGAAAAACGAAGGGCGAAGCCCAACGTTTTGATTAAGCGAGGGCAGAGCGAACCAGTTCGCTTTGCCGAGCGTGAAAAACGAAAGGCGAAGCCCAACGATTTGATTAAGCGAGGGCAGAGCGAACCAGTTCGCTTTGCCGAGCGTGAAAAACGAAAGGCGAAGCCCAACGATAGATATGTATGCGGCAAAAATATACATTATTCCGAAAGCGTAAAACGACCGAGGGCCCGCCAACTTGATGGCGAGCCCTCGGTTTTGCTTTCCAGGTAAATGAGACAGCTTAGCTCCTCTTCTCCTTGATGCGCGCCTTCTTGCCCGTGAGGCCACGGAGGTAGTAGAGGCGAGCGCGGCGAACCTTACCGATGCGGTCAACGACGACCTTATCGATGAACGGAGAGTTCATAGGGAAGATACGCTCTACGCCGATGCCGCTGGAAATCTTGCGGACGGTGAAGCGCTTGCCTACGCCCTCACCCTTGATCTGGATGACGACACCCTTGAAGACCTGAATACGCTCCTTGTTACCCTCCTTGATCTTGTAGGAGACGGAAACTGTGTCACCCGACTTGAAGGCGGGCAGCTCGATGCCGGACTTGAACGCGTCCTGAGCAACTTTGATTAAATCCATTGTTGTATTTAAACAATAAGGTTCATAATCGCAGCGTTCGCCGACTCCCTTGTTCGGCCAGAGGCTACGCATAACGGGCGCAAAAATAGCACTATTCTCCCAAAAAGCAACTGCCACTGCACCCTAAAATGCTAAAAAATAACGATGTAAACCCTCCCCTCCCTCTATCTTGGACGGCGAAACACATACCTTCGCATTTTCGTACTCCACTGACATATGAAAATGGCGAAACAACCCGGCTTCTCGTTTTTTAATAAGCACCCTACGTCTTCAGAGCCACTGCAATTTCACGGCATTGCGTCATCATGCCGCCCGGTCTGCGGCATATGATACAATTCATACCGTCAAAAGCAACAAACGACGCTCGATTGGCAACAAAAACGCCCCCCTATTTTAACGCGCATAATTTGATAACAGAGGGCAAGTTTATAATTTTGAACATTGGTTAACACGAAATAAAAACAACAACCAAACAGAATATGACAATAAGAACTTTACTCGGGTCGACCCTCGCACTCGCCGCCTTTGCCGCATTGCCCGGCTGCGGGGCCGACCAGACCCAGCAAAAGGGTGTTGTCGTCAAGACCGGCGACGGGCAGTTCGTCCGCCTGCAAGTCATCAACGACAAGATCGTCCGCGTGTCCGCCACGCTCGACGGAGTCTTTGACCGCGACGCAAGCCTTATGACCGTGCCGCAGGCCGACTTCAACGCCTACAAGACGGACGAGACGGACTCAACAGTCACAGTCACCACCGCCGAGCTGAAGGCCGTCGTGTGCAAGGACTGCGGCAAAGTCTCCTTCCTCAACTTGGATGGCACGCCAATCCTCAAGGAGGATGGCCGCACTTTGCGCGATACGACCATCACACAGTCCGACGCCAAGAACACGAAGACCGACAAGGGACTCGTATTCCGCCAGAAGTGGGTGCCGGGCGACGATGACGCCATCTATGGCCTCGGCCAGCATCAGGCCGAGGACTTCAACTACCGTGGCAAGAATGAGGATCTCTACCAGTATAATACTAAGGTGTCCATCCCGTTCTTCATCTCGAACAAGGGCTATGGCGTCCTTTGGGACAACAACTCACTGACCCGCTGGGGCGACGCCCGCGAGTACGCTCAGCTCAACGAGGCCTTCAAAGTCTACGACAAGGACGGCAACGAGGGCGGGCTTTCGAGCCACTGGGAGCCGGCTGCCGACGCCGGCGTCAAGGCTCTGGACCGCACTGAGCCTTTCCTCTACTTCGCCGACCTCATGTCCAACAAGCAGTACCTGCCAAAGGGCTTCCCGCTGATGGGCGCCGATGTCGACTTCGACGGATTCCTTGAGCCGCAGGAGACGGGCGTATACCGTTTCTTCATCTACTACGCAGGCTATACCCGCATCTTCGTCGACGGCAAGGAGCTCTTCCCCGAGATCTGGCGCACGGCTTGGAACCCCAACGGACGTAAGTTCCAACTCAATATGGAGAAAGGCAAGAAGGTCCAACTCCACATCGACTGGAAGCCCGACGGCGGCGAGAGCTACTGCGCGCTCAGGGCGCTCACCCCTGTCCCCGACGAGGAGCAGAACAAGCTCGCCCTCTGGAGCGAGATAGGCAGCCAGGAGGACTACTACTTCATCAAGGGCGCCAATATGGATGACGTCATCAGCGGCTACCGCACCCTCACGGGCAAGAGCCAAGTCATGGCCAAATGGGTCATGGGCTTCTGGCAGAGCCGCGAGCGTTACCGCTCACAGGAGGACATCCTCTCGACTGTCAAGTATTTCCGCGACCACCACATCCCGATGGACAACATCGTCCAGGACTGGAACTACTGGGACGACGACCAGTGGGGAGCTCACGACTTCGAGGCTTCGCGCTACCCCGACCCTCAGGCCATGCTCGACTCCGTCCACGCCATGCATGCGCGCTTCATGATTTCCGTATGGCCTAAGTTCTATACCAACACCGAGCACTACAAGGAGTTCGACGAGAAGGGCTGGATGTATCAGCGCGCCGTCACCGACTCGCTCCGCGACTGGGTCGGACCGGGCTACACCTATTCTTTCTACGACGCCTACTCCGCCGACGCCCGTAAGCTCTTCTGGAAGCAGATGAACGAGCACCTCTACAAGTTCGGCATCGACTCGTGGTGGATGGACGCATCGGAGCCCAACGTCCGCGACTGCACCCCCACCCAGTACCGCAAAGACCTCTGCGGCCCGACGGCACTCGGCACCTCGGCCAAGTACTTCAACGCCTACTCGATTGTCAACGCCGACGCCATCTACAACGGGCAGCGTTCGGTCAATGACACGAGCCGCGTCTTCCTTCTTACCCGCTCGGGCTTCGCCGGCCTCCAAAGGTACAGCACAGCCTCGTGGAGCGGCGACATAGCAAGCCGTTGGGAAGATATGCGCGCCCAGATTACTGCCGGCCTCAACTACTCCGTTGCCGGCGTGCCCATGTGGGGGCAGGACATCGGAGGCTTCTGCGTCGAGAAGCGCCATGAGAAGGCTTTCGATATCTACAACAAGACCGGCAAGGTCAACGAGGATCTCAAGGACTGGCGCGAGCTGCAAGCGCGTTGGCACCAGTGGGGCGTCTTCACCCCGCTCTACCGCACACACGGACAGTACCCGACCCGCGAGATCTGGAACATCGCACCTGAAGGCGACCCCGCGTACAACTCGATTCTCTACTGCCACAGGCTGCGCTATCGCCTCATGCCCTACATCTACAGTCTTGCCGGCGCTGTCCACTTCAACGACTACACCATCCTCCGCCCACTCGTGATGGACTTCACTGCGGACTCCAAGGTGAACAACATCGGCGACCAGTTCCTCTTTGGCCCGTCTATCATGGTCGCCCCCGTCACCTCCTACGGCGCACGCCAGCGCGAGGTGTACCTCCCCGCGGGCGCCAAGTGGTACGACTTCTACACTGGCAAGGCCCTGGAGGGCGGCCAGACCATCACGGCCGAGGCTCCCTACGAGCGCACGCCGGTCTTCGTCCCATCAGGCTCGATAATCCTCACAGGCCCCGCCATGGAGTGGAGCGACGAGAAGCCCGCCGACAACATCACGGTCTACGTCTACGCCGGCCGCAATGGCAAGTTCACCCTCTATGAGGACGAGGGTACGAACAACAACTACGAGAAGGGCCAGTGCGCCTTCATCGACATGAGCTACGATGACGCCTCGCGCACGCTCACCATCGGTCAGCGCCGCGGCTCGTTCAACGGCATGCTCGCTAAGCGCACGTTCAATGTCGTTCTCGTATCCGACACAACGCCCGCCGCTGCCGACACCGACGCCACGGGCAAGACCGTAACCTACGACGGCTCCGAGGTCAGCGTAGCGCTCTAAAGACAGGGGAACGCTTAGCATTCCCCACCAACATCCGCCCGCAGAGATAGCGCAAAGCCCTGCGGGCGTTTTTTGAAATCTAAACGGCTTTTGAACAGCATTTAAACGGCATTTAAATGATAAAAAAATCTATTCTCGCCATAGCGGCTTTCGCAACCGTAGCCTGCAGCCCGCAAAAGGGCGACAGGCAAGCGGCCGACCAGTGGACCGACGCGGAGATTGAGGCAATGATTGACACCATCCTGCCCAAGCTCACGCTTGAGGAGAAAGTGGCCATGTGCCATGCGCAGAGCAAGTTCAGCTCGGCCGGCGTAGCACGCCTCGGAATCCCCGAACTGTGGCACTCAGACGGTCCGCACGGCGTCAGAGCCGAGGTCAACTGGGACGATTGGGGCTACGCTGGGTGGACCAACGACTCCGTCACGGCTTTCCCCGCCCTCGTCTCGCTCGCCTCGTCGTTCAACCCCGACCTCGGCACCATCTATGGAAAGGCCGTGGGCGAGGAGGCGCGCTACCGCAAGAAGGACATAATGCTCGGCCCTGGCATCGAGATATACCGCACCCCGCTGTGCGGCAGGAACTTCGAATACATGGGCGAGGATCCCTATCTGGCCTCGAAGATGGTCGTGCCATACATCAAGGGGTTGCAGTCGCAGACGGTCTCGTGCTGCGTCAAGCACTTCGCGCTCAACAATCAGGAGCAGTGGCGCACGCTGGCGGATGTCCACGTCTCGGAGCGCGCGCTGCGCGAGATCTACCTCCCCGCCTACGAGGCTGCCGTGAAAGAGGGCGGCGCATGGGCCATCATGGGCTCGTATAACCTCTACGACGGCCAGCACTGCTGTCACAATAAGAAGCTCAACGACATCCTGCGCGGCGAGTGGGGCTTCGACGGCTGCGTGGTCACCGACTGGGGCGGAGCCACAAGCACCGAGGAGGCAGCAAACAATGGCCTCGACATCGAGATGGGCACCTATACCAACGGCTTCACCGAGAGCGCCAAGTTCGCCTATGACGAGTATTTCCTCGCCAAGCCCTACATCAAGGCCCTGAAGGAAGGCAAGGTCGCAATGTCCACCCTCGACGAGAAAGCCCGCAACATCCTGCGCCTGATGTTCCGCACCACCCTGGCCAAGAACCGCCCATTCGGCTGCAAAGGCAATCAGGAGCATTTTGACGTCGCGCTCAAGGTGGCGGAGGAGGGCATTGTCCTCCTCAAGAATGAGAACAACGTCCTCCCCATCGACCCTATGACGACAAAGAAGATTGCCGTCATAGGCGAGAACGCCACGCGTAGCATGCTCGGCGGCGGCTCGTCAGAACTTAAAGGTCTCTTCGAGGTCTCACCACTCGAGGGCATCAGGCGCGCCTTCCCCAAGGCTGAGATCATGTGGTCCATGGGCTACGGTAGCGGCCCCGAGACTTACGGCCGCGTGGCCCCGTCGCCCTACCCTGCCGACAGCCTTGAGAAGGCGGCTCTCGACGTGGCTCGCAAGGCCGACATAATCATCTATGTCGGCGGCATCGTCAAGGCCTACCAGCAGGATATGGAGGGCGGCGACAGACTCGACATGAAGCTGCCGTTCGGGCAGGATGAGCTTATTGGCAAACTGCTCGACATCAATAGCAACATGGTGTGCGTGCTGGTGAGCGGCAATGCCGTCGAGATGCCTTGGATTGACCGAATGCCCGCCATTGTCGAGGCCTGGTATCTCGGCTCGCAGGCCGGCGAGGCCATTGGCGAAGTCCTCTCGGGCAAGGTCAACCCGTCGGGCAAGTTGCCTTTCACCTTCCCCGTCAAGCTTGCCGACAACGCCGCACATCACAGCGGCGAGGCCGTGTGCTACCCTGGCCTTGAGAACGATAACTACCGCGAGGAGTACCGCGAGGGCATATTCGTGGGCTACCGCTGGCACGAGGCGCAAAACATCAAGCCGCTGTTCGCCTTCGGCCACGGCCTCAGCTACACCTCGTTCGGCGTCTCCGACGCCAAACTGTCAGCCGGCTCCGTCAGTGCCGACGGCAATATCAGCGTGACGGCGACCGTCACTAACACCGGCGACCGCACGGGCAAGGAAGTACTCCAAGTCTACGTCGGCAAGGACGGCTCGAAGGTCGAGCGCGCTGTGAAGGAGCTTAAGGGCTTCAAGAAGGTCGGCCTCGACGCTGGCCAGTCACAGGCTGTCAGCATCGACATCCCTGTCCGGTCGCTCGCCTACTACGACGAGGAGTCGCACAGCTGGGTGGTAGAGAAGGGCGAGTATACGGCATACGTCGGAACGGCCTCTGACAACATTGCGAGCGAGCTGAAGTTCGAGGTTAAGTAGCGGACTTCATATTTCCGTGTGGCGGCCCATCATCCCGCACGCGACAGAACAGGCGTGAGCCCGACGCAAATTCCTGCGTCGGGCTCGCTTTTTATGCGTAACTATCCGCCCTTTTCCGCCCTCCAGAGATAGCATTTATCGCCGACGCATCGGATGTTTGCCATCACGCCGGCCTTAGTTTCCGCCAACAGAGCCTCGCCCAATGCGACGCGCCCCGTCGGGAAGTTCAGGACTCCCGACGGGGCGTGTCGCTCCTGAAGTTTTTAGTTTATAGCTACGCCCTCCTCACCACTTTGAGGTTTGGCAGCAGCCCGGCCACGATGCCCGCGAGCGGCGTATACGCGCAGAAGTGGAACACGGCCTCCAGCCCGTACGTGTCCACGAAGTGTCCCAGCACCGCCGCCGCGATGCCCGCCACGCCAAACGCGAAGCCATAGAACAGCCCGCTAATCATTCCAAGCTTGTTCGGCAGCAGCTCCTGCGCATAGAGCAATATCGACGGGAAAGCCGACGACAGCATGAAGCCCGCCCCGAATGCGCAAGCGATAGTCCCCGCAAGCCCCACATGCGGCAAAAGAAGGCTGAACGGCGCAGTCCCGAGGATGGATATCCAGATGACGTATTTGCGCCCAATCTTGTCCCCCACAGGCCCGCCAACAAGCGTGCCGGCGGCCGTGGCGAATAGGAATACGAAGAGGATGACCTGAGATTGCGACACCGTCACGCCGAAAGTATCGATGACGTAGAACGTGAAGTAGTTCGTAAGCGAGGCCATATAGATGTACTTCGAGAAGATGAGCACGGTTATTACGCCGAGCGCCCATGCTGTTTTCCTGCCAGATAGCGGCCGGTCGCGGTGCGGCGTGAGGGTGGTATGCTCAGCCCTGACGGCGGCAAGGTACGATGAGTACCAACGGCAGACCGGCGCGCTGACGATTATCGCGATAAGCGCCACAAGGCACAGCCATGCCATGTTCCCTCTACCGTATGGGGCGACGATTGCGGCCACGAGCAGCGGACCTGCCGATGAGCCTGCGTTGCCGCCCACTTGGAATATCGACTGGGCTGCCCCGCGATGCCCGCTCGACGCCAACGATGTTATCCTGCTCGCCTCGGGGTGCAATATTGCCGAACCGATGCCCACGAGCGATACCGCCGCGCACATCATCGCCACGCTGTCGGCAAAGGCGACCATCGCAAGGCCGATGAGCGTGAAGGCCGACCCGAGCGGCAGCGAGCGTACAAAGGGCCGCTTGTCGAATGCGTAGCCCACTACAGGCTGGAACACCGATGAGGCCAGTTGGTAAAACAGTGATATGACGCCAATCTCGGTGAACGTGAGTCCAAGGTCGCCCTTGATGAGGGGGTACGAGGCCGCTATGACGGATTGCAGCGTGTCGTTCAGGAAATGGAGTGTGGCGAGCAGTGTTATTATGGGCAGCGTCGCCCTGAAGCCCGCCGACGGTTGGTAAGTCGTCTTCATCTGCTGTTCTTTTGGTTATCTTTCGGCGCAATTTAGCCCAAACAGTCTTCCCTTTCTCGCCCGTTATGCCTTTTTAACCCGCCGCACCGTCTTTGTTAATAATGCTCTTTTCCATTACAGTCGCTTCTCTTGCCCACATATCACAAGCCGAGGACGCAACGGGGAGGCTATCCCACGCTGCGCCCTCGGCATCGTTTTCGTTGCTATTTTACAGTGCGTCAGGCTATTTGCCGCTGTGCTCGCGGTCGTACATTTCTTGCAGCTGCTCGTCGTCGTAATACTCGGCAAGCTCTCGCGGACGGCCGTAATGCTCGTCGTGCTGGCTGCGGTCAAGTCCGAGCTTCTCGTCGTTCTCCGACACTCGCATGGGGACAATCTTGTTCGTCAGCCAGTAAAGACCGTACGTCATAGTGGCGGTGTACGCGAATACGATTATGACGGCCAGCACATGGTTGAGGAAGAACTCCAAGTGCGAAACTCCCTGCTCCGCAAGCTCAGGCTCATATTTGTATACGAATACGCCGGTAAGAATGGTGCCTACGATGCCGCCCACGCCGTGCGTCGGGAACACATCCAGCGCATCGTCGACCGACGTGCGGTTCTTATAGTGGCACGCCAGGTTGCATATGATGGTGGTGATTACGGCAATGAGGATGCTCTCACCTACAGATACCCAGCCTGCCGATGGCGTTATGGCCACGAGGCCGACGACTCCACCCACTGCGGCCGCCATGGCTGACGGCTTGCGGCCCATGACGCAGTCGAAGAATATCCAGACGAGCATTGCCGTGGCGGCAGCCGTGTTGGTGTTGAGGAACGCCTTGACGGCCTGCCCATTGGCGGCAAGTGACGAGCCACCGTTGAAGCCGAACCAGCCCAGCCACAGGAGCGAGGCCCCGAGTATCACGTAGGGAACGTTGGCCGGCTCGCCCTTGCTCTCGTGCCTCTTGCCAAGGAAGAGCGCACCTACCAGGGCGGCGACTCCCGACGAGGCGTGGACCACGATGCCCCCTGCGAAGTCCTTGACGTGCATCTGGTTGAAGAGTCCGTCAGGATGCCACGTGCAATGCGCGAGAGGGCAGTAGACGACGATGGTGAAGAGGACCATGAAGAGCATGTAGGCCGAGAACCTCACGCGCTCGGCGAATGAGCCGGTGATGAGCGACGGCGTTATGATGGCGAATTTCATCTGGAAGATGGCGTAGAGTCCCAGCGGTATCGTCAGCCCCATCTTTGTGGAGAAGGAGTCCGTGGCCGCGCCGCCTACGCCCAAGAACATGAAGTAGGTCCGCGGGTCGCCTATCACGCCGCCTATGTCGTCGCCGAATGAGAGGCTGAAGCAGACCACGACCCACAGGACGGATACTATGCCCATCGCTATGATGCTCTGCAAAATGGTCGATATGATGTTCTTCTTCCTCACCATGCCGCCGTAGAAGAACGACAGGCCTGGAGTCATCATCAGCACGAAGATTGTCGACGTTATCAGCCACGCCAAGTCGGACGTGTTGACATTGTCGGACAGTTCCCACAGTCCCGCCTCCTCTGGCATGAAGGAGCCTACAAGTCCCGCCACTATCATTATGGCGAGGCAGATAATCCAACGTGTTCTCATTGTCTCAAGTTTAGGTTTATTGGTTAGTTGACGCAAATATACAGCAATTATTCGTCTATAATCATAAAATGCTATCAATTTAATATTATTTTCCTGTTTATTGCGCTAAATCGTAATGTTAGTATGCGGTGCTGCGCATTTTTGCCGCTCTTGCCCATAGCCATGTCCCGTTTCCCTTTCTCCCTGAGTCTCTGTCCCCTGAAAATTGATGCGTTTAAATCCACCAGTGCGCACAAAAAAACGGGCGGCGCGCCAGATGTCCTGACGCGCCGCTCGCTGTTTCGCCTATGGCTTGTGTCTTAATACGCCCTTGCGTTCCTGCCCTCAATGTAGTTGATGAAGGCGGTGTTGACAACCTTGTTGCCTCCAGGGGTGGGGTAGTTGCCCGTGAAGTACCAATCGCCGCTGTCGTTGGGGCATGCCTTGTGCAGGTTCTCTACGGTCTGGAAAACAATCTCAACCACGGCGTGCATGTCCTCTGGGGTCAGCATCTCGGCAATCTTCTTCGAGATTTCCTCGGCCGTGAACGGTTTGTAGATGTCTTTCACGCAGTTTACAATCTCCTCCTTGGGCAGGTTCTGCTGCTCCTTGCAGGCTTTGTATGTCTGCTCTATTATGCCCTCGCGGCCAGTGTCCTTGAGCAGTTGTATGGCTGCGGCGAAGGCGCAGAAGTCGCCAAGCTTGGCCATGTCTATGCCGTAGCAGTCGGGGTAGCGTATCTGCGGGGCGGACGACACCACGATGATTTTCTTCGGGTGCAGGCGGTCCAGGATTCGCAGGATGCTGCGTTTGAGGGTCGTGCCGCGCACGATGGAGTCGTCAATCACTACCAGCGTGTCCTGCAAGTTCTTGACGATGCCGTACGTGACGTCATACACATGGCCCACCATGTTGTCGCGGCCCGAGTCGGCCGTTATGAATGTGCGCATCTTGACGTCCTTGATGGGTATCTTCTCGAAGCGTGGCTCGTGGCGCATTATTTCGAGGAATCTCTCGCGGCTCACCTCGCCTTTGGCCTGCTCCGCAAGCACTTGTTCGCACTGGCGCATCTTTATGCTCTCCCTCACGCCCTCGGTCAGGCCCATGTAGGCCGTCTCGGCGGTGTTCGGGATGTAGGAGAAGACCGTGTTGTCAATGTCGTAGTTCACTTTCTCCAGGAGGGTCGGGGCCAGCAGGTAGCCGAGCTGTTTGCGCTCGTGGTATATGTCGCGGTCCGAGCCGCGGCTGAAGTATATCCTCTCAAACGAGCATGACTTGCGCTCCTGCGGAACGCGGACCAGCTCGTCGGAGACGTGGCCGTTCTTACGGATTATAATCGCATGGCCAGGCTTTAGCTCCTGCACCTGGCAGTACCGGACGTTGATGGCAGTCTGGATCACGGGGCGCTCCGACGCCACAACGACAATCTCGTCGTCGTAGTAGAAGTAGGCGGGGCGGATTCCCCACGGGTCGCGCGTCACGAAAGCGTCGCCGTGGCCAAAGATGCCGCCTATGACGTAGCCGCCGTCCCACTTGCGGCTCGATCGCTCAAGTATCTTACGGATGTCAATCGACGACTCGATTTTCTCCGAGATGTCGCGGTTGTCAAGCCCCTCGTTCTTATACTGACGGAAGAGGAGCTGCACCTCGTCGTCGACAAAGTGGCCAACGTTCTCCAGTATGGTCACGGTGTCCGAGAAGTTCTTCGGGTGCTGACCCAGCTCCACGAGGCTCGCGAAAATCTCGTCAACGTTCGTCAGGTTGAAGTTCCCCGCCAAGGCCAGGTTGCGGCTGCGCCAGTTGTTCTCGCGCATCACGGGGTGGCAGTACTCTATGTTGTTGTTGCCGAATGTGCCATAGCGGAGGTGGCCAAGGTACACCTCTCCGGCGAAGGGCAGGTTCTTCTTTGCCCACTCTGCGTCGACCGCATGCTCCGGGTCTTGCTCAAACGCCTTCTTGATGGGGGCGTTGATGCCGTTTATCACATCCTGGATGGGGTTGTCCCCGTTCGAGCGGAGGCGGTAGATGTATTGCTCGCCCGAAGGCTGGTCGAGCTTCAGGCCTACGGCTCCGGCTCCGTCCTGACCGCGGTTGTGCTGCTTCTCCATCAGGAGGAACAGGCGTTGGAGGCCATATTGCCATGTGCCATATTTCTGCTGGTAATATTCCAGCGGTTTGAGCAGACGGACGAGGGCTATGCCGCACTCGTGCTTTATCGCTTCACTCATCGGATATTGTTGGGTTGTATTTTATTCGGGATGCCGTACGTGCGCCTCGATTGAGGTGTCGGGCGTGAAAGGGCTAATGACGGGGTTTTGACTCTTCTGCTGGGGCGAAGCCAAGCCCGCTTACCTTGCAAAAGGGAGAAAACGCAGGCCGATGGCTAACGCCCTTCGCTTGTACAGAAGGTCGTGTAAGCCCGTTTCTCTGCGTCTTTAGGGGGGGGGGGGGGGGGGGGGACTGGGAAAGAGGATATAACATTCAGATGTTATCTTCCGACGCGAATATACGTCTTTCCCACCAATGTCGCTCTGTCAACTAACGACTCCGCGCCGCGCCGTGAGGGTGTCGCCCTTCTCTGCGCGGCGCGTGGCCTTACTCTCTGAATGTCTGTTTGCGCACCGTGTTGTCGCGCACTATGTAGCTGCCGCTGAAGCTGCCGCCCAACTTGTTGAGTAGCCTCAAGGCTTCGCTACGGGTGCGGTAGTCGCCTACGCGGACTCGCCAGAACGGGGCGTTGTATATGATGTACGCCTTCTCTTCCGGATGCATTTTCATAAACCGGGCCTGGGTCTCGGCTGCGTCATTTTTCGACGTCACGCCTGAGCCAGAGTATATCTGTATTCTGAATCCGTCAAGCGTGGTCTGGTTTGCGTTGCTCTGTGCGCTGTACCTTACGAGCGAATCAAGGCTCGCGGTCATAAACCGTACGCTCAGCTTGCCACTCGCTTCCTGCGCCGTGGCCTTGGCAGCGCCAAACAAGCCTATTACGCAGATGGTGACGGCGAGGATGGCGTTATCGATGCGTTTCATCTTTTTCTGTTCGGACTTTCGTGCGGGCAAATTTAATCATTATTACAAAACGAGCCTACGCGCCATGTCCTTGTTTGGGCAAAGCCCGGTGGAGCATATCTTGTCCTCCACGGCTTCACGACTCTCCTCCGCACTCTCGTTGGGCAGTACGAACCTGTCGGCGTAGAGAATCTCGGGTGTGGTGTAACGGGCTTTGCCCCAGCCGTATGGATGCCCGTGCTTGTCAATGTTGTACTCGAAGTCGCACACTACGATGCGCCCTTTCATCTGGAGGCGGGTCAGGATGGTGTCCAACGACGCCTTTGTCCCGCCTTCGGAGTTGGCCATCAGGGCGCGCTCGGCCATCGTCGCGCCGTGCCTGCCGAAGCCGCACTCTTCGCGGATTTCGGTCGAGAGCATATTCTCGTTCGACTCTATTGCCCTGAGGACGCGCTCTTCGTCATATCCCATCGGCTTGCTCAGCCCCCTCCGCATGTTTATGAGTCGGGGCAGCCATTCGAGCGATACGAAGACTGCCTTGTTCCTGAAATACTTGGCGTAGGCCGTCTCGCCGCCTCGCACGATTGGGCCTTTCCACTCCCATGGACCGTCCACGTTGTCGTTGAACCACAGCTCGGCGGGGGTGTGTTCCTCGACCGAAAGACCTTTGACGTTGCAGGCGAAGAGGGGCAGAAACCCTATCTCTTGCACTTTCTTCTCTATGTCATCAGCCGATGTGAAAACATCACCCTCCGTCAGCCTCACGCCTGCCCGGACTTCATCATACCTGTTCATAGCGCCTTGTGCTTTAAATCCCGAAGTCGGTCTCGTCCTCCGGCTCGGTCTCAAGGGCGCGGCGGAAGTAGGCGTTGAGGGGGAAGGTTGTCTCAATATCGCGCTGCAGCGTGTCGGCAAAGCTCTCTTTCGTGACCTCCTCCTCAGTGTAGTCTACGCGTGCGTTGAGGCTCTTGTATTTAAGGTAGTCTGCGTATTCTGGGGCTATGTCGTAGCCGTTGGGGACTTTTTTTAGCTTCTCGTCGTCCCATAGGCCTCCCACGCGGCTGAGGAATGGCTCGTTTTTCACAATTGCGTCAAGTTCCTCGGGAAAGTTCGCTATCTCGGTGCGGAGGCGTTTCACCATCTCGGAGGGCAGGCCGTAGTTGCCCGTGCAGAAGAAGACGTTGTCCGGCTCTACGTGCATATAATAGCCGGGCAGCACGCTTTTCCTCCCTCCAGGGCACACGAATGCGCCAAAGTGACGCTTATACGGGCTTTTGTCGGGCGAGAAGCGCGTGTCGCGGTAGAAGCGGTATACGCATTGCTTGGGTTCTTGCTCCCCGACGCTCGAGTCCACCTTGCGGACCATCTCTATGAATTTGCCAACGAAGACGAGGAACGACGCCCTTGCGGCCTCATACCGCTCTCGGTGGGCGTCGAACCATGGCTTGTTGTTGTTCTCCTTTATCTCCCTCAGGAATGAGAATATCTGCGGGTCAATCATCCTTCAGTCGTTTTTACTCCACGAGTGTGCCGTTAGCGCGGTTGTAGTCGACCTTGGCAAGGTAGAGTTGGAATTGAGCGTCGACCTTGGCGGCCATGGCCTGCTGCCACAGCACTTGGCTCTCCATGTAGTCGGTCAAGGTCTCATACCCGTTGTCGAAGAGGCTCTTGCTTGAGCGCATGTTCTCCGCGGCTTGTTCAAGGCTCTTCTCTGCGACGTAGAGCTCTTTCTCCGCCTCGTCGAGAATATTGGCTGAGCGTTGCTTTTCAAGCTCCATCTGCTCTGTCAGGTTCTGCTGCTCAAGGCGGGCTTGCTCCAGTTCGCATTTCGACGCGCGGGTCTTGTTGGCGTCCTTCCCGAAGTTGAAGAGTGGGATCTTCACGTTCACGAGCGCCGTGAAGGCGAAGTCGTTGAGCAGTTTCTCGTCGAAGCTCTGGGTCTTGCCGCTGACTGTCATGTCGCCGTTCACCTTGATGCCGTTCACGTAGTTGCCCATGAGCATGAGACCAACCTCGGGCAGCATGGCCGAACGCTCAACTTTCGTCTTGGCCTCGGCCACCTCCACTTTCTTGCTCAGCATCTTGCTTTCGGGTCTGGCCTCTACGCTGCCCTCTTTGGTCTCCATCTCGGGGTACGTGTCGGCCACGTCAATCTCATCCGTGAGGCTCATCCCTATTTTGTGGCATAGGTTCATCTTGGCCAGGGTTACGGCGTTCGAGGCTTTCTGCATTTTCAGCTCGCTCTCGTTGAGCTTGACTTGCACCTTCAGCACGTCGTTGCCCGTCTTCATGCCGTGGTTCTTGGCCTTGACCACGTTGTCCATAAGCTCTTGCAGGACGTCGTTATACCTCTTGGCGACCTTCTGCATCTCCTTGGCCTTGACCACAAGGGCGTAGGCCTGGTCGGTCGACTCGATGACGTTGGCCTCGGTGAGAGTCTCGTTTGCCTCCGACGCGTCGACGGCGAGGCTGGCCATCTTGTGCGCATTGGCAATTTTGCCGCCCATGTAGAGCGGCTGCTGGAGAGTGAGGCCAGCGAGGAACATCGGGCCGGTCTCGAATCCCATAGAGCCGGTCACGCCAGGGAAGAACAGGTAGCCTGCGAGGTTCTGCGCCTTCCACATCTGCGAGGCCGCGTCGCTGCCTAAGTGCTGGAGTATGGCCTCGGTCTGCGGTTTGAAGTCGGCGCCAGGCTTGAAGACAGGCACGTCGCCAATCACGGGGACGTTGATGTCCTCATTGCCCTTCAGTGTGCTATATGCGCCAATGAGGTTGAGCGTCAGGCTCGGCAAGTAGTTTGAACGGTAGCTTTTTTTCGTGTACCGCGCGCCCTCTGTCTTGCTTTGGGCAGCCTTGATCTCGTGGTTGTTCTTCAAGGCCATCTCGCGGCACTCTTCAATTGTGAGTGTCTGCTGAGCCGTTGCGGCTATGCCCAGGCTTATCATGGCCAGAGTCGTGATGAACTTCATCGCTGTTCCTTTTTGTTTGTCTTTCTTGTCGGCGTGCCGGCTTTCCTCGCCCGCGGCCGTTCTTGCTTTTCTAAACTTCGCAAATGTAGCGTTTTCTTCTGTTAATGGGCGTGCGCCAGGAGCATAAGATGCTAAGAGTTAACCTTTAATGTATGGGCAGTTTGCAGAAGCTTCTATGCTTTTGGAGTTTTTGAATACAATTATGGTTGTTAGTAAAGCCGTGAGTCAGTCTTCTTTTGTCCTCTATAAAAACGTAGACCCCGGCTGTCGTTTGTCCGACTGCCAGGGCCGATGCGCTGCCTTGTTAGCGTTGAATTTCACCCTTCGTTTTTCACGCTCGGCAAAGCGAACGAGTCCGCTCTGCTCTCGCTAACGTCGCTTTATTTGTTGCCGGCTTTCTTTCTTGCCTTCACGTGTTCGTAGGTCTTGGCGTCGATGCTCTTGTTCAAAGTCTTGTCGCCGAGCTGGTAGAGGGTGAAGCTGCCGTCTTTCTCTATCATCTTGAGGGTTGTGAGCGTCAAGTCTTTCTTACTGTATGTGAGCTCCAGGCCGGTTATGCTGTTGCGTCCGACCTTCAGGTCGGTGGCGATGTTGAAGACGAGGCTTGCACCCTGAGTCTTCGAACCCGACAGTTTGCCTTCGATGGCGTTCAGGTCGCCTTTGACGCAGGCGAGAAGCGTTTCAGAAAGATCCTCCACATGGTGGTTGCCGGAGCGGAGGGTGCGGGCTTTGCCACCGACCGACAGAGACACATTATCCGCCGTGACGACGAAAATCTCGCCGTCGGCGTATTTCATCGCGAGATTGTCCGGGGCGGAGAAGTAGAATTTGCCGTCGGACTTCTTGGATGTCGAGAGGGCTGCAACCTTGTTCGTGCGGGTGAAGGGGCACTGGATGGTGGTGACGCTCTTGTTGGCTTCGAGCACCTTGGCCACGTCGGCGTTGCCATTGGCGTTCTTGAGCTGTGCCGAGCTCGCAATGGGGAATATGAGTGCTGCCGCAATGGCCAGCAATCCTGATTTCTTCATAAGTGAATATCTATGTTTTTTATCCGTTAATCTGGTTTACGAGGGTAGGCATTCCGACAATCTCAGCGCACGTGAACATCGATGTCATTGATGTGCCAAGGATTCCGTGGAGGTTGAGGCTCTGGCCCGTCAGGAAGACGTTCTCGGCTGGGGTCTTCGGGGTAAGGACGGTCAGCATTGGTGAACTGTAGTCCTTGCGGATTCCGTAGGCTGAGCCGCACTCTGTGCCGGTGTAGTCGGCGTAGGTGAGGGGGGTGCTTACCCACTTGCCCTCTATGCCGTCACTGAGGCCGGGCAACTTGGTCTCGGCGAGGGCTATGCATTCGCTGGCCACCCGCTCCTTCATCTCAACGTACTCGTCTCCTCTGCATCCAACTTTTGTGCCAAACCATTCGCTCACCTCGTCCCATTTCATCGGGGTGAGCAAATCTATGCCGGTGGCATACTCGCCGCCGTCGGCTGGTGGCATGAAACTTATCATCAGCGCTTGTACGCCACATCCGAGCTTTTCGTGCAGCTGCCAAACGCCCGATTCCTTGTATATGAAGAGGTTGCGATTCTGATAACGCATCGTGCCTGGCTTCAGGGCTATGTTGACAGTCAGCATCCCAAAAGTGTTCTCAAGGCCCGCTATGCGTTTCTGGTATATTTTCCTGACAAGGCCGCTGGTTTGCAGCAGACGGACGGTCGCCGCTGGATGAATGTCCGAAATGAAAGTGTCGGCCTCGAATCGGGCATCGCCGTCGTTTACGACCACGGCAGTGGCTCGCCCGCCTTCTCCCTCGATGGCCGTCACCTTGCTGTTGCGCATCACCCTTCCGCCCATGGCCTCAATGCTTTTGCGGAGGCTCTCGGCAATCTGCATCCCGCCACCCACGATGCGGTAGGCGCTCTGGATGAAAGTGCTGTTGATCTGAGCGAAGACGTAGAGCGGCAATTTCGCTGCGCAAAGCTCCATCTTCATCGACGAGCCGGAGAGGACGTCTACGAGCGTCGGGTCGGTTATAGTGCTTGTAAGGAAGTCGTAGGCTGAGCGGGCGAAGAGCGACTGCTGGTACACCTCGTCGGCCGTGTGAGGGTCGAGGCTGTGGGTTATGTTGTCGCCCACTTGCTTCAGCAGGTCTACGTACCCTCTCAGGTTCTCCTTCTGGTTTGGAAAACGCTCTGTCAGAGCCTCGCGGAATCTGTCGTAGCCCTGCGCAAAAGGGTATGAGCCACTTGGGAGCGTCACCTCGTCAAAACAATCCTCGTCCATCTTCTTCCACGGCAGGCTCATCAGTCCGAAGTAGTCGAACAGCCTGCGGAGCATCTGCCCCTCGTCGAGGCCGCCGACATAGTGGAAGCCCGTGTCGAATGTGTGGCCGGCGCGGCGGAATGTCTGAAGGCAGCCGCCTATCAGAGCGTCGGCCTCAAGCACGAGGACGCTCTTGCCTACTTTGCTCAGCATGTAGGCGCACTCAAGGCCGCCAAGCCCTGCGCCTATGACTATTACGTCGTATTTGCTCAACGCTCTATCCTTTTGTGTTTGGGAGTCAAATTGTTATCTCGCTTTTACTCAGTCCACGTCCTGTCTGCTGCTGTCGCCGTTGCTTTCCAACCAGCTGGCTTTCCAGCCCATGCGGATGATGAGCTTCACGAGCGCATGGTAGAGGAACGGTTGCAGTGAGTAGGCCAGCACCACGGCCGACGACATGCCTATTATTGTCGCGACGCCAATCGACGCAAGCGCGGGGTGCGAGGCGAGCAGCAGGGAGCCGGTGCTGACTATGAGGGTCACCGCCGAGAAGAATATGGCCGTCTTGTGGTACACCAGGAGCTGAGGCTCGGACTGTGAGCGAGCCTTGCTTAGGAGGCCGTCCATGACGAAGATGCTGTAGTCGACGCCAATGCCGAATATGAAGGTAGAGATGACAATGTTTATCAGGTTGAATTGCATCCCGAGCATTCCCATCACGCCGAGAACGATGAACCAGCTGAGTGTCATTGGGATGAACGCCACGATGGCCAGGACGATGTTCCTGTATGAAATGAGCAGGATGATGAAGACGAAGGCCATTGAGATGTTCAGGGCGGTGTTGAAGTCGTCGTTGATAGTCTTCACCATCTCCTCGGTGTAGAACATCGGGTCGACCACTACGCATCCAGTGGAGGCCACGAGGGCTTTGCCTACAGCTTTCTTATCTTCGGCTTTCATCTGCACTGATGTGAAGACCATGTAGATGCTGTCGGTGTACTCGATGATGTTGGCCATGAGGCCGGGCGGGAGAAGCTCGTCGGAATACGGGTCAACAAAGTCATATTCGGCCGTCAGGACATCATCAAACGGGGCGAAGAAAGACGGAGCAACGCCCTCCTCGGCGCACGCATTGCTTATCATCTTGTCGGTCGCCGCAATGCGCTCGTCGTTCCAGAACTCGCCCCATGCGTGGAGCCTCTCCTCTTGCTCCTGCTCTGTGGGGAATATGCTTGCCGCTTTGGAGTAGCCGCGGATTCTGCCCCTTTGCTTGAGCGAGTCGAGAGTGGAGTACATGGCGCGGCTCTTGGTGAGGGCCATGTCGAGCGACGAGTCGGACGTGGCGTAGTATGTTGTGACGAGCCCCGGCTGGGTCTTTGCCTGAAGGAGGGCGGTGCTCTCCTTGACCTCGGGCGACGTGTAGTTTATGTGCGTCAGGTCGGCGTCGAACGTCACGAAGCGTTGCGTGTAGAGGCATACGCACGACAGCACGACGATGGAGGCGATCAGCCATTTATGCTTCTCGAACCTGTGTGAGTTGAACTTTTCGAGGGCCCTGAATGCCTTGCGCGACCGCCTGTTCCGCTCGGGGTTGAAGAAGTGGGGCAGGAAGACGAGGCTGAAGAAAGTTGTGCCCATAAGGCCGAACGAGGCGAAAAGTCCGAAGTCGCTGAGGAGCTCGGAGCTGGTGAATAGAAGTCCGAGGAACGATCCCATCGTGGTAAGGCAGCCAAGGAAGACGGGTGTGGCCTGGTCGCGGAGCACACGTTCTGGGGTCGAGACATATTTGTAGTGCGTTATGACGTGCAGGCAGTAGCTGAGCGCGACGCCAAGGACTATAGCTCCGATGCCGAGCGCCATGAGCGACATCGAACCCTTGACGATGTACATCATCGCGAGGGCGAAGACGGCACCGTAAAGCACTGGGCATATAAGCATCGGGATGGTGCTTTTGTTCTTGAAGCAGATGCCTATGCCTATGCAGACGAGCAGCAACGAGACGCTCAGTGTCATGCTGAGGTCGCGCTTGATCTGGCGGCTGTTGTTGACACTCTGGACGGGCGCGCCATGGAATAGAATCTTGCAGTCGGGGTGGGCTGCCTCGCACTTGGCCACTTCGCCCTCGATAAGCTCGATAAGCTTGCGGCCGCTCATCGAGTCGTACGACTTGAAGTTGGGCGAGAGGTATGCGAGTGCCACGGTGGTGTCGGGGGTGAAAAGGTGCCCCTCGTAGATTGTCTGAGTGTTGCCAAGCCCCTCCTTGATGTCCTTGACCTTGCTTATTACCACGCGACGCATGCCGACGGGGTCGGCTGCGAGCATGTCCTTCATTGCCATGCCGGCCTGCGTGGTGAGCATCTCCTTAGTAGCGTGGATGCTCGCACGGATGCTGTCCTCGTTGAGGAGGGCGGCGATGTCGGCGTAGGAGGCCGTGTCGACGAAGAGAGGGAAGTTGTCGGCGAGGTAGCCCACCACGTCGACAAGCATCATCTCGTCGACCTGCGCGAGGATGTCGGCGACGTAGCCTGTGGCGGTGTCGGCCTCCTCGATGGCAGAGCACAGCTCGTCGCTTATCTCGACGAGTTCGTCGGCGTCGAGGGGCGACTCCTCGTCTTTTGAGGTTATCTGGATGAAAATCTTGTCCTTGACTTTGAGCTGGGAGAAGGCGAGCGACTCTGACGAGTCTCCTGTCGATGGCAGCAGTTTTGTTATGTCCTCCTCGAAGTGGACTTGCGAGCCGAGAGCGATGAAGACAATCGTGCTGATTATCATTGCCCCCCAACGCAAGGCCTTGTGCTTTGCCAAAAAGCAGTATATGGATAAGACGAGTCTTGTCATTCGTGTGGTAAAATGGTAAAACCCGCAAAGCCGACTCTTTCAGAATTTGCCGATTTTGTGTCTCGGGCTTAGTCTGAAAGAGCCGGTCTTGCGGGCTAAATCTTTACTGACGCCTCCGCGTCATTAGCCTCTTGCGGGTGGGCAGTAAAATCGAAGAGCGAGTTGCAGAACTGCTCACGCCTCCGATTACCAATTAAGCCCTCCCTGCGCCCCTCGCCAGATGTACGGAGCATCGGTCGGGTTAGGCAACGCGGGCTGCGAGGTATTCGTAGAGATCTCCGAATGTCTTGATGGTGCCGACCTCATTGCCGGGGATTTTGACGCCGAACTCACTCTCGATGAGGGCGACCATGTCCACGATGCTGAGGCTGTCGAGCTGGAGGGCCTCCTTGATGTTGGCATCGGGGGTGAGGTCTTCTACATTAGCCTCGAACTCGTCTGCCAACACGCTGTTGACCTTCTCAATTAATTCGTTTTTTTCCATTTTATTATTTGATGACTTGTTTTCGTTGTCGAGCCGAAGCCCCCCGCCTCCATATGCCGCTATTCGCAGCATGTTAGACAGTTCGGAAGGTTCGCGCTATCGCTGCAAAGGTAGTCTAAAAGTTTTAAAAGTAAAAACAGCCAGCCAACAGCGTATGAAATCCCACTTGTTGAACGTGCGGAAAATTGACAGGGCCGGTTATGTTTTTGACGTCTTCCTTCAGATTCCTTTAGAGGCTGCGGACAACCAGGGTGGAGTTAGTTCCGCCGAAGCCGAACGAGTTCGAGAGGAACGTGTCGAAGTGGTAGTTGTCGACGCGAGTGCCTGGGATGTTGAGCTTTGCGGAGTCCTCGTCGGGGTTCTCGAAGTTGAGGTTCGGGGCGATGAAGTCGTTCTTCATCATAAGGAGGGTGTAGACGATTTCGCTTGCGCCGGCCATCCACATCTCGTGACCCGTCTGGCCCTTGGTAGAGGTGATGTAGGGCTTGTAGTCGCCCATGACGCGGTCGATGGCCTTAGCCTCGTTCTGGTCGCCGACGTGCGTAGAGGTCGCGTGGGCGTTGATGTAGCCAATCTCACGGAGGTCGATGCCGGCCTGCTGGATGGACATCATGAGCGAGCGTGCCGGACCGTCGACATTAGGGGTGGAGATGTGGTCGCCATTGCTTGAGAATCCGTAGCCGAGGACCTCTGCGTAGATGGTTGCGCCACGCTTCACGGCGCTCTCGTAGTCCTCGATGATGACTGTCGCCGCGCCGCCGCCCGGGACAAGACCGTCGCGGTCGCGGTCGAACGGGCGTGATGCCTTCTCGGGTTCGCTCTCTCTTGCGGAGAAGGCCGAGATGCCGTCGAATGAGCCGATGGAGAACGGGTTAACTTCCTGCGCTCCACCGCAGACGATGCAGTCCTGAAGACCTTCGCGGATGAGCAGCGAGCCGAGGCCGATGGCGTGGGATCCCGAGGCGCATGCGCCCGAGACGGTGAGGTTCATGCCCTTGAGCTTGAAGAGGCAGGAGAGGTTCATGGTGACAGTGGAGTTCATCGACTGGAAGATGGCTCCTGAGCCGACGAGCGTGGTGTCCTTCTTCTCGCGCATGATGTCGACGCTCTTGACCACGGCGTCGGCGCTGCTGTCGTTGCCGTAGAGGATGCCCACGTTGTGAGCCTCGATGTAGTCGGGGTCGAGTTTGGCGTCGGCCAAAGCGTCGCGGGTGGCAAGGTAGGCGTACTTGACCTCGTCGGCCATATAGACGCGCTGGCTGCGGCTGAGGACGCCTTTGAGGTCAGGGACTGGCACATTTGCCGTGAGTGCGGAGCGGAAGCCCATCTCTTTGCGGACGGGGTCGAAAATGATGCCGGACTTGCCGTTGTATAGTGAGTCGCGAACTTCGTCGAGGGTCTTGCCGAGGCAGGAGTAGATGCCAAGGCCTGTGATAACAACTCTCCTTTTCATATTGTTTTTAAGGCTTTATTTTTATGTGTTTTCTGGTGTATTCCCGTTGAGTCGTGTTTTGCCGCACGGCACTGCTGATCAGGCGATTTTTCACCTTTCGCTTTGCAATTTCGCAATTTATATGCTTACGGCTATGCTTGTCAGGTAGTCAGTGGTATAATTTTATTGTTTTTTATGTTAGTGGACGTTTGTTTGTTTGCTTGTAATATCCTGAAATATAGATATTTCGCATGTTGCCTGTTCGCTTGTGCGGGAAGCCGCCGTGTTCTTGCCGCCTTTGCGAGGTGTGCGCTTTTACGTATCGCGATGGTGCGTTAAATACGTAGTCGGCTTGGTGGCATAACTCCGCATATCGGAATTGTGGCTATATGATGTCGTCCTGCGTTATGTGGGGGAGTGTGAAAATGAAGCGCGCCCCGGCCGTATAGGCCGTGTCGACCCATATCCTGCCTTGGAACTTTTCCACGATGAGTTGGCAGAGCGACAGTCCCAGTCCCGTCCCGTTGGAGTACTCGTCGAGCTTGACGAAACGGTGGAACACCTCTTCGGCCTTGTCGGGCGGAATGCCCTTGCCAGTGTCGGTCACGGATATGCGGATGCCGCCGTCGGCCTCTGTTTGCAGGCGGAGCGTCACTCGACCCTGCTGTGTGAATTTGACCGCGTTGCCGAGCAGGTTCATCAGGACTTGCTGGAGTCGCTGGCGGTCGGTGTCAAACATGAGCTTGTCGATGTCGCAGTCGAAGCGGAAGTCGATAGGCAGCGTATTGTTGGCCATCTTGACAGAGCTGAGCATCGTCTTGCACGTCTCGACGACGTCCACGCTCTCCAGCTTGTAATTCGCGCGCCCTGACTCGATTCGTGATATGTCGAGAATGCTGTTAATGAGACTTGTGAGGAGGTTGCAGTTCTTGTTTATTATTTCCACTATGCGGTCACGTTCTTCGCTCGTGAGCGAGTCGCCTTGTGAGGCTATGACCTGTGAGAAGCCGACGACAGCATTGAGCGGGGTGCGAATCTCGTGGCTCATGTTGGCCACGAAAGAGGTCTTGAGCATGCTGTTGTTCTCCGCCCTGTTTTTCGCTATAATCAGCTCCTTCTGCTTGCGTTCCAACTCGACTTTGAGCCTGCTGACTTTACGCAGGTTGTGGATGGCGATGGCGAGGCAGGCGGAGAGGACTATTATAATGCAGATGACAGTCAGAATCTGTGACCAGTATTTCTCAATGACGCTGACCTCCTTGTTGGTTATGAGCGCACCGTCCGGAATCTTGCTGCGGTCCACATGCATAGATGTCACTATGGCGTCGTTGAACACGTAGTTCGACTCGATGAAGTTGAACTGTGACCTGCCGTTGATGACGTACTCCTCGATGGACTTGGCGAGCAGTAGCCCCACGTTGGTGTAGTTGGGCATATATCCGCCTATTGCGCAGTCGTTGAGGCCTACGGCGGACATGGTGAATATGGGCAGCCTCTTGTTGTTCTGCCTTAGGATGGACAGCGAGGATGTTATGAAATAGCGGCTGTCCTTGTCGAAGCGCCAGGTGCCGATGAGCAGGGCCGTCTTGTCCTTCAGGTGGGCTATGGAGTCGGTGGCTGACTGGATGGTCAGGTTGCGTCCGTCGAGCCACATGAGCTTGGCATCTCTGTGGTGGTCGGCGTACTCGCGAACGAGCGACTTCATGCAGATTCCTCCGTAGCTGTTGTCGCTGAGGAATGCGACGTTCTCTGTCTCGGGGAACATGTCCTTTATCAGAGCCAGGTTACGCCCTACGTCGTAGGTGTAGAAGTGTCCGCCAATGATGTTGTAGAGGGTCGCCGACTCCATGATGTCGTGGGGTTCTGGCATCCATTCGTTAGATGTCCTCGACTTGTCGCGTGGCAGCTCCACGTAGTTTCGACTGCACATCCCGCAAAGGACAGGCACGTCGGGAGTGTCGGTGACATCGGTGCTGAGGTAGGCGGACATGGCCTCTTGCCCGAGAGTGACAATGACGTCTGGCCGCTTGTTGTGTGTCTTGTATTGGGCGAGCAGTTTGCTCATCCTGCCTCGCCAGGCTGAGAATTCGCTGATGTAGTCGTAGCCGAGGCTCTCGACGGTGATGTTGATGTCGAGTCCGCTCTCGTGGAGTTCGTGCTCCATGGTATTTATGGAGTTCGCCACGTTGTTGGCCTCGGGGTTGTAAGAGCTGAGCACCAGGATGTTAAGGCTCCTGGCTGATGCTGCCGTGGCGGATATGGCTGACCATAGGGCGGCGAGCAGAAGGCTTGCTATTAACCGTGATGCCGATCTCATTGTCGTGGGGCTAATAGGCGTTGGAACTGAAGATTGAGCAGAGGATAAGCCCTGCCACCCCGCCGCCGAGTGTTATCGTGATTGCGCCGAACTTGCGCAGCATGATGACACCGAACGAGATGATGAAAATGGCAAGCGCCACAAGGTCGGTCTTCTCAAGGTTTGCCATGAGGCTGCAGGCCGAATCGTAGGCGGGGATGACAGCCGTCTGGGCCATAAAGATGAACGCGCTCGCCATAAGGCCGACGGTGGCGGGCCTTATGCCGGCCAAAAGGGCCACGACATGGCGGTTGTTGTTGAACTTGTCAAGAGCCGCGAGCACGGCCATGCAAAGGACGAACGAGGGAAGCGAGACTGCGAAGGTGGCAAGCAACGCTCCGCCCAGGCCCGCCGCCTTGAAGCCCACGTATGTGGCAGCGTTTATGGCAATGGGGCCAGGCGTCACTTGCGACAGGCCGACGAGATTGCCGAACTCCTCGGGGGTCATCATGCCGAAGGACTGCACGTCCTGGTATATGAGCGCGAGGATGGCATACCCGCCACCGAAGCCGAGGATGCCGACTTTGAAGAATATTATGAAAAGGTAGACGTAGACCATAAAATCTTTGTTCTAAAGCGCATTAGCTTATTTATGCGCCTCATCCTGCTTCGACTGCCGCCAGTAGAAGTAGGTGAGGCCGGCGAACGCCCCGAAGAGGACGGGCCAAGCTGCCGAGAAACCGAGGATGACGATGAGCAGTGAGATGGCGGCAACGACCCAGCATGCCGTGTCCCATCCGAGAGTCTTGCGGCTCATTCGGATTACGGTATCGAGGATGAGGGCCGCCGAAGCCGCCTTGATGCCGACGAAGACCATCTTGACGTACTTGTTGTCCTCGAAGCCGGTGAGAGCCACGAGGATGAGCACTATGGCGATAAGGGCGGGCAGGACTGTGCCGAGCAACGCGGCGATGGAGCCGAGCCAGCCGGCGCGGCGTTGGCCTACGAAAATGCTTACGTTGACGGCGACGACGCCGGGCAGGGTCTGCGAGAGGATGACGAGCTCGCGCATCTCGTCGGCAGAGATCCATTTTTTCTTCGCCACGAACTCGTCCTCGATGAAAGGAATCATTGCGAGTCCGCCGCCGAAGGTGAAGAACCCTATTTTGAAGAAAGACCAGAAGAGGTTTACGAAATCGCTGAACAAGGTGTCTTTTTGCTTTTGATGATGGTTGGCCTCAGTCCGCTAATCTTGCAGTCGGAGGTTGTCGATGCACATTAATTCGGGGAATAGGGACAATGACGTCTCCACCCTCAGTCTGAGACCGTATACTTGGCCGAGGCTTGTGAGATCCACCGTGTTCCAGGCTGTGCTGCGGAAGTACTTAGCCGGGTTGTCGAAGTCGCAGTCTATCAGCTTGAACTCAGCATTTGCGCCGGATGGAGTACCGTCCGGGCCAAGTCCCTCGACGACGGCAGAGTAGTAGTCGCCTTGCGCGGCGGGGGAGACGTTGACTGTATCGCCGGCCGCGCTTATGGCAGTATAGCCGAATTTGCTGGCGAGGTAGATGAAGTTGTCGTTGGCTATGTCGACCGACTTTGGTGTGTATGCCCTGTCGAACGTGACGACAGCCGCGCCTTGCTCGGCATTGACGGCCATATAGCTCTTGTCGGATGACGACGACGAGGTGCTGCTAATGGCGTAGGCAGTGCCGATGGCCGAGTTGCTTATAGTGTTGGCTGTGCTGGTCTTGTTGCAGAAGGCGAAGCCCGCCCACAGTGTCGTATCGCTGTTCACGAAGTTTTGGAACTCAATGCCGCGCCATCGGAAGGCGCCCGGCAGTGTGTCGGGCGTGAGGGCGAGGACTGACGTCCGTTTGGTAGAGAAGTTGTCAAGGTCGCCGAAACCGGCTTTGAGCTGCACGGAGACGCTTATGTCGTACTTGTCGTCGCCAAGCGAATTGGAGACCTCGAACGTCAGCTTGTAGTCCTTCATCGCGGTGGGGATGAACGTCAGCTCGCGTTCGTCTGAGAGCGTGCCTCCGTCGGCATCGGACCAGCGGTAGCTGCATCCGTGGTCATATATTATCCGCGGTTCGAGCAGCAGGGTGTCGGTCGGCGAAATCTCGAACGATCCGTCTGACGCGAAGTATATCTTCGGCGGCTCCTGGTGTTCCGTGTCGTCGGCGCATGAGGCCAAAGCGACCGCCGTGATGGTGGCCGCGGCCACGGACAGCCTCGTTATCATACTGCACATCCCTAATTAGTTAGCTTGCGTGTCGAGTCCGAGCATATGGCTGAGGAAGTCGGCAATCTGGTCGACACCTAACTTCTTGGCTACAATAGTCTTATCCTTGTCGAGGATGAATAGGGTGGGCGTACTCTTGATGTGGTAGTACTGCCTGTAGCGTGAGCGGCCGTAGGGGTCGTAGACGTTAATGAAATCTTCGAGCTGATGCTCCTCTATGAACTCCTTCCAGGGTGCCTCGTCGACTTGAACGTAGACGGCGAAGACTTTCACGCCGTACTGCGCGAACTTGTCGTAGACGGCTGTTTTGAGGTGGGGGATCTCCTTTTTGCAATGTCCGCAGCTTGGCTCCCAGAAGGCCAGCACTGTGTATGGGGCTTTGACCTCGCTCAGCTGGAACCACTCGCCGTTGACAGAGGGCATCTTCATGTCGGGAGCCTTCATGCCTATGAGGGTGTAGCGTATGCCGTTGACATTCTCGCGGAGATCCTCGATGAACTTCTCGTCGGCCCATTCGGCCTCGCCTGAGAGGTAGTACCTGTCGGCAATCTTGACGAGAGCGGCGTCCATGCCCATTATGTTGCTCTGGTTCACACGGTTGTACATCGTAGAGACGAAGAAGCGGAACATATCGGGGTTGGGGCGGCACATCTCGATGAGCTTTATGGCCTCGGCTGCGACAGAGTCGGCTATTTGCGGGACGCTCTCGTCGAAGAACTTGTTAATCTTCTTCACGAAGAATGGGGTCCGCAGGAGGCGGTCGTCCGTCATGTCGAAGTTGTCATAGAAATGGGCGCGATAGTAGTAGTAGCTCCTCACTTGCTGTGCGGAGTCGCGTTGCTCTTGGGTCATGGTCTCGGGGAAAGTGAACTTTGGCACCGAGACCTCTTTGAGAGCCCTGAGGAAGTTGCAGAGGAAGTTGTCCTTGTTGGCGGCTATGGTCTCATCGTTCTTCTGGTTGACAATGGAGTCGGTTTTTGCAAACATCTCGCGCAGCTCCTTCTGCTTGGCCGCGTCGCCGCTGTTGCGAGCCTTGATGAACTCCTCGTTGAGCTGCTTGAACTCGAGTTGCTTGCCAATGATGAACTTCTGGTAGTCGAGGAAGTTGGCTATGGGTCGGCTGTTGCGGACTTTGGCTCGTGCCGCACCTTGCGGCAGAGTGTCGCACTCGAGGAAGAATTTCTGCTCGTGTGGCATCAGGATGTCCATCACACCGCCGTTCTCGGGGAAGTGGAGGAGGTAAAGCCCCTCGGCCAGAAGAGTGTCGCGCCTAAAGTTAGCTACGCAATGGTCGTCGGTCCAGACGGTGTCCTTGACCAGCATCCGGTCGTCGAAGTAGTAGCCGAGGACGACAGGCTTATGGGCGTAGTTCTTGACATTGACGTTGAAGTTCACAATGTCCTTACCTGTCTCCTGCTGCTTGCCGAAGGGCTTCGGGAGCGATTTTTTCTTTGTGTCGGCGGCCGCCGTTGTGGCCTGCTGCCTCGCCTTAGTCTGACCTATGGCCGGAGAGAATGCGCCTGCGGCCAATATTGCGATAAGAGCAAAAGTCCTAATATTCATTGTTTCTACGTTACGCCAAGCTAAATTAGCTCAATGCGGGCAAAGATACAAGACAAGGAAAGGCTAAACCGCCGCCCACAGAAGCGGATGGCGGTTTCGCCTTTGGGGTTGTTCGTATTCTACAAGTTCACCTTCACGCCGAGCCAGAATCGGCGTTCCTTGCATCCGAGCTGAGTCTGCTGCGGGTAGTTGTTTGTGGAGTCAGGCTTGTAGGTGAGAGCAGGTCGGCTTTCGCCGAGGATGTTGTTGGCCATCGCATATATCGTGAGGTGGCTCACTGGGCGGAAAGAGATAGTCGCGTCGAGGAGGTTGCGGCTGCTGTTGTATGCCGGGCTGTAGACCTTTGCATTTTTCTCGTCGTCCTCAATGGCAGGCTCCCAAAGGTATTGGGCGCTGATGAGCAGTTTGTTGTCGAAAAGATGCTGCGACGCGCTGACCTTTATGCTCTGCTTAGGCGCAATGCTGGCATCGGCGTAACTGTCGGTGGAGCTTGTCGCAAGGCTGTAAGCGACCCTTGCGTCAGTCCCTGCGGGCAGGCTGATGGAGGCAATGACCTCGCCGCCGGCGAGGTCGATATCCTCACCGTTGTTGGCGTAGGCGGAGAAATTGCCATCCTTTCCTTTCTTCTTTCGCTGCGTGTCGAAGAAACCGTCGGAGAAGGCACGTTGCTGCTCCTCGGTCAGGATGTGCTTGCCTGTGGCCGTATAGTCGCCGTAGTAGTCGCCGGCGTCAATCTTATCCTCACCGGTGTAGTCGTTGGACTTTTTGCCGAACCAGTCAACTATTTTGAGGAAGTCGATGGTCTTCTTGTACCTGTTGAAGAACGCGTTGGCATCGACAGACAGGGTCTTGCCGAAGAAATCGCCATGGTAGTTAAGCTCGAAGCTATTGAGTGTCTCGGGATCCACACTTATCCGCATATTGTCGCTACCTATGTTCTGAGCGGCATGGCGGAAACCGTACTGAAGCTCGGCATCCTTACGGTAGTAGGTCTGCGCCCTGTTGTAGTAGTCCATGGTACGGAAGCCCTGCTGGTAAGAGGCTTTGATAACGTGGTTGTCAGTGACGAGCCAAGAGAGCGCCACGCGCGGCGACAGGTTGCTCTGGTTCTCGTCGAAAGCCTTGACACGGAACACGTCGTAGCGGAGTCCGAGAGCCACGACGAGCTTGTCGATTGGCTTGTAGACATCCTCGGCGAAAATGGCCCACTCGTTCCATTTGCCATTTGGCATTTGCCCGCTTGCCCATATTTTAGAGCGGTCGTCCTCCATTACGGCGTTGCCTTTGCTGTCTGTGGCGGGGAGACCGGTCGCCGGGTCTATGACTGGCACCTTGAAAGGCTTCTTTGTGTCGGGGTCGTAAATGAAATCACCATTCTCGGCTGTCGCCGCATAGTCCACGTCGTTGCCGAAATAGAATTTTCCGGCGTAGAATTTTCTTCCGCCCACGAGTCCTCCGATGGCGAGCTGATTGTTGCCGATGCGCTTGGTGCTGGCCACAACCTTAGCCTCGATATGGCTTTCGGCTCCGCCCTGAAGGTTGCCGTCATTGACACGACCGAGGTCGCTAAGCTCGTTGCTCAGGCTTATGGCCAAGTGCTCATAGTCGTTCAGGTCGCGGCCCCATTTGAGGCGGCTATTCATCTGGCGTGTGAAATTCTCCTGCATATCCTTGCCCGCCTCGATGGCGTAGGACGTATCGGGGAGTTTCTTGGACGGGATGACGGAGCGGCTGGCCTGAGTGTAGGCCACTTGCAGGTTGAAGTCGTCAAAATTGGCATAGCCCGAGAGGCGGATGTTGGCTCGTGGGGTATAGCCCGCCTTATAACCGGATACGGCATCGGCGAAGTTGGCGCCTGGCTCCACTTGACAGAAGAAAGCCGAGTCAACCGCCCATCCGTTATTGTAGTACCATCCGGCGTAGAGATATGCGTTTCGTTTTTGCGAGCCGAAACCGTAGCCGACCTCGGCTTTTGATATGCCCGACGACTGGTTGACGGCATCGGGTTCGAACTCCTTATTCACGTTGACCATGAAGCCCTTGTTATCATATCCGTTCTTTGGCAGCATATTGATGTAGCCAGATATGGCGCCCGAGCCGTGCACGATGGCGTTCGGGCCGAGGCTTACCTCCAGACCCTTGACGTCGCCAAGGAGCATGGAGTTGAGTCCGACGCCGTAGCCTATGTTGGAACGCATGTTGAGGTTCTGTCCGTCGAACATGACGATACTTTTCGAGTTGTCGACGACTTTCATACCCCTCACGCCAAAAATCTCGGTGTCGGTATGTGAACCGTCGGAGTAGCCCGGGATGACCATCTTAATGATGTCGATGAGGCTTTGCTGGGCGAGGCGGTCGTCGAGGTCGAGGCGGAACGAGTAGCCCGGGGCCTCCTTGGCAGTGAGGGAGAGGAAGCTTGACGCCTGCACCTGGGTGTTCATCAGATCCTCAATGTCCATTGCGAAGATGTCCTCGATCTGCATCAGCGCGTCGATCTCGTCGTCGGACCCGACGGGCATCTCAGAGGTGGCGAACCCGTCGTTGGAGAAGACGAGAGTATCGCCCGATGAGGCATAAATCTCATAGCGCCCTTTTGCGTTGGTTGAGGTGCAGTTGGCTGCGCCCTTGACACATACGCTCGCGTCGGAGACGATGATGCCGAGGTCGGATTTGACGACGCCCGTTATCTTTCGTGGGCTGTCTTGTGCGACTGTGGCGGCGGTGGCGACAAAAAAGGCCGCGGCCGTGAAGAGCGGTTTGTGAAGGTTTAGCATGTTTTGTGGTTGGTTTTCTGAAATGTTCTTTTGCTATGGCGGGGCAACAGCCGACACGCACGTTACCCGAACGGACGCAGGACAAGAAATTGCTCCGCAACTTTTGGCTAAGTTATGCCATTTAGGGCAATAAAGCTCAGCATAAAAGTTAATCTTTTATTGATCAAAACCTTGCGACATATGAAGAAGCATAGTGGTCTACGAGCGAAGGCGAATAGAGCAATGGCATTACGCACGGAGATTGTGATGGATAGACACGCTACCGACAGAAGGCGCAGAGACTTAGAAGAGCTCTTGCAGTGGCGATGACAAGGAAGCTTAATGGAGAAAGCATCGGACATGACGGTAGTGCAAGACACTGCTACTTGCTTAGAAACGAAAAAAAAAGCAACCAGTCGGAACTGATTGCCTTTGAATAAGCGGAGAGGACGAGATTCGAACTCGTGAAACGCTTTGGGCGTTTACACGCTTTCCAGGCGTGCCTCTTAAACCACTCGAGCACCTCTCCTTTTCGAAAGCGATGCAAAGTTAGGAATAAGATTCGTTACTTGCAAGCTTAGACTCAATAATTTTCAAGAACACAATAATTATAACTTTACGAGTTTATACAGACAACCTGCCAGTCCTGCACTCTGAGTGCAGAACTAGGTAGATGTCGTCATTTATGGAATTAGACCTTAGAAAATGGTCTCGTCACCATCACCATTCTCATCATCAGGCCAGACTGGTTCTTCCTTCCCTCCTCCACCTGTATTTCCAGACATAGCACAAACATTGACATCAGAATCGACTTCGACGGTCTCCACACGAGGGGAGACATAAATATTCTTCTTGCTCATAGGCAAACAGATTATGTTACTTTACAATAAGGCTCTTGACTGTCGATGAATCGCCAGACGAAAAGCCAACGACATAATAGCCAGCAGGCATTGACACTGACGTTTTTCCTGAGAGGAGATTCCGCTCTGTCACAAGACGACCGAGGAGGTCATAGACTCGGAGCTGTCCAGCTACGGAGGAAGAGACGGAAACGAAGCCAACACCAGCCGTGATATCAACAGAAGTATTATTCAGCGGTTTATCGGACGTTGGCTGTTTTTCAGCACCTTTGGCAACAGTGAGGTCGAGACTAATTTGGCTACAATCCCACTCACAGAACTTCTTATTGCTGACGAAGCCTTTACGTGTGGCATCCTGATAGCCTTTGGCACCAACGATTGTCGTCTGAAGAACATCGGGCTGCTTCGGATAGTTGAGGGAAAGTCCACCAACTTTAATTCCAACGTGCGAATCCTTCAAGTCGTAGTCCACAACACCGAACTCGACAGAAGCAAGAGCCGTTTTCAGACGGGGCTCTATGGAAATCCGGATGAAGTTATTCAAAACCTCCTCAGCGTCGAGATTTTGTTCAGTAGACGAAGAAGCGTCATCGGACTCTGGAATTGCAACCATCTTGATGGCAGCAGCGACATTACCGTTTGTCTGGTTCACACCGTAAGCACCGAGATAAGGGAAAAGCTGACCACCGCCGAAGTTGCTAAGAGGGTAGACAGACTTAAGACGAGTCTCAGCAAGAGACTCCCAGAGCGTATTGACGTCGTAGACAGGATCGTAATCCTCGCAAGCACCATCGTGCAAATTGTCGAAATCGGCCTTTGGAACAAAATAGAGAGCTACGACACTACGACGACCTACTCCCTTGCGAAGAGAATCGACGACCTCATCGACATAGAGGCGGACATAGGGGAGACCGTTGGTATAATCCGAACCCGCATATTTCGCATCAGCCTCCTGATAAGTAGTGAGATTCGACTTAGCAAACTTCACATCGGCACGGTTGCCAGTCTGATGGAGGAGTGAGACATTGGTCATATTTGGCTGGATATAGCCATAGTACATCTTATTAGGGACATCGAGCGTAGTGATACCAGTCTTCAGATTGTAGATGCTGAAAATAGAATGCTTATAGAAGCCATACTGAATGTCACGAATATCAGAGGCGAAAGAATCATCGCCATCAACCTCAGCGGCCTCATCGGCAACAGAACGCCAGTCAACGGGCGCAGGGTAAGGGTTATTAACAAAAGTCTGCGTAGCGTTACCCTCTTTGGCCAAATTGGTCAAAGGAAGCGCATAAGAATCCTCATCATTAATCTCACCCTCTATCCTTAAGACCTCCGAGTCAATATAGATATGCATAAGATAGAAAGGAATATCTCTGCTCGAAGCAAAGTAGTCATCCCACTGCATAACATTATTCAGGCCCATCCACTTCGTTGTAGACTCATTAAAAGGCGACCACAAACCAGTAGTATAGACACTACCGTTCTTTTTTCTATAGGACATATCCACCCACCCGCTACGCTGTTTTACAGGACTTGAAAAAGAGGGGAAAGACATATACCACCTATCCACAGGCAGAACCTTTAAATTATCACTGTTAGTAAAAACGTAGTTATATTTAAAGGCATAAGCATTATCGAGTTTACGCGTATTTTGCGCATTCTTCATAAACACGAAACCCGCACTACAAGTACCATTATTTATGATATACCCTACACTATGCTCATCCTCAAAATTCTGCATAAAGTATACAGAGTCAGCAATAAGCGAGGCACCACTATTAATGACAATGCCAGCAGGAAGCCCCAGATTTGACTCATCTGCCGCCTCTACGTAAACATTTTTGCACACAAAATCATTGTCAACAACAAGCATCGAACCACTATTCAAATATAGGCTCATCGTTTCTACGATATTGTTTAATTCGGACGATTTTACCGTAGAAGAAATCTGTTCAACTATCGTCTTAGAGTCAGACAAGAAAGAATAAGTCGCAGGAGAATACTTCTTATAAATATATTTCACTTTGACAGAACTTCCATCAGACTCAACCTCACTTTGGCAAACTGCGGCCAAAGTATCGATGCTAATTTCAAAAGAACTTCCCCGAAGACCCGCATAATTCAAATTCTTATAGTCCTTCAAGATCAGCGTATAATCATATGCGCTTCCTTCATCAACACTAACTTTATCGCAAGAAGCACTAAACGACCACTCAAACTTATCCGCATCTACTCCGACAACAGTGCTTTTCAAAGCAGCCTGAAGGAACTTCACATATTTTGGTTCACTATATAGGTAAGCATAATTTTTGAATGCGCCACCCTCTCCGTAATACTCCGCAAATCGATAAAAGTTCTCCGCATCCTTAGGCACGGTAAGACGGAAAGTCATAGTGGGATAGCCATCTGCGCTTCGGCCAGCCACATATACGCCATCTTCATTCTTCTCGTTCAGCACGGTCACAATCTCGCTCTGCGGGGCATACTCCTCAGTAGAGGACGCCTCGGGGTCAGAATCCTGCGCAACAGCGAGAGGAGAGACAAAGATGATAGAAGCTAAAAATGTAAGAAATCGCCTAACCATAATAATAACAGATATGCGGGTTACTTAGATTTAGAAACAGAGCCTCAGGAGAGGACTCCGAAAATTTCATTGCAATTTAACTTATTGGCTTAATACGAGAGAGCGACGGACAGGTTACAATAAACCGACTCGTCCACGCACTCAACGAGGCAAATTTATCAGAAAAAAGCCCCACGGCAAAGGCCGCAGGGCAAAAAAATGCGCAAAGAATGCAAAATAGCAGGGGTCGGGGGCTATTTCCGCACCTTCATATGCATATTATACATGATGAAGCCATAGATATCGGCCGCCTCCTCAATCTGCTTACTGAGTGGCTTACCACCGCCGTGACCGGCCTT
Organism: Marinilabiliaceae bacterium; assembly: GCA_051875415.1. GTDB lineage: Bacteria > Bacteroidota > Bacteroidia > Bacteroidales > Marinilabiliaceae > W3P20-009. Next base: position 89,740 of record JBJEGU010000008.1, read on the forward strand.
AGAGTCGATGCGGATGAGGCACGGGGCCGAGCCTGCCTGACAACGCTGGAGGGTCGCGGCGAACTTGAACGAGTGGGCCGGCACGACACGGTCGTCATGGTCGGCCGTGGTGACGAGCGTAGCGGGATATGACACCCCCGGCTTGAGATTGTGGAGCGGGGAGTAGGAACGCAGATAGCGGAACATGTCGGGACTGTCGGCACTCGTGCCATAGTCCGGCGCCCAGTTCCACCCGATGGTGAAACGATGGTAGCGGAGCATATCCATGACACCCACCTGAGGGATGCAGACATGGAAAAGCTCGGGCCGCTGAGTCATGCACGCCCCGATGAGAAGCCCGCCATTGCTGCCACCCATGATGGCCAACCTGTCGGAACTGGTGTACTTATTGGCAATGAGCCACTCGGCCGAGGCGATGAAATCGTCGAAGACATTCTGCTTACGCATCTTGGTCCCGGCCTGATGCCACTCCTCGCCATACTCCGCCCCGCCGCGCAGACACGCCACGGCGAAGACGCCGCCACTCTCAAGAAAGGGGATACGCGAATAGGCGAAATAGGGCGTCATGGAGATGGCGAAACCACCATAGCCGTAGAGCAGCAGCGGGTTACGCCCATCGAGCTTGACATCCTTGCGATGGGTGATGAAAAGCGAAACACGAGTGCCGTCCTTGCTCGTGACGAAGACCTGACGCGAGACGAAGTCGTCGGCACGGAACGCCACCCGTGGCGAGGACAAGACAGTACTGCGGCCGGAAGAGAGGTCGTAGCGATAGACCGTGGTCGGGACAGTGAACGACGAGAAGGTGTAGAAGCACTCGCCCCTACCCCTCCGGCCACTGAAAGAGGCCGAGCCGACGGACGGGAACTCGACCTCACGCACACGCTCGCCCGACACACGGCAGAGATAGGCATGGGAGCACGCATCCTGACTATAAGAGAGAATCATAAGTCCATCGGACACGAAAGTGACGTCGTCAAGCACATTCTCCCCCTCAGGCACGACATCGCGCCATGCGGCCCTCTCGGGGTGGGCGAGCGAGGCAACCATAAGGCGGTTGCGCGGCGCGCCATCGTTGGTCAGCACATAGACGGAGTCGCCGACGACCTCGACGGGCACGTACTGGCAATCCATGTCACGAGTCATCTGGACGAAACGGGAGTCCGGCACACGGAGGTCGCGCACGAAAAGATTGTTGCCACTGCCCTCACCGCTCTCCGTGAGGAACATGACAGTCTCCTCGTCATTGACGGAGACATCGTAGAAGCGGAGCGGGAAACAGGGATTGTGGAAGAAGAGTACATCGGCCGACTGCGGGGTGCCCACCCTATGGTAGTAGACCTTCTGCACCTCGTTCTTGGCCGACGTCTCGCGGCCGGCCTCGGGGGCGTCGTAGGCACTGTAGTAGAATCCGTCGGCGCGCCACGCCACGCGCGTGAACTTAGCCCACATGATATGGTCGTCAAGAAGCCGGCCCGAGGCCATGTCGATGACGAAAATCTCCTCCCAGTCGCTGCCCGAGCGCGAGACGACATAGGCGGCAAAGCGGCCATCGTTGGAGAACGAGACATCCTTGAGGGCCACGGTGCCATCCGCCGAAAGGGCGTTAGGGTCGAGAAACACGCGCCGCGGGCCGCCAAGCGAGTCGGAGACAAAGAGCACGCTCTGGTTCTGCAGGCCATCGTTGCGGTAGACGTACCATCGTCCCCCGCGGAAGAAGGGCGCCCCCACCCTCTCATAGTTGGCCACCTCGCGCAGACGCTTCAGGAGCTTAGGACGCTGTGGGATTAGAGAAAGATAGGAGTTAGTTAGGCTATTCTCCGCCCGGACCCACTCGGCCGTAGCCGCGCTCGTGTCATTCTCCAACGGACGGAAAGGGTCCGCCACCCGCTCGCCGAAATATACGTCGACCGTAGAATCGGACGGCGCCACGGGATATTGCAGCCGCTGCGCCGAGGCCGACAAGGCCGACAAAAGAGAGGCAGACATCAGTAATATTTTCTTCATTATGAACTAATACATGTGAAAAACCACGCTAAGATAGTCCTTTAACAGCGCAAAAACAAAGCGGGCGGGCCACGCCACCAAGACGCGCCCCGCCCACGAACGGAAGTAAAAAAATCAGGCCAGCACGCCCGGGAACGACACCACGAAGACATGCCTCCCGCCCACGAAGCGATACTCCACCCGCCAACCGTGGAAATCGCATATGGCCTTGACGATGGCCAGGCCCAGCCCATTGCCCTTGCTCCGGACATCGCCCGCGCGGAAACGGCGGAAAAGCGACGCGCCGTCGAGCGGAAGCCCATCGGCCGACGCGTTGCTCACGACCACGCCCGAGTCGGCCACCTCGACCAGCACCTCCGCCCCCGAAGCCGAATGGCGGATGGCGTTGACGACAAGGTTCTTAAGGAGGCACTCCAGCAAAAAGGCGTTGGCCCTGACCCTGGCCGACGGGCATGAGCGGCGGTCGGCAAGGCGAACCTTGGCGTCGGCGCTTACCGTCTCATAGAGCGGCAGGGAGCGCGAAAAGACCTCCACAACGTCCACCGCCTCAAGGGCCGACGGCGACGCGTTATCAATCTTGGCGAGCAGGAGCAGGTTGCGGTTGAGATGGCTCATCCGCACAGTGAGCTCATAGAGGTCCGACACGATGCCCATCTGGCTCGCCGAGAGGTCCTGAAGCATGAGCAAGTCGAGCTTGCTGCGGACCACGGCCAGAGGCGTCTGGAGCTCGTGCGACGCGTTCTCGGTGAACTCCTTCTGGACCCGGAACGCCTCGCGGTCATTGGCCATAAGGCTCTCCAGCGACCTGTTGAGGCGGTCGAACTCCCTGACGCCCGTAGGGCCGAAGGACGGGATGTCGCCCTGCGCCAGGTTGAACTCCTCGGCCTTGCGCAGAGAGTCGTCGAACGGGCGCCACAGCCTCTTGGTGGCGAAACGCACCGTTATGAAAAACGAGACCGACAACGTGGCGAAGACGAGCAGGAACTGGAGCATCATGCCCTCCACTATGTCCTGCTCAAGGTCAATGTCAGGCACGCCCTGGCCGCGCCCCACGGCCTCGACGACCTCTATGAGGTCCTCGGCATAGTAATACTTCGTGAGCAGATAGAAAAGCGGGGCCGTGAGAGCAAGACACGCCACGGCGCACGCCGCGAACTGCGCCAACGTCTTGGCCAGCAGGCTCCACGCCCTCCGACCATATGCGCTACCCCTCATCGCCCTCTACCCATTTATACCCCACGCCATAGAACGTCTTGACGCACCCCGCCACACCGGCGTCGGCGAGCTTGGCCTTGAGGTTCTTGATGTGGGCGTAGACGAAATTGAAGTCGTCGAGCATGTCCGCCATGTCGCCACTCAGGTGCTCCGCCATGGCGCTCTTCGAGACGACGCGGCCCCTGTTCTCGATGAGGAAGAGCAGCAGCTCATACTCCGACTTTGTGAGGTCGAGCCCCGCGTCGCCCACCAGGGCCTTCTTGCCAAGCAGGTCGACCGTGACGCGGCCGCTCCTGATGACGTTCTGCGCCGTGAAGCTCTTGCGACGGAGCAGGGCGAAAATGCGGATGCTGAGCTCGGGCAGGTGGAAGGGCTTGGCAATATAGTCGTCGGCGCCAATCTTCAGGCCCTCGACCTTATCGTCGAGCGAGTCCTTGGCCGAGACTATTATGACACCCGTCTGCGGACTACCGGCCTTGATGTGGCGAAGCACGTCGAGACCGCTGCCGCCAGGGAGCATAAGGTCGAGAAGGACGCAATCGTAGTCCGTCACGCCTACCTTTAGAATGGCCTCGTCGTAGGTGAACGCCTGCTCACACAGGTAGTCCTCGCGGTCGAGATAGCTGACAATGCCGTCGGACAGCTGTCGCTCATCCTCCACAATCAACAGTTTCATAGTTAACAGATTGACAGTAAACGACTCAATATGAACACGGACAAAGATATGGCATAAATCTGTAGAAAATTCAAAGTTACGCCACCGCCAAGCCGCCATAAACGGCACGGCCGCCAAATTCAGAATCACTACAAAATCCTCGGATAGCTTTGCCCCAAAACAGCAAAACACAAGGCGTCATGACGATAAGAACGACTGAGACGGCGATGGCACTCGCGGCGTGCCTCATCACACTCTCGCCCACGGCGTGCAAGGCGCAAGCCGACACCCTGACAGTGGAGGCGCTGGCGGCCGGCACCACCCTCACCCCGCCCGACACCCTGGTGGCGTTGACCCTTGCCGAGCCACCCGACACGGCCTGCATGGCCGCCAACCCCTACAAGTTCCACCCCGCCCAACTCGCCGTGCCCGCCGTGCTGATAGGCGTGGGCATCATAGGACTGGAGAGCGACTGGCTTAAAAGCACCAACGTAAGCACACGCGACGAGCTGCGCGAACACATAACTGGCAAGATGACGCTCGACAACTTCACGCAGTACATGCCCATGGCGGCCAACTACGGCCTGCGCCTCTGTGGCGTGAAGGGCATCCACGGTTATGGCGACCTGACCATAATACTCGGCACTTCCTACGCCCTGATGAGCTCTACCGTGAGCATAATGAAAGGCGTGACCCGTGTTGAGCGGCCCGACGGCAGTGCCAGGAATTCCTTCCCCTCTGGCCATACCGCCACGGCTTTCCTCGGGGCCGAGCTGCTCCGCAGGGAGTATTGGGACGTCAGCCCATGGATAGGCGTGGCGGGCTACGCCGTGGCGGCCGGCACGGGTTTCTTCCGCATGCACAACAACCGCCATTGGCTGACCGACGTCATAGCGGGGGCGGGCGTTGGAATACTGAGCGTCGAGGCCGGCTATTGGCTCTACCCCGTCATCGCGAGGACTTTCTTCAAGAGGCAATACCTCAAAAACGCGTTCATCTCGCCCTACGTCGCTAAAGAGAGCAAGGGCGTGTGCCTCTCCATAAGGTTTTGAGGAGGTGGGCAAAATCCGCGTTCAGCGAAGAAAATCCCCCTTTCCCGCCTGTTAATACGCAAAAGAGTATTATAATTGCACCGAGCAAACAAGTCACTACAATGGATCTGACGGAGAAAGAAGAAGAGCTGATTCAAGCCATCCGCAACTACAAGAGAGCCTACCCAAACGGCAGTAGAAACCTTGAGCTCTACATTATGGAGCTTGTCTATGAGCTGATGGAGCGAGATGACTGACATTTGCCTCCAATTTTACATTTGAAGGCTCACATAAAACCTAAACACTATGGAGCAATTAGCAAAAAATCAAACAACCACCGTCCGGGATGTTCTGTCGGATGTGTACGAGGAGGTGAACTGGGCATACCTCGCAAAAAACTATTTCGGCAAGAGCCGTTCGTGGCTCTACCACAAGTTCTCAGGTGTCAACAACGGCAAGGAGGACGATTTCAACGACATTGACCGTGAGCGTCTCCGCGATGCTCTTACGGATGTTGCCCAGCGCATTCTAAGCGCAGCCGACAGGCTGTAAATGCGGCTCCCAAAGCAAAGCCGTCGCGCGCCAACTGTTAAGCAAAAAATCCCCCCGCCCACCTCTCAGCGAGGCGGGCGGGGGGATTCTCTCTTTCCTGGCAGGGGGCGCAAGCCCCTACTCGCATATGGCCGCGGCCAGATTCTCCAGGTTAGGGATGTCAGCCCCCTTCATGCGCCCGCGGATCGTCACGACGCCGTACGTCATATCGAGATTCTCAAAATTCCCGAGCATCTCCAACATCTTCCGGCCAGCCACGGGGGCCCACGAGCCGTTCTCTATGAGCGCTACCTTGCGGCCGCCCCACCCCTTAATCTCCAAGTGGTGGATGAAGTCGTACATGGGCGGGAAGAGGCCGCCGTCATACGTCGAGGCGGCGAGGACTATGCGGCCGTAGCGGAAGGCGTCCTCTATGGCCTCGGCCTGGTCGTCGCGGCACAGGTCGGCCACAGCCACCTTGACGCCCCGGGCGCGGATGAGGTCAGCCACCTTCAGGGCCGCCTCGGCCGTGCACCCGTGGATGGACGCGTAGGCCACGAACACGCCCTCCGACTCTATCCCGCCCGAGCTCCATATGCCGTAAAGGCGCAACGCCTCGGCCAACGCCTCGCCCTCAAGCTCAGGCCCGTGGAGCGGCAGGATGCGCTTAATATCGAGCTTCGAAGCCTTTTTAAGTAGCGTTTGAACGGGCTTCCCGTACTTTCCGCATATGTTGAAATAGTAGCGGCGCGCCTCGCACGTCCAGTCGTCGGGGTCGGCCCCGCGGACGCCGAACTTGCCGAAGCCGTCGGCGGAGAAGAGGACTTTCTCGGTCTCGTCGTAAGTGACCATGACCTCCGGCCAGTGCACCATCGGAGCCATGACGAAGCGCAGCGTGTGCTTGCCGAGGCTCAGCGTATCGCCCTCACCCACAGTGATGAACTTGCCCGCGAGGTCGGCGTCGGGGAAGAACTGCGGCGCCATCTGCGCGGCGCGCACTGAGCATACGACCTTAGCCGACGGGTAGAGGGCGAGGAATTCGGCTATGCCGCTGGCGTGGTCGGGCTCAAGGTGGTGGACTATGAGATAGTCGGGCGTGCGGCCTCCAAGTGCCTTGGCAAGGTCGGCCTTCCACCCCGCGAGGGTGCGGGAGTCCGACGTGTCGGTGACGGCCACCTTCTCGTCAAGTATGACGTAGGAGTTGTAGCACATGCCGTCGGGCACCTTATATTGCGATTCGAAGAGACGTACCTCGGGGTCGTCCTGACCAATGTAGACAATGTCGCTCATTTCGTTTTTCATAAATTAGTTCGCGTAATATATATCGTCTGCGATATACGCAGAAACGCCTATAATGTTGGGCTTCGCCCTTCATTTTTCACGCTCAGCATAGCAAACGAGGTCCGCGCTGCCCTTGCTTAATCAAAATACCGTCAAAAACACACGTCGCCTCAAAAGGAAGGCGCAGGGCAAGCACGATATTCCAAATTTCCACAAAGTCGCCCAATACTTTCGCGGGAAATGAAAAACGAAAGATGAAATCCAAGCAATGACACGATTGTTTATCGCGCTCGCCCTTTGCGCGGCCTGCGCGGCGGCGAGCGGGCAAAGCGGAAGCACAATGACCCTGCAGGACTACGTCGACGCGGCCAAGCGGTACAGCCCCCTGCTCAACGATTTCCGGAGCCAGGCTGCCGTGCAGCAGGCGGAGCGCATGCGCCTGAAGGCGATGCATACGCACTCGCGGCTGGAGCTGAACGGCGAGTGCCTCTTCGTTCCCGTCATCTCGAATGAGGACGGGCGGACTTTCTTCGAGTGGGACGCCCAGGACGGTGCAGACTACTACGGCTACGACCTTGGCGAGAGCAGCACACACCTCCATACGGGTCTCACGTGGACTAAGCCCCTGCTGGGCCGTGGGGCGTTCAGGGCGGAGAGCGCGCTGACGGAGATTGCAGAGTGTGCGGCCGACAACTCGCTCCGGATGGAGGAGCATGCGCTGGAGCGTTCCGTCGCCGAGCGTTACCTCATTTGCGTCCTCGACGAGGTGCAAGTCGACTTCGCCGACAGCGTGGACGCTCTGCTCCATAGGCAGACGGAGGTGGTGCGCAGGCTCGCCCAGAGCGGCATGGCCCGGCAGTCGGACGTCCGGCTGCTGCAAATAGAGCGGCAGGCGAACAAGGAGGCGCAGGCCGCAAGCCGGCAGTCGCTCAGCGCGCACGTGGCGGACCTCAACATTCTCTGCGGGCTGACCGACACCACGAGCCGCCCCTTCGCCTCGGCCGATGCCGTGACACTGCGCGCCACTTCGGGCGGGGCGAGCCTCTTCGCCGAGCAGTATAGGCTGGACAGCCTGAGGGTCTGCGCCGAGCTCGACGCTTTCGACGCCCAGTACAGGCCACGGCTCGACCTGACTCTGGACGCGGGCATGCGGACGGGCGACTTCGCCCAGTGGAATCGCCACTTCGGGTGGAGCGCGGGTCTGACGTTCGCCTGGACCATCTTCGATGGCAGGCAGAGGCGGTGGAAGGAGCGGCAGTCCCTCTTGCAGCAAAGCACCATAGCGGCCTACAAGAGCGACGCGGAGCGGCAGCGCGCGCTGCGGAAGAGCCAATGCCTAAAGCAATTGGCTGATTACGACAATCGGGCGCGGATTCTCAATGCGCAGATTATTGAGTACGACAGCGTGATCGCCGACTACGATAAGGAGATGAGGGCGGGGCAACGGTCGGTCCTGGACTTCATTACCGTCCTCCGTAGCAAGGTAAGAGCCGAGAGGGACCTTATGACGCTGATGACGAACAGGCAGCTCGTCGTTGCCGCCTACAATTACTGGAACTGGTGATTAAATGGCATTTGAAAGCATGTTAAACATCATTCGAACATTCACGGCGGCAGCCGTATCCCTGAGCCTCACGGCGTGCGGCGGCAGCGGGGCGCAAGAGGGGCAGGCGGAGGAGGCCCCGGTCAGAACCTCTGTGGAGGTGACGCACGGCGTGGCGGGCCATCTGGAGCGGACGACCTCTTTCCCCGCGACTACTCGCTACACGCGGAAGTCCGCCGTCACGTCGCCCATAGATGGGTTCGTCGCCGAGGCTCTCGTCACGAGCGGGTCGGTGGTCGAGGCCGGCCAGACGATCTTCCGCCTCGAAAGCAAGGAGCGGCGCGCCGTGGGAGGCGACTCTGACGAGGGGGTGGTCGACATCAAGGCGGCGGCTGAGGGCATCGTGCTCGGCGTGAGCCTCAGCAAGGGCGACTATGCCGCCGATGGGGCCGCCTTGTGCGCCATTGCCGAGCTCAACAGCCTCGTCTTCGACATTAGCGTGCCTTTCGAGCTGAGGCGGTTGGCGCATGCGGGCGACAGGTGCGCCATAGTGCTGCCCGACGGCGAGCGGCTCCGTGCCACGGTGCGCGCCACCCAGGCCACGGTGGACCCCGCCTCACAGGCTGAACGGCTGACGGCCGTGACTGATGGCCAGACATGGCTGCCCGAGGGGCTGCGCGCCACGGCTGTGTTCAATACTGGGCACGGGGGCGGCAAGGCCGGACTCATCGTCCCGCAGGGCGTCGTGCAGAGCGACGAGGCCATGGCCAGCCACTGGGTGCTTCGCCTCACGGCGGACGGCAAGGCGCGCAAGGTGGCGGTGAGGGTCGTCTGCCGCACGGCGTCGGAGATAGAGGTCGAGGCTGACAGCCTCTCAACCGCCGACTGTCTGATAGCCGCAGGCGGATATGGCTTGGAGGACGGCGACGAGGTTACTGTCACGAGAAAGGAGGGCGAGCTATGAGAGCAGCAGGGAGTGAAGGCCTCCATCTTGTCTTCCGCCGCCCGATACTTTTCGTGGGCGTGTTGCTCCTTCTCGCAGGGGTGTGGAGCTATACGCAGATGCCGACGAGCCTCTTCCCCGAGGTCCTGTTCCCGCGCATCACCGTCATAGCCGACGCCGGCCAGCAGCCCGTCGACCGGATGATGATAACCGTCACCAAGCCCCTTGAGAGCGCTGTGAAGAAAGTGCCGGGCGTCACGGTCGTGAAAAGCAGCACGAGCCGCGGCAGCTGCGTGGTCGACGTGTTCTTCCGGTGGGGGATGGACATATACGCCACCAAGACTCAGCTGGAGAGCCGCATAGGCGAGATCAAGAACTACCTGCCCGCCGCCACGGTCATCAGCACCGAGGCCATGAACCAGTCGCTGTTCCCCGTCCTCGGCTTCACGCTTGAGAGCAAGACGCACGGCCGCATCGAGCTCCGCGACGCGGGCAACCTCATCGTCCGCCCCATGTTCTCGCAAGTGGACGGCATCAGCAACGTCGTCGTCCGGGGCGGCAAGGCCAAGGAGTTTGTCGTGAAGCCCGACCCGGACAAGATGACGGCACTGGGCGTCACGCCCAGCCTGATAAAGGCCGCCTTCGACGAGACCAACTTCGTGGCGGGCGATGGCAACGTGGCGGGCTACGGACGGCTCTACATGGCCATAACGGATCAGAGGCTCAACTCCGCCGACGACATCCGCCAGGTCATCATCCGCGACTGTGGCAACCGCGTCGTCCGCCTGGCCGACGTGGCGGAGGTCGTCATCCAGGAGCAGCAGGAGTTCCTCAAAATAAATGCCGACGGCAACGACGCCGTTCTCATCGACCTCGTGAAGCAGCCGGGAGTCAACCTCATCGACTTCGCCAAAGGGGCGCACGCCAAGGCCGAGGAGATCCGCCGCCAACTGCCGCAAGGCTACGAGCTGAAGCCCTACTACGACCAGAGCGCATTCGTCGGCGACAGCATAGGCAGCGTCATGAGGACTATCTTCGAGGGCCTCTTCCTCGCCATATGCGTCATGGTCCTCTTCCTGCGCTCGTGGCGGTCGAGCCTCGCCGTGATGCTCACCATCCCCGTCACCGTGGCCTTCAGCATCCTGCTCTGCCACCTGGCGGGCATTACAATCAACGTCATGTCGCTCGGGGCCATGGCCGCGTCCGTCGGCCTCATCATCGACGACGCCATTGTCATCATCGAGCAGATTTACCGCGAACACGAGGAGGCGCCGGGCTTGTCGCCGTCCGAGGCCGTGCGCCGCGCCATCAGCGGACTCTTCCCCGCCATGGTGGCGTCGTCGCTCTCAACCATCGTCATCCATTTCCCTTTCCGGCTGATGAGCGGGCTTGCGGGCAGCTTCTTCAAGGAGCTGTCCGACACCATGCTGCTCACCCTCGTGGCCTCGTTCTTCGTCACGTGGCTGCTCCTGCCCGTCCTCCATATCGTCATCGGCTACAAGGAGCGTCTCCGCCCAAAGTCTGCGGATAAGCCTGCGGCGGGCGAGAGGGAGCTTGAGGCCGACTCGGTCCGCAAGATTGGCATCCTCACGAGGCTCTACCGCAAGCCCGCGGCCGCCGTGGCGTTCCTCGTCGTCCTCGCCGCCGGCGGGTGGGCGGCCTCGTCAAGGCTCCTTTCGGGCTTCCTGCCCGACCTCGACGAGGGCACCATAGTGCTCGACTACCACTCGCCCGCCGGCACCGACATTGAGGAGACGGACCGCCTATGCCGACAGATGGAGCGCGTCATAATGGCCCACCCCGATGTCGAGACCTACTCGCGCCGCACGGCCCTGGGCATGTCGTTCAAGACGCGCCCGAGCAACTTCGGCGACTACCTCATCCAGCTCCGCAAAGGCCGCCGCGAGAGCACGCCAGAGGTCATAAGCGACCTGCGCCGCGACCTCCATGCCGCCGTGCCGCTCATGACCATCGACTTCGGCCAGCGAATATCCGACCTTCTGGGCGACCTCATGAGCACCCCGAAGCCCATCGAGGTGAAGATTTTCGGCGACGACTACCCCACCCTCCAGAGGCTCGCCCACGATGCCGAGGAGGCCATGCAGTCCGTCCCAGGCGTAGTGGACATCGACAACGGCCTCGTGCCGGCCGGCGCGTCGCTCATCTTCACTCCCCGCGAGGAGCGTCTCGCGATGCTCGGCATCACGCTCTCCGACTTCCAGCAGCAGCTCGAGGCCCACACGGGCGGCATAGCCCTCTGCCAGCCGCCCGACGTCATCGAGCCCAACCCCGCCCAGGCGGCCATGACGGGCGGGTTGCAGATAGGCTCAGTCCAAGAGGGTGAGCAGATGAGGCGCATCCTGCTGCGCTTCAACGATTTCTCGGATCTCACGCCCGAGGCTTTGTCCACCCTGCCCATCTTCCTGCCCGACGGCTCGTCGCGCCCCCTCGGCCTGCTGTGCGACATCAGCGTGGCGCAGGGCGAGATTGAGCAGCGGCGCGAGGACCTGAAGAGCGACATAACGCTCACGGCGCGCCTCGAAGGCCGCGACCTGGGCGGCGCGGTGGCTGAGATAAGGCGGACGCTCGGCGAGAGGCTCGCGCTGCCCTCGGGCTACAGCGTCTCGTTCGGCGGGGCCTTCGCCGAGCAGAGGCAGTCGTTCACAGAGCTGGCCACGGTTCTCGCCCTTGCCGTCATGCTCGTCCTCACGGTCCTCCTGCTCCTCTTCCGCGAGTGGCTCGTCTCTCTCGCCGTGCTGGGCATCTCCGTCATGGGCATCGGCGGCTGCCTCATAGCGCTCGGTCTCACGGGCGTGCCGCTCAACGTCAGCAGCTACACGGGCATCATAATGGTGGTCGGCATCATTGCCGAGAACGCCATCTTCACCGTCTGGCAATATAGGCGCAACAGGGCCGCCGGCGGCAACGTCGCCCAGTCGGTCGACTACGCCATAGCCCTGCGCGTCCGCCCCAAGCTCATGACGGCCATAGGGGCGGTCCTCGCGCTCATGCCCCTGGCCCTCGGCATCGGACTCGGGGCGCAAATGCAGCAGCCCCTCGCCGTGGCCGTCATAGGCGGGTTCGCCGCGGCGCTGCCACTCCTGCTCCTCGTGCTGCCGTGGCTGCTGATGACCATCTATCGCGACGAGCCGGAGCCGCGCTTCGGTTAAGCGAGAGCAGGGCGAACCCGTTCGCTTTGCCGAGCGTGAAAAACGAAGGATGAAATCCAACCAATAATGTAGCTATACTAAATTCGCGTCCAATATGTGGAAATATTACGCTTTGCTGTCGGCGCTCTTCGCCGCGCTGACGGCCATCTTCGCCAAGATTGGCGTCCGTGACATCAACTCCGATTTGGCCACGGCCATCCGGACGGGAGTCATACTTCTCATAACGTGGGGTATCGTGATTTTCGGCAATCAGGCCGGCGGCCTGAAGAACATAGGCGGCCACACGTGGCTCTTCCTCATCCTGTCGGGAGCCGCCACGGGCCTGTCGTGGCTCTTCTACTTCAAGGCCCTGCAGGCGGGCGACGTCTCGCGCGTGGCGCCTGTCGACAAGCTGAGTGTTGTCATGACCATCATCCTGTCGTTCGTGCTGCTCAAGGAGCCTGTGAGCCCGAGGGTCATCATAGGGGCCCTGCTCATCACTTGCGGCAGCGTGGTCATGCTGGTGAAGTGAGGCGGGGGCTATCTCGCCCCGCCCGGCGCGTCGCCCGCTTTGAGGTGGGCGACGATTTTTTCGTCGTCGAACGCGAGACGCTTCTTGATTTCAAAGACTTTGGCGTCGACGAGGAAGCGGTACCAGAAACCCTGAAGGACATACCATATGAAGCCGGCCCTCCCGTCGAGGAATCCGCCTTTGAGGATGTAGCGGGCGATGAAGTAGAGGAAAGGCCGGACAAAGAGCGGCATGCGGGCGTATCGGAGCTTTAGCCACCGCTTCCTCTCAGCGTCGTTGCCAAGCAGCCTCGGCTCTACGCCTTCGCCTTCCTCATCGAGCCCGTATTGCATCTTGAGCATGTTTATCGCCTCGCGGCTCGCGTAGCGGTTGTGCTTCTCAGTCCACCACGTCAGGTCATGGAGGTTCTCGTCCGTCTGGTCGCCATCCACGTATATTGTCGTGCCGGATGTGATGATCAAGTGCTCGTCCATGACCTTGTTCTCGCTCCGTCCAAAGCCCTTGCGGACTACCTTTATCTGAGGGGCGGGGTACCAACCGCCGTGCCGCAGCTTGCGCCCTTGGAAGACAATCGCCTTGTTGACGTATATGCCGTTCGTGTCGACGGTGCATGTCTCAATCGCGGAGAGAACCTTTTGTCCGAGTTCGGCGCTTATATACTCGTCGGCGTCGACTCGCCAAATCCAGTCGGCGTCTATGTCGAGATTGTCAATCGCCCAATTGAACTGCTGCGCCTGATTCTCAAACTTGTGCCTGACGAAGCGTGCGCCGAGTCGGGTGGCTATCTCCTCGGTGCGGTCGGTGCTGAAAGAATCTATAACAAGAATTTGGCTGCATACGCCCGCCAGCGATTTAATGCACCGCTCTATGTGCATCTCCTCGTCCTTCGTGAGGATGATGGCTGCTATTCTCGTTGACATGTTTTTCCGGTTGAATACTTATCGGTGCTAAGGTAGCCATTTTTGCCCGTTAGAGCGGCCTCACGCGACAACTCGTTGCGACCATTCTCTCACGTCACTCAGCCTCGTTCAACCGCCCCGCACCCAAAACTTTCGTGCGTTGGCGACTTTCAAGCGTCCGTCAAACACCTTTCAAGCATCCTTTAAAAACCTTTTCTTAATCTCCTTCGCCGGGTTTCCGCCGACAACCGTCCACGGCTCCACATCCTTGAATACCGAGGCCGTTGCCCCAACAATGGCGCCCTCGCCTATCGTCACGCCCGGCCCGACGAAGGCACGAGCCGCCACCCACACCCTGTCTCCTACGACTATGGGCTTCCAATAGAGCGTATGGGCTTTTACCTCATAGTCGTGAGTGGCCGTGCACAGGTAGGCGTACTGCGATATGGTCGCCTTATTGCCGACTTTTATTTTACCTGGGTTGTATATTATGGAGTCTGGCCCTATGCATGTCATCTGGCCGACCTCCAGATTCCAAGGCGCCCACACTTTCGCGCTTGCGTGTACCACACTGCCCGAGCCTATCTTCGCCCCCCACGCCCTCAGTACCGCGTTTCTCCACTTCTTGAATATTGGCAATCCGAAGGGACGGAACAGAATGGCGCGGCATAAGTTCCAGCATAGTCGGCGCAATTTTTCACCCTTCGTGTAGTTGTCCACGTATTTTTCAAAGACTTCCCCGTCCGTTACTTTATCCATTTCACCTTGTGCTTTATGTATGACAACATGTCGGATGGGATTAACTTCTTCAGATAGTTTTGCGCCTTCTCTTTTGCCGTCATGCGCATATACTTGCCCGACAAGTAATCCCACGAACCGTCAGGATACTCACTCAGGAACCGCTCCCTGAGCGGACTCGGCTTTACAGAACGGTAATACTGAGCGTTCGCCAGACTCGCCTCGCGGTAGGATCGCTCTTCATAGACGAGTCTGGTGGAAAATCCGTAAAACAGGTTGCGGGCTTTCTCATTGTTAAGCGCCAACATCGATATTCCCAATGCCCGCTGCTTGTAATCTTCGAATGGTTTCAGCCTTCCAAGCCCCCAGAAGTCCGCGACCGTAATGTCGGAGAACCGTTCCTCGCCGTTGGCCTGGCAGTCGAAACAGTTGGGGCGCAGGAAGAGGTTGCGCTGAAAACCAGTGAAGTACGCGTTATCACGGCGTTCGAGCATCACCAGTCCCCGCTCCTTGAATATGGCGGCTGAGGCATAGCCGGACTCCTTCCCGTCCGGTCTCTTATATCTCGGCTGGTAATCCACCAGTTTGTCGTGGTAACGACTCTCCAGCCAATCCTTATATTTAATGAAGACGCCCTGCCCGGGCACGCCATGGCAGACTATGTCGACAGTTATCAGGTTCTCATAGTCCTTGCGCAGATATGCTCGGAGTCCCTTCACGTGGCACCCGGTGCCGGCGAACAGCACGAGGTCGCCTCCGTCAAGCTCCTTCTTTATAGCCTTGAAGGCGTCACCGACATACGACTGCACATACTTCGACTTCTGGATTCTGCCAAGCGCCTCAAGCGTGTCAGCCTCGGTGTAGCGGACGGACATGTTCTCGTCGTAGGCCGCACCCCATACGCGCCCTCCCTGCTCAATGACAAAGGACGATATGGCATAGGCCGCCCCGCCCGATGTACTCTCCCGTCTTTTCGCCTCGTCTTTCAGCCAGCAGCAATAGATGGTTGGCTTGCCGCGCCGCCCGACGGCAGCTATCCCATTCTCAGGGCATGTCCTTTCGCACATCCCACACCCGACGCAAGCGTCAGTGTCGACCACCGGATGCAGCTCTCCGTGAGCGTCCTCGCGCATCGCGATAGCTCCTCTGGGGCATACGCTGTAGCAGGCGGAACATGCCGTGCACCTGTCGGCGTCGCACAGCTTGGGGAGTCTCTTTCCGCCGCTCATCCCACCGCCTCCTTAATAAACTCTACAGAATCCTCGCGTAAAGCCTCCAATCTCCGGCCGACACTCTCGTAATCTATCGGGGCAAGGGCGGCAGGGGCGCGCCGCTCATCGTCATAGAGCAGCCGGTCTTCCAACCCGAGCCTCTTAAGCAGGCTCTCCTGGCGGCCGTTGTTAGTGGCTGTCGCGGAAAGGACGCAGAACAACTCCTTGCGGAAGTTAACGCTGAAAGCCGTCCCGTGGAACGAGTTCGTCACCACGGCGCTGGCCTTGTCGAAGAGATAAATAAACTGCGAGGGCCCGGCATCAGTGACGTCTACAACAGTGTCACCACTTTCCGATGAGCCGTAGCGGGCATCCTTACATATCCTGACAATCTTGCACCCTCTCTGACGAGCCACCTCACGAGCCACGTCCATAAGGTAGGGCGTGGAATGGAGTTCATATACAAGGACATATCTCTCGGGCAAGTCGCCCACGGGTTCTGCCACAGCCATCCACTCCTCCCTGCTCAGCAACAGGGTCGGGTCGGCGACAAGCCTGGCCTCCCTCCCCGTCAGACGCTTGACAATGTCGACGCCCGTACACTCGCGGACGCTCAAACAGTCTATGCGGGACAGGTAACGGGCGTACGCCTCTTTCGCGCTCTCAGGGATTTCCTTTACGCCAAAGCTGCTGCCGTAGCTGAACCGCCGCGTGCCTTCCGGGGCGAAGTCGAGGAAATACGCGTCAAGGTTCGTAAAGCACCGCGGATTCCATACCTGGTCACTGCCTACGCAGTAGACGTCGTAGGCGGGCGGATTCCCGAAGAGCTCAGAGTGACGACGGTACTGCCGTCCCGAGAAACGGCTGTACTGCCGATGGAACTTGGCGAAGTTCGCATCTCGCCTCTTCCCCATGTCGGTCCTGCGCAGCCGCCCGAACATGTCAATGACCTTTAGCCCGAGTTCCTTCACCCGGTTCTTCAGGGGGTATGGGTAGAAAGGGCGCGACTCGGACTCACTGATATGACCCGGGTTCCGGTAGTAGAGATAGTCAATAATCTCCGCGTCATAGCCCATCAGGTTCAGCTTCCGCTGAGTGGCGTAGGCCTGCAGCTCGGCCCCGTAATTGTTGACTTTGACAATTGTAATGATGCCAATCCTCTTCCGTCCCATCAGGCGCGACGTTTTTGCGGCGTTGCGCCATGTGAAACATCAGAGAGTAAGAGGTCAAGCCCGCTCCTGTGTTGAAATTTTAACTCCCCCCCCCTTGTTAAATCTTTAATTCTCCTCATCTTTATAACTTTTGCCGGATTGCCGCCCACGATAGTCCACGGCTCGACACTTCTGTACACCGACGCTGTTGCGCCCACAATGGCGCCCTCACCCACTTCTACGCCCATTCCAATGAACGCGCATGCGCCTACCCACGACTCTGCCCGCAACACGATGGGCGAAGTGACAAGTGAGCGGTCGGCAGTGTTTCTCATGTCCACGTCGTGTCCCGCAGTGCATAGGTACGTGCGCTGCGACACCACGGCATCATCTTCCAGGACTACCCAATCCTGATTGTAGCACGTCACGCCGGGGCCAAGACAAGCCCTGTGCCCCATCCGCAACCGCCACGGGGCCCATATTCTCACCGAGGCGTAAACATTGCTGTCCCACGCCATCTCAGCCCCAAAGAGCTTCAGAATGGCGATACGCCACTTCGCGAACAACGGGGTAATGAACGGACGGAACAGGACGGCCGACGCCACATTCCATACGACACGCCTCACTTTAACTCCAAGAGGCACACGGCCCGGCGCATGGCGGCGCAAGTCTATCATATAAATTACGGTTTACAACGTTTTGACTAAGCGAGAGCAGAGCGGACCCAGTTCGCTCTGCCGAGCGTGAAAAACGAAGGGCGAAGCCCAACGTTTTGACTAAGCGAGAGCAGAGCGGACCCAGTTCGCTCTGCCGAGCGTGAAAAACGAAGGGCGAAGCCCAACGTTTTGACTAAGCGAGAGCAGAGCGGACCCAGTTCGCTCTGCCGAGCGTGAAAAACGAAGGGCGAAGCCCAACGTCTTTTAACCATTGCCTCAGAGGCCATAACGCATCACGGCGCACCGCGCAACGAGAGGCTAATTTAGGCAAACCTACATTCTTTTGCAAAGCCCACCCTAATACCTTTCCACACCCCAACCTCCACCACCCGCACAAAATTCCACCTCCCGACGCACCCCAACAGAAAAATCTCCCCCTCCCCTATTGCTTTTCCAAAACAAAGCTGTAATTTTGCATCGTCTTCCTCAGAGGTAGACAACCTATCGCCGGCCGATTCGTCTAACGGTTAGGACATCAGATTCTCAATCTGGCAATAAGAGTTCGATTCTCTTATCGGCTACCAATCTCACAATGAGCTGCCTCACCTTCGAGGTGGCTCTTTTTGTTTCCACACAACATTACTGTTTTCAACTCAGCTCAGCAGATGTCAGACAACACACGCCGCGTGCGAGTTCGCTTCGCACCCAGCCCCACGGGCGCGCTGCACATTGGTGGCGTTCGCACGGCCCTCTACAACTACCTCTTCGCCCGTCAGCATGGCGGCGACTTCATCCTCCGGATTGAGGACACCGACAGCCAACGCTTCGTCCCTGGCGCCGAGGCCTACATCATCGAGAGCCTCAAGTGGTGCGGCATCGTGACCGACGAGGGCGTCGAGCAAGGCGGTCCGCACGCCCCATACCGCCAGAGCGAGCGAAAGGAGATTTACCTCAAGTACGCCACACAGCTCGTCGACAACGGATGGGCGTACTACGCCTTCGACTCCGCCGAGGAACTCGACAAGCTCCGCAAGGAGGCCGAGGCCGCAGGCAAAACATTCGCCTACGACCAGACAGTGCGCACCAAGCTCCAGACGAGCCTCGCGCTGCCCCAGGACGAGGTCAAGGAGCGCATCGGGCGCGGCGACCAGTGGGTCATCCGCTTCAAGATGCCGGAGAACGAGGACGTCCAGATGGACGACATCATCCGTGGCCACATCTCCATCAACACCTCCACCCTCGACGACAAGGTGCTCTACAAGAGCGCCGACCAGCTGCCCACCTACCACCTCGCCAACATCGTGGACGACCACCTGATGGAGATCTCCCACGTCATCCGAGGCGAGGAGTGGCTGCCCTCGCTCCCACTCCACTACCTGCTCTACAAGGCCTTCGGATGGGAGTCCACCCGACCCCAGTTCGCCCACCTGCCCCTCCTGCTCAAGCCCCAGGGCCAGGGCAAGCTGAGCAAGCGCGACGGCGACAAGTTCGGGTTCCCCGTCTTCCCGCTGCTCTGGAAAGCGCCCGACGGCTCAACAGCCATGGGCTACCGCGAGGAGGGCTACCTGCCCCAGGCTTTCATCAACATGCTCGCCCTGCTCGGCTGGAACCCCGGCACGGAGCAGGAGATATTCTCCATGCAGGAGCTCATCGACGCGTTCAACCTTGAGAAGGTCTCCAAGGCCGGCGCGCGCTTCAACCCCGACAAGGCCAAGTGGTTCAACGCGCAGTACCTCCGCATGACGCCCGACGACGAGCTGGCCAAGATGACGGCCCCCATCTACGCCGAGCGTGGCATGGAGGTCTCCCCCGAGCGTGCGGCGCAGGCCATAAGCCTCATCAAGGAGAGGGCAACATTCCCGCGCGACCTCGTGGATCTCACCGAGAAGCTCTTCATCCGCCCCGCGTCATACGACGAGAAGAGCGTCACGAAGTTCTGGAAGGCCGACAACGTGGCCAAGCTCCTCCTGCTGCGCGACATCCTGGCGGCCGACGACCTCACCGACCCCGCCAAGAGCGAGGCCAAGGCCCACGACTGGATCGTGGCCAACGGGTTCAGCATGGGCCAGATTATGAACACGCTCCGCCTGGCCATCTGGGGCGTGTCGCAAGGCCCGTCTATTTTCCATATCCTCGTCTTCATAGGCAAGGACGAGACTCTCGCGCGCATCGACGCGGCGGCGGCGGCCCTCGGACTGGGGGCATGACCCGCATAGCCAAGTGACGGCCGCGACCATCGGCAGCACAGAGCAAGGCGCAAAAGCGAGGCCAAGCTAAAGCATAAGCGGTCCAAGCCCCCACGAACGAAGCCGGCAAACGGCATTCGGACGCGGGGGCTTTGCCGTATGAAATGCCTAATTACGTAAATTTGCAACCGAGACAAACAAGATCTGACAATGCCATCCATATCACAGCGCGGCATAATAATGCCGTCGTCACCCATACGAAAACTCGTCCCCTACTCTGACGACGCCAAGGCTCGCGGCCTCCGCGTGTTCCACCTCAACATCGGCCAGCCCGACATCCTCACGCCCGAGGTGGCCCTCAACGCCGTCCGCGAGGCCAAGATACCCATCGTGGAGTACTCCAACTCGGCCGGGATGCCAGAGTACCGCCGCAAACTGTCTAAGTACTACCAGTCCGTCGGCATCAACATCACGCCCGACCAGATGCTCGTGACCTGCGGCGGCTCCGAGGCCGTGCTCTTCGCTTTCATGAGCTGCCTCGACCCCCTCGACGAGATTATCGTCCCCGAGCCTTTCTACGCCAACTACGAGGCGTTCGCCGCAGCCGCCGGGGCTTGCGTCGTGCCCATAACGTCAACCATCGAGAACGGCTTCACGCTGCCAAGCATCGAGGAGTTCGAGAAGGTCATCACCAACAAGACCAAGGCCATCATGATCTGCAACCCGAACAACCCTACGGGCTACCTCTACTCGGAGCAGGAGATGAACCAGCTGCGCGACCTGATCATAAAGCACGACCTCTTCCTCATCTGCGACGAGGTCTACCGCGAGTTCTGCTACGACGGGGCGCAATACTACTCGTCAATGTACCTCAAGGACGTGGACGACAACGTCATAATGGTCGACTCGGTCTCAAAGCGGTACAGCGAGTGCGGCCTGCGCATTGGCCTGCTCGCCTCGCGCAACAAGGCCGTAATCCAGTCCGCACTCAAGCTCGCCCAGGCGCGACTGTGCCCGCCCACTTTCGGCCAGATCGCCGCCATGGCGTCGCTCGACGTGCCGGAGGAGTATTTCCGCGACATGAACCAGGAGTACTGCAAACGACGCAACTTCCTGCTCGACGGGCTCAATAAGATTCCCGGCGTCTACTCCCCTATGCCGCGCGGAGCCTTCTACACCGTGGCGCGCCTGCCTATCGACGACTCCGACAAGTTCTGCAAATGGCTGCTCGCCGATTTCAGCTACAACAACCAGACGGTCATGCTCGCCCCCGCCGCCGGCTTCTACTCCAACCGTACGCTGGGCCGCAACGAGGTGCGCATTGCCTACACCCTCAAGTGCGAGGATCTCGCCATAGCGCTCGACCTCCTGGCCCGGGCCCTGAAGCAGTACCCCGGCCGCACGCCCGAGAGCGGGTCGCCTCTGACCGAGGGCGAGAAGAGGATGCGCTCCCTGGGGGAGTAAGGACAAAGCAAGAGGACTGAAGGTGAACATAAGCTTCTTCATAGCCAAGCGCCTGATGAATGGCGACTCCGAGGAGCGCAGGCTGAGCGGGCCCGCCGTCAAGGTGGCCACCGCGGCCATAGCCCTCGGCATGGTCGTCATGATCGTGTCGCTGGCCGTGGGACTCGGTTTCAAGCAGCAGATCCGCGACAAGATTGTGGGCTTCGGCACCCACATCCAGATTACGGGGCTCAACCTCAACAGCTCTTTCGAGACTCCTCCCGTCTCCCGCGACTCGGTCCTTACGGACTCGATCCGCCATGTGGCGGGCGTGCGCTCCGTCCAACCCTACATCACCAAGCCGGGCATCATAAAGACCGACGACGCGTTCCAAGGCGTGGCCCTGAAGGGTGTCGACGCAAGCTACGACTGGGATTTCCTGCGCTCGTGCCTCGTCGGGGGCGATGTGGTGGCGACTCCCGACTCCGCCAAGGGCGACGGCATCCTCATGTCGCACGCTCTCGCCTCGCTGCTCAAGCTCGATGTCGGCTCTGCCGTGAGGATGTTCTTCGTGCAGGATGGCAAGGTGCGCGCACGCCGTTTCACTCTCTGCGGCGTCTTCGACTCGCATTTCGAGGAGTTCGACAAGAGCATGGCTTTCGTCGATATGCGCCACCTCGCACAGCTCAACGGATGGGACGACTCACAAATTTCAGGCTACGAGGTGCTGCTCAACGATTTCGACAGGATGGACGACGTGGCGGACGACATTGCCAACCTCGTCGTGGGGCACGAGGGCGACGGCGACGATATGCTGCGCGTCCGCAACATCCGCGACCTCCAGCCTCAGATTTTCGGGTGGCTCGACCTCCTCGACCAGAATATTCTCGTCATCCTCGTGCTCGTCATAGCCGTGGCGGGGCTCAATATGGTGTCGGGCCTGCTTATCCTCATCTTGGAGCATACCAACGCGATAGGAGTCCTCAAAGCCTTAGGGGCCACCAACGGTATGCTGCGCAAAGTGTTCATTACCATGGCTCTACGCATAGTGGGCATCGGACTCCTTGCGGGCGACGTCATTGGCGTCGGCCTCTGCGCCCTCCAATCGGCCACGGGCGTCGTGGGGCTCGACCCCGACAATTATTATCTCGACACTGTGCCCATACTGCTGAGTGCGGCTCACCTTGTCCTGCTCAACATCGGGGTGGGCGTCATGTGTCTGCTGCTCATGCTCGGACCTTCGGGTCTCGTGGCCAGCATCAGCCCCGCCAAGTCCATAAGGTTCAATTAAAGATGGAAAGAGTGAGCAGGGACGTGCTGATTGTCCTCACCGGCCCTACGGCCGTCGGCAAGACGGGCTTGGCCATAGGGCTGGCCGAGGCTCTCGGCTGCGAGATTATTTCGGCCGACAGCAGGCAGGTGTACCGCGAGATGTCGATAGGCACGGCGGCGCCTACGGAGGCCGAGATGGCCCGCGTTCCACATCACCTCGTGAGGTGCCGGAGCGTCGCGCAGCCGATGAACGCGTTCGACTATGAGCAGGCGGTGATGTCGTTGCTGCCCGATGTCTTCGCCCGCGGAGGTGGACGGGCCATCCTCACGGGCGGCTCCATGATGTACGTCGACGCTGTCGTAAGGGGCATTGACGAGATGCCCGATGTCCCCATCGCCCTGCGCGACCAGTTGAAGGACGAGCTTGGGCGAAAAGGTCTCGCCGCCATGCAGGAGAGGCTGCGGAGCCTGGACCCCGCCTACTTCGCCTCGTGCGACATAAGGAACCCGCGACGAGTGCTCCACGCCATCGAGCTGTGCATAGTCAGCGGAGGACCCGTGTCCGCTCTTAGGCGCGGCACTACAAAGGAGAGGCCCTTCGACGTGATAAAACTGGCAGCCATGAGAAGCCGAGAGGAGCTGTACGAGAGGATTGACAAGCGGGTGGACGAGATGGTGTCCGCCGGACTGGAGGACGAGGTTCGCAGCCTCACGAAGTTCTCTTCTCTCACGCCCCTCAACACCGTCGGCTACCGCGAGATGTTCGCCTACCTCAGGGGGGAATACGACAAAGACGAGGCCGTTAGGCTAATCAAAAGGAACACAAGGCACTACGCCAAGAAACAGCTGACCTGGATTAAGGCCGACGGCGGCTACATCGAGCTATCGCCCGACGACTTGGCCGGCACACGAGAAAAAATATCACAAATTATTGGGTCTGGGTTTGGAAATACGGACACAAGTATATAATTTTGCATCGTCAACGAAAGAGACATACGGCCGATTCGTCTAACGGTTAGGACATCAGATTCTCAATCTGGCAATAAGAGTTCGATTCTCTTATCGGCTACCAAGACAGCGAGGACCAGCTCACACAGAGCTGCTCCTTTTTTTTGTCACAAGCTCCCGCACCCCACCGCCTCCACCATAGCTCAAAGCCATAGGCCCAAACGCTTTTCAAATACATTTTAAACGCCTTTCAAACACCCTTTTAAAAGGCGCAATTGCTTCGGAACGACTCGCGCTCCCGCGCAAGGTTGCAACCCGGCATATCCCTGTTTTTATTTTTTAACACAAATATTGCAACAACCCACACACTAAAACACACGCTTCGTCGTTACACATCCAGAATGAGACGGCGGCAAGGCGCGAAGCCCGAGCTGCCCCAATATAAAAATAAGCCTATGGCAAACGCATACTCTGATTTTTCAAAAGGCGAATGGGTGGTTCGGACTGCCGACTACAATAAGGCGGGCGGCGACGTGAACAAGTGCGAGTGGCTCTTCGTCCTCGCTGTCAAGGGCAACGCAACGGGCGGGACGGAGACAGTGACCGTCGAGAAGTACGACGACGAGACGGGCGACGTGGTGACGGAGCTCGGCCGCATGGCGGATTTCGTCGCCACGGGCGTGAGCGCTCCCGGCGACTCGCACGACAGGATACTTAGCGGGATAGCCGCCATCTGCCCCGGACTCACGGATGAGGAATGGGAGACCGTCAGGATGATGGTCGGCGAGACGGTCGGCGAGGAGGCGTAAGCCACGCCACGTCACATTACGTCGAAGAGCGGACAAAATAGAATGCGGGCGCACCCTTGCTTTAAGGGGTGCGCCCGCATTCTGTTCCTTATCCGCGGCAGCAGCTTAGAAGCTAACGCCGAGCGAGATGAAGTTGTTGATGGTCTTCAGCTTATAGCCATCGTGCTTGACGTAGCTCGAGAGGTCGGGCTGGAACGTGTAGCCGACGTAGAAACGCTCGATGTTCACGCCTACGCCAAGGTTGAGGCCGAACTGGAAGATGCGGGCGTCACCATCGTCACTGTTGAGCCACTTGTACTTCTTCTCCTCGCCGTTGTCGTAGGAAGTCTTCGTGCGGCCATAGAAGTTGAACTTGAAGTTCGGGCCGAAGAAAGGCACGATAGAGATGGGCGACGACGCGAAGCTGAGCTTGTAGGCGGCGTTGACGGGAACTGCAATGTTCATAAAAGTGGTCTTGGTGTCACCGCCATGGAACTCGTCCTTCGAGTGGAGCCATGCGAGGCGCGCGCCGAGGTCGAGGAAGAGGGGCATCTTGCTCGTGATGTTGACGCCTTTCATGAAGCCGATGGACGCGCCCTTCTGCTTCTCACCATCCCAAGAAGCGTTATTGTTCTTTTCCTTCATCTTCTGAGCGTCGAAAGAGAGCTCCACGCGGGTCCAGCCGTGGGTGTCCTTAGTGAGCTGAGCCGTCGCATCGGCCGTCATAGCGGCGAGAACGGCAACTGCAAAAAACTTGATAAGTTTCATCTGATAACTGTTTGTTTTGTTATTCTACCCGCGAATATAAGTCAACTGGGCGAAGCGCAGGACCGCGATAATGCTAAAAATAAGCCATTAGCCCCCTATCTCGCCCACAACGGCAAGCCATACGCAATTTCTTGGCAAAGAATTGTCTCCTTTTGTTATTGCACAGCCCTTTTCAGAGTACCGGCACGAATATGGCACAAACAAGCCTAAAAACAAGGCAAACGGGCTAAACCATCGTTTGCAAAGACCGTAAAAAGCCCCGTGCCGCCTTAACATTGTCACACAGTCCGTTCAGTGGTTCACTGAGGAAATGCGGCAGGCGGCAAACCAACGTTCAAACGAACAGCGGGCATACGCAAAAGGACATTTTACCTATATTTGCACAATTTAGCGCGACGTTTACACAACGCGACGCGCTAACATCCGCCCCATCAGCCCCCCCAAAAAAGACCAGCTACGGACGACGCGGGCGGTGCCCCAAAAATCTTCTAACTAATAACACAACATTCTGATGCAGAGAAAAGCATTCCATTCGCTACTTGCCTCGGCCTGCCTGGCGAGCCTCGTGGCGACAGCCCCCGTGGAAGCTTCAGCGCAGTCGACCGGACGCGTGATAGCAGGCAAGGTGACCGACGCCTTCGGCGAGCCACTGCCTGGCGCGACGGTGCTCGTGCAAGGCTCGACTACGGGAACAGTCACCGACATGGACGGCAACTACCGCCTGATTCTGCCCGATGGGTCGCAGACCCTGCAGGTCAGCTTCATAGGCTACGACACTGAGACCATCGTGCTTACGGCCGACAACACGGTCAACGTCACCCTCCTCGAGGATATCGCCACCCTGGGCGACGTCGTGGTCATAGGCTACGGCACTCAGCGCAAGGGCGACCTCACAGGTGCCATCCAGAACGTGACGGCCGACGATTTCAACCAAGGCCTCATCAACAGCCCGGAGCAGCTCATCAATGGCAAGGTCTCCGGCGTTCAGATCATGAGCAACAGCGGATCCCCCACCTCCGGCTCGTCCATCAAAATCCGTGGCGGAGCGTCGCTCAACGCGTCGAACGACCCTCTCATCGTCCTCGACGGCGTGCCGCTTGAGAACGGCGGCATCTCAGGCAACGGTAGCAACTTCCTCGCCCTCATCAACCCGCAGGACATCGAGAGCATGACGGTCCTCAAAGACGCGTCGTCGACGGCCATCTACGGCAGCCGCGCGTCGAACGGCGTCATCATCATCACGACAAAGAAGGGCTCGGGCAACGGCATCCACGTGTCGGTGAACACCACCCACTCCATCCAGAAGGCGTACGACTTCGCCGACATGATGAGCCGCAGCGAGTTCGTCGACGTGGCCACCAAGGCCGGCTACGCCAACATGCTCGGCCAGGCCAACACCGACTGGAACGACCAGGTGTTCGAGACGGCCTACGGCACCGACAACAACATCGCCATCTCGGGCTCCATAGCCAAGAAGCTGCCCATCCGCTTCTCGGCCGGCTACTACAGCCAGAAGGGCATCCTGATGACCGACAAGGCGCAACGGGCCACGGGCAACCTCAACATCTCCCCCTCCCTGCTCGACGACCACCTCAAGATCAACCTCAGCCTCAAAGGCACGATCTCGAAGAACAGGTTCGCCTCGACGAGCGCCATCTACTCGGCCTCGACGTTCGACCCGACTCAGCCCGTCCACACGCACTACGAGGGCAAGGACCAGTTCAACAACTACACCGAGGCCGTCACCTACACGCGCGACGCCGATGGCAATGTCATAGCCTCTACGCCCGTGGCCGGCGCATCCCTCAACCCCGTCGGTCTCCTCAACCAGACGGAGGACAAGAGCGACGTGAACCGTCTCGTCGGCAACATCGATGTCGACTACAACCTCCACGTCTTGCCCGACCTGCGAGCCCACGTCACCTTCGGCTACGACTATGGCAAGGGCGAGGGCAGCGTGACGACCGACCCTAAGTCGGCCGGCGGCTTCCTCAGCGGCGGCACGAGGTACGACTACGGCCCACAGAAGCTCTACAATCGACTCCTTACGGCCTACCTCAACTACAATAAGGAGATCAACCCGACCAACAGGCTCGATTTCACCGCCGGCTACGACTTCCAGTACTGGAAGTCAAAGACACCGTCGTTCGACTACAAGAACTACTACGGCGAGGTGCAGTCGACTTCCAAGGCCGACGAGCAGCGCCACGCCATGCTCTCCTACTACGGCCGCCTCAACTACACGTTCTACGACAAGTACATGCTCACGGCCACCATCCGACGCGACGGCACCAGCCGCTTCAACGAGGACAACCGCTGGGGCACGTTCCCCTCTGTGGCTCTCGCATGGAGGCTCGGCGAGGAGAGTTTCCTCCAGAGCTTTGAGAGCCTGAGCAACCTCAAGCTGCGCGCCAGCTACGGCGTGACGGGCCAGCAGGAGGGCATCGGCAACTACGCCTACCAGCCCATATATGTGCAGGGCACAGCCACTAACAGGTACGTCTTCGGAAATCAGGCCGTGACGACCTACGCCCCGCGCGCCTACGTCGACGACCTGAAGTGGGAGACCACCAAGTCGTGGAACTTCGGTGTCGACTTCGGTTTCTTCAACAACCGCCTCTCGGGCAGCGCGGAGTACTATACCCGCAAGACGGAGGACCTCCTCGCGACAGTCTCCGTGGCCGCCGGCGTCAACTTCGACAAGAGCGTCCTGACAAACGTGGGCAACGTCGACAGCCAGGGCTTCGAGTTCACTCTCTCCGGCACGCCTGTCGACAATGACGACTGGACTCTCGACATGACGTTCAACGCCGCCTGGCAGAAGCAGGAGGTCAAGAACCTCAGCCTCGTGAAGAACGCCGCCATCACCAACACCTACGTCGGCCCGACGGCCAACGGCAAGCAGGTGCAAGTGCTCACCGAGGGCTACGAGCCCTACATGTTCTACGTCTATCACCAGATCTACGACAAGAACGGCAAGCCCATCGAGGGGCAGTACGCCGACATCAATGGCGACGGCGAGATTACCACCGACGATCTCTACCGTTTCCACTCACCCGCCCCTGACTGGATCATGGGCTTCTCGCTCAACCTCCGCTGGCGCAGCCTGACCCTCGGCACGAGCCTCCGTAGCAACATTGGCAACTACGTCTACAACGGCACGGCCATGAACACCGGCGCCCTCGAGACTATCAAGTACAACGAGAGCCAGCTCAACAACATGAGCCGCAGCTACCTCAGCACGGGCTTCGCCAAGCGCCAGACCTACTCCGACTACTACGTCGAGAACGCGTCGTTCCTCAAAATGGACAACGTGACCCTCGGCTACAACTTCGGCAAGGTGGCCGACCTGGTGAACGTCAACGCATCGTTCATGGTGCAGAACGTCTTCACCGTCACCAACTACACGGGCGTGGACCCCGAGGTGCCCAATGGCGTGGACCTCGACTTCTACCCGCGCCCGAGGATTTTCTCGCTCAGCGTCGGACTCGAGTTCTAAAAAGTCGGCCGACGACCTTGGTTAATTAACAACACAAGAGACTGTAATGAAACACTTGAAACATATAGCGATGGCCTTCCTCGCCTGGGGCGCCGCATGCCTCACGGCTTCGTGCGACGACCTGGACCAGGAGCCGCAGACGGACACCACCTCGTCCAACGTCTACACGAGCGTGGAGAACTACCGCTCCGTCCTGGCCAAAATCTACTCCGTCCTGACGCTCAAGGGCTCCGACGGCAACGCCGACCTCACCACCTACAAGGGCGAGAACTTCATGCGCTGCTACTTCAACCTCCAGGACGTCTGCACCGACGAGCTCGTCTACAGCTGGATGAGCGGCGACAACATGACGGACATCAACGACCTGGCGTGGGACTCGCGCGACGTGTGGGTGTCCGACACCTACTATTGGCTCTACTACGACATCACGCTGTGCAACGAGTTCATCCGCAACGCCAATGAGCGTAGCGGCGGATTCTCCGCCTCCGACAAGGCCACCATCGACGAGTACGTCCTTGAGGCGCGCTTCATGCGCTCTCTGGCCTACTGGCAGGTGCTGGACCTCTACCGTAAGGGAGCCATGGTCACCGAGGCCAACAAGGCCGGGGCATACGTGCCGCCCGCTGCCGACGCCACAGGGCTGTTCAACTACGTCGAGAGCGAGCTGAAGGATATTGCGGACAAGATGCCCGGCCGCACCGAGCAGGAGTATGGCCGCGCGCCGCGTGGCGCCGCCTACGCGCTCCTCGCAAGGCTCTACCTCAACGCCGAGGTCTACGGCCAGCCGGCACACTACACCGAGGCCATCACCTACAGCCAGAAGGTGCTCGACGAGGGCTACTCCCTCCACCCCGCATATGCCGAGCTCTTCAACGCCGACAACGATAAGCGCACCGACGAGATCATCTTCGGCATTGAGAGCGACGCCACGACAACCGTCTCATGGGGCGCGTCGACCTACATCGTCTGCGGCTGCGCAAGCGCATATACCGATCAGGACCCGGCCACTGTGGGCATCTCGTCGCCATGGAGCATGTGGCGCGCCACAAGTCAGACCGTCAAGCTCTTCGAGGATTATTCTGGCGACGCGCGAGCCATGTTCTATACCAATGGCCAGAGCAAGGAGGTCACCGATGCCGACAACCAGAACCAGGGCTACCTCTTCACCAAGTGGACCAACCTCACCGACGCTGGCGAGACGGCGAGCAACACCGCCACTTATGGCGTCAACACCGACTTCCCGCTCTTCCGCGCCGCCGAGGCCTACCTCAACATCGCCGAGGCCGTGCTGCGCGGCGGTGAGGGCGCGAGCGAGTCGGCCGACTCATACGTCAACAAGGTCAGGGAGCGCGCCGGCGTATCGCCCCTCAGCGGAGTCAAGCTCGACGACGTCCTCGATGAGCGCGGCCGCGAGTTCCTCCTTGAGTGCCAGAGGCGCACGGACCTCATCCGCTTCGGCAAGTTCATCATCGGTGGCTGGGATTGCGGCCCGACAAACAGGCCAGAGAAGTACAAGTACTACCCGATTCCACAAACCGAGCTCACGGCCAACCCCAATCTGACCAACCCTGAGTATTAACCACACAAAGAATTCGAATGAAAAGACTGACATATATGGCACTGGCCGTAGCCGCGGTTTCACTCTCCACAGTGGGCTGCGACTCGGATGCCGACAAGATGTACGTCGACGGGCTTGAGAAGTCGACCCTTCTCACGTCGGGAAGCGAGATTGTGCTGGAGAACGACAACGCGTCGCTGCCCGCCGTCACGTTCGTTTGGACCAATGAGAGCAAACTGAAGATTTACGGGACGACAGTGGCCGGCATCGCCGACAAGAGCATGCCCGTCTACAACCTCCAGTTGTCGCTCTCCGACGACTTCGCCAACGCCTACAGCCAGAGCGTGGACAATGGCGTGGCAAGCTTCACCGTCCAGGAGCTCAACACCATCGTCCTCAACCTGGGCGCGAAGCCTTTCGAGAAGACCGACGTCTACGTGCGTATCAACACGTCGCTCGGCACTAACGATGTCGACAGCGAGCCGTCAGACGCGCAGAAACTCGTCGTCACATGCTACAAGGTGGACTACAGGACGGCGCGCATGCTCGACAAGGACAAGGCCGAGGTAGTGGCTCTCCTCCACTCCGCCGATTCCGACGGCGATGGCGAACCCGACGTCAAGGGCAAGTACTGCGGCTTCGTAAGCGCGCAGGCTTGGGCCAACTTCTGGCTCCGCGAGAGCGACGGCACCGTATGGGGCAACGTCGGCAAAGACGCGAGCGAGTTCCTCGCTTCGAAGGATGCCGACAGCTGGAACTTCTGGTATCCCGGAGTCTCGGGCTGCTACTTCACGGAAGTCGACGTGGCCGAGACCACCGAGACCAAGCAATGGACGGCCACCCTCATCCCGAGCCTGACCATAAGTGGCGACGTGAGCGGTGAGATGAGCTTCGTCCGCAACGAGAACAGGTGGATGTGCGTCGTCACCACGACGGCCGACAACCAGTCGTTCTCCATCAGCGGGACTGGCAAGAAGTACGACAAGGACAGCCGCACCGACGATGCCGCCGCTACCGACACTCCAATAACCTTCGGCTCGGCCGCCGACAACAAGCTCGTCATGAACGGCGGCGACAGCTTCTCCATTGCCAAGGCCGGCACCTACACCGTCAGCCTGCTCCTCGCGGACTACTCCGACCTCAAGTACCAGATCGTCGAGGGCGAGGAGGATGTCGAGGCCCCCGCGCCTAAGAGCCTCTTCGTCCAAGGCATCAACGACAGCTGGGATTTCCTCTACGAGATGCCTATGACCGACGAGGCCACGGAGGTCTACACAGGCGTCTTCGGAAGCGACAAATGTACGTATGGCTACTATTTCGCCATCGAGAACGGCAACTACTCCGACGTTTATGGCGGCAGGGATCACAGCAAGGGCCAGCTTATCGCCGGTGCTGACGACAATATCCAGATAACCACGCCCGGTGTCTACGTCTGGCAGGTCGACTGGATGGGTAAGAGCTACAAGACGACGCCCGTCACGAGCGTCAGCTACTCCGGCCTTAACGACGATTGGGGTCTCTACGCGATGACTGTCGACGCCTCGTCGCCCTCGAGATACTCGGCCCCCGTCACCATCACCAAGGCTTCGGAGTGGGGCGCGAAGATTATCATCAATGAGGATTGGGGCATCTTCGTGGGCGGCTCCGACGGCAAGATAGAGTACGGCAAGAGCTTCACCGACGACCAGAGCCTCACGCCCGGCGACTACACCCTAACCTTCGACTTCGCCAAGGGCACCTACTCATTCCGCCCAGTCACCACAGACTACCCCGACGCCCTCTACGCCATCGGCATCGACGGTGTCTTTAACGACGACAGCTGGGTCTCCCTGCCCGCGACGCAGACCGGCGTCTACAGCGGCACGATAACCATAACGAACGACGCTTCGACCGAGTTCGAGGTCTATGAGGACAAGGCGTACGGCACTAAAGTCGGCCCCGCGGACTCCGACGGCAACATAACCACCGGGTCCAGCGCATGGAAATTCTGGGTCACCTCGCCCGCCAGCGGCACCTACACGCTGACAATCAACCTCGTAAACAACACGTGGTCAATCACGAAAGCTGAATAAAAAAAGAGGACCTACCCTTGGCTGCCTCGCTTCCGCGACCCCGACGACGGGGGAGCGGGCGGGCAGCCAAGCTGTGGGCTACCCGACGTTTTGATTAAGCGAGAGCAGAGCGGACGCGTTCGCTTTGCCGAGCATGAAAAACGAAGGATAAAATCCAACGTTTTGATTAAGCGAGAGCAGAGCGGACGCGTTCGCTTTGCCGAGCGTGAAAAACGAAGAGTGAAACTCAACGGAAAAACGATGAAAAAGAATATACTACTCGCGGCCGCAGCCCTGTTGACGGCCGCCATAGCGATGCCGGCGTGCGACGACGACGACAACGACGGCTTCCGCGAGATAAACAACGGCAACACCTACTCCAGCAAGGAGGGCAAGAGCGACGGCTTCGTGAAAGGAGCCGACGTGTCGTGGCTCACCGAGATGGAGGACAATGGCGTCAAGTTCTACTCCGCCGACGGCACGGAGACTGAGTGCATGTCACTCCTGAAGAGCCTTGGCACTGATGCCATACGCCTGCGCGTATGGGTGAACCCCGAGGGCGGCTATTGCGACAAGGCCGACCTCGTGAAGAAGGCCGTCCGCGCGCATCAGCTCGGGCTCAGCCTGATGGTCGACTTCCACTACTCCGACTCGTGGGCCGACCCCGAGAAGCAGAACAAGCCAGCGGCCTGGGCCGACTACTCGTTCGATGAGCTCAAGCAGGCCGTGGCCGACCATACGACCGATGTCCTCACCGAGCTCAAGAATCTTGGCATTACGCCCGCCTGGGCGCAGATAGGCAACGAGGTGGGCGACGGACTCCTCTGGCCCGACGGACGCGCAAGCATCAACGCCGACCGTTTCGCCACGCTCGTGACGTCGGGCATCGAGGCCGCCAAGGCCGTGTTCCCCGAGATCAAGACCATAGTCCACGTCCAGAACGGATGGAACTATCAGACCACCAATTGGATTATGGGCATATTGCAGAAATACGATGTGCCATACGACATCTTCGGCGTCTCGCTCTACCCCAGCCTCGCCATCCAGGAGATGGGATCGACAATGACCGCCACGGGCGCTGTCACGCTCACCCTCAACAACCTCGAGACCCTCGCCAAGCAATACGACAAGGAGATGATGGTCTGCGAGTTCGGCTACGCCGCATCCGACCCCGCCACGGGCTACGAGTGCCTCAAGATGCTGACCGACGCGGGCAAGGAGAGTTCCGCCATCTCGGGCGTGTTCTACTGGGAGCCTGAGTGCTACAACTGGGAGGACTACGCCATGGGAGCCTTTGGCGACGACGGCAAGCCACTCCACACCCTCGACGCCTACGCCGAATAGCGATAAGAGATAAGAGATAAAAATACCCTCTGCCCTGCGCCATCACCCCGGCGCAGGGCTTTCTTTTTGCAGAAAAGGCATCTCCGCGCCAAACAGACTAAAACCCAAAGGTCGAAATGCCGTAAAGAGACGCCAGCGGCACGCCCCCACATCGGCTCACGCCGCCCACAAAAAGAAGCTGCACAAAAGCGACAAAGACATGGCAAACATAGGGGCTTTAATTGACAGAGGCCGACGTTTCATAGACAACGACCTATGGAACGACGACATAAGCCGGAGGAGCGGCATCGCCCGGTTCGGCTACGGGATGCTCAGAATCGTCGTCATGACCGTGCGCGAGTTCCTGGAGCAGAAAGCGAGCGTAAGGGCGTCGGCCCTGACGTACTACACGCTCCTGTCCCTGGTTCCCGTCCTGGCCCTCGCGTTCGCCATAGCCAAGGGATTCGGACTCGACAGCCTCCTCAACGAGCAGCTGCGCGCCGGGATGAGCAACAGCGACGTGGCCGACTACCTCATCGGCTTCTCTTCGAGCGCGCTCGACAACGCCAAGGGTGGCCTGATAGCGGGCGTAGGCGTGGCCATGCTCCTCTACTCCGTCTTCAAGCTGCTGGGCAACATAGAGGAGGCGTTCAACACCATGTGGTGCGTCGAGAAGTCGCGCAGCCTGTTCCGTAAGGTGGCCGACTATATGTGCATCATGCTCTTCGGCCCCATAATGCTGCTCGCGGCCACGAGCGCGACAATCGTAGTCAAGTCTTCCGTGCGGGCCATCATGACGGGCGGATTCACACCCCTGCAAGACGTCGTCCTCCACGCACTTCCCTACCTTATGGCGTGGATTGTCTTCACTCTGCTGTACCTCGTGATGCCGAACACCCGCGTGAAGCCCGTGCCGGCCATAGTGGCGGGCGTCGTTAGCGGCACGGCGTTCCAGATTGTCCAGTGGGCCTACATAACATTCCAGATAGGCGTCAACAAGGCGGGCGCGATATACGGCAGCTTCGCGTTCCTGCCACTCTTGCTCACCTGGCTTCAGATAACGTGGACTATAGTCCTGGCCGGCTGCAAGATCGCCTTCTCAATCCAGAACGTCAGCAACTACAGCAAGGAGCATGGCGCCACGGATGTGAGCCAAGAGGCGCAACGCAAGCTCAGCGTCCTGATAATGCACAGGATCGCCACTGCCTTCAAGCGTGGCGAGGGCATGCCGACAGGTATCGACATCGCCAACGGCCTCGGCCTTGGCAAACCCCTCTTTTTCCTCCTCACCGAGCGGATGAAGAAAGCCGGCCTCATTGCCGAGCTTGAGAGCCCCGACGGCATCGCGCCGGAGGACCGCACCTACATCCCCGCCATGGATCTGCGGCGGATTACCGCCGCCGAAGTAAGCCAAAGGCTCGACAGCCTCGGCAACGACGCCCCGCTCCGCGCCATAGCAAAGGACGAGTATGCCCAATGCTTCGCCGAAGAGGACGCTGACGGCTGCACAACAAGCGCAAAGAGCTACAATACACCTCTTTGCGACCTTTAAGAAATCAACTCGCCAGCATAAAATCAAGGTGGCGGCACACCACCGGGACGCAAACAGCCAAAGCGACGGTTGCGCAAGAAACTGGCACAGCGGCTAAAAAACAGCAGATTTTCTTTGCAAGAATAAAAGCTATGCACTAAATTTGCACCCGCAAACGAGAAGCAAACGACCTTCATACTGCGGAAATAGCTCAGTTGGTAGAGCACAACCTTGCCAAGGTTGGGGTCGCGAGTTCGAGTCTCGTTTTCCGCTCTCTTATATTTTGAAAGCATTGCCCGACCGATTGGGAGGAGGGGCGACAAATGCGCAGGTGGTGAAATTGGTATACACGCTACTTTGAGGGGGTAGTGGTCGAAAGATCGTGTGAGTTCGAGTCTCATCCTGCGCACTGAGTCAAGCCCGATTAACGTCGGGCTTTTTTTTTGCGCATAGGTCACATTTGCCGCATAAGACTTACGCTGGCGGCAGTCCATCTGGCACGTTTTGTTGCCATAATCTCGTATTTTAGCACCTTGGGCGGTTTAGCGGCAAGCACCCCAATGCGCAACCGCACGGACAACTACGGCAACGCCGTTATTGCCATTGCCGCACATGTCGCTGCGACGGACGCAAAACCCGACGTTTTGATGAAGCTCGGCAGAGCGAACGTTTTGATTAAGCGAGAGCAGAGCGAACTCGTTCGCTTTGCCGAGCGTGAAAAACGAAGGGTGAAACCCAACGTTTTGATTAAGCGAGAGCAGAGCGAACCCGTTCGCTTTGCCGAGCGTGAAAAACGAAGGGTGAAACCCAACGTTTTGATTAAGCGAGAGCAGAGCGGACTCGTTCGCTTTGCCGAGCGTGAAAAACGAAGGGAGAAGCCCAAGGGTGAAAGCCCACGACCCACACAAAAAAAACGGAGCAAGGATGTCAGACAAGAATAAGGACACCAGGACTACGAGGAGGAGCAGCTGCGCCGCCCCCAAGGGCAATGGCCCGGCGGGCGGCACGCAGCATAAAAACACCCCGAAACCGCACGCTCGGCACGGCGAGGCTGAGGCCAGCCGCCCCACACAGCAAAAACGGGAAGACCGCGAGGAAGCCACACTTGCCAACAAGCCTAAGGGAAGCCCCAATGGAGCCCCCCGCCAGCCCGAGGCCAAGCCGGAGCGCAAAGACCTGCGCCTATGGCTGCCTACGAGCGTGAAGGAGGCCGAGCTGCGCGGGTGGAGCGAGATGGACGTGGTCCTGTTCAGTGGCGACGCTTACGTGGACCACCCGTCGTTCGGCGCAGCCGTGATAGGCCGCATCCTTGAGGCAGAGGGCCTCCGAGTGGCCATTGTGCCGCAGCCTAACTGGCAGGACGATTTGCGCGACTTCAAGAAGTTCGGCGCGCCGCGTCTCTTTTTCGGGATATCGCCAGGGGCTATGGACTCGATGGTCAACCACTACACGGCCAGCCGCCGCAAACGCCATGACGATGCGTTCACCCCGGGCGGAGCGGCAGGCCGCCGCCCCGACATGCCGTCTATCGTCTACACCAAGATTCTCAAAGAGCTGTTTCCCGACATCCCCGTCGTGCTGGGCGGCATCGAGGCCAGCCTCAGGCGACTGACGCACTACGACTATTGGGAGGACAAGCTGCGCCCGAGCATCCTGATAGAGAGCGGCGCGGACATGCTGGTATACGGGATGGGCGAGAACCCGCTGATGGAGATTGCAGCCCTCATGAAAAAGGGCGTGCCTTTCGGGTCGCTCAAGACGGTGCCACAGACGTCGTTCGTGATGGACGCCGACGCTCCTCTGCCCAAGAACAAGAATTGGGAGACTCTGGAACTCAACAGCCACGACGACTGCCTGCGCGACGTGACGCTCTATGCCGACAACTTCCACCACATAGAGGAGGAGAGCAACAAATGGACGGCGCGGAGGCTCACGCAGCGCGTCGGCGACAAGGTTGTCGTCGTCAACCCGCAGTACGAGCCGATGACCCCGGAGCAGGTGGACCACTCGTTCGACTTGCCATACACCCACCTCCCCCACCCTCGCTACGACGGCAAGGGCGACATCCCGGCCTACGAGATGATAAAGAACTCCATCTGCCTCCACCGCGGGTGCTTTGGCGGGTGCAGCTTCTGCACCATCTCGGCCCATCAGGGCAAGTTCATCGCCTCGCGCTCCGAAGAGTCCATCCTGCGCGAGGTGGAGCTCGTGACCAAGCTGCCGGGCTTCAAGGGCTACCTGTCGGACCTCGGCGGCCCGTCGGCCAACATGTACGGGATGCGCGGCAGGGATCAGTCGCTCTGCAAGCGGTGCGCGCGCCCGTCGTGCATCCACCCGAGCGTCTGTAAGAACATGAACACCGACCATACGCGGCTCATAAACCTCTACCGCAAGGTGGACGCCCTCCCGGGCATAAAGAAGTCGTTCATAGGCAGCGGCGTGAGGTATGACATGCTGCTCAACGACAACGCCACGCCAGAGGAGGAGAAGAGCCACCAGGCCTACATGGAGGAGCTGATTGCGCGCCACGTGTCGGGCCGACTGAAGGTGGCGCCCGAGCATACGTCGGACGTGGTGCTGAACATCATGCGCAAGCCCTCCTTCTCACTCTTCTACAAGTTCAAAAGGAAGTTCGACGAGGTGAACAAGAAGTACCACCTCAACCAGCAGCTCATCCCCTACTTCATGTCGAGCCACCCCGGATGCCGCGAGGAGGACATGGCGCTCCTCGCCGCCGAGACGCACGACCTCGACTTCAAACTGGAGCAGGTGCAGGACTTCACGCCTACGCCCATGACGGTGTCGACGGTCATATACAAGTCCGGCGTCCACCCCTACACCCTTAAGCCCGTCTTCACGGCCACCACGCCCGACGATAAGCAGAAGCAGCGCATGTTCTTTTTCTGGTACAAGCCCGAGGAGAAGCGCGCCATCCTGAACGAGCTGCGCAAGATGCACCGCGAGGACTTGGCCGCGAGGCTCTTTGCCGCGCCATGCCGCCATTTCCAGGATTCCGACGACGAGCAGCAGCCGCGACCGCAAGGCCGCAGCCCGCAAAACGGCAGGCAAGGCGCGCAAAGGGGCGACTCCCGCAACCATAAGCCTAACGTCCGCGACAACGCCGGAAAGGCGCAATATGGCGCTCCCCGCCGCGACTTCGGCGGACGGCCACAAGGCAAGCCGAACAAGCCAAGGCGTTAGAGGCCCACCCATCCCGCCAAAGGACAACAAACGCATATAAAGCAGACCGCCCCGCCCGAGAGTTGAGTCTCGGGCGGGGCGGTCTGCTTTATGCCGCTTTTAGCGCGGCACGCCGGCGTTGGGCTTGGCCCTTCGTTTTTCGCGCTCGGCAAAGCGAACGAGTTCGCTCTGCTCTCGCTTAACCAAAACGTTGAGTTTCACTCTTCGTTTTTCACGCTCGGCAAAGCGAACGGGTTCGCTCTGCTCTCGCTTAATCAAAACGTTGGGTTTCACCCTCCGTTAGAAAGGATAGGCGCCATCCTCCGCGCCGCGCATTATGCCGTCTATCGCATACTGGTTCTTGGCTGTCCCGTCCTTGCGGTTTATCTCGCCGCCAGTCTCCCAGTAGAATGGGGCGCAGCCGTAGTTCTTGGCCTCGCGGGTGACGACCTCGTTGTAGTAGGCGCGGCTCTTCTTGTGCAGTTCCTCGTCGAACTCCTCGCTCTTGTCGCTTCGCGTGGCCGCCGTCTGGATGCGCGACGAGAACTCGCCCACGATAACGGGGATGCCCTTGTCGACAAACTTCTCCTTCATCTTGGCGAACTGGTCCTTCACCCACTGCTCCTCGCCCCAATTGGGGTTGTGGGCTGAGCCGCTCTTGTGGTTATCCTTGCCCCAGTACCAGAACACTTTGCCCCAATCGGCATCCTTCTCCATCTGGGCCCATTGGTAAGGCTCGTAATAGTGCACCTCGGCAATGAGGCGGCCGGCGGGGTCGGTAGGCAGGGTTGTCATACTTGCGGAGGTGCTCTCAATGTCGGTGCCAAGCCCTTGGAAGACGAGGCACCTCTTGGCGTTGTTGCCGCCCGTGGCGCACACGGCGTCGATGAACGTCTGCTCATATTTCACGAGCCGCGCCACGGACTCCGTGTCCCACTTCTTGCCGCCAGTGCTCGTCTCGTTCATTCCGGGCTCATTGCAACCGGCGAAGAGCAGATGCTCGTCATAGTCCTTGAACGCCTCGGCCACCTGTGTCCATATGGCTTTCTGCTCGGCAATGATGGCCGACTGCTTGGCCGTGCTGAATATGTTGTCCTCAAGCCAACCCGTGTCCCAATGGCTGTTAAGGACGACGTACATGTCGTTACCAAGGCAATAGTCGACGACCTCCTTCACGCGGCTCATCCATGACTCCTTTATCGCGTATGTCTTGGCGTCAGAAAAGTAAGAGTGCCAAGCGCAAGGGATGCGCACGGCGTTGAAGCCGAGGGCCTTAAGGCCGGCCACATAGGCTGGTGTCACCACGGAGCCGGACCATGCGCCCTCGCCCGACGGGCACTCCATGGTGTTGCCTATGTTGATGCCGGCGTAGAACTTGGCGACGAGCTCCGTGGCCGAGCTCGGCATGGCATCGTCGCCGCCCTCCTCGGCCGCGGCCTGCTTTATGCGGACAGAGACGCTCGCGCCCTCGTTTGTCAAAGTGACGCGCCCGTCCCTCGCCTCAGTGGTCAGATTCTTTGCCACG
Organism: Marinilabiliaceae bacterium; assembly: GCA_051875415.1. Classification (GTDB taxonomy): domain Bacteria; phylum Bacteroidota; class Bacteroidia; order Bacteroidales; family Marinilabiliaceae; genus W3P20-009. The sequence continues at coordinate 129,354 of JBJEGU010000008.1, forward strand.
GCGACGACAACTGTACATTTACCGTCAGCCTGCTCCGATGACCACTTGTTGAGCCATGAGGCAGAAGATGAGAACGACGGCTCGGCGTTGGCATTTACCACTATGGAAACCGACCCAAGCGCCGCCCCGACAGACACCACCGAGTCGCTTACGAGCGAGATGACGGCGCCTGACAACTGGGTGACGTCCACCTTACCCTCATAGCCACTGGCGGTGAGACTTATTACAGCCTTGCGCTCCACACCGTCGGTGCTGGGCTTGCACGTGACGGCGAACTTGCGAATCTTGGAGGATGTCGATTCGACTCTCTGCACGTCAATCCAATCGACATCGGGCGAGGCGTTGATGTCGACAGTGCTCTGGACCATGAGGGGCTGCTCGCCGCCAGAGGCCGCGAAAGTGAGAGTCCTGTAGGCCTCGGGGATCACAATGTCCGTGGCGGGCGCGCTTCCGCCATCATCGTCGCCGCAACCGGTCATGGCTACCGGCACGGTCGCCAGACACGCCATTCTTATCAGTTTGCTAAATATGCTCATAATACCATCGTATTATTAAACGCAAATTTACACTCCGCGCCGCACCACACGTGGTCAGTTTGATATTATTGACCGCATGGAATGTATTGCGGGATCCAAATGTCGCATTGGCAGCCAAAGCGTTAGTTCCATAAAAGAAAATCAGTACGCGTTTGCTTTTCCGAACGAGAAAAACGAAGGGCGAAGCCCAACGCCACAAGCCGCCACTCAACAAGAAGCCCCGCGGACTATGTTGTCCGCGGGCTTTTAATCAGTTTTCAAACGGCGTTTGAAGAGCGTTCAAACGTCTTTTCAATACTGGCTGGTCGTCTTGTCATAGACGCTCTGGAGGGTATAGTCAGCGTCGTCGTTCTCAATGGCGTTGACCATGATGGAGGCTATCGTCGCGCCATTGTTCAAGGCCGCGCCCGTGGCATGGTTGAAGATGCCGGAGCACTCCTTGCCAGAGCTTGCCGATCCGTTGTCCCAGAAGATGGGCGCCATGCCGTAAGACTTGGCAGCCTTGCAGACGTACTCGAGGTAGTAGCGGCGGAAAGCCTCGGCGCGTTCCGTGGAGCGGTGGACGTTGCCAATCTCGCCAATGTAGACGGGCGTGCCAGCCGACACATACTTCGCCTGGAGCTTTGAGAAGATGGTGCGGACGTTCTCCTCGTCGCCCCAGCTTGCCTTTTTCGACTTGCTGCCGTTATGCCCCCACTCGGAGTACTTGTCCTCAAGCGTGTAGTCGCTCGGGTCGTAGAAGTGGACGGCTACCATGAGGCGGTTTGCGGCATCGGTGGGCACCACGAGATTCTCAAGCGTAATGTCAGGGTTGGTGCAATAGCCAGGTACGCCAATCCAGCGCGTGGCATTGTTGCCGCCCGTGGCGCGGATGGCGTCGACGCACACCTGCAGCCACTCGTTGAGGGTCTTGTACTGCTTGCCGCCGTCGGTCTTGTTTGCGCCCCAGCCCCAGCCGCCATCGTGAATCTCGTTCATGCACTCGAAGATGAGGAAGTTGCCCTTGTCGGCGAACTTTTCCGCAATCTGGGTCCACATGGCCTTGAGCTGAGCCTTGACGGCGTCGTTCTTCGACGTGGTTGTCGCAGCCGTCTTGATGTCGAGCCAATGCTTACTGTCGGCTCCATCGTGGTGGATGTTGATTATGGCGTTCAGGCCGGCATTCTCAGCATAGCCGACGACCTCTGCCACACGGGCAAGCCAATCGGCATCTATCTTATAGTCGGGAGCCTCGCCCACCTTGCCGAGCCAAGTGACAGGGATGCGGACAGTGCGGAAGCCAGCGGCGCGGATGGCGTCCATAGTAGCCTGGGTGCACTTGCCGTTGCCCCAGCATGTCTCATTGGCCACCTCGTTGTTCCATGCATCGAGCTGATTGCCAAGGTTCCAGCCCATGCCCATATAGACGGGCACGAGGACGGGGTCGTCCGGCATGCCGGAAATCTCACCCGCTTCACCCTCCGCCTGCTTGACCGTGAAGGAGACCGAGGCTTCGCCATTAAGCAGCTGGAAGCCGCCCTCGCGAGCTGCGCCAAAGTTCTTGGTCGCCTTGACGGAGGCGGAGTAAGTGCCGTCTGTGTTCTTGACCACAGAGCCGCTGAGCGAGAGCCAGCTCGACGAGGCAGAGAACGAAGGTTCACCATTGGCATTGACTGTCACGGTGAAGACCTCGCCATCGCCCGAGACCTCATACGCCGACTCGCCAACGATGCTGATGACCGAGCCGGCCTTCTGCGTAACGGCAATGGCGTCAGTGAATCCATCGGCCTCTACGGCAATCTTGCACTCGCGGTCCTCGCCCGTCTGGCAAGGCTGGCAGATGATGTTATAACGCTTCACCGCCTGCGAGGTAGACGTAGCCGCCTCTACCGTCACCCAGTCGGCCGACGGCGTCAGCTTCAGATCCACGTTCGTGCGTATGGCGACATTCTGCTCACCGCCTTCGGCCTCGAACTCGATGGTCTTTTTGCCTATCGTCACCTCGGGTGCCGCCGAGCCGCCGTCGCTATCGGAGCAGGAGACGAGGCACACGGGCAGGAGCGACACTAAGGCCAGGGCCGCCGCCCTCAATGTTTTAACTATTCCTCTCATATTATTTTCTTTTTGTTTACGAACAGAGCATACAAATATACTGACTTTTGCCCAGAATCCACCGCACGCAAGCCCATCTTGATGCGCTACATGACGACAAAGAGACCCGCCCCCCGCACAAAAAGCCCCCGCAAGCCGAAGACTCACGGGGGCTACTCAAGTACTGTCTTACTCAGACAATTACGCTACTCAAAAGAGACAGCGGGGAAGATGCCGTGGAACGTGACCGTAAGCTCAATCTTCTCGTTGAAGGCCAGGCCAGGCATCGCGTCGCCGTCAGGGTCGCCAAAGGCGCAGCCGTTATTCTTGGTCGCACCGTAGCAGTTCCACAATTCGAGGCGGTATTTCGGGTTCTCGTTGGCGTCGATGACCTTGGAGAAGTCGCGCTCAACATCTACGCCGTCGAGCTTAATGGCGTCGAGGGTGGCGTGGGTGCCGGGGAAGTAGCCGTAGAGGTCGGCAACCTCAAGGAAGGTCATGATAGAACCCTCGGCAAAGGTGTTGTCAGCATAGGAGAACGACACGGTCTTGGGAGCGAAGGTGTACTTGTGGGTATCGGCATCGTAGCCGACCTCAATGGTCTGACCGTCGTTGTAGCCCCATGTGCCACCCCAAGACTTGTTGATTGTCACGAGGTTGACATCGTAAGTCCGAGCGACATTGGCATCGGCGAAGACAGTGTAGGAGATTTCCAACTTCTCCGCAATGTTGACCGACAGGTCGTCGTCGAGCTTACCGTCCGCCTTGCTCAGCGGGCTGTCCTTACACGTCTCGCCATATTGGTTGAAGAACTCGACACGGTAAGTGCCCTGGCCCTCAATGTTGCCATAGCAGAACTTGGAGGCGTCGTACTTGAGATCCTGGCCGTCGACCTTGATTCCGTCGATGCGGACAAAGCTGTTCGGGAATTTCTCGGCGAGCTTCACGAAATCGACAAGGAAGACCTTGGCTCCAGTCATCGCTCCGGTGTAAGTAGCTGTCTGCGAGATGCTGCCAGAGGCAAGGAGCTCGTCGGGCGAGAAACTCTCTATCGTCGTTCCCCATGTGCCGCTCCAATCAGCACCAACCGCAATGACGTTCGCCTTGATTTTCTGATGCGCCTTGTATGTCTCCTCGTTGATGTAGTTATAGGAGAGGAGGCATGCGCCATCATTAGCCAGCACAGGGTCGCGCAGGATTGCGATCTGGGCGGACTCGTCAGTGAGCGAGAGAATCTTGAGGCTGGTCTTGGCGTCGAGCGTAAGGTTGTTGAAGTTGCCAAAGCCGAGGATGTCGACCGAGAGGGTTATGGTCTTAGCGACCTCGTCAATCTCATATGTTCCGTCCTCGTCGACGTAGCTTACCACATCTTTATCATCGGCATCCTTAGTCACCACCCTACGGTGGATATTGACAGTGCCGTTCTCATTGAGCTGCATATAGCCGTAGTCAGCGGCATCGCCTAGCCACGTGTTATCGCTGTACTTAGGCGTCCAGTTCCACGAGTCAATAGGCTCGAGATACGTCTTCTCATTGTTAGTGACGGTAGCCCAGCTGTCGCCAGTGCCATAGTAGGAGAGAGGTCCGTCGAAGACGTAGCTCTCGGCATCGGCATCGAGGTCGATGAACCACTTCTTATAGAGCAGACTCTTGTCGAGAGGGATGTTCTTAGCCACGGAGACGGGGCGGACAGAGAGAGCCTGATAACGGGGAGTGGTGGTCTTGTCGTTCTGACCATTGGAGAAGCCGTAGCTGATGGCGAAGTCGGTGGCCGTGGAGTTGACAGAGCCTGTGAGGTAGAGGCCGCGCTCACCCTGCTCCGAGATGGTGCTGCCAGTTCGGCTACCGGCGGCCGGGAGGAAGATGGAGTTGCCATTGGGTCCGGTGAACTTGTAGCCGGCCACGCCATCCTCCTCAGTCCACTCGGCGTCGCACTTCTCGAAGAGCTCCTCGAACTCGTCGGCCGTAGGGATGGTGGCCTTGGCGAGCGAGCGGAAAGCGATGTCGCTCCGGGTCTTGTATATGTCGGCCGCAGGAGAGTAGTCGCTCAGGCTGGTAGAGCTGCAAACGCCTGTGGTGTCGCCAAAGGCGAAGAGGCCACCGAGCTCAGAGGCCGATGTCGCGCCAATGTTGAACTTGCACCACTTGGTTGAGAGGCCGAGGTCGACGAAGTCGCGGTCGGCATCCATAGCGAATTCGCTGGTCGTGAACTCCTTGACGTCGCCATAGATGACACCCGAGCCGAGGTCGACATAGGCTGCGTAGTAGTAAGTGGCAGCGGGGAGAATGCCTTTCTGCGTGAGGGAGAAAGTGCCATCGCCCTCAGCCGCGACCTTGAGGCCAGCGCGGACAGTCTCGACATCGGAGCTTGCGGCGAATGCCACACCGCAGACGGCATCGGAGGGAGCGTCGGTAGCGACACCGCCAACAGTGGCTACGTTGATGCCGACAGCCGAGGCGTCGGACGTGGAGACCTTAGCATTGGTGGTGACGAGGCTCTTGACCTCACCCTTGTAAGTCACGGTCTTCTGGAGGGTGACGTAGGCCTGATAGAAGAGCGTCGTGTTGTTCTCAAGACCGGTGAGAGTGGCCGACATCTTGGTGCCGTCGAGCGAGCCGACGACGTTGCTGGTGAGCTCATTCTCAGAGCTGCCATAGTAGAAGCCCACGGTGTAGGCGGTCGAGGACTGGTTCTGCAGCCCGTTGACCGTTCCGTTGAGTGTGGCCGTGGTCGCAGTCACGTCGCTCGAACCCGTCGCGACGGACTGGACAAGAGTTCCTTTCGCGGGCGAGTAGTCGTCATCGTCGTCGCACGACACGGCACAGAAGCCGAGCGCAAGCGAGAGGATGCCCGCTAATATCTTTGTTTTCATATTCGTGTTCTGAAAAAGCTCCGAGGCCTCGGGGAGGGCGCAAGGCAGCACGGCAGAAAGCCGACCAGCCCGAGACCTCGGAGCGGAATATTACATTACTCGATTGTTATGGAGACTTCGCCCGTTATGGCGGGGTTGCCATCCTCGTCAAGCGCAATGTCGCAGAGGTCGTTGCCTACGGCATTCTGAGAGTCAATCTGGACGACGACCTGGAGTGAGCCGCCACCACCTCCGTTCGAGAAGTCGGCGGCAGAGCCGGTATTGTTGGTCAGCGAAATTGTCGTCACGCCATCCTTATTGAGGGCTACGGCATCATCATCATTGAAACCGTACCAGTCGTCGCTAACTCCAAGACCCACGACATTGTGACGAAGGATGGCCTTCGGGGCGGCCCCATCTTTCCAAGTGATGCCGCTCGTGATCTTGAATGAGACCTTCATAGTCTTGCCCTTCTTGAGCTTAATCTTGGCAGGGTCGACGGCCTCTGTTCCGCCCCAAGAGTTATAGACGGTGATGCGAAGAGCCTTGCCGCCAGTGTCGCCGAAGCCCCAGTCAACCTTGGTCTGGTCGACCTTGACATCGACAGGGCCAGTGGCGCCGCCACCGATAGACTTCTGCGCGAGGTTAGCGAAAGCGTATTTGCTAACAGCGCCCTTGGAGTTCTTCTCGACCTCGACGGCAAAGTAGAACTCGTTGTTCGAGGCGTCGGCCTTGACGACAGTAATCTCGTCGGTGCTGATGGTCACGCTGTCGGCCGTGATGAACTCGATGGGGTACTTGAACTTGAGGACGTTGCCCGCGATGGTGAAGGTGTCAGCCACACCGGTCAGCTCGTCAGAGTAGAGGTAAACCTCACCCTTTTTCTCGTCCGTCTTACGGCTGAGGACAAGCTCGAACTCACTGATTTTGTTCGTCGCCTCAGGATACCAAGCCTTTACGCCATAGTCAGCCGCATTGCTGGCCTCCCAGGCCTTCGATCCGCCATTCCACCAGAAGAAGCCGTAAGGCTGATCCTCGCTGATATTGTAGGTGACGGACGTGGCGAGATAGGAGACGCCATCGTTCTCGACAGTGAAGAGCGAGTTGGCGAGGTCGAGGTCGTCGATCGGGACTACCTCCTCAGCCACAACGGGCTTCTCCTCAACGGGAATCTCGACCTTGCCAAGCTTGACATCCTCGGCAATGAAGTTCCAGATGAGCCACCACTTGCCCTCGCTGTTGGTGCGCTCCGTGGCGAGCTGGAGGATGTACGGGGTCAGCTCAACAATCTGGATCGCCTGGGTGTAGTTGGCGCAGACATCGTCGAAGCTGAGGAAATGGAGCGCGTTAGTTCCGCCATTGAACGAGATTGTCGGGTGCGAGGCGTCGTCGAGCGAGAGGCTGAACGAGCCTTCGAGAGTGACGTCAGGCTCGGAGCCCCTGACCATGCGGAGGGTGCAGCCCTTATTCTCGTCGAGGCCGAACTCCATGAAGGAATCCATATAGGGGTCCGTAGCCGTGATGAGCCAATCCTGAAAACCAGGATCCCAGTTGGGCTTGAAGCCCTCGAAAGAGAGGTTGGTCGAGTTGGAGCCGTCGTTGAGGACGTCGTCGGGGTTGCAGTACATCATCGGGGCCGTGCACTGCCCCACCCCATAGTCCTTGTCGACAGGGACCCAACGCTTGGTCTTGCCCGTGCCGCCAGCGAGGTAGCCCCAGAGCGGGTTGCTCTCGACCATGGTGAAGTCGCTGGTCGCGATGGTGAACTTATACGGCTCGCCGTATATGACACCGGCCTCGGTGGTGACACCGAACGTGACGGAGTAGTCACCCGCGAACGGGATGTTGAGGTCGAGGGAGGCCTTCTGGCTCGTAGAGCCGTCGGTCAGAATCCAGGATGGAATGACGCCCTTGACGGATGAAGAGAGGTGGATTACGTTTGGGTTGTCCTTATCGGGGACGACCGAGTAGTTGATGCCCTGCTGGAGGTCGTCTGGCGTATAGATGGAGCCACCAAGGCTGTACTCGTCGGGCTGGCAGCCGGTCAGGCCCAGGAAGGCGGCCGTGACGGCGACACATAAATATCTAAGTTTCATTGCTCTATTCTTTTAAGAATAACTTGGGCTGTCAGATGCAGCCCTACCAACCGGCATTCTGCGAAAGGACGTTGCCCGAGAGGGTAATCTCAGTGTTGGGCACCTGCATGAGGCCAGCCTTGCTCGTGAGGTTGCTCGGGTCGAACGACTCGGTGTAGCTGGTGCCGCCGTTCTTGACCGTCACGCCGCTCTGCATCTTCTGAATCTGCTCAGCGGCATATGAGCCGCCCTTGCCGTAGCGGAGCAGATCCCAGTAACGGATGCCCTCGAAAGCGAGTTCCTGGGCGCGCTCGGTGCGGAGAGCCTCCTCGGAGTAGGCCGTGGCCGTCTTGCCAGCGCGCTCCTGGACCTTGTTGAGGCCCGTGGCATCGCCAGTAAGCTCACTCTGCATAAGCAGGACGTCGGCATAGCGCACGATGGTGTAGTCGATGTAGTACGTGATGTTCATGTGCTTCTCGCCAAGCTGGAAGGCGGCAGCCTCGCGCGTACCGTCGGAGAAGGCGAGAGGGGCGTACTTCTTGATGCCGTAGCCCGTGTACTCATAGGTGTCGTTGAGGCACTTGGAGAAGTCGCTCTGCGACTCGAAACCGTTGCCGGAGTAGTCGACGACGCTGTGCTTCATACGCGGGTTGTCGAACGTCTCGACGAAACGGGGGTTCGGCACGCAGATGCCCCAGCCCGTGGCGAACGGCGCCTTGAACGAGTTACGGGTGCCAAGGAAGACCTGGAACGTGTTGCCGCCCGTGCTTCCGTTGTAGTCCTGCGTGGTGTTGCACTTGAGGTTAAGCACGAACTCGTTGTTGCCCGTGGCAGCCTCGCCGGCTACCCATCCGCTGCCGTCGTAGTACTTGCCGTCGTAGGAGGACTTCCATGCGTAAGGATCAAGGCTCGCCTCCTCGGTGCAGGCGGGCATCCAAAGATTGGCGAAATCCTTGACGAGGCCGAACTTGCCGTCCGTCACAACGTCGTTGATGGCGTCGATGGCCTCCTGCTTGGTGCAGTTGGGATGCTCCTCACCGTAATAACCCGTGTAGAAGAGATAGGCGCGGGCGAGGAGGGACTCGGCGGCGTACTTGGACATGCGGCCGTCGGTAGAAGAGTAAGTGCCTCCGTTGTAGGCCGAGCCTGGGATGTTGGCGGCGGCATACTTGAAGTCGTCAAAAATGACGGAGTAGACCTCCTTGACCGGGGTGCGGGCCACGTTGTCGCTCGTAGGCTCGGTGAGCAAAGGCACATCGCCGAAAAGCCTTACGAGGTCGAAATAGAGGAGGGCACGCAGACCGCGCGCCTCGCCGAGGATTCGGCCGCGCGTGGCCTCATCGCCACCCCAGTTTATGACCCCATCGTTGGCGATGAGGGAGTTGCAACGGAAGATTGCCTGATAGTAGTTCTTCCAGTCGGTCTGCCACAAGTCGTAGTAGCCAGCCGCAGCGCCCATATCGAAACGGTCGATTATGGAGTAGTTGCGCGCGTCGCCCACGCCACCGCCGGCGAAACACTCGTCGGAAGCGATCTCGGACGTGAGGAACATGCCTATGCCCTCGTCGCCGAGCGTACGCTGCCAGCCGTTGTAGCAGCCGACGAGAGCCATCTCGGCAGTCTCGGCATTGCTGTAAGCCGTCTCGGAGTTCTGCTTTGTCTTGGCCGACGTCTCAAAGAAATCGTCGGAGCAGGAAGCGCACCCCATCGCCAAGAGCGTGATGATGATCCCCGTATATAGATGTTTCTGTTTCATGATAGAATCCTCCGGAAATTAGAATTTGAGGTTAAGGCCGACAAGGAATGTGCGCGGATGCGGATAGTAGCCCATGTCGACACCCGACACCCAAGCGTCGGAAGAGTTGCCGTCGTTGCCATTGTAGGAGCCGATTTCAGGGTCCATGCCGTCATACTTGGTGAAGGTGGCGACGTTCTGCGCCTGGACGTAGAGACGGCACTGGCTGAGATACTTCCAGTTGATGAGCTTCTTGAAATCGTAGCCGAGCGTGATGTTCTGGATGCGGAAGAAGTCGCCGTCCTGGACGTAGAGGTCGGAGAAGTTGCTCCAGTTGCCGTTGTCGCCGTAGAGGACGCGCGGAATCTTGTTGCTCGTGCCCTCGCCCGTCCAGCGGTCGAGGATACGCTTGGTGTAGTTGTTCTGCGCGCCGGACGGAGAGCGGTAGCTCTGCACAATCTGGAAGTCGGCGGAGCCAGAGCCGACGGCACTGAGGTCGAAGCCCTTCCAGCTTACGCTGAGGTTGACGCCATAGGTGACCTTGGGGATGCCACAACCGAGGTCGACCTTGTCGTCGTCGGTTATCACACCGTCATGGTTGACATCGACGAACTTGACATCGCCAGGGGCCACATTGGCCTGCGCCACACCGTTGCCGGCGGCAATCCATTCGTCTATCTCCTGCTGGTTCTGGAAGATGCCCGCAGTCTTAAGTCCCCAGAAGAAGCCAATCTCATGACCGTTCTCAGCGCGGTAGAACTCAGGCGCGCTGTCGTAGAGCTGCTGCTGCTGGCCGTGGATGAGGCCGTCATCGGTAGGAATCTTGCCGACCTTGTTCTTGTTGTAAGCCATGTTGGCGCCAATGGAGTACTTGATGCCGTTGGAGAGCTCGTCGTTCCAGCCGAGCGACACCTCGACGCCAGTGTTGGTCACGTCGCCACCGTTGATGTACGGAGCGCCCGTGCCGGCGGTTGAGAGAATCGGGGCCTGGACGAGCCAATCCTTGGTCTTCTTCTTATACCAGTCGACGGTAAGGTTGAGGCGGCTCTGGAGCAGACGGGCGTCAAGACCGATGTTGAGCTGCTCCGATGTCTCCCACTTGACGTCGGCGTTGGCGAGCCTCTCGATGTAAGAGCCTGTCGTCCAAGCGTCCTGACCGCCGCCTATGCCGAAGTTGTAGTTAGTATTGCTGGTAGAGACGGGGGCGAGATACTGATAACAATTGATGTTCGCATTACCGACCTGACCCCAGCTTGCGCGGATCTTAGCGAAATCGAGAATCTCGCGGGTAGCATCCATGAAGCTCTCCTCAGAGAACGTCCAACCTGCTGACACAGAGGGGAAGTAGCCGAAGCGCGAATCCTTCTCGAACTTGCTGCTGCCGTCGGCACGGAACGTGGCGTTGACCATGTACTTCTCCTGCCAGTTCCAACCGAGGCGCGCGAAGTAGCTTGCGCCGCGGGTGCTGTCGTAGGGCGAGCCGCTGACTTTCTTGTTGGCCGTGCCGTCGGTGTTGTCGAGGTAAGCGTGCTGCCAATCGTCGAAGCCAGTGATGAGGTCGGTGTTGTAGCCGCCGGTGCTGCCGCCGTCGTACTTGCTCATCTCAGTACCGATGAGGACGTTGACCTGATGCTCGTCGGCGATGGTGAAGTCGTAGCTGGCCGTGTTCTGCCAGACCTGGCTCAAGCCGTTGCCCTGGCTCTGCTGAACCTTGGTGTTGGGGTTGGAAGAGGTGGCCGTGAACTGGTAGATGGGCGTGTAGGAGCGATACTCGCTGCCGCCATAGCTGATGCCGTAGACGGTCTTGATCTTGAGGTTCTTGATGGGCTCAATCTGCGCGTAGACATTGGCATCGATGCTCATATTCTTCGTGCGGTTGTACCTGTTCATCATCATGTTGCCGAGCGGGTTGCCGTCGTTGACGTTCCAGCTCTCATTGGCAGTGTTGAAGTAGTCGCCGTTGGCGTCGTAGACGGGCGAGAGAGGAGAGGTGACATAGGCGCCGCGGAGGTTGTTGTTGTAGATGTTGCCGGTGGACATGCCCCTCTGCTCCTTCCAGACGAGGCCGACGTGCTCACCGACAGTCAGGAAACCGTCGTAGAGCTTAGCCTCGGAGTTGACGCGGAAGTTGAAACGGTCATAGTTGGAGACCTGCGAGCCGCCGATGACACCCTCCTGGCCCATATAGCCGAGCGAGATGGCGTAGTTGCCGGTCTTGGAGCCGCCCGTGATGGAGAGGTTGTGGCTCTGAGTGACAGCGTTGTTGCTGATGACCTCGTCGAGCCAATCGGTGTCGTTGATAGGCGTGCCGTCGGGGTTGATGAGGTCGGGGAACTCATTGGCCCAGTCGAAAGCGGTGGAGCCGCTGTTGATACGGGCCTCGTCCATTATGGTCATATACTCTTGCGCATTGAGAACCTTGTTCTTACGATAGACGCGCTGGATGCCATAATAGCCGTCGTAGGCAACCACGCCCTTGCCCTCCTTGCCACTCTTGGTTGTGACGAGGACTACGCCGTTGGCTGCCTGCGCGCCGTAGATGGCCGCCGAGGCGGCATCCTTGAGGACGTCGATGCTCTCGATGTCGGCAGGGTTGAGGGTGGTGATGTCGCCGCCTATGCCATCGATGAGGTAGAGAGGCTGGCTGTTGCCGACAGTGCCAAGGCCGCGGATGGAGACGTTCATCGCGGAGCCAGGCTGGCCCGAGGTGGACTGGATGGTCACGCCAGGGGTCTGACCCTGAAGGGCCTGGAGGGCATTGTTGGTGTTGAGCTTCTGGACGTCGTCGCCCTTCACCTGCACCGTCGCGCCCGTCACGAGCTTCTTCTTCTGGACTCCGTAGCCGACTACGACAACGTCGTCGAGGTCGGTGGACTCCTCCTCAAGCGTCACGTTGATGGGCGCGCCCGCGAAGACGACCTCCTGATTGCGGAAGCCGAGAAATGAGAAAATTAGCGTCTGGCCGTTGCTGACTGTGAGGTTGTAGTTGCCGTCGAAGTCAGTGACGGTGCCGATGGTCGTGCCCTTGACGAGCACGCTCACGCCCGGCAGTGGCATTCCGTCGGATTTTGACACGACGGTACCTTTGGCCGTCTGCGACTGCGCAAGGGCTGTCGAGCCGACCACGCCTTGCCCCACGGAGAAGAGCAAAGCCAGCAGCCACACGAGAATCGCGCGCCTGCCGTTAGTTTTGATTCTGCTGTTTGTTAACATAAGACATGTTATTATAACCGAATGTGAAATGCCTTTGATTTTAGGCGGTTGGAGAGGTCGGCAAAAATTGCGAGCGGGGCGGGGCGGTGATAACGAACCGTATTCTCCTTTCGGATGGGGTGAGGTTTTGAATAAGTGGAAAATTTTACATTTAATCTTTGCTCGTCTCTTATGTTGGCATGTGCGTGGCCGATTTAGAGACGTACTCCGTTTTTAGTTTTTATCTTATTGAATAATAGATGATTAAACAAAAGCCACCATTCTTTTGGGTAACATTTTATACCCCTAATATTGACATTTTGAAGCCGTGGTAGTATTAAACATCTCTTAACTTTGCTCACGTCAAGTTCACGAATAGCCCGTAAGTGGCGAATGCGTCTTGATAGTTGACCTCAAATCAATAACATGTCTTATGTTAAATCAAGCAAAGATGGGAAGCTCCGCCCAAACGCAACAAAATAGCCTCATAAGTAGTAAAATAGGGTGTAATTATTGTCACCTCATAATAATCAACCATGACAACACACAGGACTCTATTTCTCACGGCAATCCTCTGCGCCACAAGCCTCACGGCGCGAGGTCAGATATCGCAATACGCTGACCCGGAGACCGGCCTGCTCTATGAGACGGACGCGTCGGGCGTGACGACGGTGAGTTGCCCCGCCACGAACATTACGACAATAAGCGGCACAGTCACCATCCCGGCCTACGTGCCTGACTCTAACAGCCCCGTAGACGAGATAAAGATGGAGGGCTTCAAGGGGGCCACAGGGATAACTAAGGTCATCATTGAAGGCAAAGGCGTCAAAGTCTGCAACTACGCTTTCTCCGGATGCAACAACATCGAGAGTGTCGACGTGACTGGCTCCATAAGCTACATTGGCCAATCAGCCTTCTATCAGGCCTCCGGACTTAAGAGCATCAACCTGCCTGAGGATCTGACGAAAATAGACCAGTACGCTTTCTACGAATGTTCATCCCTCACAAGCCTCACCACCCCGTCGACCCTCACCTCGATTGGCAAAGAGGCGTTCAGAAGGTGCACGCAGCTCTCCTCGCTCAACCTCGCCGAAGGGCTTGAAAGGATAGAGGCAGACGCCTTCCGCGAGGATCTTCTGATCGCAAAGCTAATCCTGCCGTCCACCACAAAATACATCGGATCCTCGGCTTTCTACTCCAACAACTCCATCAAGGAGATTACCATCCCAAAGAGCGTGAGCGAGATTGCGGAGTGGGCATTCTACGACTGTACCGCCCTCGAAAAAATAACATTCGAGGGGGGCGGAGAACTTACAACCATCCCGTCACGAGCCTTCGCCGGCTGCGAGAGCCTTGAGGAGATAGCGATAGGCGACGGCGTGACCACCATAGACGACTACGCGTTCAGCACATGCACAAAACTGAAGACGCTGACACTGCCGTCGTCCACAGAGATTCTCGGTGAGAACATATTCTCGGGCTGCACGAGTCTTGAGACTGTCAAGATCTACGCCTCCTCAGCCCCAGAATTCGTCACCGACTGTTTCAAAGAACTGCCGAGCACGGCCAAGCTGCTCGTCCCCACCTCCGAGGCCTACGCCTCCTTCAAGGAATACTTCGGCGGCGGCATCGAGAATCTCTACACTTTCGAGGAGGTGGAAGTGGAAGGCTCGGACAAGCCTGAGTTTGGCGTGACCGACGGGCAGTCGTTCCTCGACATCTTCAGCGCACTCGCCGACACTGAAGGCGACTACGCCAACGCCAATGTCGACATAATGAACGACATCGCGTTCGAGCCCAAGAGCCTCGACCTCAACGCTCTCTCGGCCAGCAACATATTCACCGCGCTCGACCGTCTACCAACCGTAGGCAACTACTCCGGGACGATGAACGGCTCCACCATAAGCAATCTGACCGTCAGATCAGCAGGACTCTTTGGCTCGCTCGACAATGGTGCTCAGATTAATGGCCTCATTTTCGACAATGCCACCGTCTACGTCGACCCGACCGACACGACCACCTTCGAGAAAGATGGCGACGACGTGACAATCCACCTCCTGGCCAAGAAAAACGGCGGCAAGGTGACAAACTTTGGTTTCTCTGGCAATATAATAGTGGACAGCGAGTACGCCAAGGGCAAGGAAATATCGGTTTGCGCAGTCAATGAGGCTTCGGAAGATTCTGAGATTAACGGGTTCATCCGCATTGGCGACATCCTCGGCACTGGCGACAACAAACGCTGCATCACAATAAAGCAGAACCTCGGCGTGAAGAGGCCGACGAGCAAGAAGATAAAGATGGCGACATCGAAGTCGCTAAGCTCCGACAACAAATCGCTCTCAACCGACTTCACCTACTCCGACGAGGAGCTGATGAGGCCCGTCCGCGCGTTCTCCGACGAGGAGTTCGCCAAAGGGGCCGTGGCCTATTGGCTTAACTACGCCGGCCCTGGATACACGGGCAAGTATACGGCATACTGGTCGCAAGGCAAGACGGTGCCCGTCCCCGCCCAGACCATCGGCGGAGTCAGCAACGCCCTCTACGCAGTGGACTACGGCAGCACTGACTTGCGCCACATCACGTCAGCCCCCCAGTTCGCCAACAACGGCAGCCAGATTACCATAGCCTATGACTCTAAGCCCACCAAGGTGACCGTAGGCGACCAGCAGGTTACCGGCTTTGGCGACAAGAGCATGAGCGTCACGTTCGACCACACGAAGCCCATCAGCATTGTCTTCGCCTCTGCCACAAGTTCCGCCACCATCAAGCAAGGCCATGTAAAGGCCTCTGTCAGCGGGCGTGAGATAACCATCAGCGGAGCAGACGGGGCGGAGAAGACCCTCATCAACCTTGTCGGGACCTCCGTGGCGAGGACAAACGGGCGGAGCCTAACCGCCCCCTCCAAAGGAATATACCTCGTCAAAGTTGGCGGCAAGGTCATTAAAATAGCGGTCAAATAGTGTTTGAAAGACGTTTAAAAGGCATTTAAAAGGCGCCTCCTTGGCATTCAAGCCGAGGGGGCGCTTCCTTTTTGCGGCTGCGGGAGCGATGTATCAAATCGTGTATTTATGCAGTTCCGGTGTATCAAATCGTATATTTCCGCATTCTGAGCGAACCGGAGGCGAAACAAGCGACACCCAAAGAGCCGTAAAAAGTGTCGGACCAAAACCAATCAGAATGATAAATTTTCGACTAACACTGCTGCCCGCAGTAGCCGCGCTCGGCCTCTCCAACTTGGCCAATGCGCAAGCGACCGACACATATGACTCGGACGACGGTCAACTGTCCTACACCGTGATAGACTCAGTGAACCTCACTGTCGGCGTGTCAAAAGGCGAACTTCTGAGCGAGGGTGCGGATATAACCATCCCAGCCACCGTCGTTATCGACGGCAAGACGTACACTGTCGCACAAGTGCCAGAGAACGGATTCAGTGAAGCCGGCATCAAGTCCGTCACATTCGAGAGCGACACCATCGAAATAGGCAATGGAGCCTTCAATGAGTGCACCAAACTCGTGAGCGTGACAGCCAACACCATAACCCGAATTGACGGCAACGCCTTCACCAACTGCGTAAACCTCGTCGACTTCGACTTCACCAAAGTCAGGGATGAGATCGGATGGTGCTCGTTCATGTACTGCGCAAGCCTCGAGAATGTCACCACGAGCACCACGCTTCAGGTCTTAGGGTCAAGCGCCTTCAAAGAGTGCGACAACCTGAAGACCGTAAGCATACGCAGCCCTTATCTGGAGAGCCTCGAGTATGGCACGTTCCTGTCGGACACGTCGCTTACTGACGTGTACCTGTGCGACGGTCTGAAAAAAATCGAGAACAGCGTATTTCAATATTGCTCCAAGCTGACGAGTTTCACCGCTCCATCCACATTAAAAGAGATAGGGGACTACGCCTTCGGCTTCTGCTCAGCACTCGAAACGCTCAACCTTAACTTTGGCCTCGACAGCCTCAAAGAGAACACGTTCACCGACTGCGGAATAAAGGGCAGGCTTGAGTTGCCAATCACCATTAAGAAAATGAAGTACGGGGCTTTCTATAACAATGTGAACCTGACCGAAGTCTGCATCCCGCGAAGCATTGAGCAAATTGGCAACTCATGCTTCAGCGGTTGCGACAACCTGAAAAAGGCCACATTTGAGGGCGGATCAAACCTCAAGGTGTCGGACTATGTCTTCGCTGGCGATTCAGCCCTTGAGGAAATAACATTCGGCGAAGGCATCGAGAACATCGGCAGCGGCATCGTAGCAAGCTGCGCAAACCTGAGGACGGTCAACCTGCCAAGCACGCTCAAAAGCATCGGAGACAAGGCCTTTGCCTATTGCGAATCAATCGATAGCGTCAACTGCTATGCGCTCAACCCGCCCGAACTTGCGAGCAGCGAATGCTTCACGGAAATATCCTCGTCGGCAAAACTTTTAGTTCCAGACCCAAGCCTCTACAACGAAGGTTTCAGCAATTTCTTCGGTGGCGGCATCGGCAAGCTCTACTCCTTCGAAACGACGCCATCGGCCGGAAGCGACAAACCCGTGATAAACATCACCAACGGCAGCGAACTGTTCGACGTTTTCCGCGCCATAAGCGAAAAGGATGACGAAAATCCATACAAAGAAGCCTCAATAGGGTTCAGCGGAGACATCAAATTCGGCTTCAAAGACCTCAACTACGCCGAGTTGTCGGCAAGCAATATATTCTCCATGATGGACAAGCTGCTGACCATAGATAACTTCGACGCCACATTTGACGGAGACAACGTAATCAATCTCACCGCTCGCAACTCTGGATTGTTCGGCACCATCGGCAGCCTCGCCACCATCGACAAGCTCGTCTTCCTGAACTCGCTCCTATACGTCGACCTGTCCGACACATCCCTGACGACCAATGGCGACGACATAGAGATAAACCTCCTCGCCAAGAAGAACAGCGGCAAAGTGAAGATGTTCGGCTTCTCGGGCGACATAATAGTCGACAGCGAGCTCGCCAAAGACAAGCAAATATCGGTCAACCTCGTCGATGAGAACGAAGAGGATGCCGAACTCAACGGCTACCTGCACATAGGCGACGTGAGAAGCACGGGCAACGGAAAACGCTGCATAACAATAAAGCAGAACCTCGGGGTAAAGAGGCCATCGACAAAAACCACGAAAGTGGCTATATCCAAATCCGTCAGCACCAAGTCGCTCACCTCAGGCGCAGAATATAGCGAGGAGGAGCTGCTCAAACCAGTACGCGAGTTCTCGGACGAGGAGTTCGCGAGCGGCGCCGTGGCCTACTGGCTCAACTACTCCGGACCTGGCTACACGGGCGACTACACGGCCAAATGGTCACAAGGCAAGACGGTTCCTGTCGTAGCCCGGACCATAGGCGGCGTCAGCAACGCCCTTTACAAAGTCAACTACGTCGAGACAAACGGCTCGCACATAACAACCGCACCCGTCTACGCCAACAACGGCAGCGACATCACCATAACGTACGACGAGACGCCCGAAAGCGTCACGATAGGCGGCGAGGAGTTTAAGGAGTTCGGAGCGAAGAGCATGACGGTCACGTTCGACCATGCCAAGGTCATCAACATCACCTTCAAGAAAAACAGCCCCACAAGCTTTGATGAGCCTAAGGTGGCGAGCATAAAGACCCATGGACTCACCATCACAGTTGGCGCATCAGCGCCTGTCAACGCAATGAGGCTCTACACTCTCGCAGGCAAGCTCATTGCCACATCCGACGGACAAACGATCACTGCGCCCGCCAAAGGCATCTATATGCTTAGCGTCGACGGCAAGCCCTACAAGGTCGCCCTCAAATAACAACATGTAGTGCGGAACAGAAGCCGCGCAGACTGACAGCCCCCGCACGGAAAATCCGTACGGGGGCTAACTTTATGCGCCGCGCCACTTAGACCTGATGCTCAACTTACAACGAAGAGGATCAAATGGGGGCGTGATTTGGGGCAATCGAGAGGAGGATGCTCGCACCCGTTAGCAATGCTCATACTGAGCATAATAAAGAAAGCGTCACCCGCCTTACGGCAGATGACGCCATGTCAGTCGCGCAAGCCGCACTGCGGCTCGGCTGCTTAGACTATAAAGACCAATTACTTGGCTGCGTTGAGCTTATCGAGAGCGCCCATGACCTCAAGGACATGCTGGCGGCTGGTCTCAAGGAGAGCCTTCTCCTCGTCGTTGAGCTTGAGCTCGATGACCTTCTCGATACCATTCTTGCCAAGGACGACAGGAACGCCAAGGTAGCAATCGTTGATGCCATACTCACCCTCAAGCTTGCAGCATACGGGGAAGACGCGCTTCTGATCCTTAACGATGGCCTCAACCATCTTGGCAGCGGATGCGCCAGGAGCATACCATGCGGAGGTGCCCATGAGCTTAACGAGCTCGCCACCACCATTCTGAGTACGCTTGACGATAGCGTCGAGCTTCTCCTTGCTAATGAGGTCGGTCACGGGGATGCCGGCAACAGTGGTGAAGCGTGGCAGCGGAACCATAGTGTCGCCATGGCCACCAAGGAGGAGACCCTGTACATCCTTAACGGAAACGCCAAGCTCCTCAGCGATGAAAGCCTTGTAGCGAGCGCAGTCGAGAACGCCAGCCATGCCCATGACACGGGCGCGGGGGAACTTGCTGGTGATGTGAGCCTGATAGGTCATCACGTCGAGAGGGTTGGAGACGATGATGATGACGGCATTGGGGCTTGCGGCTACGACATTCTCGGTAACTGTGCGGACGATGCCAGAGTTGACACCGATGAGGTCGTCACGGGTCATACCCGGCTTACGGGGAAGGCCAGAAGTAATGACGACGACGTCGGAGTTAGCGGTCTTGCTGTAGTCGTTGGTAGAGCCAACGGTCTTAGTGTCATAAAGGGTGATGGGGGCCTTCTCGTAGATGTCGAGAGCCTTGCCCTCAGCAACACCCTCCTTGATATCGACAAGGACGACCTCATTAGCGACCTCGCGGTAAGCGAGAACATCTGCTACGGTCGCGCCGACGTTACCGGCGCCAACAACTGTTACTTTAGCCATTTCTGTTTATTGAATTTAGGTTTTTTCTTCGTTTACTTCTCCACAAAAATAAGAATGTTAGGTGAAATACGGAAATATTTCTTTAATAATTTCCCCTCATCGGAATAGCTCGGCTACCAGCTATTTCAGACATTCGCAAACAACTGATTTACAACCAAAAGGGCGCAACAGCAAGTTTGCCATTGCGCCTATATTCAAAAACAGGGAGTGCCTATCTTTTAACCCACTTTCTCGTCTTCCGACTCTTCATTGTTCATCTGGTCGATAAGGAAGTGGAGTCGGTTCTCAAGGTTGACGCGCGCCACGGACGAGTCGATGTCGAGGAAGAGCAGGCCGGTCTTAGGGCATACCTTTCGCAGCCTGTTCTCAATGCCGCGCGCCACGATGTGGTTGGCGATGCAGCCGAAAGGCTGGAGGCAGACGACCTTGTCGATGCCCGCTCGGCTGAGCTCCATAACCTCGCCCGCGATGAGCCATCCCTCGCCAAACTGGTTGACAAGGTTGAGCACTTTCGAAGCGTCGTCAGCCATCTCGAAAATAGACCCCTCGGTGCGGTTGAAGCGGAAGCGGCTTTTAATCTTGTCCCACTTGCGGCCACGGCTGTTGACATAGTCGAGGAGGAACTTAGAGCCGACCTTCGCCATCCACGAGGACTTCTCGATGTCGTGCTTATCGTTCACCTTGTTGTTGACAAAGGCCTGGAGGAGGAAGCTCATAAGCGACGGCACCACAACTTCAACGCCTTGCTCCTGAAGCCATTGCCCTATATGGAGCTGACCGAAGCTGTTGTACTTGATGTATATCTCGCCAATGAGCCCTATGACCTTGGGCTTGACATTCTTGACATCTATGGCGTTGAACTCGTCGACTGCGTCGTTGAGCAACGCGAAGAGCTTCTTATCCTGCTTGGCCTCGACAGCCTTGATTGCCAAGGCCTGGTATTTCTCGACAATGGAATGGGCTGTGCCACTCACCCTCTCTCGCACCACCATAGCCCTCTCCATCATAGCGAGAGCCTCGGTGTACTGGACCACCTTGAGAGCCAAAGCGAGAGCCACACGGGCGTTGAGCTTGAAAGCCGGCTGCTCGTTGCCGTACGCCGTGCCAGTGTTCAGCGATAGCAGAGGCACATCGCTGAGACCCGCCGTCGTTAGGGCGTTCTTAATGAGAGCCAAATAGTTAGTGGCACGACACTGTCCGCCCGTCTGGGTTATGCCGACCACATACTTCTCCCGGTCCTCGCGGTGGTCTATCATAAACTTGACGATATCACCGACAACGAGAGTGGCGGGGTAGCACACCTCGTTATGACCATATTTGAGACCGGTCGTAATACTGTTCTCGTCGGGCTTGGGCAGGTTGATGAGATTGAAGCCAATGCGCTTGAACACGCACGGCAAGAGAGGCGAGAGGGAGTCGGAGAACCAAGGCACTACAATAGTCCTCTCGTTCTTCTCCTTCTCAGTGAAGACATTGTGGATGGCCCGGTACTCTGTCTTTTCGTTCTTATGACCAAGAGCGTTGCTCTGCCTGAGGCTTTCGACAAGTGAGCGCAGGCGAAGCCTCACGGACCCTGGGCTGCTTATCTCGTCAACACGGATTACAGTGTGGTTCTTGCCAGCCGCGTTGAGGATGTTGGAACACTCATCCATAAGGAATGAGTCGGGTCCACAGCCGAAGGAGTTGATTTGGATGAGCTGCACATTGTCGGGCAACTTAGCCACGCCGTGAGCCGCATGGATGACCCTGTTAGGGTATGTCCACTGCGAGATATAGTTCATCTCAAGGCACTCGTTGAAATCCTCACGGAAGACGTCATCGGAGATGATGTCGACCCCGAGGTCGGTCACAATCTGCGCAGCCCTCTGGTTGATGAGCGGGTCGATGTGGTAGGGGCGGCCGGTCATGACGAAAATCATCTTGCCAGCCTTTATGTCATCCTCAAGAATCCGTTTCTCTGTCTCTATGAGCGTACGCTTGACCTCCATCTTCTTCGCGATGGCGAGGCGAACCGCCCTCTTTATGACAGAGCGTTTGATGCCGAGCGACATCAGGTAGGTGTAGCAGCTGTCGTAGATGGCCTTCTCGTCGACAAACGAAACCACTGGCGTGTCGAAATGAATGCCATAACGTCCCTCGGGGTTGACAGCGGAGCGGATGACGTCGGGGTAGCCACTGACGACGGGGCAGTTGAAGCAGTTCGAGTCGTGTTCATGCTCCTTGGTCTCCTTAATGACGAGCGGATAGAAAATCCTCGTGACCTTCTTCTCCACGAGGTTCATAATGTGGCCGTTGGTAAGCTTGGCTGGGAAGCATATGTTGTCGCTCATTATAGAGAATATGCCGCCACGGAAGAGCTTTGTGGTACTCTCGTCGGAAAGGACGGGCTTGAGTCCGCACTCGCTGAAGAGCGTATTCCAGAACGGGAAGTTCTCGAACATATTCAGAACCCTGGGGATTCCGATGGCCTTGGGGTCGGAAGGGTCGACGTCATTCTTGGCGAGGCTGAACGTATAGTGGTATTTCTCGTCAATCTGGTTACGGCCGGGCGTGCTGCTCTTGCTCTTGGAGTGGAAGATGCGTTCGCACTTGTTTCCGGCGAAGCTGAGATTGCCATTGGGGAACTTGAACCTCACGACCTGGCAATTGTTGGTGCAGCCGGAACACTGCACGGTGTCGGTCTTTATGTCCTGAAGCGTGGCAAGCGTCTGCTCGGGGTCGAACGTGGAGTCGGAGGACTCAATCTTTTTCTGCTCAATGGCATAGAGGGCAGAGCCATAGGCTCCCATAAGCTCGGGGGCATCGGTAGTCCAAACCTCCTTGCCCGAGAGAATCTCAAGGGCGCGGAGTACCGCCTTATTCTTGAACGTTCCGCCTTGTGCGACGATAGTCGAACCGAGACGGTTGAGGTTCTGCATCTTAAGAACCTTGAAAAGGCAGTTCTTGACTACGGAAATCGCGAGTCCGGCCGCAATGTCGCCCGGGTCTGTATTCTGCCTCAGGGCCTCCTTGACCTTTGAGTTCATAAAGACGGTGCATCGCGTGCCGAGGTCGCACGGACGCTTGGCGCGGCACGCCATCTCGGCGAAATCGGGCAGCTTGATATTCATCATGCCGGCGAAGCCCTGCAAGAACGAGCCACAGCCCGAAGAGCAGCTCTCGTTGAGCTCGATGTTGGCGACGGCGCCGTTGCGGATCATAATGGACTTGATGTCCTGCCCACCGATGTCGAGGATGAAAGAGACGGCGGGGTTGACATAGTGAGCCGCACGGAAGTGGGCCATGGTCTCAACGATGCCGTAGTCGATGTTCAAAGCCGCCTTTACAAGATCCTCACCATAGCCCGTGACGGCCGACCCGCGGAAAGTCACGGTGGCATGCCTGTCGGCCACGAGGCTCATGAAGCTGCGGAGAGCCTCCTCAACTTTGCGGAGCGGATTGCCGTCGTTGTTTGAATAGCTCTTGAAGATGATGCGCCCCTGGTCGTCCGTCACAACGAACTTGGTGGTAGTAGAGCCCGAGTCGATGCCAAGGAAAGCGTCGACGTGCTGTCCGTCCGCAATCTCGGCATATTGCAACGCCTTAACCTTCAAGTTCTTCTTCCACTCATCGAACTCCTCATCCGACGAGAAGAGCGGGGAAAGGTATTGCTCACCCCCCTTAGTTGTCTCGCGCTTGAGCCTGTCGCGGATGTCGGCGACGGTAAGCGTGGCGTCGGCGGCTGCGGAGAGCGCAGCGCCACGGGCTGTCGTCGTCTCCGCGCCAGGCAGGAGGATAAGATCCTCGTGCTTTATCTTCATGACCCTGATGAAAGCCTGACGCAAGGAAGGGAGGAAAGTGAGAGGACCGCCCGTGCAAAGTACAGGCGTTATGATGTCGGCGCCATGAGCAAGGGTCGTCATGGTCTGCATGGCGACGGCGTTGAAAATTGAGGCCGCTATGTCGCCTGCGGGAAGACGGCGGCTGACGAGGTTCTGGACGTCGGTTTTGGCGAAGACTCCGCAACGCGACGCAATGGGGTAGATGCGCGTGAATGAGGCGGCAGCGTCACTCATGTCCTTGGGAGTGACATCCATAAGGGTGGCCATCTGGTCAATAAAGGCGCCAGTGCCGCCGGCGCATGAGCCGTTCATTCGGATGTCGGGGCTCTTGTCCTTATGGAAGAAAACCATCTTGGCATCCTCGCCACCGAGGTCAATGAGCGTGAAGTCAGTCCGCCCCGTCTCCTTCATTGCCGCGCTCGCAGCCAGCACCTCCTGAACGAAGGGGAGGCCAGAGCGCTCGGACAGGCCTATGCCGGCCGAGCCTGTCACGCACACACTGAAAAGAGCATCTGACTCCACGCTCTTCTCCATATCACTTAGCGTGTCTTCCAGGCACTTGCGAATATCGGCGAAGTGGCGTCTATAAGAGCTATAGGCCACGCACCCGTCCGCCCTGTTCAAGACGACGAACTTGATTGTGGTGGAGCCTGCATCGATACCGATGCTGTAGGCTCGCTTTGCATCTTTATTTTCAGTCATTTTCATGTCCTCGATGCCTGAGCTTTATTGGTTTAAAAGCCACGGCACAATATGATGTGTTTTATTGGATTTTCTTAAGAATGACGAGGGAGGAGTCGGGCATGACGCCGATAATACCTGAGCAGCCTGAACTCAGCATCTTGAGTGACATGCGGCTCCGACGCATATATTGTTGGCGAATCTTAGGCTGGATGTCGGCAATGACATTCCGACGGAGCTGGCGCACCATTGCCTCCTCCACGTTGTTCGAGGCGTTGGACCCGATGAACTTGGACTTCATATTGGCCGTGTCGGGCATGAGGCGGAGCGTATCGCCATCCAGGCCCCAGTCGCCAGTGAGCGTTGTGAGATATGAGACTCGGACATCCTGAAACTCCATTGCGCCCGAGAAGTGGAAGGTAAGGTCGACGTTCATAGTGCAATCAAGCCCCGTGAGGCCGAGCGTCTCGGACACCTTAGCCCTTGCCACGCAACGCATGCCCCCGTCGCGGACGCTCTCCGTCATATACGACGAGTAGGTGCCGGCGGTTCGCCAGTCCCTCGAACCGAGAGGACCGCAACAGCCGGCCACTGACGCAGCGAGAGCGGCGAGGCAAAAGGCTCGCCCTATATGCTTGATTTTCAACCTTTCCTTTCCCCGCCCTACTAAGCTGGCGAGATTAATTATAATGCCCACTTTTTACAGCAACGCATCGTTAACAGGGCAAAGTTAGTTCTTTCTTTCGAATTTAGCGGGAAAGACCACACCTATTAAATAGGTGAGGACAGCCGCCTATTCTGTTGTTTCACCCGCCGTTTTGATTTTTTAGCTAAATTCGCGCCGGATGCCTGACAAGACACACTTGCCATTGGCACACGAATGAAATCGAAAAAGGATAATAACATAGTAATGAGCGCACAGATTATCAATAGCCACGCCGAGCTTGAGGCTCTCGTAGGCAAAGAGCTTGGGGTTTCGGACTGGCACCAGTTCACTCAGGAGCAGATTAACCTTTTCGCCGACGCGACACTCGACCATCAGTGGATACATGTCGACATCGAGAGGGCAAAGCGCGAGAGCGCGTTCGGCAACACCATCGCCCACGGCTACCTCACGCTGTCCATCCTGCCCCACCTCTGGGAGCAGATTGTGGACGTCCGCAACATCAAGGACCAGATCAACTACGGCATTGAGAACTTCCGCTATCAGCAGCCTGTCGTCGTAGACAGCCGAGTAAGGCTTCACGTCGATGTGAAAGAGGTTCTCAACCTCCGCGGCACGACCAAGGCCACAATGAGCGTCAAGTTGGAGATCGAGGGGCAGAGGAAGCCCGCCTACACTGGCGACATCGTATTCCTCTACCACTTTAACGCGTAGCGGACCGCCGCCGAGCGGATGCGGCAAGAGGCGTCTCCGTCTTCCGCGACTAACGAGACGCAAGCGACAGAATAAGCGGCGGCACGGGAGTCCACCCGAGCCGCCGCTTCCCGGTTCGGGGCATCAAGTTTGATTCAATTAAGTCGCACACGGAAGAGCCGGCTTCCACTTTTCAAGCAAAAACAGAGACAGATGACGATACGGGCGGTCTTTTTCGACATGGACGGCGTTCTGTATGACAGCATGCCCAACCATGAGTACTCATGGTGCAAAGCCTTCGAGGCGGAGCACATAACATTCCACCCCGAAGAGGCTTACGCCAACGAAGGCCGCACAGCCAAGGGAACGATAAACCTCGTGTTCAACCGCGAGCTTGGCCACGAGGCCACAGACGATGACGTGGAGCGCATATATAAGCGCAAGACGGAGCTCATGCTGAGCCGTCCCCAGCCCCCCATCCTGCCACGAATGCAGGAGCTGCTCACCACACTGCCGACGCTCGGAGTGAAAGTGTATGTGGTGACAGGCTCGAGGCAGCCTTCGCTGGTAGGCAAACTGTCTCATGCGTTTGGCATTGAAAAAGAGACCCTTGTATGTGGAGCCGACGTGATAAAAGGGAAACCGGACCCGGAACCCTACCTCATCGCGCTCAACCGCTGCGGCCTGCCGGCCGAGGAGTGCATCGTAGTGGAGAATGCGCCACTGGGCATAATTTCCGGCAAGGCGGCTGGACTGACAGTATGGGCTGTCAACACAGGAAAACTTACCGACGACGTTCTGACAAACGCAGGGGCTGACCGGCTGTTCCACACGACGTCGGACCTCGCCGCAGAGTTGCTCGAAGCTGTTAATCGATAGCATTTAGAAGCAGCAAAAGGCAAGAAAGCGCGCCGTCCAAATATTTGGGCAGCGCGCTTTTAGCTTATTCACGAAAGTCTCAACGGCCTTAGTAGGCAATCTTCGTCATAACGGGCAGATGGTCGGAATAGCCGCCTATACCGTCGGGGCCGACATTGAACTTCCGCCCGATGTAAGTACGCTTAGGCTTACCTAAAGTACCGGGGTTGCGATCATCTGGCTCAAGAAGGAAGTCGAACTTCACAACAGAGAACGACGGACGCCCCTTGGCGCACGTGCCTGGCGACACGATGATATGGTCTATCGTATTCCAGCGGCCGTGATATTTGTAGCTGTAGTCCTTCGTATCGGCGGAAAGGTTGCGCAGCTTGCACGTGTCGCACTTCACTTTCGCCCCGAGATATTCGGAGAGAGAGGGTTCTGACGCCTCGTCATTGAAGTCGCCCATCAGCACGATGCGCGCCTCTGGATCGGTCTCCATAATGGAGTCGCACAAAGCGCGGACACGCTCGGCCACATAGCGTCGCTTGGGGATTGTAGCCGCCACGCCGCCGAACTTTGAGGGCCAGTGGTTGACCATAAAGTGGAACACCGCGCCGCCCGTGTAGGTCTGCATCTTGGCGTAGAGGACATCGCGGGTGCAGAGGTCGAGAGAGTCGCACGAGACATTGACAGGCCGCATCTCAATGGGCCGCATGGTTGTGGAGTTGTAGAGCATGGCGGTCGCCACACCACGCTTATCGGGCGTGGGGAAGCAGACCGCCTTGTAGTTGAGCAAATCGGAATCGAGACCGCCGTACCGGACAAGATAATCCGCCGCCGACAGACCTGACGAATCGGGGCCTTCGACCTCGCAAAGCCCTACGATGTCGGGGACATGCCATCCGTTGGCCGAGACAATGACCCTCGCCAGACGCGCAGCCTTGCTTTTCATCCGGCTCAACGTCCAATGGTATTGGCCGTCGGGTGTGAAGTCGTCGTCATTCTTGGCCGGATTGTTCTCCGGGTCGAAGAAATTCTCAATGTTATAGCTCATCACTACGAGCGTATCGGCCGCCACAGCATTGACCGTTGGCTGCGGGACCACGCCACGCCCGCCCGAACACGAGCCGGCGCATATGGCGCACGCCAGACCACCGAGCAGCATAACTAAACTTCTCACTTTCATTGCGTTGTATCTTAAATTTCGTCGAGTTTCACCATTCGTTTTTCTCGCTCGGCAGAGCGAACAAGTTCCCTCTGCGCTCTCTTAATCAAAACGTTCATAACCTACCAGCTAACTCTCTGTGGCCGGTACCCATATCTCCGCCACCATTCCGTGGTTCTCCTGAGGAGTGCCGGCTGTTGCGCCTTCGCCACCTTTCCGGAACTGGTATCGCCCTTTGATGGACGACACGCGCGAGATTATGTTGTAGAGCCCCATCCCGAGCCTCTGCTGCTCATTGCTGTCGTCGAGCAGACGAGGGTCGAAGCCAGTGCCATTGTCCTTATACGTTAGCTTCAGCTCGTCGCCCGCTTGTTCAAGGCGGAAGTTGATGGCCGTCGCGCCCGCATGCCGCAACGTGTTGTTGACCAGCTCGCAGAAGACGCGGTAAAGCACTATCTCGTTGGTGGCGGGATAACGGTTGTCACCAATCGTGATGTTGTAGCTTACGCTCATATACTTTGGGAACGAAATCTTGCCAATGAAATTGACTATGGCGCGCCGGAGCCCGAGGTTGGTCAGGATGTGCGGGCTCATATTGTTGCTCACCTCGCGCACTGTGGCTATGGCCTCATTGATTGCGAGTTCGAGGTTGCGGCGCACGTCCGCGTCAGTTATGTCGTCCGCCACGGCCGAGAAGCTCATCTTGATGGAGGAGAGGATGGGGCCAAGGCCATCGTGGAGGTCGGTGGCGAATCGCCGCCGCTCGTTCTCCTCGGTCATGATGGTCGTGTTAAGGAGCATCTTCTCATATTCGCGCTGGCGGGCCTCCGTCTCATTGAGCAGGAGGAACATCTTGCGGATGAGGAACACGCCGGCGGCGAAACACGCCGAGACTACAATGCTACCGATGGTGTAAGGCTCGTGCGAGTCGAACCCGAAGCCGGGAAGGAAGACATTGACAATCTGGATTACGCTGCGGAACGACATGACGACAAGCCCCACGCAAATGATTATCCACGAAAGGTTCGTCTTCGTGAGCTTCGTAAGTTTGATGGCCATCACGGCCGCGAAAATCTGCAATGCGCAGTTTATGAACCAGATAATGTCGAATGGCACGGCAATGTGTATTATCCTTGTTCTTTTACTTCTTGAGAGAGAACACGTAGTCGAAGAATTTGGCGCAGGTGTTCAGCGCATCCTCGCGAGAGCAGGCGGCCACGACTCTTACCGACGCACGCCCTACCGGTTTGCGGGTGCGGATGGCGGCAAAGCCAATCCCGTTGTCGATGAAAATGCCATCCCACGCCTTCGTGTTGTATGCAAGGCCCGCGCCAATGGGAAGCGGGTTCTTTACGACGTCGGCGGGATGTACGCCCCATACGGCCACGCGCCCGTCGGCCACGCGGAGCTGCTGCCCCTGGTGAAAGTTGACTCCTGACATGAAGGTCACCTTCTGCCCGCCGACGCTCTCCGCACTTATCTCTGCCAGTCGGCTGTCGTCCCACACTCTGACTGAGACTTTTATGTCGACCTTGCCGCCTTTATACTCAACGCCTCTCACAAGCATCGACATCTCGGCCCCGTCCTTAGTCTTGCGCACCTCGGTCCTGCGGCCCTCTGTACCCTCAAGGAGGACTTGCTTCTCGCCGTCCCACAGGCTGAAGCCTCCGAGACCAGTCGTCTTGCCAACCCTGTACTCATCGCAGCCCGAACCGGCGGCAATGTCAGCTTCGGTTGGGTACCATCCGAACTTGCGGAGTTCGAGCGAGGGTCTGTTCTTTGAATAGACATCTACGGCGCAGCCCGCCTTGAAATAGAGGCGGAGAGCCATATAAGAGTTCTCTACTGCCGGGCCATGGTGGCCGATGGGTTTGTAGAGGTTGTCGAGCGTGGTGTCAACCACCGCGCGCTGGATGTGATCCGACTTCATAAAGAGGCTGACATCGGTCTGCGAGAAGGCGGATGTGGTGGGGATGAGCGACGTTATGACCGCAAACGTAAGCAGTCGTTTCATTGGTAATGGGAGTTTTTTGTGGTAAAATCTATGACGGCATAAAAAAAGCCGATGCCGACCAGGGCACACGTCCCGGGGCGGCATCGGCCTGTTTGTCTCTCGCTACTTGTATATGGCCCTCTTGGCCGCAAGGAGAGTGTTCTGCATGAGGGAGCAGATTGTCATTGGCCCTACGCCGCCTGGCACTGGCGTGATGAATGCGCACTTGGGTGAGACGGAGTCGAAATCGACATCCCCTCTGAGCCTCCAGCCTCGCTTGGCCGTCGGGTCTTCCACCCTCGTGGTGCCTACATCGATGACAGTGGCGCCCTCCTTTACCATGTCGGCGGTCACGAAGCCCGGCTTGCCTATGGCCGCCACTATGATGTCAGCCTCGCGGCATACGGCGGCAATGTCCGGCGTGCGGCTGTGGCACAATGTGACAGTGCAGTCGACACCCTTTTGCGAGAGCAGGATGCTCATCGGGCGGCCGACAATGTTGCTGCGCCCGATAACCACCGCTTTCTTGCCGCTGGTCTCGACTCCATAACGACGGATGAGCTCAAGTATGCCCTGCGGAGTAGCCGATATGAACGCAGGCGCGCCAATGGTCATGCGGCCAACGTTCTGCGGGTGGAACCCGTCGACGTCCTTGCGCGGGTCGATAGCCTGGGTCACCTTCTCCTCCGATATGTGCGAGGGAAGGGGAAGCTGGACAATGAAGCCATCGACATCAGCGTCGTCATTAAGCTCGCGGACAACGTTGAGAAGCTCGGCCTCGGAAATGTCGGCCTCGAAGCGGCGGAGCGACGACTTGAACCCGCACTCCTCGCACGCCTTGATTTTATTTGCGACGTAGGTCTCGCTGCCGCCGTCGTGTCCTACAAGCACTGCGGCGAGGTGAGGGCGTTTTTTGCCCGCAGCCACCATTGCCTCGACCTCGGCAGCAATCTCCTTGCGGATTTGCCTCGCCGTCTCCTTGCCATCAATAATAGTCATATGCCTAATTGTGATACTGTGATGGAAGATTCTATTCTAACGCTGACCCATCTTATTGCCAAGCATGCGGGCGAGGTTACGGCCAGCACTGGAGTTCATGAGCTTCATCATCTTGCGTGTCTCGTCGAACTGCTTGAGAAGCCTGTTCACCTCCTGAATGCTCGTGCCGCTGCCATCGGCGATGCGCTTGCGCCTGCTGCCGTTGAGGATCTGGGGGTTTTTACGCTCTGCCGGGGTCATAGAGCGGATGATGGCCTCGATGCCTTTGAATGCGTTGTCGTCGATGTCGACATTCTTTATCATCTTGCCGACACCAGGAATCATGGATGCGAGGTCTTTGAGGTTGCCCATCTTCTTTATTTGCTGGATTTGGGCGAGGAAATCGTCAAAGTCGAACTTGTTAGCGGCAATCTTCTTCTGGAGTTTCTTGGCCTCCTCCTCGTCAATCTGCGCCTTGGCCTTCTCGACGAGGGAGCGAATGTCGCCCATGCCGAGGATTCGGTCCGCCATGCGTGAGGGGTGGAACGCGTCAATAGCCTCCATCTTCTCGCCCGTGCCGACGAATTTGATAGGCTTGTTTACGACCTGGCGGATAGAGAGGGCTGCGCCGCCACGAGTGTCGCCGTCGAGCTTGGTGAGGACTACGCCGTCGAAGTCGAGGCGCTCGTTGAACTCGCGCGCCGTGTTTACTGCGTCCTGACCTGTCATCGAGTCGACGACGAAGAGTGTCTCTGTGGGGTTGACGGCTTTCTTAATGGCCTCAATCTCCTTCATCATCTCCTCGTCGACTGCGAGGCGGCCAGCGGTATCTATGATTACGACATCGCAGCCGTCCTGCTTCGCCTTGGCAATGCCTTTCTTGGCAAGGTCGACCGGGTTCTGGTTGCCCTCCTCGGTGAATACGGGCACTCCGATCTGATCGCCGAGAACCTGTAGCTGGTTGATTGCGGCTGGGCGGTAAACGTCGCCCGCTACGAGAAGAGGCTTTTTGCCTCTCTGAGTCTTGAACTGGTTGGCAAGTTTGCAAGCGAAAGTAGTCTTACCAGAGCCTTGCAAGCCGCTCATAAGCACTATGGCGGGGTTGCCTTTGAGGTTGACGTCTACCACGTCGCCGCCCATGGTGCTGGTGAGCTCGTCGTAGACGATGGAGACCATCATCTGGCCAGGCTTGACGGACTTCAGCACCTCTTGGCCGAGAGCTTTCTGCTTGACGTTGTCAGTGAACTGCTTGGCCACCTTGTAGTTGACATCGGCGTCGAGGAGGGCCTTGCGAATATCTTTAAGAGTTTCGGCGACGTTGAGCTCAGTAATCTGGCCCTCGCCTTTGAGCATCTTGAACGACTTCTCGAGCCGGTCGGTTAGGTTCTCGAACATTGGCTGTTATTTGGCGGCCCGTGCGCTGACGGCAGGGCCTTGATTCTTTATTATATTGGTACTATGTGCGTTTCTTGATTAGAAGAGCGGCTCGTCATCCACGACGTTGGCGAAAGGCTTCCAAGCGTTGTCATTGGCCGGGACGGGGGCGACGATGCGGACTTGCTGATGGCTGACGGGGTGCTCGAACTCAACCATACGCGAGTGGAGGTTGATGCCGCCGCCCTCGTTGCTGCGCTTGGCCCCGTACTTGAGGTCGCCTCGGATTGGGCAGCCTATGCGGGCGAGCTGTGCGCGAATCTGATGATGGCGACCCGTTTTCAGCTCGACGTGGAGAAGGTTGAGGCGGTCGGAGCTCGATACGAGGCGGTACGATAGTATGGCCTCCTTATAGCCCGTGCGGGGGCTGACGGAGACGAGCGCGCGGTTCTTCTCCTCATTCTTGCCAATGAAGTGGTGAAGCTCGTCCTGCAATTTCTCCGGACGCTCCTGGGTTAGAGCCCAGTAGACTTTGCGGACCTTTTTCTGGGCGAACATTTCGTTAAGGCGCGAGAGCGCCTTGCTGGTGCGGGCGAAGAGTACGACACCGCTTACGGGACGGTCGATACGGTGGACGACACCGAGGAAGACATCGCCCGGCTTGTTATATTTCTCCTTAATGTATGCCTTGACGTCGTCGAGCAGCGTGTGGTCGCCGGTCTTGTCGGCTTGGACAATCTCGCCTACTTTCTTGTTGACGGCAATGATATGGTTATCCTCGTAAAGTATCTCCACGGCAAGAGGGGTGTTATATTACTAATATGTTTGTTTTCAATACTGCTCGTCGGGTCCAGGGAAAGATCCGCTTTTGACATCTGAAGAATAGCGTCGGACGGCGTCGGCTATCTCATCGTGCAAGTTGAGGTATTGGCGGACGAACTTGGGGCGGAACATTGTACCCATGCCGAGCATGTCTTGCCCTACAAGGACTTGCCCGTCAACCTTCTCGCCCGCCCCGATGCCGATAATAGGCACTGAGGACTCTCGAGCCACCTCGGTAGCGAGGGCAGCCGGGACTTTCTCCAGGACTATGGCGAAACATCCGGCCTCCTCAAGCAGTTTCGCGTCAGATTTGAGCTTCGCGGCTTCCGCCTCATCCTTGGCTCGAAGGCCATATCCGCCGAACTTGTTGATGCTCTGCGGAGTCAGGCCGAGATGCCCGATGACGGGGACACCTGCCGCGACGATGGCGCTAATCACAGGGATCATCTCTTTCCCGCCCTCAATCTTCAGGGCGTCAGCCAAAGTCTCTTTCATCATTCGGACGGCAGCCTCGACCCCCTGCGCCACGCCAGCCTGATAGGAGCCGAAAGGCATGTCGACGACAACCAGCGCGCGCCGAGCCGCACGGACGACGGCCGAGCCATGGTATATCATCTGGTCAATTGAAATTGGGAGAGTGGTTGGCCATCCGGCCACGACATTGGAAGCGGAGTCGCCGACAAGAATGGAGTCTACACCGGCTTCGTCGAGTATCCGGGCCATCGTGTAGTCGTAGGCTGTGAGCATAGTGATCTTCTCGCCCTCGCGCTTCATGCGGGCGAAGGTGGCCGTCGTCACTTTGGCGTCTTTTTTTTCAGACATCTGTGCTATCGGAATGTTAATCAACTCGCAAAGATAGTGAAAAATAATGGGATGGGGCGATGACAATGTTATAGTAGTAGGCGCGGATGAGGCCTTTCATAGGTCTGATTTTCTGCGATTAAAGTCTGCGGCATTGAAAATCCATGGTGCGCATATAGCAATCACAAGGGAAACGAGTCTGTCGTCATTATGGCAAATCGTAGCTCTATCTGCCGACTTAATGCAAAAAGAAAAGTCCGCCGCGGGCAGAACCCGTGGCGGACTTCTTTTGCTATGCGCTTGTTAAGCCGGTGGCTTATTTCAGCTTAGCGTAGCCGTACTTGCTGTTAGCGCCGAGCTCCTCCTCAATACGGATGAGCTGGTTGTACTTGGCCATACGGTCGGTGCGGCTCATAGAACCGGTCTTGATCTGGCCAGAGTTGGTAGCGACAGCGATGTCGGCGATGGTTGTGTCCTCGGTCTCGCCAGAACGGTGAGAGGTGACAGTGGTGTAACCATGGCGATGTGCCATCTCGATTGCGTCGAGAGTCTCGGTGAGAGAGCCAATCTGGTTGACCTTGATGAGGATAGAGTTGGCTGCGCCCATCTTGATACCCTTCTCGAGGAACTTGACGTTGGTTACGAAGAGGTCGTCACCTACGAGCTGGCACTTCTTGCCAACCTTCTCGGTGAGCTTGACCCAGTTGTCCCAGTCGTTCTCGTCGAGGCCGTCCTCGATAGAGTCGATAGGATAGGTGTCGATGAGGTGCTCGAGGAAGGCGATCTGCTCGTCAGCCGTGAGCTTCTTGCCGTTGGGATCCTTCTTCTTGCCGTTCTTGAGCTGCTTGTAGTCGTAGAACCACTTGCCGTTCTCGTTGATGGCGAACTCGGAAGCTGCGCAGTCCATTGCGATGGTGACCTGCTCCTTAGGCTTGTAGCCGGCAGCCTTGATGGCCTCGACGATGATGCCGAGAGCGTCCTCGATGCCGTCGAGTGCGGGAGCGAAGCCGCCCTCGTCGCCGACAGCGGTGCTCAGGCCGCGGGCCTTGAGGAGCTTAGCGAGGTTGTGGAAAATCTCGGCACCCATGCGGATGGCCTCCTTCTCGTTGGCAGCGCCAACGGGGCGAATCATGAACTCCTGGAATGCGATAGGAGCGTCAGAGTGAGCGCCACCGTTGATGATGTTCATCATCGGGACGGGGAGGGTGTAGGCGTTTGCGCCGCCGATGTAGCGGTACAGGGGGATGTTGAGAGCCTTTGCAGCGGCCTGGGCAACTGCGAGGGAAACGCCGAGGATGGCGTTAGCGCCGAGCTTGCTCTTGGTGGGGGTGCCGTCGAGAGCGAGCATCTTATTGTCGATCTCGCGCTGGTTGAGGACATTGTAGCCCTTGAGTGCCGGAGCGATGACCGTGTTGACATTGTTCACTGCCTTCTGGACACCCTTGCCGAGGAAGCGGCTCTTGTCGCCGTCGCGAAGCTCGAGAGCCTCGTTCTCGCCCGTTGATGCGCCAGACGGAACAGCAGCGCGACCGAGGACACCATTGTCGAGAGTTACGTCTACCTCGACGGTAGGATTGCCACGAGAATCAAGGATCTCGCGAGCCCAGATTTTTTCAATGATCATTTTACTTTACTTATTAAGTTGGTATTATTTCTGTTTGTACAGATGGCTTCCTTGCGGTCGCCGATGAAGTGCGAGATGGCATCGTCATTTCAACGCCCGCCCGCATTCCAGAAGGCGAAAGTAGCCAATTATAATATTTTTTCCAAGTCTATTCGACCTTTGTTGGTGCTAAAAGATAACACCATTTGAACTCCATTTCACGCCTTTACGCAATTCGCTTTTGCTGGTTTGCAAATGTCGCTCCTTTATGCAAATTGCTCTTTGCAAACATCCCCTTTCGCCTGCCCGGATCCCTTGCCCTGATGCGTCAAAATCCATAACTTAGCGTTATGAAACATAGTCTTCTGTGGTTGTCCGGTTCGGTGGCGTGCGCCGTGGCCGCAGCCATCGCCTCGTCGGGCTGCGAACGCGACTTCTCAAACGCCCCTGCGGCGGCCGACCTCGTCTTTTCGTCCGATACAGTCAGTTTCGATACCATATATGCCGGTTTCCCTACGCCAACTTTGCGCGTAGCTTTGCGGAATGTGGGCGATGATGATGTCACAATAGGCTCGGTAGCCCTTGCCGGTGGCGAGTCGTCGCCTTTCATGGTGAATATTAACGGTGTGTCAGCTTGCCATGCAGAGAACCTTAGGCTGTGCAGTGGCGACAGTCTCCTCGTCTTCGTCTCTGTGCGCGACGCTTCGGTAAGCGGAGGTCTTGCTTTCCGAGGCTTGTCCGACCGCATCGTCGCGACGGGCGGGACTAATGAGTGGCGGACTGATTTGTCGGCCGTAGTGAGGAACGTGAAGAGTGTGAGCGGAGTCCTGTCGTCCGACGAGCAGTGGCTTTGCGATTCCATACCCTACCTTGTGTCGGACTCGGTGGTGGTTGGTCCTCAGGCCACTCTCCTCGTCGGCCCTGGAGTCTCAGTCCTTATGGGGCGTGATGCCTCATTCCTCATTGAGGGAAAGCTGGTTGTCGCTGCTGAGCCTCGTTGCCGCAGTTCTTTCTCTTCCGTACGTTCCGATGGAATATATTCCTCAGTGCCAGGCCAGTGGGGCGGGCTTCGCTTTGCCGCAGGAGCCTCGGCCGACCTTAGGTATTGCGATGTGGCTTGCGCGTCCGAGGCGTTGGTGTGCGATTCTTCGTCGAGGTTTGTGGCCGATGGTCTGTGGGTGCGCGATGCTTCGCGTACTGGAGTGTCGTTGACCAAGGCTGAGGCTGTGTTAGTTAATAGCATCGTGTCGGACTGCGGTGGCGGCGCGCTCAGCGCGGTCGGAGGGAGGGTGGAGCTTCGCCACGTGACCGTGGCGGACTACTATTCGTGGGACTATAGGAAGGTCGCCGCCTTGCGGTTCTGTGTCTCTGACGATTCAAATGCTCGCCTTGAGGTCGATAATTCTATCATAACAGGGTCGTTGTCGGCCGAGGTGGAGGTTGACTCATTGTCCGCCTCTTCGGCTCTGTTCCGATCCTCTCTGGTTAAGGCGGAGAAGAAGAAGGTGGGCGAGAATGCTGATGTTTTTGTTGGCTGTGCTGTGGCTACCGATGCGCATTTTGCCGATAGGAGGTCGGCGGATTTCCATCTTACTGAAAGGTCTGCCGCCGTTGGATTGGCCGATGCCTCGTTGGCTGGCGATCTGCCTACCGATTTCGAGGGTGTGCTGCGGGAAGCGGACGCCCCGTGGTGCGCTGGCGCGTTGCAAAGCGTCGTCAGCGAATAGAACGTTTTGATTAAGCGAGCGCAAAGCAAACCCGTTTGCTCTGCCGAGCGTGAAAAACGGAGGGCGCAGCCCAACGCATAAACTTTTGCAGCAAAAAAATGAACATTTGGCTTGTCGATGACCATCAGCTTTTCCGGGCCGGCTTCAAGACCCTGCTCTGCCGCCTGCGCAGCGCTAACGTGACATTCGAGGCGAGCGACGGTCAGGAGTTCGTCGACCATCTTGTCTGCGCACGGCCGGACATAGTCTTTATGGACATAGCCATGCCCAACATGGATGGCGTAAAGGCGACAGAGCTTGCCTTGGCGACGACCCCGGACTTGAAGATTATAATCCTGTCGATGTATGGGGAAAAGGAGTATTACTCCCGCCTTGTCGACATCGGTGTGAGGGGATTCCTGCTCAAGAGTTGCGACTTCAAGGAGGTCGAGATGGCGCTCGACGCAGTGTCCAACGGGGAGTACTACTTTTCGCAGGAGCTTCTCCAGCAGATGGTTTTCAAGTCGACAGGCTCGCAACCAGAGGAGGAGCTCTCGACGAGGGAGATGGCGGTCCTGACCGAGATATGCAACGGGAGCTCGAATCAGGAGATTGCCGAGAAGCTCTTCATCAGCAAGCGCACAGTGGAGAAGCACCGCGCCAACATAATGATGAAGACGGGCTGCGGGAACACCGCCTCGCTCGTGGTCTTCGCCGTGAAGAACGGGCTTTACAGGATATAGGGGGGAAAAAATCATAAAGCCCCGGCAGACACATCTCATCTGCCGGGGCTTTACGTGTGTTTAATACACATAAATCGGGGGGTAATTGTTAATAGTTGTATTTGGGCGTCTAAAATCATAAACACAAATACTACCAAAATGGAAAAAGTTCAATTCCTACTGATATTCATCGTCCTAATGGCGGTGAACGTCATCCCCGCCAAGGCGTACGATTTCGCTTTTGAAGGCATAGAATACGAAACGTTGACCGACTCAACATGCGCAGTCGCAAGCAATTATGACATTAGCGGCAATGTCGTAATCCCAGAGAAAGTGGAGGAGTCCTTTAGCCAAAAGGAGTACAGAGTGACTGAGATAGGCGACAGAGCATTTGAATATTGCTTAGGCCTTACGAGCGTTAACATCCCTGACCGAGTGACCTCGATTGAAAGTTCTGCATTCGAGGGTTGCAAAAAGCTCACAAGGGTTAACATTCCTGACGGAGCTACGTCAATTAAAGACTATACGTTCTATGGCTGCTCAAGCCTCACAAGCATCGACCTTCCTGACGGGATAGTATCGATTGGAAGATCTGCATTCCTCGGTTGCACAAGCCTTACAAGCATTAACATCCCCGACGGAGTAACATCAATTGGAGGAGCAGCGTTCCGCGATTGCACGAACCTTACGAGTGTTAACATCCCCGACAGAGTGACATCAATTGGAGAATCAACATTCCTCGGCTGCACAAGCCTTACGAGCATTAACATTCCCGACGGAGTGACATCAATTGGAGAATCTGCTTTCCACAAATGCACGAGCCTTACGAGCATCAACATTCCCGACGGAGTGACATCAATTGGAGAATCTGCTTTCCACGAATGCACGAGCCTCACGAAAATTGACCTTCCAGACGGACTGACATCAATTGGAGAATCAACATTCCTCGACTGCACAAACCTCACGAGTGTTGACATCCCTAACAGCGTTACTACAATTGGACAATCTGCGTTTTCCGGCTGCACAAGCCTTACGAGCATTAACATTCCCGACAGAGTGACATCAATTGGAGAATCTGCTTTCCACAAATGCACGAGCCTCACGAAAATTGACCTTCCAGACGGACTGACATCAATTGGAGAATCTGCTTTCCACGAATGCACGAGCCTCACGAAAATTGACCTTCCAGACGGACTGACATCAATTGGAGAATCAACATTCCTCGACTGCACAAACCTCACGAGTGTTGACATCCCTAACAGCGTTACTACAATTGGACAATCCGCGTTTTCCGGCTGCACAAACCTCACCAGCGTTGACATTCCTAACAGCGTTACTGCCATTGGACAATCTGCGTTTTCCTACTGTTCCAGCCTTGAACTTTTCATATTAGAAGATGGCTCGAAACCTCTAAAGTTCGACGACTATTATTCGTTAGACTTAAGCGGTTGCCCATTAAAGCATATGCATATAGGTAGGAACTTTGTCAATTGCGAAAAATTAGGAAGATGCGAACACGAGATGTCCATAACTATAGGAGACTCTGTGACTTATATAGGAGATGGCCTCTTCGAAGGATTTTCTGGACTCAAGAGTGTTCACATTTCTAACAGTGTGAAAAAAAAATAGGCAAACGTGCATTTACAAGTTGCTCCAATCTTACGGACATCGCCATCCCTAACGGAGTAACTGAAATTAGCGAATCGACGTTCAAGGGCTGTACAAGCCTAACAAGTGCGTCTATACCAGAAAGTGTAACCACAATATACTCCGATGCGTTCAACGGGTGTTCTGGACTCAAGTCTTTGACTATAGAAGACGGTTCGGAACCACTTGAGTTAGGTCGATCAAATACAGGTACTTTTGGCCTATTTTACGATTGTCCATTACAGAACTTATACATAGGCAGAAACTTAAGTTACGACACTGAGATATCAAGTTCCCCATACTATGATTACGATAGCAGGGTTTCACCTTTTAATTGCAGCGATTTAGAGAACATAACCATAGGCGACATGGTTACAACAATCAGCGATTATGAATTTTATGGGGGGACCAAACTAACCGAACTGGCTATTGGCAACTCAGTAGAGAGAATTGGCAATGAAGCATTTAAATGCTGTTCTAACCTAAAGAATGTCAACCTTCCTAATAGCTTGACATGGATTGGCAGTAGTGCTTTCTACCGATGTTCAAACCTCGCAAACATTGTAATCCCTAATGACGTAACAACGATTGGACATTCCGCTTTCTCTGGTTGCTCATGCCTCACAAACATCGCGATTCCTGATGGCGTAACAACAATTGAAAGTTCCACATTCTCTGGTTGCTCAAGCCTCACGAGCATTGCCATCCCAGACGGCGCAACGGCGATTGGAGGTTCCGCTTTCTCTGGTTGCTCAAGCCTCACGAGCATCGTCATTCCTGAAGGCGTGACGACGATTGGAGGTTCCACATTTTCTGGTTGCTCAAGCCTCACGAGCATCGTCATTCCAGAAGGAGTAACAACGATTGAAGATTACACCTTCTCAGATTGCCCAAGACTCACGAGCGTCGTCATCCCTAACAAAGTAACGACGATTGAATATTCCGCATTCTCAGGGTGTTCAAGCCTCGCAAACATCGTCATTCCAGACGGAGTAACAACGATTGACAATTACGCTTTCTCTGGTTGCTCAAGCCTCACGAGCATCGCAATTCCTGCCGGCGTGACGACGATTGAATACGGTACTTTATATAACTGCACCAGTCTCACGAACCTGATTATTGGGAACTCAGTGAAAGTGATTAGCTCTAAAGCTTTTGGTGGCTGTGAAGGACTCAGAAACGTTAATATTCCAAACAGCGTGACAAGGATTGAGAACTATGCGTTCTACGGATGCTCGGGACTGACAGACATCACCATTGGCAACTCAGTTGAAGAAATTGGCGACAAGGCATTTTATGGTTGCAAAAACCTGAAGAGCGTGACTTCGTTGTCTATTCTGCCGCCATCGGCTTATCGGTCTACTTTTGTTTCAAACTCCTATGCAGCAACACTCTATATTCCGAAAGGGACGTACGACTTTTACAAATCGGCAGAATGTTGGAAGTGGTTCGTATCGACTAATGAGTTAGCAAACAACAGCATATTAGACATCCCCGCCGACACGGACCGCGAGACCACCATCCACGACCTCAATGGACGCAGGCTTGCAAAGCCGCAGCGTGGTCTCAACATCATCAACGGGAAGAAGGTTCTGACAAAATAAAAGAGGAGAACCAGACTGGTCTGCCGCCAAGCCCCCAAACAAAGGCGCAGGTGCTCACGGAGCATCTGCGCCTTTCGATATCGAATAGAACGGGTGGGCTTTTGTTGTCACACGGGAACAATAATCCCCGGGGAGGCATTGGTCGCCTACCCGGGGATTGATGTCTATCGGCTCGGACTTTGCGGATTAAAGCTCTGGGGAGGCGACCTCCTCGCCGTTGATATAGAGACCCTTGAAAGTCACCTTGGTGGCCGCGTTAATCTTATTGCCGCCCTCTACGCCATCGAAGTGGCAATCCTCGACGTTGATGTTCTCAACATTGGTCGGGGCGGAAGGCAGACCGTCGATGAAGACGCCGTATTTGCTGCTCCTGCTCGTCACGTTGCGCAAGTTGACGTTGCGGACGATAGGAGGGTAGATGTGATCGCAATTCTCCTCAGGCTCGTAGAGGAGGTTGATTTTCAGGACGCTCTCGTCGCACTTGCCAACGGTGACATTGCGAACCCATACGTTCTCGATAACGCCGCCGCGGCAGTCGCTCGTCTTGATTCGGATGACGCGGTCGAGCTCGGGGCTATCCATCTTGCAGTTCTCAACCCACAGGTTTCTGAATCCGCCAGAGATCTCGCTGCCGAGGACAACGCCGCCGTGGCCATTGGCCATCTCGCAATTGCGCACATACACGTTCTCCGTGGGGCGTGCGGAGCGGCGACCGTCATTGTTACGTCCGCTCTTGATGGCTATGCAGTCGTCTCCCGTGCTGAAGTAGCAATCCTCGATGAGGACGTTCTTGCAGCCCTCGGGGTCGCAACCATCGCCATTGGGGCCGTAGTTGTCGAACCTGACGCCGCGGACCGTGAGGTCGGTAATGTTAAGCGGGTGGAGAGTCCAGAAAGGCGAGTTTTTGAGAGTCACGCCCTCGATGAGGACGTTCTTGCTGTTGCATATGTTGACAAGCTGTGGGCGGAGCGCATCTTCCACGCCGAAGATTTTCCTTTTGGCCAGAGGGGTGTTGTTGCGGTCATACTCGAGCAGCATGTCGCGTGCGGGCTTCTGGTTGAGCTTGCCCTCCTCGTAACCATAAGCCTTTTTGCCCTTCATGAACCACCAGTTGTCATTGCTGCCCTGTCCGTCGATAACGCCCTTGCCCGTGATGGCCACGTTGACGGCGCTGTCGGCGTAGATGAGCGGACGCAAATTTTGGCAGTCGAGACCCTCCCACCGCGTGATGACGGTCTCGGCATAGTCGGCGTAGACAGTGGAGAAGAGCAGCTGCGCGCTGTCGGCAAGGTGAAGGTTGACGTTGCTCTTGAGGGTTATAGGACCTGTGACCCACGCTCCTGTCGGGACGAGGACGACACCGCCGCCCGTGGCTGAGCATGAGTCGATGGCAGCGCAGATGGCGGCCTTGTTGGTAGAGGCATCGGCGGCTACCGACGCCCCGAAAGATGTGATGTTGAAAGTGTCAGCACAGAAAGTTGGGACGACAATGCTGTCGGCCATCTTTCGTGCTTCGGCGAAAGCCTCGTCCATGGCGGAAGTGGCTTGCTGCGGCTTGGCGCACGCAGTCAGCAGTCCGGCTCCTGCAGCAAGGAGGAAGAGTCTGGTGTGGTTCATCTTGATTTTTTGTGGTTGTTTATTTCTGATTACGAGGCAGGCTTAACCCTGCCCAAATTCGTCTCAGCGCAAATATATGTAAAAAACGGCTATGGGGCGGGTCGTAAGCCCGCAAAGTTTTCTAATCCACAATGTTGACGCTCGTCACATCGCTGTGATTTGCCAATGCCCGTACAATCTCGGCCTGCCTTATCGAGCTGCTCAGCGTGAGGCGGAACGTCACCGTCGATGTTCCGCTCGTCATGTCGGCCGACATAGAGGACTCTTTCAGCTTTCCTCCGGCCATACGGATAGACTCCTCAATCTTGCGGATGTCGGGCGTGGGAGTGCCGAGCGTCACTGTAAGGATAAGGTTCTCACCGTCAATGCGTAAGAATCGCTCCAGCCTCTCCATCGTCACGAGAACGAAGAGGGTCATGACCGTCATGACCACCGCCCCCATGTAGAGCCCGGCACCTGCGGTCATCCCGACAATTGACGTCTGCCATATGCAAGCGGCCGATGTCAGTCCCTGAACGCCTCCCTTGCTCCTTACAATAGCACCCGCGCCTATGAAACCGACGCCCGCAAGCACCTGTGCCGCAATACGCCCCGGGTCTCCATTAAGCATATCGGGATGCGTCTGGGGGATCCATATTGATATCACGACAGCGCAGGCTGAGCCGAGGCATATGAGCGTGAACGTACGCAGACCGGCATCGTGTCGGCGGATTTGCCGCTCGGCACCGATGCATAGCCCCAGGACGAGAGCCAAAACCAGCCGCATGGCGGTCGTACCGGGCGTTATATGATCTTCACACAGAATACTGCTAATATATTCAGTCATGCACGTTTAGGCTTGTCATTCCTTGGGTGGGGCAGCCGTGCGCTATTGGAAGCGGATGTCAGTAATCACGTCCTGCCCAAGGGCTTTATTTATCGCAGCAATTATACGTCCTTTCAGGTGGAATAGTTCGTTGCGAACCACACTGCTGCTCAGTCCGACGTACATCACCCCGTCGCGCACCCTTACAGACGACGTGGCTCGGTTGACCGTTGGCCCCATTACAGTGTGCCACAGAGTCTGCGCCCTGTGTTCGAGCATCTGCTTCGACGCCCCGTTCTCTTTCAGAACCTCAAGGACGACCTCCGAGAGCTTTTTCGATGTGTCAAGTGGCATTTTCTTGCTCTGCTTTTATTCTCTAATAAACTGTTCACCAGCAACTTCTTCAACCTTGCCGCCGTCGACAGAGAATATCTTGTAGTCTCTCCCCACTCTGCCAAGCACACTTCGCAGCCGCCCCATGTCAGTATCGGTAATGAACGTCTGGCCGAAGTCGCCCGAGGCCATCATAGTTATGAGCTTGTCGCCTCGGGTGGTGTCGAGCTTGTCGAAAATGTCGTCAAGCAACAGAATGGGGTGCGTCTCCTTGCGCTCAGTCAGATAATGGTACTGAGCCAGCTTGAGGGCGATGACGAACGATTTGCGTTGTCCTTGCGACCCCACCCGCTTAATCTGGTAGCCGTCCATCGTGATGTCGATGTCGTCTTTGTGCACTCCACGCGAAGTGTAGCCAA
Organism: Marinilabiliaceae bacterium; assembly: GCA_051875415.1. Taxonomy (GTDB): domain Bacteria; phylum Bacteroidota; class Bacteroidia; order Bacteroidales; family Marinilabiliaceae; genus W3P20-009. The sequence goes on from JBJEGU010000008.1 coordinate 173,172, forward strand.
GAACCAGGTCGCGCTGGCGAGCCTCCACAAGTCCGCCATAGAGGTCGTACCTGTCGGTGCATGTGGTGTAGGTCATCCCTACCGCCTCATGGCCGTCGGCGATCTGCCCATAAAGACTCTCGACGACAGGGCGAAGCCAGCCCACAAAGTCGCGCCGCTTTGCGCTTATCACGTTACCGTGGCGAGCTATCTGCTGGTCGAACACGTCAAGGAGACCGGGGTCGGGCCGCTCAGTCGCCGCCATCTGCTTCAGGAGGGCGTTGCGCTGCGTCAGCAGCCGATTATATGCCATCAGCGACTCCATATAGCTCTTGTCGCATTGAGAAATCACACTGTCGGCATATTTGCGCCTGGCCTCGGCACTGTCGGAGATAAGCGACTCGTCGGCTGGCGATATAACAACAAGAGGGAGGAGGCCGATGTGATCGGCAAGACGCTGATACTCCTTCTTGTTCCTCTTGAACTGCTTTTTCTGGCCGGGCTTGAAGCCGCAATATATATCCTCATGGCCGGAGTGGGCGTCATACGCGCCTTGCAGGACGAAGAATGGCTCGCCGTGACGCACGTTCATCGAGTCGGCGAGGCCGCCGAGGCTCTTGCAAAACGAGAGATAGTAAATGGCGTCGAGAATATTGGTCTTGCCAGCGCCATTTATCCCCACAAAACAGTTAACACCGGCCGACAGAGCCATGTCTGCCGAGCCGATGTTCCTGTAATTAACTATGCTCAGTTTGTTGAGCCTCATATGTATGTCACTTCTCTTTGAGGATGGGCGTCGCAAAGATAGTAAATTTCAGGCTCATGCGGGCTACGCCACCTTACCGCAAGGCTCGCATAGCGTTGAACACGGCAAGCACGGTGACGCCCACATCGGCGAAGACTGCCATCCACATATTGGCGACACCGAACAGGGCGAGGATGAGCACTGCCACCTTTACTCCTATGGCGAACGCGACATTCTGCCTTGCAATGCCAATCACTCGCTTTGCCAGCCCGATGGCCATAGCCACCTTGCTCGGCTTGTCGTCCATCAGCACAACGTCGGCGGCCTCGATTGCCGCATCGGAGCCAAGCGCGCCCATTGCTATGCCTATGTCGGCTCGGGCGAGAACGGGAGCGTCGTTTATCCCATCACCGACAAAGGCCAGCGACTTGCCATCTGGCAGTTCGCCAAGCAGCCGCTCAACATGCGCCACTTTGTCGGCAGGCAGAAGCTCGGCATGCCATTCGTCAAGGCCAAGGTTGCGCGCGATGTCATTGGCGACCTCCTTTCTGTCTCCTGTCAGCATGACCGTCCGGACACCCCTGTCTTTCAGGGCGGCGATGGCCTCGCGAGCGTCGCCCTTTGCCACGTCGCTCACAACGACATGGCCGGCATAGCGCCCGTCTATGCTCACGTGGATGACCGTACCGACATGGCCGTGGACCTCTATGTCAGCCCCCTCCCGAACCATCAGTTTGGCATTTCCGACGGCCACCCTCCGTCCGCCTACTCTGGCCACGAGCCCGTGACCCGCAATCTCTTCCACGTCAGTCACCGTGCAGGCGTGGCACGGTTGCGGTTGCCTGCGCTTGTACTCCTCGACGAGCGACACGGCAATCGGATGGGTTGAAAACGTCTCGACATGCGCGGCCAAGTGAATAAGTTCATCGGCCGACACTTCTTTCGGGCAGACCGAGGTAACGCAGAAACGGCCCTCCGTAAGTGTCCCCGTCTTGTCGAAGACAGCTACACCGGCATTGGCCAGAGCGTCAATGTAGCTTGCCCCTTTTATCAGGACACCGCGCCGGCTTGCCCCGCCAATGCCACCGAAGAAGGTGAGCGGGACGGAAATGACGAGCGCGCAAGGACACGAGATGACGAGGAACGTCAGGGCGCGGCTGAGCCACATGGTGAAGTTTTCGGCATAGCCCCCGTCGCAGAAGAGGGGCGGGAACAGCGCGACGACGAGCGCGGCAATTACGACAATTGGGGTATAGACTCTCGCGAAGCGGGCTATGAAAGCCTCACTTTTCGACTTCTTCTCATTACTCTCCTCCACCAGTTGTAGCACCTTGGCGGCGGTACTTTCGGCGTAAGCCTTCTCAACACAGACAGTCAGAACGCCTTGCTGGTTCACGCAGCCCGACAGCACCTTGTCGCCCTTGGAGACCTCACGCGGCGCGCTCTCACCCGTCAGAGCCACGGTGTCCAGACTGCTAACTCCGCTCTCGACCACGCCATCGGCGGGAATCTTCTCGCCCGGGCGGACAATAATCCGGTCGCCCACGTTGAGGATCTCAGGGGCTACGCTCTTTTCACCTTCCGAAGTTATAAGGTGCGCCTCGGCGGGTTTGAGATCCATAAGATGGCCTATGGAGTCGCGGCTACGCCCCTCGGCGTACTGCTCAAAAGTCTCCCCCACAAGGAAAAAGAGCATGACGAATACCGCCTCGGCGAACTCCGGCTCGCCGCCTGGCAGAAAGCCAATGGCCAATGCGCCGAGCGTGGCGATGCTCATAAGGGTATCCTCGTTGAACAAATCGCCATCCGCAATCCGCTCCGCCGATTCGCGCAGCACTCCGTAGCCGGCAGCGAGATAGGGGATAAGGTACATTAGCAACGTGGCCCACATTGGCATCTCGACACAATGATCCACAATGGCCGCGGCAATGAGCAATGCCGTCGCTACGACTATTTTGACTATCTGCCCGCGGATGTCGCCCTCCTCCACCTCTTCGCAGAGGCACTCACCACATGTTCCTTTTTTGTCTGCAGAGCATCCGCATGTGTCGGCTGGTGCGGCATGCTCATGGCACTTGCATTGTCCCATATAATTCATACTTTTGTTTCCGACGGCTAAAGTATTGGCTTAGTGCCGCAACCAAGTTGCAAATGGCGCGCCGATATATGAGTTTGTCGCCTTGGCCGGGCTTTTTCGGCCAGCCCATCATTAGCCCCCTACCCGATGACTAACAGTTGCGTTGCCGACCTCATCGCCGACGAGCGTTACCTCCGCCTCCTTGCCGAGAAGTTTCCCAATATATCACGCGCCGCCACGGAGATTGTCAATCTCCAGGCCATCCTCAGCCTGCCCAAGGGCACGGAACATTTCCTTTCGGACCTTCACGGTGAGAGTGTGGCCTTCACCCATGTGCTGAAAAATGCGTCGGGAGTGATACGCCATAAGGTGGACGACATCTTCGGGATGACTATGCGTCAGCAAGATCGCGACGCCCTCTGCTCCCTCATATACTACCCAGCCGAGAAGCTCGACCAGGTGCGCGGCTCGGTTGGCGACATCGACGACTGGTACCGCACCACGCTCTTCCACGTCGTGGCGGTGGCGAGGGTCGTGGCCGTCAAATACACGCACTCCAAGGTGCGCAAGTTCCTGCCCGCCGAGTTCGCCTACGTGATAGAGGAGCTGCTATATGAGAGCCAGACGGACGAGGACAAGCAGAGCTACTACGCCTCGCTCATCAACTCCATTGTGGACATTGGCCGCTCCGAGGAGTTCATCATCGCGATCAGCCGTCTCATCCACAGCCTTGTCATCGACACGCTACACGTCGTAGGCGACGTCTATGACCGCGGGCCGGGCGCATGTGACATCATGGAGACTCTTTGCGAGTACCACGACTTCGACATCCAGTGGGGCAACCACGACATCTCGTGGATGGGCGCCGCCCTTGGCAATTTGGCCTTGATAGCCAATGTTGTGCGGATATCGATTCGTTACGCCAATGTGGAGACCCTTGAGGAGGGCTACTCCATCAACCTGCTACCTCTCGCCACGTTCGCCATCGACCACTATGGCGACGACCCGTGCGACATATTCCAGGCCGAGGAGTTCGAGGAGAACAGCCGGATGAGCCGGTCAAAGCAGATGATGGCAAAGATGCACAAGGCCATCTCAATAATCCAATTCAAGCTTGAAGGACAAATCATAGCCCGCCAGCCGGAGTACGGAATGGGTTCACGCCGTTTGCTTGGGAGCATTGACTACGAGAAAGGTACGGTCGTCATTGATGGGAAGACATATGAATTGCGCGACAAGAATTTCCCGACGATAGACCCGGCAGACCCATTCCGCCTGAGCGCAGAGGAGGAGATGCTCATGAGCCAGCTCCACCACTCGTTCACACACTCCGAAAAGCTGCAAAAGCACCTCCGTTGTTTTCTGCACCACGGCTCGCTCTTCCTTGTCCGCAACAATTGCCTGCTCTACCATGCCGCCATCCCGCTTAACCCTGACGGCTCATTCCGCGAGGTGATGGTCGACGGCTCGCCATTCAAGGGACGTGAACTGATGGAACGCATCGACGCCCTCGTCCGCACGGCCTACTTCGCCCCAAAGGGTTCGCACGACAGCGATGTCGCAATCGACTATATGTGGTACCTGTGGTGCGGGCCCGACTCGCCACTCTACAATAAGGACAAGATGACCACGTTTGAGCGTTACTTTATTGACGACGAAGAGGTAAAGAAAGAGGTCAAGGGAGCATATTACGTTCTTGCGAACAACGCCGACACGTGCGACTTCATCATGCGGGAGTTCGGCCTCGACCCCGAGAAGTCGCGCATCATAAACGGCCACACGCCCGTCCGCACCACATGCGGCGAGTCGCCAATGCGCGCAGGTGGCAAGCGGCTCGTGATAGATGGCGGTTTTTCAAAGCCTTATCATAAGACTACGGGCATTGCCGGCTACACGCTCATATACAACAGCCACGGCATCCAACTTGTTCAGCACGAGGCCTTTGAGAATAAGGAGAAGGCAATAGAGGCGGGATCGGACATTCACAGCCGTGTGCAAATAGAGGAGTTCAAATACCACCGAATGCTGGTGCGCGACACAGACCGCGGGCGCGAACTTCTCCAGCAGGTGAACAACCTGTCGCGACTTGTGGAGGCATACAGGCGCGGCATAATCAAGGAGAAAGAGTAATAGAGTAATCAAGAGAAAATAAGAAGTCCCCCGCAAAGCTTTCGTTGCAAGCTTTTGCGGGGGACTCATATTGTAACAGCACTTTGGGCAGGGAGAATAACACTCTCGTGCCCTACTTGTTGTTCTTCTTGACGTAGAGGTTGATTGCTGTGGTCATTGACGGAGCCTCGGGGGTCGGAACCTGAATGTCGAGACGAAGTCCGGCATCGGTAACCGCCTTGCACGTCAGGGGGCCGAAAGCGGCTATAAGCTGGCATCCTTGCTCATAGTCGGGGAAGTTCTCCTTCAGCGACGTTATGTTGGCCGGGCTGAAGAGCGCAATCATATCGTAGCTCTTGATATCAAACTCCTTGAGGTCAGAGCTGACGGTACGGTAGAACGTGGCAATCTTATAGTTAAGCTTGGCCTTGTCCATGAGGAGCGGAATCTCAGCCTTATGGTCGGCTGGCTGCGGGACGAGATACTGCTCCTCCTTGTGCTTCTTCATGAGATCGACAAGCTCAGGGAACTTGTTCTCAACGTGGAAAATCTTTCGCTTCCTATAGACAATGTACTTTTGAAGGTAGACGGCAATGGCCTCGGACACGCAGAAATACTTCATAGTGTCGGGGATGGCAACCCTCAGCTCAGTGCAGAGGCGGAAGAAATGGTCGACCGACGTCTTGGTGGTAAAGACAATCGCAGAGAAGGACAATATGTCGACTTTTTGCTTGCGGAACGTCTTAGCGTCCAATCCCTCAATCTCGACGAACGACTTGAAATCGAACGTGATGCCATTGCTTTGCGCAATCTCAAAGTAAGGCGACTTGGGGTCGGCAGGCGTCGGCTGCGACACGAGAACTTTCTGTACTTTCAATGCGGTAAAATGTTTCTGTTGTTCGACTTTACAGCCTATGGTCGCGGCCGAGATCGGGTCGTCGCCATAGGCCTTTATTCCGTATGGGGAGTGTTTGGTTTACTGGTTTAAGAGGGGAGTAAATTGACAGGGAACACCATCGTGGCAAGCCTTGCGAGGCACACAAGTGGTGCCGCTTCGACGGTGCAAAGGTACAAAATGAAGTAAAGAATTGTAGGCAAACTGGTCATATTTATTCTTATCACCTTGCTAAGGCGTACCAGCGAGACCGCAATTATTACAAAAGCGGCCGTCGCGGTTAAAAACAGGCAACCATCGGCCGAGACGAACGGCATGGCGAGCGCGCAGGGCGCAAGCAGCATGCCCGTTATTCCGCAGGCCGCCCTCCGATGTATGGCCACGTCGCGCATGCGCTCATCGATGCGGAAAGCGTAGCAGACGACCGAGTCGACAATGAACCGGCCGAGGTAATAGCAGGCAATAAACAGAGCTGCGAAACCCACGGCTTGGTATACGCCAATGCCCGCAACGACATCCGGGCAGAAGACAAGCGCTGCCTCAACAGCCACGACTGCCAGCATGAGGGCGTAGACACTATCGACGAGCGCGAAACACAAATTCTTCTGGACGAACTGCGACCCTTCGAGCCTCTTCCACCCGATGCTGCCGGTGAAGAAACCGAACAGGTCGCCCAAGAAAGCGCGCGACACCATCCGCATGATGCTAAGAGCCAGTACTACCGCCAAAAACGAGATGACAACCGCCCCCCCATAGGGGCGAAGCGGGGCATGACCACGCGGCGTAGGCTCGAAGACTACCGTCTGGGCAGTCGGGACTGACGCCACCGTCGCCTCGCTGGCAGCAAGGCTGTCGGCTCTTGATGCCATTCGCAGGTAAGACGCCTGATAGCCCGATGGGGAGATTGCCGTCGCGATGTCGGACGCAGGGACGCAGGCATCCTCGAAAGAAGAGCACGACGGGCGGAGGTAGAGCGAGTCGGCATGGCTGATGCCAGAATCCTCCTCATCGGCCTGCAGCTTTTTGCGCAGCGCAACCTGGGAGGCCTTTCGTTCGACCCGGCGCAGACTGTCGGCTCGGACGGTGGTCTCGGTTTGCTGTACTATTGCGCTAAAAGTTGTCGTCATCTTATATCAGGGAGATGGGCAGGTCGGGCGGCGTTAACGGACTTGCGCATCGGCAAGGTTGAGGCTGTCGGAAGGCGGGCGAGAGATGACACTAAGAACCCCGTCGATGGAAGTGGCGGGCGAGAGGACATCGAGATGCCTCTGGGTCATAAAGTTCTGATCGACCATAAGTTGGAGCTGAGCCAGCGTATTATCGTAAAATCCGTTGGAATTCAGCAGGGCGATGGGCTTATTGTGGAGACCGAGCTTCTTGTCGGCCACTACCTCGAAAAGCTCATCGAGAGTGCCTGTGCTGCCAGGCAGTACAATGATGGCATCGGAGATGTCGACCATAATGCGCTTGCGCTCTGACATGGTATCGGTCAAACGCATGTCCGCCACGCCCTTATGCTGCCACTCGACCTCGACCATAAAGCGGGGGATGACACCCGTGACGGAGCCTCCTACGCTTAGCGCGCCATCGGCCACGGCGCCCATAAGCCCCGTGCTGCCACCTCCGTAGACAAGCCCCCACCCTTCGGCGGCAAGCCGTTCGCCAAGCTGTCGCGCCTCGTCGATATAGTTCCGCGGCACAAGTCCGCTCGATGCGCAAAAGACACAGGCTTTCCTCATTTCCTATGCATTTTATTGAACGGAATCTGGTACTCAAGCGTGTAGGTGAAGCCTATCGCCACCTTGTTGTCATACTTGCCGTAGCCGGCTATGGCGTAGGGTTTCAGGTCGTCGGAATGTTTCGAGGCGAGCAGGAAGCGGCAGCGGAAAGTCCAACCCATGTAGAAGTTCTTAAGCATCTCGCAACGGATGCCGCCGACGGCATCTATTGAGTGAGAATTGACCGAAGTCTTGCCCACGCTGCCCGAGTAGTCGCCCCAGTAGCTGTCCACGATTGTGAACCGGTCGCTCTGGTGGTTCTGCCATGCGTAGGCGTAGCGCAGACCTATGAAAATATTGTCGTTGAAGGGGAAATCCTCGGAGTTGAATATATCGTAGTCGACGCCGAGGCGGACGAATGTGCCATCGGACTTGTAAGCGTAGCCCTCCTTGTCGTACTTAATATGCTCGTAGCCAAGCTCGGCATTGGCGAACCACCTGTTCTTTATGCCATACCGGCCGACAAAGGCGAAGCCCGTACGCTCATCCTTTATGAGCCTCATTATGAAAGGCGAGAGGTCGATGCCGAGCGAGAGCCCCTGATCCTTGACAACCTCGAAGCGAGGCTCGCGCTTAGGCTCATCGTCATCCGCCTGAGTGGTCGTTTGCGAGCTCGCCGAACCGTCGGACTGAGATTGCGCCAAGGAGCCCAGCGGGCAAAAGAGAGCGGCGGCCGCGAGAATGCTAATAAACGAAAATCTGAACGTTCTCACGGCTCTCGTTGTATTTTACCTTGTTGTAGACAATGGCCACGGAGTCGATGAAGGTGCTGGTGTGGCCTACCGAGTCGAGCGTAATCTCCATCGCTATGCCGGCCGTTCCGGAAACAGGCACGAGCCTGGAGGTGTAGGAGAAGAAGAGGTCGTCCTCAAGGGTCTGCGTTTGGAAGACGAACTCCGTGGTGTCGTGCGCCATTCGCATATTTAGGAAGAGGCTGCCGATGGAGGCCTCGTCGTAGAGGAGTAAGTCCTCGCGCCCCACGCCGTAGATCTTGACATCTGTGAGGGTCGTGTCGTTGTGGGTGTGCATGGAGTAAAGGCCCACCTGGACCGTGTGCTGGTACGAAAGTTGGACATCGTCATCGTTGTTGCACGAGACGAGCATAGTCGACGCAGCGAGGGCTGCCAATGCGGCGGCCAATATTTGCCGAATGGGTTTCACGCCGCGAATTTACCTAATATTCACGAAATAAGGCTTTGCGCAGTCACATTAAAAAGGAGCGACAAGACCTGAGCTACCGCGTGATGACGAGCATAACGAAACAAAATGATGTCGAAATCTTTTAAGGATTATTACACAGGTTCACTATCGTCAAGAAATTTAAACTACTAATTTCGCTATTTGTACTGTTTTTAATGACGGGGAGACAACAGTCATCCTTGAGCAGGGCGGGGAGGTCAATGAATGAAACTCTTCCCCTGACGCAAGCCTCTTATTATGGAAAAAGAACACTTGAACATAAACGAAAAGCAGATGAAAACAAAGCAGATTTTGCTTATGGGCATCGCGGCCGGCTCAGTATGCGGCTGCGGTCCGGCCACCAAGGGTGGCGACGGCGTGGCCCACTTTACGGCGGAAGAGCGCGACACCACCGTCCGTCTGGCTGACGACTTCTACCAGTACACCAACGGCGGCTGGATTGCCCAGCACCCGATTCCGGGCGACCGCGCGCGCTACGGCACGTTTGACATGCTCTACGAGGAGAGCCAGGACAGGCTCCACGAGATTGTGAATGAGGCTCAGAGCGCCAATGCGGCCAAAGGCACGCCGTCGCAGAAGATTGGTGACCTCTTCAAGCTGGGCATGGACACCTTGCGCCGCGACGCCGAAGGGCTCAAGCCCGTGGCCAAGTACATTGAGATGGCCAAGGCGGCCGACTACACTGACGCTAAGGCCTTCGCCACGCTCATTGGCACCATGCACCGCTTCATCGCGAGCCCGTTCTTCTCGTTCGGCCGCACGCCGGACTACGAGAACAGCTCGATGAACATTTGCCAAGTTTGGCAGGCGGGCATAGGACTCCCCGACCGCGACTACTACTTCGATGAGACCGAGCACGGCAAGGAAATCATCAAGGGCTACAAGGAGATGATTGCCAAGATTCTCGTCATGGCAGGCACAGACGAGGCCAAGGCAGGCGAGGCTGCCGAGAACATCTTCGCCTTTGAGAAGAAGCTCGCGAGCGAGATGAACACCAAGATCGAGAACCGCAACCCGCAAGCCATAGCCAACAAGATGGACCTCGCCACGTTCGAGACCAAGGCACCGGGCTTCGACTGGAACACATACTTCTCGGTCGTAGGCGCAGACACGGCGAACATCAAGGCCATCAACCTCAGCCAGCCTAAGTTCTTCGGCAAGGTGTTCGGCATCGTGGCCGCTGAGAAGAAAGAGACCGTGGCCGACTACCTGACCTACAAGACGGTCATGGGCTTCAGCTCTTGCCTTTCGAGCGACCTCTACGCAGCCACATTCGACTTCTACAGCCGTCAGCTTAGCGGCGTGACGGAGATGCGCCCCTTGTGGAAGCGCACCCTCAGCATGGTAGAGAACTGCATGGGCGAGGAGCTTGGCAAGCTCTACGTCGCCAAGTACTTCCCTGAGAGCGCGAAACAGCGCATGGTCGACCTCATTGAGCAGCTGCGCATCTCGTTCGGCCAGCGCATCAACAACCTCACATGGATGAGCGACAGCACCAAGGCCCAGGCCAAAGAGAAGCTGGCAGCCATCACCGTGAAGGTGGGCTACCCCGACAAGTGGAAGGAGTACAATTTCGACATCGACACCACCAAGAGCTACGCCGAGAACCTCATAACCGTCGACGAGTTCGACAACAAAGAGGAGATGGCAAAGATTGGCCAGCCTGTCGACAAAGGCGAGTGGTACATGACCCCGCAGACCGTCAACGCATACTACAACCCCGAAGGCAACGAAATTGTCTTCCCCGCAGCCATCCTTCAGCCGCCTTTCTTCTATGCTGACGGCGACGACGCGGTCAACTACGGCGCAATAGGCGTAGTGATTGGCCACGAGATGACCCACGGATTTGACGACCAGGGCAGTCAGTACGACAAGGACGGCAACCTGAAGAGCTGGTGGACTGAGGACGACCGCACCAAGTTCGACGCCGCCACCAAGCGACTCGCCGACTACTTCTCGAACCTCACCGTCGTCGACACCATCAAGGGCAACGGCGAGCTCACCCTCGGCGAGAACATTGCCGACCTCGGCGGCCTCAACATTGCCCACCAGGCGTTCCGCAACACCCTCACCGGCAAGCCTGAGCCAGCCCCCATCGACGGCCAGACCGCGGAGCAGCGTTTCCTGCTTGGCTACTCTCGCATCTGGGCTGGCGGCATCCGCAAAGAGGCCCTCATGCAGCAGGTCATGACCGACCCGCACTCCACAGGCAAGCTCCGCGTGAACGGGCAGCTGCCTCTGCTCGACTTCTTCTACTCCAACTTCGACGTGAAGAAGGGCGACGCCCTTTACCTGGCACCGGACCAGCGCATTGTAATCTGGTAGGCGGGTAGGCATAAACAGGTAAAGTTAATCGGGTGGCATCGGACTCTGTCCGATGCCACCCGATTTCGTTTTAAGGGGGGGAGAAATTGAGAATTAGGCTTTAGCACCGGCTGCGAGGCGGCAGATGAGGTCGGCAGCACCGTCGATGCCCACGACACGGGTATTGATTACGAGATCGTAGTTGGAGGCGTCGCCCCATCGACCCTCGGTGTAATTGTAGTAGTGGTTGGCGCGGGCTGTATTGACAGACTCGATCTTTGCGAGCGCAGCCGCCTCACCGAGCTGACCGTTGCTCTTCTCAACCACCCTTCGGGCGGCGAAATCGGCATCGGAGCGGACAAAAACGCGCAAAAGGTTGGAACGGCCACGAAGGACGAAGTCGGCGCATCGGCCAATGATGACACACGGCTTAGCGGAGGCCACGGAGCGGATGAAACGGCTTTGCGAGACGAAGAGCCTGTCGTCGGTTGAAAGGACGGTGCCCTGCGGAACGTCGTTACCCATAATGAGACGCTCAATGAGACTTTGCGTGGAAATGTTCTGCTCACGCTCGGCGACCTCGCTCGGCTCAATCTTCATATCGGCGGCAGCCCTCTCAATGAGCGCATTGTCGTAGAGATCGATGCCAAGGCGCGAGGCCACCAGACGGCCGACCTCGCCACCTCCGCTGCCGAACTGGCGCGAGATGGTGATGACAAGCGGGCAATGTGAAGGAGCAGCCTCAACAGGCTCTTCCTTTACGGCCTCAGGGAAGGCGAGGAGACGGTCGAACCACCCGAGATGCGGCGAAAAAACGCGCACCATGACACCGATGTAGACCATCGAGATGATGGTGCCAAGGCCGACAATGTCCCACCTCCACGTGCCGTAGAAGACAAGACAGCTGGCGAGACCGATGCAGACGAGGGTTGTGTCCACGACAATCTTAACCTTGCTGAACTCGCGGCCCGTCACTTGCGCAATGGCCACCTGGATGCCCTCGCCAGGCATCATAACCGAGCGACAGCGGACCTCGCAGGCCACGCCCACACCCATGACCACGCCGGCAATGGCAACAAGCGACACCCCCCATGCGACACCCGCAGGGCCTGAGCCTGCCTCAAGAGGGGCCGTGAGCGCCATATTGGCATCGAGGAAGACACTGAAGAGCGCGCCTATGACAAGCTGGAAAAGCTGTACGGGATTGTAGCGGCGGCGAAGAATGAGAATCTGGAGGATGACGAAGATGAAGTTCATCACAATAGTGTAGCCACCAACCGTAAGAGCCGGGATATGAAATCCGCCAACAGATATTCCACTGAGACCTGCGGAACTCCAAACGAGCGGGGTGACAGATATGGCCGAAGAGCCGAGGCAGGAACGGATGAACAGAGACACGCCAAACGTCATGACGTAGAGGGAGGCGAGCAAAAGCAGCTGCTGCCTGATGAAAAACAGGATTTTCTCTTTACTCATTAAAAAAATAAAAATTAGGAACAAGCGCCCCCTTTAGGACGCTGCGCGAAAGTACGGAAAAAATATGCGGCATATACAGGACAAGGCGTCGCCACGGGAGCTAAGCCTATGGCGACGCCTTGTCGTATGCAAGGTCGGAAAGTTCCCTACCCTACAACATCAGAACGCATAAAACAGACCCAACGCACCGTAGACAGGGTACATGGTCTGCTCAATAGTCTTAAAATCAGAATGGAAAACGCCCGTGAGTCCCCACGAAAGGCGGGCGAAAGCACCCAGCCGGTCGCAGAAACGCCAGTCCGCCTCCGCCGCGACACCGAACTGGCAGCGGCGCAAAGAATCGTCGAAATCGTAGTTGCCACGAGTGTTTCCCTCGTCGCCAATCAGCACCTTGGGACCGGTGGGATTATCCTTGCGGAGGTAGCCATTGTAAGCGTAGCCAGAGAAATTGCCATTGAAGAGCCAAGAGATGTAGGGGCCAAGATTGATGCGCACACGGCGGACATCGAAAGAGGCCATGACCGGCAGAGAGACAAGCCACTGGTCAACCTCGGTCACGACATTGCCCCAAAAGACGCCCTTCAGATTGTCTTCCCCCTGACGGAACTCCATGGAGTAGCCCTTGACGCGGGCGTCTGTCCTCATACCCTTGTTCTCGACGAGGAGGGAGGCCGTCACTCCCCACCTCTGCGAAAAGCGATAATGGGCGTCGCCACCGATAAGAACATTGGCTCTTGGCGAGAAACTATTCAGGCCACGGATGGACGCAGGAAGCCCGATGGGCATAGTGCCTCCCACCTCATAGCCCAGGCGGGCGGTAAAAGAGAAAGCAGACTCACCACCCTGAGCCTGGCACTCTGTCGGCACTGCCACGAGGCACAGTACGGCGAGCAGTCCATACAACATTCTCATTTTCTCAACTTTCATAATATCATTGGATTTCACTCTCCGTCTTTCTCGCTCAACAGAGCAAAAAGGTTCATTCCCCGGCCTCAGCATCGCTTATCAGACTGACGCTATCTATGCAAAGCGTGCTGCCGACAGCACCCTCGAAATCATCGCCACCGGCACTCGAAGAGAAGACCATTGCCAGACTGTAGCCCTTTCTGGCCAGGACATCCGGGTCTACCTCTGCATCATACACGAAATCGGCGTGGAAGAGAGTCCACTCATCGCACTGGGCGAGGTCGCGGACCACAGCGCGCGCCACAAGGCTGGGACTCGTCAGCACGTTGGCGCCATTGAGGACGACCTCGTTGCCGTCGGCATCCTCATTGCGATAGAACACGGCATAGATGGAGCATTCGTCGGTCCGTCCGTCAATCTCTTTCATATCGGCATCGGTGAACACATCGCCTGCCTTGTACTTATAGTAGCCCTCGAATGACTTGGGGGCCAGCGTTGTAGGCTTGCCGAAGCGTGTGGCTTCGAGCGGCTTTGTGGCCGCCAGTTCGGAGGCGAAAGAGCCAATGAAGAGATTGCCGGCCGCGATGGGCTTGCCAAAGAGACTGCCGAAAGCGCCAGTGCTCATAGTAGTGAGCCTCACGCCATTGCCGCTGCGACCTGGGGAGAGGACGGATGTCGGGAAGTCGTCGAACGAGACATCCTTCCTGCCGGCCAAAGCGAGCACAAAAGCGGGATTAGCCGTAGCCCAGTTAAAGAGAGAATCGCCCGAGGGCGTGATGTCAGTCCAGGCGTAGTAGCTCATCAGCCCGCTCTTTACGGCATATGCGCTCTCGAACTCATAGACGACATTTTCACTTTGCCGTTCAGGCAGGACGAAAGAGACTGAATAGCTGCGGGAGTAGCGCCCGTCGGCCGATGTCACGACATAGGTAACAGGGCCTGCGGAGAAGTCATGCGGCTCACCGTCGGCGGGCACAATCGAAGCGCCTTCGGAGAGAGTGAAATGCGGGGCGATAGACGACAAGTCAGCATCCTCGCGAACATGGAAGACGGCATTAGTCTCGACCGACGAGAGCGAGACGAGCGTATCATTGTCGCGGAAGAACAATGCGCCGGGATCCGACAGGGAGAGGAAGACCTGCTCAATGTCGCACTCCGAATTGAGTGGCTCATCTTTAAAACAGCCGCTTGCGAGGGTAGCGAAACCTGCCAACGAGAGCCAGGCCGCAAGACGAAGAAGATTGGGCTCCGCCCTTCGTTTTTCTCGCTCGGCAAAGCGAACGGGTTCGCGCTGCCCTCGCTTTATCAAAACGTTGGGCTCCGCCCCTCGTTTTTCTCGCTCGGCAAAGCGAACGGGTTCGCGCTGCCCTCGCTTTATCAAAACGTTGGGCTCCGCCCCTCGTTTTTCTCGCTCGGCAAAGCGAACGGGTTCGCGCTGCCCTCGCTTTATCAAAACGTTGTTATTCGACACTGTGGACACACTTTGATATGCGGCTAAGATAGCACATAAAAGCAATCTTACTCCTGCGCAATGTTCAAATCAAAGTAAAAAGTGGAGAAATGGCGCACGCAGCGTTAACATACGTGATTTTTAGGTACATTTGTTAAAATCAAGAAAAACGGGATAGAAACACCTCCTTACACACATATGAAAGCGAAAAAGAAATTCAAGAAGCTAAAGAGCTCTGCCATAAACAGGATGAAGCAGATAAAGCACGGGCGGATGAGTCTGCAGATGAAGATGCTGCTCCTGCTCAGCGTATTTGCCCTGATGCTTGGCGGCGTGAACATTCTGAACATGTTCGTGGGGTCGAATGTCATTTTCAAGGAGTATTTTGGCATCCAGCTGACACGGCTCACGGCCGGGGCCAAGGCCGACATATTCGAGGGGGCGTCGACTGTCGAGCAGTATTTCGACGGACTTGGCGGCAACCACCCCGCAGAGCTGGACTCGCTCCGCGCAGGCAACAGTGAGCCGCTGGCGCGGACGATGAACGAGATGACCTTCGCCGCGGCCTACTACGGCTACTTCATTCTGAGCACCGACGGCACAGTACTCCAGTGCACCGACGGGCGCAAGGGGTTGGAGCGCGGCAAGCTGGCCTCGGGCGTGATGAGCGAGCTGAACGACGAAGGGCGTCACAGAGGGTACGCCGAGGTGTGCGACTTCGGACTCTGCTCCATAGTGGCGCGTACAGTATACCAAAGTGACGACGAGACCCCTGCTGCCGTGATAGGCGTGATTCTCAGCAATTTGAGTGACGAGCAGTTTCTTGAGGGCATCAAGGCGAGGTATCAGATAGAGGTGGCCCTGGTGAAGAACAGTGCATTTGCCGTGACAACAATCCTTGACGAGAAGGGGCAGCTGGCCAAGGGAATACACATAGACGACACTGACGTGACCGACTCTCTATACCATTCGCATGCGCCGTTCGTTGGCGTGAGCGACGTTGACGGACGCGCATTCTCGGTCAACTACACCCCCCTGATGAGCAGGGATTGCAAGGTGCAGGGCGTACTCTTCACAGGCATAGAGCTCTCGCGCGCCCAATCGCTTGTAAAATGGCTGATATTCGCGATGTTCACTGGCGGGATGCTGTTCAGCATCGTGGTAATAGTATTCTGCTTCCTCCATGTCCGCAAACACATAACGACCCCCATACGGACAGTGGCCGAGGCGGCGCGGAAAGTGGCGGAGAAGGACCTCACGAGCGAGGTGAAGCTTTACCCAACGGGTGACGAGATAGAGTTGCTGGCAGCCAGCGTATTCGACATGCAGGAGAGCCTGCGCGACACCCTTGAGGAGGTGCAGGAGACAGCTACTGCGCTGCGCACCCAGAGTCAGGAGATCTCCCGCGCGTCGATGGCTATATCAGACGGAGCGAACAGCCAGGCCTCGGCACTTGAGGAGATTGCCTCGTCGGTGGAGGAGATGACATCTATCATCCACCAGAACACAGACAACTCGAAAAAGACAGACAAGCTGATGGCGGAGTCGGACAAGGCGATAGCCCACATTGCCGAAATATCCACGACAAGCATGGCCGCGTCGAAGAAAATAGCCTCTGCTATCAGAAACATAAACGCACTCGTGAGCCAGACGAACATACTGTCGCTCAACGCGTCGGTAGAGGCGGCGCGCGCCGGGTCGCACGGCAAGGGCTTCGCCGTAGTGGCGCGCGAGGTTGGCCGACTTGCCGAGCAGACCAAGGCGACGGCGGTATCGGTGTCGGAGACGGCCGAAGCGAGCATAGATGCCGCCATTGACGTCGACACGAAACTTGATGAGGTGACTCCGCAGTTGCATCAGGTAGTTTCCCTCATGAAAGAGATAACCGTGTCGAGCATAGAGCAAGGGCAAGGCGCGGAACACATCAACGTGGCCATTGCCGACCTCAACAAGACGACGCAGCAGAATGCCGCCGGGGCGGAGGAGCTGGCCGCGAGCGCGGAGGAGCTGGCATCATCCGCAGCGGAGCTGAACGAAGTGGTAAGCCAGTTCAAGGTGTAGCGGAAGATTGACATCAAAGAAGCAAATGCGCACGGGCATTGGGATAGCGATGCCCGTGCGCATTTTTTCTTATCCTTGACGACGCGCAGACCCCAGACAGGGTACACATAAGCGCAAAGAATGAAAAATATGCAGCAGACCGCTTGTCTTTTTAAGAAAATGATGTAATTTTGCATTGTCAACGAAGAGAGACACACGGGTGTAGTTCAGTTGGTAGAGCATTGGTCTCCAAAACCAAGTGTCGGGCGTTCGAGTCGCTCCACCCGTGCAAAGAAAAGGCTTCCAAATTCAGTGATGAGTTTGGAAGCCTTTTTTATGCGCCTAAGCAACGAGGAATAGCACCATGGCGACGCGCGCTTTTGAGACATCGTAAAACGAACAACGGGTTTGACCATCCGCAAACAGCCAACCCCGTTAGGAATCTCAACTCGCCACCCTACTCTCCTTCGAGGCTCTTGGGGACGAAAGACAACGGCAAGAGCGCAGCAGCCACACCCGGCAAATGGTAGAGGTCGTTCGCCCCTGCGAGAGTCACCTGCATAGGCAAGCCTTGCGTCACCTCCTTTTCGAGCAGCACCTGACGGCAGGCTCCACACGGAGTGACGGGCGAGGCGACAGGGCCTTTGTCAGTCTCGGCGTATATGAGCAGACGCAGCACCTTGGCCTCGGGATACTTGGCATTTGCGTAGAAAACAGTTGTGCGCTCGGCACATAGGCCCGACGGATAGGCCGCATTCTCCTGATTGCTGCCTGACACTATCTCACCGTTATCGAGCAGGGCGGCGGCGCCCACCCGGAACCCCGAGTAGGGCGCATATGCCTTGGCAGCCGCCTTACGAGCTGCGGAAAGAAGCCGTTCGACCTCGTCGGGCTGATTGTCCGACCTCTCAATATGCGTAGTGACGCTGACGGAATGTTGCTTCATATATTCTCTTTTACGACTTTAAAAAGGCGTATGGCCATCAGCACCCGCACCAAACAGGTTGCCAATGGCCACAGCCGAATGAATCTGTCTTAGTCGATACGTTTCCCTCCGAACGGGCCTTTGCTACGCCTCACGACCGCTCGCATCGACAGCCGCAGCCACCTTGCGCGCAAGCTCAGGGTACTTTTCCTGAAGCTCATCGACGCAGAAGGGGACGCGGTACTGCCAGTGCTGGTCGGCGTTGCTCGGCACATTGATGCGCTCCTCGTAGGGGAAAAGGTGTGGCACGTTGTCGAGCATGCCGGCATAGTCCTGGATGGGGTTGATGCAGAGCATCGACGGTGCCTTGAGATTCTGGGCAATGATGTCCGTCACAATATCCTGCCCGGCGACGGCGGGCGTCGCGCCACTGCGCCCCATCATATTATGGTAGAACCAGTCGACATCGGCGCGATCCTCCTCCCACCATCCGCGGATGCCAGATATATCGTGGCTTGAGGTGGCGCAGACCGAGAGATAAGGGAAGTAGGCCGGAGTGCCGAACCGCTGCCAATTCTCCTTAGGCATACGCTGGAGCTCAAGCGACAGGATCTGCTTACGCTGCATGACAATGGGGACAGAGGCGGGAATCATGCCGAGATCCTCGCCGCAGACGAGCATATCGCACTTGCTTAGCAGGGCGTCGAGATGTTCCTCGGCACTGCGCTTCCAGAAATCGTTGTGGCGGCAGAAGAAGAAGTCGTCATAGATGGCCTTCATTGCAGAACGATCGCCCTCGGGCAAGGTGCGATAACGCTCAGTCTCCTCGAGCATTATGCGCGGCTGCCACTCGCCTGGCTTCACCGTTATGAGGAGAACCTCATGGAGGGTGTTGTTGATGGCATTGCGGACGCGGTCACGCGCCGTCTGATGAACCTCTTTCTCAATCCACTTGTCGAACTTGCCAGGGTCGAAATACCCCTCCTTGAGTCGGAGTCGCCCGTCGGTCTGGCGGACGAAGAACTGCATGACGCTATCGGTGAACTCGGAGAACTGCGAGCGCAGGAAGTCGTCTGTCACGATAGGCCAAGCAAGGTCGGCGGGATTGGACGTGACACCGCGCGCCGCAAGCTCCTGCGAGCTGAGCGGCAATGACGGAGAGAAGACCCCCATAAGGCCGCTATGGAAGGGATAGGGGATTGACCAGATGCGGAAGAAACCGAGAATGTGGTCGATACGGAAGACATCGAAGAACATCTGCATACGCTGCATGCGACGCCCCCACCAGCTGAAGCCGTCCTTCTTCATAACGTCCCACCTGTAGGTCGGGAAGCCCCAATTCTGGCCGTCGCGCGAGAAGAAATCGGGCGGCGCGCCAGCCTGCATGCCGAAGTCGAAAAGCTCCGGCTCCGTCCAGGCCTCGACGGAATGGGGGTTGATGCCAATGGGCAGGTCGCCCTTGACCGCCACACCCTTAGAGTGGACATAGTCAATGGCATCGCAGAGCTGCCTCTCAAGGTGGTACTGCAAGAAGACCCGGTACATCACCTCGCAATAGCTTTCGCCCGAGGGGTCGAACATCTTGTCGACCTCGGCTTTCGTGTGCTTGCTCATTGCGGGCCAGAGACGGAAATTAGGAGTCTTGTACCTGTCGCGCAGGGTGGCGAAGGCGGCATAGTCCTTGAGCCAAGACTCGTTTTTCCTGAGATAGGACTGGACTGCGGCGTCGGCCACGAAAGAGTCGAACACTTCGCTAAAGACATTGCGGAGGTTGCGGTCCTTCCAGTCGCGCGTACGGTTATACTCGAGGAAAGTTGAATCGTTGAGATAGAGGCCATTCTCCCTCTCCATGGCCGACATGCGCTTGCCGTAGAATGCGAAAACCTCGTCGACCGAGATGTAGCTGGGGTGGAGGGCCATGATTGAGATGGCGTTATAGGGGTAGGAGTCGTGCCACTGGCGGATTGCCGTGGTATCGTTTATCGGGAGTAGCTGAATGACTTTGAGATGCGCGGCATTGCACCAATCGGCCAGAGGCTTAAGGTCGGCGAACTCTCCACACCCCCTGCCCTTCTTACTGCGGAGCGAGAAGACGGGGACCGCCACGCCGGCCGCTCGCCAAAGGGTGCCGAAGTTGAACCCGTTGAAGACGAAAATCTCAGTCTTGCCATGCTTGGGGTGGACGACGCGGTTCATTCCATCCTCATAGCGCTTGAAGCAGTCGCGCTCAGTATCCCAGATGCAGAACTTGAACTCAATCTCCTTCATGAAAGGGATGGCACCCATATCGAGCACCCACGTGTTGCTGTCACAGCGATTCATCTTGAGAGCCTGCTCCTTCTCCCAGTTGATGAACTGCTTGGAGATGAGCCTCACCTCCTCGCCGCGGCCTACTCGCGGCTCGGTCAGGACGAACACCACGGAGCCCTGCTTAGGGGCGGGCGGGAAGACACCAGTGGCAGCCTCGCCGAACACGGCACGGCAGAAGGCTGGCGCGAGGAGCGCATCCTCGCCATCCTGCGGGCTGCGCCACGTGTCATAGACATCGACGGGCTTGGTCAGGGCAACAGAGAAACGCCAATGGCGCTCCTCGATGAGGCCGTCGGCCATAGAGACGGCGTATCGGTAATAGAAGAACTCGCCACGGTCACAAGCGAAAGAGCGCGAGCCGTCACCATGGTCCACCATAGTGAAACTCTCGATCGGGGCTTCAGCCGACTTGCGTATCTGGAACAGCACGCTGTCGCCCGCTCCCGTCTTGTAATTAACATGAAAAGTCTTAAGCATCAACGATGTATATATAATTTACTTTGAGGGCGTTACAACATCCGCACAAGAGTCTGTAGGCGGAACACGTTCGTGACGTATGTCATTGTTACGACGGACAGCGGCAAAACGTTGGGCTTCGCCCTTCGTTTTTCACGCTCGGCAAAGCAAACGAGCTTGCTCTGCGCTCGCTTAAGCAAAACGTTGGGGTTCACCACTCGTTTTTCACGTCCGGCGAAACGAGTTGAGCCTGACAGACACAAGCGTCCCGTTGGGAAATAACAGCTTGCGAAAGCCCCCCGGCTCATAACTTCATAACTGTTAGCAAAAATAGTGTTTTTCTGTTTTGGTTTAGGGAGGCGCAAGAAAATAGGGAGGTGTCGCCAGAGCGACAAGAAAAGGCCCGCAAACTGGCGGGATGGAACACATAGCGACGCGTCGTCACGACTCAACGGGCAAAAAGTATTAAATTTGCTGACGTCTACTAAAAACTTAAAGGATGATACAAAGGGTACAAAGCATCTTCATAATCCTGGCCGCACTGGCAATGGCGAGCCTAATCATATGGCCAATAGACACATTCGGCAGCATCCGCGGGATGGCGGAGCTGCATTGGGACGGCGTGTTCGACACGACGCCCGGCACGCAAGAGCCTGTAATCCGCAGAATGCTGAGCCTAGCCTTTATAGTTATCGCGCCCATCGTCCTAAATGTCGTGGGGCTTTTCATGTTCAAGCATCGCCCGGCGCAGATGAGGGTTGTGGGTGTGGCAGCCGGCTTTGAGGTATGCGTCACGGCCGTACTCGTATACCTGAGCGTCGAGACGGCAAGCGGGATGGAGGCCGAGGGGCATTTCTGCGTCAGGTGGCTGCTGCCCGTCATAGCGGCGGTTCTTGACGTATTAGCTTACAGGAGGATATCCGACGACGAGGCTCTCGTGCGCAGTCTTGACAGGCTGAGATAGGCAGTCGGTCCGGAAACATAACATTAAAAGCGGGATGAGGAGGCGACCTTCATCCCGCTTTTCAATTCCTGAGGCTATGCCGACTATTATTCAAGCCCCTCGACTCTCACCCCTTTCACACCCTTAATGTCGTCCTTGCTGACGATAGCGATAGCGAGAGGCCGCATGGTGTAAGAGACCGTCTTCCCCCTCCGGACAGCGCAGTTGACCACGAGAGTGTCGCCCTCGGCGCGCAGCGAGGTTATCTCAATATCAGTTTCCACATCCGTCTCCGGCAACGCCACGGGAACGGCCACCTCGGTATTGAAATCAATTGGAGTGGCGATGGTGAACATCGTGGCGGCCATACCGAGAACGGAGTCGCGTTCTGCTTCGGAAGTGACGAAATCGGGGAGCCGCCCCACGTCGTTCCTTACGAAATACGACTCTCCCTTACGGAAACTCACGTCGCCTCTGCCGCAGCTGCTGAACGCGAAAGCTGATGCAAGGGCAAGGAATGACAATGCTAAGGTCTTTACCATATTTTTTGAGTTGATTTTTTGCAGCGGAAGTAGCAAAAATTGCGCCACAAGGCATCCTGAATCACGGTACAGGTGGCCGACGGTCAATAAAAGACTGAGCGTATCGATGTCAATTTCAAAGTAAAACGAGCGACATAATACAAAACATAAAGTAAACCGAGATAAATAACATTATTTTATAATCAAAACAGCTCATTTTAAAACAAAACTATTAGATTTGCATTATCAGGGTGAGCAGAAGGGAAGCCCCCCTTAGATTACACACCCTGAAACAATTGTAAGCCTAACCATAAAACCCTCATATTATGAACAAGACACTCTTAACCTTTGCGGCTCTTGCGGCAACGGCAATCGCCACCCCGACATCTTCATATGCGCAGGACGAGGCTCCGGCGGCTGCTCCGGAATCGGACTCCCCATGGTCGTTCTCGGCGGGGGCAGACCTCGTGAGCGCATACCTGTGGCGCGGCATGTTCAACGCCGGAGCGAGCTTCCAGCCATCGCTTGGCCTGAGCTGCGGGCCTGTCACCCTCGGAGCATGGGGATCGACCGACTTCAGCGGGGAGAACAAGGAGGTCGACATCACCCTCGGCTTTGAGAAGGCGGGCTTCAGCCTGGGCTTGACGGACTACTTCTACCCGGGCAATGGCGGATTCTTTGAGTGGGACGAGAAGAAGACGTGCCATCAGCTTGAAATCGGGGTCGGCTACGACTTTGGCGAGAAGACCAATGTGCCGATAGCCTTGTCGTGGAACACGATGGTTGCCGGTGACGACTTGAAAGCCGATGGCGACAGGCAGTTCTCAAGCTACTTCGAGATTGACTACACGACCCAGGTCAAGTCGGTCAGCGTAGAGCTTGGAGCGGGCTTCACACCGTTCGACAGTTTCTATCAGGACGGAACGGACGGCTTTAACATGATAAACTTCTCAGTTAAAGGCTCATACGATATTGAGTTCACCGACAAGTTCCATTTGCCTGTCTTTGCGCAGTTCGTGCTGAACCCCAATGCGGAGGACGTGCATATGGCGTTCGGCTTCACATTTTAGGGAGTAGATTCGACTTACCCGGCCGTGCGAGCGGCATCAGTCAGGCGGCGACGCCAGGCTGATGCCGCTTGGCTTTTGATGAGGGGGGGGGAATAGAAGACGGGCTTTCGCAAGTGTGGGATACGTCATAAAATCTGTTACAAGAATGGAGCAGTCACAGACTTCCACTGTTTTTAATTGCTTAGAGAGGAGCATAGAGCGGCATAAAACATGGGTGAAAGGGGAAGTGGCATTTTCGACGATTGGCAATAAACTAAGGCGAGGGCGCGCGTCTGCTCACGACGCGCGCCCTCGCTCAATTATCTTGCGGCCTCCTACCCGCCGAACGTGTCGCGGAAGCTTTGATAGCGATGCTTAAGGTCGATATCCACGGGGACATTGACATCTTGCCCGAATGTCTTCTCCAACTTTGGGTATTTGCCGACGACGAACGAATCAACGAAACCGAGGTCGTAAAGTTTCTTGATCTGAGGGAGGAAGCCCCTGTCGCCCAGGAACAAAACCTCACTGATAATGAACCCATTGAGGGTCGCGTCGGTGTACTCGGCACTGGGAAAGTCGGCAATTATGTCGTGGAGGAGCTCACGGAACCACTCTACGGCCTCGTCGCGTAGTCCGAACTCGAGCGCAAGGTGACGCACCGCACTGGCCACATAGTATTTATTGAGAGCATATATACCGACCTCCTTCATGAAACTCATGAGAACGTCAAATTGATTACGGCCCGCGCATAAGAGTGCGGGAACGAATGCGCCCTGACCTATGTCGCCGAACACCTTGTCATAGAAATCCGAGTCCATACGCAGAGTCTCAAGCACCGGGTCGAGGCTGCTCTCATCGCCCACGGTGCCCAGAATCATCACCGCGTGAAAAATGGCATCGAAGAACTCGAATTTGTCAGAATCTGGCTCTCTCCACCAAAGGCCAAGCGCATAGAGGATGGTCGATTCAAGATCCCTGCACAAAGAATCGTGCGGCAAGGCCAGAAGCTCGTCGACCTCATCGTCTGTCAGGTAATGCTCCTGGCGAATTATATCCAAGACACGCGGGGTCTCCAACTTAAGCTCCTCGGGGAAATTACGGGTTGGCCTATATGTGTACTGCGGAATCTCCTCATCCTTGTCTTCTTCGTCATCCTCATCATCCTCGTCGTCAATAATGAAGTCGAAGTTGCCCTCGCCGAGGTTCGCAAGCAGGATTGGCAGATAGTGGTCAAGCTCCTTTTGGTCATGGGCGACAAGGAAGTGCTTCCCGTTCTTACCATACTCATATTCGATAAGCGGTACGTCATCTGTATCCTCCTCAAGCACATATTGCGCAATGTCGAACCTCTGGCAAGGCTCAATGCCGGCATCCTCTGCGAAGGCGATGGCACCGTAGATTCGGTTGTGCGCCTCTTCGTAGCTTACCATTTCCACATTCACACTTTCGCGTAATTGCTCAATGATAGACTCATAGTCCAACTCATCCATTCGCACGCGCCATGTGGCGTTCTTTACGCCAAGGCAATAAGTGTCGACTTGAAACACGCCGATGGTATACTTACCGCCCTTGTGGACGCGTGTTACGATTATGTTGCCTAATCCACACTCTTCAATGTTTGGAGTGGCGTAGCAGGACCCTATTTCAAGACTTCTCGCCCTCTCCTTAAGGAAGCGTTCGGGCGACAGGCTCGGCGCAACCTGTTTGTTTTTCTTCTTTGCCATGGGTGGCAGTTAATAAGTTAGTATTCTTCGGAAGCTGTGAAGTTAAGCGTTTTAGGCGGACGCAGCAAATGATCTGCCTCGGCGCAAAAAATCCCGTCCCGACCAACAGGGCCGAGACGGGACACACTATAAACAATCAGTCTGGTTTTGATATCAGGGTTTTAGCATATACCAGAGAAGCCTACAAAAGCCATTGCCATAAGGCCTGCGGTGAGCAATGCGATAGGCGTACCCTTCATCGCCTTGGGGACATCCATAAGCTCAAGATGCTCACGAAGGACAGAGAAGAGGATGAGAGCCAGAGCGTAGCCCACGGCGGTAGCGATGGCGTAGACAACACCCTTTATGAGGTCATAGTCGCCAGTGGCTACGCCGTTGCCGACAATTATCGCGACACCAAGGATGCAGCAGTTGGTCGTGATGAGCGGAAGGAAGACGCCGAGAGCAGAATAGAGTGCGGGCGACATCTTCTTGAGGATGATCTCGACCATCTGGACAAGGGCCGCGATGACAAGGATGAAGAGGATGGTCTGCATATACTGGATGCCGAAGGCGTTCAGCACAAACTTTTGCAGAAGGTAGGTCACAATGGTCGCAAGGGTTAGCACAAAAGTGACAGCGGCACCCATGCCTGCCGCGGTTGTCATCTTCTTCGAGACACCGAGGAACGGGCATATTCCGAGGAACTGCGACAGGACCACATTGTTGACGAAGATGGCTGATATTGCCAAGAGAATATATTCCATAATGCTTAAGCCTTCTTAGTTAACTTGTTGACAATGACGATGAGGTAGGCCAACGCTATGAACGCGCCCGGCGCAAGGACGAAAGCGAGCATCCCGTACTCCTCACCCCAGAGGTTAATGCCGAAAATCTGGCCAGAGCCGAGCAGCTCCCTGACAGCGCCAAGAAGAGTCAGGGCGAAGGCGAATCCGAGGCCGATGCCTATGCCATCGCAGAGCGAAGCGAGCGGACCGTTCTTCGCAGCGAAAGACTCTGCGCGGCCAAGGACGATACAGTTGACGACGATGAGGGGGATGAAGAGCCCGAGCGACGCATAGAGCGCAGGGACATAGGCTTTCATCAGCATCTCGAGGACAGTGACGAAGGTGGCAATGATGACGATGAAAGACGGAATGCGCACCATGTCGGGTATGAGGTTCTTGACGAGCGAGATGACAAGGTTGCTGCACATGAGCACTACCATCGTCGCAAGACCCATGCCGAGGCCGTTGACGGCCGAGGTGGTGGTTCCGAGCGTGGGACACATGCCAAGGAGAAGCACGAAAGTCGGGTTCTCCTTGATTATACCGTTGAGGATTATTTTGAACTTATCCATAACACAATGTTTTCTTATGACGTTTACTCTGCCACGGGCCTTGCCCCGTCGGCAAGCGTATCGGCAACGACACCGTAGTTGAGGGAGTCGACGGCGAGAGCGGCGGAATCAGCGACAGCGGGCTGAGCGGACTTCGCCGTGGCGCCAGTCTGAGCATCGCCGTTGAAGATGGCCTTATACTCGATGTTCACAGCCTTTAGGAAAGCCCGGCTGGTTATGGTAGAAGCAGTGATGGCATCGACATCGCCACCATCCTTGCTGACGGTAAGGTTGTCAGAGCCAGGGTTCTTGCCGATTATGCACCCCTTGCCGTCCTTCTGGAACCACTGTCCGGCTTTCGCGCCAAGACCCGGGGTCTCGCCCGTCGCGAGGATCTCGTAGCCGAGGATGTTTCCATCGTTGTCAAAGCCGGTGAGGACAGTGAGGTTGGGCGAGAATCCGTTCACGGCTGTCTTGACTGCCTTTCCGGCAACAGACCCATCGACCTCGGCAGTGTACACGACGAAAGTGTTCTTATCGCCGTCGGTAATGGTGTCAGTCTTGACAACGGAGAGGTTACCATCCTTGCCACCGAGGATTACCTTTTTTATGCCATCGTTGAGAGTCTGCCTCTCAATTTGCGCAATAGGATCTTTTGTGAGCTGCTGCATGACTCCGAGGAGAGCGGCGGCGATGAGGGTGACGCCCGTCAGGACCGCCACCATGTTCGGAAGTGTAGATTCTAACTTTTTCATTTTGCAATCTCCCCAAATCTTTTCGGTTTGCAGTATCTGTTAATGAGAGGCGTGACGAGGTTCATAATAAGGATGGCGAAAGACATGCCCTCAGGGTATGCGCCAAAATTCCTTATGACAACAGTCAGTAGGCCAATGCCGCAACCGTATATTATCATACCCTTATGAGTCATAGGCGAAGTGACATAGTCAGTCGCCATAAATATTGCGCCAAGGAGCGCGCCACCAGTGAGGATGGCGAACAAGGGGTCGACAAACGCATCGGGGTTGGCAACAAAGAGGAGACCCTGGAAGACAAACATGGAGCCTACGACAGCCACGGGAATGTGCCAAGTGATGATGCGCGCGATGAGCAAGAAGGCGAAGCCTATGATAAGGGCGATGGCGGAGACCTCACCCATGGAGCCGCCCACGTTGCCGAGGAAAAGGTCGGCAGAGCTCGGGATGTTCGCTACCTCACTTATGCTCTTGCCGCTCTTGATTGCCTCCTTGACAAGGCCGAGAGGCGTCGCGCCCGTCTGACCATCGACCGCCCAATTGGTCATCTGGGCGGGGAAAGACATAAGGAGGAAGACACGGCCGCCTATTGCGGGGTTGACAATGTTCTGACCAAGGCCGCCGAAGGTCATCTTGCAGACGCCAATGGAGAAAATTGCGCCGATGACGACAATCCACAATGGGAGGCTGGGCGGCAGGTTGAACGCAAGGATGAGACCGGTGACTATCGCAGAGCCGTCGGTAATGGTTGTCGGAACCTTAAGGATGAATTTTTGCACGAGGAACTCGACGGCCACACAGGCCACGACCGAGGTGAGAATGACGGCCAGCGCATCGAGTCCGAAGAGCAGGAGCGTAACGATAAGCGCCGGGGCGAGCGCGATGGCGACGCCATACATGTTGCGCCGTACCGAGTCGGTGGTGTGGACGTGCGGCGACGGGGCTATGGTTAACTTATCCATCTTTATAATTGACAGTTGTTTTTAAGCAATTTCTTTTCTTACAAAGTATAACCCTGTGGGTTCCGGCTACTTAGCCTCAGCAGGTTTCTTATCCTCCTCGGCCTTCTTTGCGGCTTCGGCTGCGGCCTTGCGGGCTGCGGCCTCGGCGCGGAGCTGGGCTCCGACCTTGCCCTTGCCGAGCCTTATGAAGTCGAGAAGGGGCCTATTGCTCGGACAAGTGAACGAACAGCAGCCGCACTCGATGCAGTCCATGACATTCTCAGCCCTGAGGTCATCGAAGCGGCCGAGAAGGGCAAGCTTGGACATAAGGAAAGGCTGCAGCCCCATAGGGCAGACGCCCACGCACTTGGCGCAACGGATGCACGCCGAAGCGGCAGGGCGGACTGAGTCGGCCTTGCTCATAAGCGTGACGCCGGACGTGCCTTTGACGACCGGCACGTCGAGGTTGGAGTAAGGGCGCCCCATCATAGGGCCACCGCCAATCACCTTGCCGCAGTCCTCGGGCATGCCGCCGGCCGCCTCAATGAGGTTCTTGACGGGAGTGCCTATGCGGACGAGGAAGTTGGAGGGTTCGCGGAGCGGCTTGCCAGTCACACAGACGACGCGTTCGATGAGAGGCTTGTTCTTCTGCACAGCCTCGTAGATGGCGTAGACCGTACCGACGTTCTGGACGACGGCGCCGACATCGATAGGGAGCTTGCCACTTGGCACCTGCCGACCAATGCACGCATCGATGAGCTGCTTCTCGCCGCCCTGCGGGTAGCGCATCTTGAGAGGCTGGACTGTGACGCCCTCAAAGCTTGACGCGAGACGGGTCAGGTTCTCGATGGCATCGGGCTTATTGTTCTCGATACCGATGAAGGCCTTGTTGACACCAAGAGCCTTCATAAGAATCTTGACACCAATCAGTATCTCGTCGCCGTGTTCAAGCATGAGACGGTGGTCGGACGTAAGATATGGCTCGCACTCCACGCCATTTATTATGAGCGCCTCGCACTTCTTGCCGGGAGGAACAGAGAGCTTGACGTGAGCGGGGAAAGTTGCTCCGCCCATGCCGACTATGCCCATGGCCTTAACCTTGTTGATAATCTCGGCCGGCTCGAGCGTAATCTCGCGCCTGATGGCAGGCGTGCGGTCGATGGACTCGTCCCATTCGTCGCCCTCCACCGTGATGGTGATACAGGGCTTGCGATAGCCGTTGGCATCGACAAAATCCTCAATCTTCTTGACCTTGCCAGAGACCGGGGAATGGATATTGGCAGAGACGAAACCACCCGCCTCCGCAATGAGCTGGCCGACCTTGACGACATCGCCAGGCTTGACAACGGGGACTGCCGGGGCTCCGATATGCTGGCCAACCGGGACTTTAACCTCTGCAGGCACCGGGAGCTCGCTTATGGAGCGACCCGCCGAAAGCTTCTGGTCGTTCGGATGTATGCCACCTATTTTAAATGTCTTCAACACAATGATGTATCGTTATAAACGTGTTATATACTGGGATTCGCTTATGCCTTGGCGGCCTCCGCAGCCGCCTGTGGCAGGGACTCCGTCGCGGCAGCCGCAGGTTTCGCGGCGGGTCGTGGCGGGAAGTTTAGCTCATGGATGGCATGGGTGGGGCAAGCCGCCGCGCACTTGCGGCACATCTTGCACTTCATGTAGTCAATGTAGGCTACATTGTTCTCGACCTTTATGGCATCGAACTGGCACTCCTTTGCGCACTTGCCGCAACCTATGCATGCGCTCTTGCAAGCCTTCATCGCCACTGCGCCTTTATCCTTATTGACACAGGAGACGAAAAGCCTGCGGTTCTTGGGGCCCTTGTTGCGGAGCTCGATGATTCCCTTGGGGCATGCCTTGGCGCATGCGCCGCAAGCCACGCACTTGTCGTCATCGACCTCGGGGAGGCCAGTCTGCGCATTGACAGATATAGCTCCGAACTGGCAAGCGTCGACGCAGTCGCCACACCCAAGACAGCCGTACGAGCAGTCAGTCTCGCCTGCGAAGTTGGCGGCGAGTATTGCGCACTTCTTAGCTCCATCGTAGTTAAGCTTATGGGGGCGAGCCTCGCAATTGCCGTTGCACCTGACCACTGCCACCTTAGGGGCGCTCGCGACGACCTCCTTGCCAAGGATAGCCGCCACCTTGCCCATGACGGCAGCGCCACCGACCGGACACATGAGTTTGCTGAGGTCGTCGGCCTTGACAAGGGCATCGGCCATACCGTGGCATCCCGGGAAACCGCATCCACCGCAGTTGGCACCTGGCAACACGGCCTCAACCTGTCCGATGCGAGGATCCTCGTTGACCTTGAACTTTTGCGACACGAAATAGAGGATAACGGCTGCAACACAGCCTGTTATCGCCAACGCCGCAACAGTTATGAGAATAAATGTAGCATCCATGCCTTCTCTGATTGTTTTTATGTTTATAGGTTTTTTGTTCTGAACTTAAACTGTTTGTCGACCCGCCCCCTGAGGAGGTAAAGCCCGATGTAGAAGGGAGCCAGAGGCACGACGGCGCAAACGGCACATCCGGCATCGCCAAGCCCAAAGGCATTGCCACAAACGAGGCCAGCGACGACAAGCACCAAAGGAACCACATAGGCAATGATCACTGCCCTCATCCCCATGCTATCATCGCCGACGAACTCGACAGCATCGCCAATGTTGAACTTTTGCCCGGCCGATGCTATCACGTCGACCACTTTCGACTTCTTCTCGGCCGCAGAGCAAAGGTTGGCGGCCGAGCACGAGCCGCAGGCCGAGACGCTTATAATCTCG
This sequence comes from Marinilabiliaceae bacterium, assembly GCA_051875415.1. Lineage (GTDB taxonomy): Bacteria > Bacteroidota > Bacteroidia > Bacteroidales > Marinilabiliaceae > W3P20-009. The sequence continues at coordinate 203,874 of JBJEGU010000008.1, forward strand.
ACTTTCAGGTTATCGCCATCGACAGCCACCACCGTACCACGGTGTTCAATTTTTGAGGAGCTTGACATATATTATTTAAGCGTGGCGCAGCCGACCAGCCGCACATCGCGACACCAAAAATATAATTCTTCGGGCAAGTTGGCACACGCCTTTTCTTATTTGTAAGAACTTCAAATTGCGCTTAATATTTTTCACTTTCGTATTTAGCTGAATATCAATATATTATATAGTAATTTAAACACAATTTAAAATATGGACGCATTGTGCAAACGTTTACTTTGCTAAGGGGAGATTAGAGTTTAGCGGTAATTTACACACATACACATTCCAATATACCCCATATTTTGACACCTCTACATTTCAAAAATGGCTTTATTTTGGCAAACGGGCTTTATTTGCGGTGATAAGAAAAGGTTACAATGCGCTTTGTTGCGCAAGTAGCGGAATATGCCATAAAACATAATGGCGCATCTGGAGGTGTCCCCTCCAGATGCGCCATTATGTATGGGCGTTTTGGGAATCAGGTGATGGTAAAATCAAGCACAGTTTGTCTTGCCGAGCGTAAAAAACGAAGAACGAAGCCCAAGGTTAAAAGCCGAGCAAATCGCCTTTACCTTACAACCCGCGCTTGCGGGACGAAACCACGCCCCTCGGGGTACTCAATGTCGACAAGCGAAAGCCCGGCAGCGGAAACAGACGACCCGGCCGCACAGCGATCTTTCCGAGCTATGACACTGCGGAACTCATCGAGGCTCATCTTGCCCTTGCCGACCTCGAAAAGAGTGCCGACGACAGCCCGGACCATATTGCGCAAAAAGCGATTGGCCTTAATCTCGAACGTCATGCAGCCGGGCGACGTCTCAAACCATCGGGCGACGGAGACGTCGCAAATGTTAGTCTTCACCTGCGTGCCAAGCTTGCTGAAGCTCGTGAAATCGTCGACTGACTTAAGAATCTCGGCCGCCTCGTTCATAGCGTTAAAGTCGAGATGAAAGTAAGGGCGGAAAGTGAAATGACGAAGCATGGGCCTCTTGTCGAGCGTCAGCCGGTAGTGATACGTGCGGCTGATGGCCGAAAAACGGCTGTGGAGATTTGGCTCGACAGGCTGAATGGAATAGGCAGCCACGTCGGCCGGGAGAATGGAGTTTAACTTGAAGAGGAGCTTCGCTCCATCCTCGTCGCAAATCGGCGTGTCGGTGTCGAAATGTGCGACGAAATAGTCGGCATGGACGCCTGTGTCGGTACGTCCAGCACCCATGACGCCGAGCTGGGCATCGCGCGTAAGCTTGCGCAGGGCATCAGTGACGACCTGCTGAACGGAGGCGGCGTTGGGCTGCAGCTGCCACCCGTGGTAGTTGGTACCGTCGTAGGCGAGTTCTAAAAAATATCGCACCTTAGGGGAGTGTTGCGTTACGCGTTGGCAGACTTCTGCTTCACAAGAATCTCGTCGACCAGCTGCTTGCCTAACTCACGGAGCTTGAACTTCTGCACCTTGCCACTGCCGGTCTTGGGGTAGTCACGCACAAAGAAGACGTACTTGGGTACTTTGAACTTGGCCATCAGCTTGTTGCAATAGGACTTAACACCCTCCTCGGTAAGGGTAGCACCAAGCTTCGGGATGATGAAAGCGGCCACAATCTCTCCATAGTGGGCGTCGGGGACTCCAACTACCTCGACCATGTCGACCCCCTCCATCTGGTAGATGTAATTCTCAATCTCGCGAGGGTAGATGTTCTCACCGCCGCGGATAATCATATCCTTAATACGGCCTGTTATGTGATAGAAGCCGTCGGAATCTTTCGTCGCGAGGTCGCCCGAGTGGAGCCAACCATCTTTGTCTATGACCTGCGCGGTGGCCTCGGGATTCTTATAGTAGCCCTGCATGACATTATAGCCGCGGCAGCAAATCTCGCCAGGCTCACCGACAGCGCACTCCTCTCCTGTATCTTGGTTAAAAATCTTCACCTCGACGAACGGGAATTCCTTGCCTACTGTGGTCGCCCTCTGCTCCATGGTATGCTCCGTACGGCTTGCCGTCATACCTGGGGAGGACTCGGTGAGACCGTAGACAGAGATGATGTCCTTCATATACATCTTGTCCATCACCATCCTCATGGTCTCTATTGGGCATACGGAACCGGCCATTATGCCGGTGCGGAGCGAAGAGAGGTCGTACTTGTCGAAATTGGGGTGACCGAGTTCGGCCACGAACATTGTCGGCACACCGTAGAGCGATGTGCACCTCTCCTTCTCGACAGAGTAGAGAACCGTAGGCACGTCGAAATCCTCACATATGACCATTGACGCTCCGTGAGTTATTATGGCGCAGAGAGCGAGGACGATGCCGAAGCAATGAAAGAACGGGACACAGACGAGGAGGCGATCGTCGGAGGTGTATTTCATGCACTCGCCAGTGGCGTATCCGTTGTTGAGGATATTATAGTGCGAGAGCATAACGCCTTTGGGGAAGCCCGTGGTGCCGGACGTGTACTGCATATTGGCGATGTCCATGCACGAAGTCGTCGCCTCGCGGGCGAGAAAATCCTCCTTATTGACGAGCCTTGAACGGCCAAGGACCTCCACCGTGTTGTACATGCCCTTCTTGTGGTCGGGGCTGAGGAGGACGACGTTGCGGAGTTGAGGTAGCCGGGTGCTGCGCAACTCGCCCTTGGCCGACGTCTTGAGCTCAGGGACGAGTTCGTAGAGCATATCGACATATGAGGCGTCGCGATACTGGCTAATCATACAGAGCGTGTGGATATCGGCATTGGTCAGCAGATACTCGAGCTCGCCGACCTTGTAGTTCGTGTTCACCGTCACGAGCCATGCCCCGATTTTAGCGCATGCGAAGAAGACCGTAAGCCAGTCGGGGATATTGTTAGCCCAGATGCCGACCTTCATATTCTTCTCGACACCTATAGACATCAGGCCACGCGCGAACTCATCTACCCTCGCATTGAACTGCGAGTAGCTCCAATAAAGTCCGCGATCGGCATACGCGATAAAATTCTTGTCCGGGGTCTCACTCGCGTACTTTTCGAGCAGCCCATGGAGGGTTTCATGAGATAGTTGCATAATAAGGCTTTCGTCTTTCAATGTTGGCGCGTTAGCCACAAAGCATATTTTGGCAAAAATAACTCATTGCGGGTTAAGAATGTACAGCGTAGCGTTTTTTTAACACGGCGGAAATGTGCCGGCACACTTCACAAGACGATGACGTAGGACAAGAAGAAAGCCGGGACCTGCCCTGCGAGGCGAGTCCCGGCCTATGTCATAAGAAAGCGAGCTACTGCCCAATAAGCTCTGACAGCTTACTTATGAGCTCGTCTCCTGTCAACTGGTGCGCAACGATAATACCGTCCTTGACAATAACCGTGTTGGGGATGCTGTTGATGGCGTAAATCTTAATAGCCTCGTTGTCCCACCCCTTAAGGGGTGAGATCTGAGGCCAAGTCATGCCCAGGTCACTTACGGCATTCCGCCATGCATCTCCATCAGTGTCTTGCGATACTCCGATAATCTCAAGTCCCTTGTCCTTGAACATCTCGTAGGCCTTGACCATATTGGGCATCTCGCGACGGCAAGGGCCACACCAGCTTGCCCAAAAATCAATCAGCACCACCTTATGCCCATCCATCAGGGAGCTGAGGCGGAGCGTGTCGCCCTCGATAGACGGCATGGCGAAATCGACATAGGGTTTGCCGATGTCGACCGACTTCATGCGCTCGACCCTGTCGGCGAGCTTCACATAGGCTGCGTCATTGTGGTATTCGTTGGGGACTTTGCCGACAAGAGCCTCAAGCTGCGGCAGGGTGACCGCATAGGCTATCCTGTCGAGATGATGGATTCCGACGAGGAGGCCTATATTCTTTTCCGCGGAGGATGTGAATGCCGTTACGTACACATTATCATAAACGGAATCCTCCTTCTGCTCGCAAGCCTTGCGGACATCAAGAGCCAATGTGGTGTCCTTGGCCATCTGGTCGAGGCTGTCAATAACGAACACGATCCGGTTTACTCGTTTTCTGAGTTCCGTGTCAGCATCGTTGCTCTTTGTGCCGGAGACCGTGTTATCGGACACTTTGGCCGCTACAAACACTGAGATAGCCCCCTTCTCAAGGTAAACAGGGCAAGCGAGCGAGCTGCCATCCGCAGCCTTATCGACACGCACGACGGCGAACTTGGCCGTGTCGCAGTCGCCCGAGAACGAGAACACGCCGCCCGACACGAGCGCAGTGTCAATTATTTGGCGTGAATTTCCGTCGATAAGGAAAACGCTATCGCCATCGGCGGAACCCTCAGCCTTGCCAGTCAACTCATAACCACTGGTAAGACCGCAGGCTGTGGTCAGAGACGCGGCCGCGGCCATAAGTACTAACTTGCTAAAATTCATCGTATATACTTGATTTCTTAAATTTGGTCATACTGCGTACGCCATATAGATGCGCAGAGTTTTCCGCTAACATAATAGAGGAAATTCCGCGGCGGCGCTATGCGCGAAGATATAAAAATCCCCCACGGCCTAAGACCGCAGGGGACATTTGCATTATAGCTATCGGCAGAAGCTGCTACTTCTTCGCGTCGGCTGCCGCTGCGGCTGCTGCGGAGACAGCGGCACGGGTAGACTTGACTGCGGCTACGATTGCGCTCTTGGCATTGAGAATCTCGAGGTTGTCGTAGTGGAGGCTACCGACCTTGATGACCTGACCGAGACCGAGAGTGGTGATATCGACTTCGAGGATGTCGGGGAGGTTGGCGGGAAGACCCTTAACGTTGAGCTTGCGCATCTCGACCTGGAGCTTACCACCGGCCTTGACGCCCTCGCTGTGACCGACAATCTTGAGGGGTACGCCGATGGTCACTGGCTTATCGTCGAAAATCTGGAGGAAGTCGACATGGAGGATGTTGCCAGAGATTGGGTGGAACTGGATGTCCTTGAGGACAGCCTTCATACTCTCGCCGTCGACGGTGAGGTTAACGAGGTAGACGTTGGGGGTGTAGACGAGGCCACGGAAATCGACCTCGGGGACAGAGAACGTAATCTCCTTCTCGCCGCCGTAGACGATGCAAGGGATGAGACCACCGCGACGGAGCTCCTTAGCGGCCTTCTTGCCACCGCACTCACGCTTCGTACCTTTAATGTCAAAAGTTTTCATTTGCTGTAAATAAATCTGTGTTACTCAAGAAAAAGACTTGGTGCACCTAATCTGCACTCGCATGATAAGCTAATTCTCCCATCACACTTTGCACTCAAATGCGGCGCAAAGTTAGTAAAATATCGGCGTAACGCCACACCGCACGGTATTAAAAAGTTGCGTCCGTTTGAGTGGCGGTCACTTGGAGAGGAAAATCGCTTCCACTTTAGATGTGGCGTCGGCCGAGGAATGGACTGTCGCTCCCTGCGAAAGGTATGTTACGGCGCTATGGTCGACGGCAGACAAGGAGAGGGAACGAGACGCATTGACCTGCGCCTTAGAGCCATTGGTGGCAGTGACTGACGCAGATCCGCAGCTCATTTGGCGCATAAGCAGCGAACTTCCATTCAGTTCGGCTGAGACATCATCAACCACGCCCGTGAGCCAGACTTCGGAATTGTTCTTAGCCACGACACTAACGCGAGGCGCAAGGACAGAGATATGGATGGACATGGCGAAATCGGCCGTGACGGAAAGCCCTGGCGAGCGGATGATTCCCTTTGAATATATGTTACTGCTCGAAGTTCCGGAAATTGAGCGGAGAGCGTCGTCGCACACAACAAAGACGTCGATGGCCGGGCTTCTGCTATACTTGAACTTCTCGGCATAGACGACGAGCCCGCCATCCGCGACATCGCACCGGACGGCCTTGGCCACTGACGGCTCAGCCTTGATGATGCAGGTCCTGCCACCCGCCTCAATGTTCGCCATCGCCTTCTTGTTCTTCACGAGGCGGCCGTACACCTCGACCGGCAACTTGTCAATCTCGGTGTTGCTAACAATGGTGACATTAATCCGTCGCGCCACACTCAGCGACGAGAACGGAGCCAGCTGCGGGATGATGACGAACTTGGGTTGCGCCAAAGAGCGCACAGAGACGCAGGACGCAGCGACCAGACTGAGCAGCCACAACAAAAGCCTCCCAGCCCTCATCTTTAGTTGATCACTGAGTAGGACAATGAATAGCGCAGCATCTGAGCATCAAAAGCCTCGGTGTAATAGATGGCAACGTCGACTATCCGGCTGCCGTCCTTTACGAGCGACAGCACGGGGTTGACAAAGCCACTGAAAGGCGCGATGCCAAGGGCTTGATACCTCCGCCTTACCTCGGAATGGAGCAGGGCGTCGACTTTTACGCCGTAAGTCTCGACCATTTCCTTAGCAGCATTGTAGTCGCCCTCGCTCTTGATGCGCTGCACCTCACGGAGAAGCTCGGCGACGAGAATCCGCATACGACCATAATCAAGAATGTGCACGTAATGCTTGCTATCCCTCTCGACCCACTCCGCGGCGCCGCAGGACGCCCCTCGCTCAAGAAGCCATCGGGAAATCATGGCACGGTTTCGCATATGAGCCTCCTCTATATTGCGACCCGCCTCAATACGGGCGAGCTGGACAAGGAGACCATTGCGGAGGTAAGAATCGTAGTGCGCCCAAGCGACCTGCTCATCACCGACAATGCCGAGTTCGGACATCTTAGGGTCGGCCATAAAATAGAGGGCGAAAAGGTCGGCGCGCGCCTCCTCTATGGTGCTACCGTATGCGCCGAGGTCGTCGAGCGTGACGCCTGGCCTCATCTGGCCCGAACCGTGACCCAGGCACTCGTGGAGCTGCGTATGGAGATCGTCGCTCGCACGACCATAGCGCCGGGCACGGTCGACCTCCTGCCCAGAGAATGCGAACTCTTGAAGGACAGAGGGTTGTGACGGGTCCTTCTGCTGCGCCTCGTCGTGATGGGCATGAGTGATATTGGCGAGCGAGATGGACTTGGATCCGAACCGTTCCCTAATCCAATCGGCATTGGGGAGGTTGACACCTATGGGTGTGGACGGGTAGCAATCGCCGCCAAGCATCACAGCGTCAATGACTTTCATTGAGACACCGCTGACCTCCGCCTTGCGATAGCATGGGCTTACGGGCGAATGATCCTCGAACCACTGCGCATTGGCCGCGATGAGGTCAATCTGCCGGGTCGCCTCGGCGTCTGCGAGTTCGACGATGCTTTCCCACGTACCTTTGAGGCCCATCGGGTCGTCGTAGACCTCGATGAAGCCGTTGATAAAGTCGACATCGGACTGCTTGTCGGCCACCCACACCTTATTGAACTCGTCGAACGTATCAGGATTGCCAGACCTGTAGTAGTCGATGAGAATATCAATTGCCCGGGCCTGAGCGTCGTTGCATGCGTATTTCTTTGCTTCGGTGAGATGATTGACAATGCGCTGTATAGCCTCGCCATACATCCCGCCGAGATGCCAGACTCGCTCAGAAAGAAGGCCTTCGGCATCCTTGACGAGCTGGCTATTGAGGGGATGGGCCCCTTTCTGCTTATAGAACTCGGCAACCTCGGACTGTGAAATGTCGCCCGAGTAGAAATTGACGGCCGAATCGGCAACAATATCGCCGTTGGTATCGAGTGAGACCTTCTTCGGCCTATAACTCTTATCGAAAATAAGCCGCTCCATTTCGGAGTCGAGCAGATTGCCGACGCCGGCCTGCGCAGCCCACTCTTTAAGTTCTGCGGCAGAGAACGCAGGCTCGAACTTATCATTGCTATAGTGATGATAGGGCCCGCTGGCGAACCACACCCTCTTAGTGTACTCAGCGAGCCGACTGTCGGCGCGCCCGTTGTCACGCTGCCAGACATACACGGACTCCAAGAGGCGGCGCAATTTGAGGCCATCGGAACAATTCTGATGCCAGTATATATCACGCCCCCAAAGAGCGGCTTCGCTAAGGTGGAAAAGCAGGAGCTTCCTCGCGAGGGGGAGGGACTCGAATCCATCGACGTGGTAACGGAGAATCTTTATGTCGGCGAACTTGTCAATCATAGGTGAAGAGCGTAATAAAAACTCAGAAATGGAGCGCAACTACAACCCGAGTTCGCAACAGGCGAGCAGGAATGGGCCGATGGCCTTGGGGTCGTTGTCTCTTACGGGTTCCTTGATATAGTAATCGAAAGAGCCGTCCCTCATATCCTTGCCGCCGAGACCGGCCACAGCGCAGCAACTCGTGATGCTGAGCAGCCCATCCTTCTCCTTGACGAACGCATGGACATACTGGGCGAAAGCCTCCTCGGCAATGTCGTGATATTCGGGGGCTATATAACCGAGCCTTGCGGCCTTGAGCATTGAGTAGATGAACATCGCGCTACAAGTGGACTCTATATAATTGCCGTCACGCTTAGGTTCGTCGAGTACTTGGAACCACATGCCCGTCTTCGGGTCGCGGTAGTCGAGAATGCCCTTGGCAAGATTGCCCAGAATGTTCAGGACGGAATCGCGCCCCGCAGTTCCCTCGGGGATAAACTCAAGGGCGTCGACCATACCCATCATATACCAACCGTTCGCCCTACCCCATGCGTGCCGGCTCCGGCCCGTCACAGAATCCGCCCAGAACATCTGTCGGCTCTCATCCCAGGCGTGACGATAGAGGCGGGTGGAGTCGTCGTAAGTATGACGGCCGACAATAATGAACTGGCGGGCGACATCCGCGGCGACATCCTCATTGGTCAACTGGCCGTACTCGGCGATGAAAGGTGCGCCCATATAAAGCCCGTCGAGCCACATCTGGTGAGGGTAGACCTTCTTATGCCAAAGGCCGCCCTCTGACGTGCGCGGCTGAGACTCGTACTGCTTCATAAGATGCCCGGCGGCAGTGAGATACTTTTGATCCTCCGTCTGGTTGTAGAGGCGGAGGAGGAGCTTACCCGGGCAAATATGGTCTATATTATAATTTTCGGGTCTATAACCGACGATGTCGCCATTATCAAGCACCATAGTATCAGCCCATTGCCTTACGTAGGCGTTGAGGGCCTGATCGTCATACATCTCGGCGACTCGCGACATCCCGAGGAGTTCGGTGCTCGCACTGTAATCCCACTTCGGCGCGGTTTGGAAGTCGAGGTTGACAGGGTCGGGAACCCTTGACATCTCCGAATGAGCCAAGAGGACGGAGATGGGGCGGCTCTCACCCTGCGAACCGACGCAGGAGGAGGCTATGGCCATAAGGGCCGAGGAAAGCGCAGCGAGATAGAATTTTGCTTTCATAGCCGAAACGAGATTTAGAGGTCGAGCCGCCCAATGTGTTTGTACGGTCTCGGGCCTGATGTTTGTTCACATTACCGTTCAATGCCTGGAATAGGCGGGAAGCCATTGGCTTGATGAAGAGAAAATGGCGGACGTTGGGCAATCTGAGGCTGACTTATCACCCGTAGTCGCCCACGCCACACGGCCTTTGGAGTCGGCTCCGTCGCCCTTGCTGCCGAACTCGGAATAACGCGCTGTGGCCTCATTTTCGAGGCGACCCCAGTTATGCCATCCCTCGGGGGCTATGCACTTTGGCAATTCACAATCGACGAATGTCACAGACGCGTAGGCACGCCAAGGGCGACCGAGGTAGACCTTAGACAGCCTCTTGTCCGCCGTGACACGGCAATGGCGGAGGACGTAGCCCCACTTGACATCGGCTGGTGTGGAGGCCGCCGTTATGTAAGAATCGGCCTTACAACGGAGTTCACAATCGTCCATGACGACTGTGGCCGGGCCAAAAAGAAAATCAGTAGTTCCCTCGATGTAGCACTGCGAGAAATATTGGCGGCTGCCATTACCGCCATTGAAAAGGGTGTCCTGATTGCCGAGCAGTCGCACACGCGCGAACTCGCACCTGTCACCCTCAACATGGAGAGCGACCGCCTGGCCTACGCTGCCCGCCGTATTCTCAATGGTCAAGTTCTCCATCCGGATTCCATCGCCATCGACACGGACTGTCCACGTGTTGAAAGTGCCCATGTTATTGAGCTTAGCATAGTCGCCGTGCGAGATGACGACGCCACCCTGGCTCTGGCCGATGATGGTGATATCGCACTTATTGGCGGGTATTCGGAGCTTCTCATCGTAGAAGCCATCCTTGACGAATATGGTTGTACGCGTCGGCTTATAGTCCCTTACGGACAAGACAGCCTCCTGGATGGAAGTGAACTGGCCTTTGCCATCCTTTGAGACGACAATGTCGGGCGCATTGGGTTGCGCCATTGCCGCCGAAAATCGCAGTGCGAACAACGCCACGGAGAGCAGAATAGAAAGCCTCATATCTTTTGCGGAAAAGACTTACTTCTTCTCGATGAGCAGCCACATCCCGACATACTCCTTATGCTTCTTGCGGAGCTCGGATATCTTGGTCCTTGCGGCCGCCTCGGAGATGTAGGAGCACACGGAGACGCGGTAAAGGCCCTCCTCATTCTCCATTATACTGGGCAGAAACCCTTTGGCAATGGCATCCTGACACTGTTGCCTTGCGTTGGTGAGCTGCTTGAACGAGCCGATGATTATATGGTACTTGTGCGACTCGTCAGTTTCGGCCTTCGTCTCGATGATCTTCACCTTCTCCTCCTTCACCACGACGGCCTGCTCTGCAGCTGCCTTGGCTTTCGCCTCGGCGGCAGCCTTTGCTTCTTGCGCCGCCTTGGCGGCCTGTTCGGCGGCGGCTTTCGCCTCGGCCTCGGCAGCCTCCTTGGCTTCCTGGGCAGCCTTGGCGGCCTGCTCCGCGGCGGCTTTGGCCTCAGCCTCGGCGTCTTGCGCGGCCTTCAGGCTTGCCTGCCTCGCCGCCTCGGCATCCTGCTGCGCACGAACCTTGGGCGCGACACGCGAAGTAGAGCTCTTATGACCAGAGCTGATACTTGAGCTGCCCTTGCGAGAGCATCCTCCGAAGAGTACGGCCAATGCGACAAACGCAACTGGCATAAGAGAGGAAATCTTCATATACTGGAATATTTTTGTAATCTGGGAATTGATTCAGATAGGCTTAATCCTTGCGAACTTGAGCAATAGGGTTTTCTCCTCCTTATTGTTATCGAATAAGATACGGAGCTTCACGTCGTTTCGGTCGGAACAGAGGATGGCGACGACCGAGCCCGCCCCAAAACGGTCGTGGAGCACGCGCGACCCGACAGAATAGACCCCGTCGGGTGTCCGCTGCAACGTCTTCTCCGGCTCGGCATCGGGTCCTGAGGGTCGAACCCCAATCCGCTTGAAGTTGGAAGGCAGTGGCGAAGACTGTGAGAAAGAGGGCGCCAGCCCTGCCGACGGTCGATAGCCGCCCACGGGGCGGGATGCCTCAGGCCTACGGCTGAAGGAGCCAGCCTGCTCAAAAGATCGGCCTCCGTAACGAAACCCGCCGAAACCGCCGCCCAACCCAGAGCGTGCCGCCTCGGGCTTATCGCAAAACTCAGGGTCAAGCTCCGCCACGAATCGGCTCGGGTGGGAAGCCTCCTTTTTGCCATAGAGGAAACGCTCGGTAGCATAGCTCACGACGCACGTACGCTTGGCGCGTGTGATGGCCACATACATAAGCCTGCGCTCCTCCTCGACAGCGGAAGGGGTGTTAGCGCACTTATCGCCTGGGAAAATCTCATCCTCTACCCCGACGATGTAGACGGAATCGAACTCGAGCCCCTTACTCGAATGGATGGTCATGAGCGAAACCTTCTCGCGGTCGTCCTTCTCATCGAAATCGGTGATGAGGCTCACCTGCTGAAGATAGCCCCTGATATCGGGCGACTCGCCAAGCTCCACCTGCCCCTCGGCATAATCCTTGATGCCGTTGAGCAGCTCCTGTACGTTAGCGAAACGCTCTTTACCCTCGGGGTCGTCCTTTTTTGAGTTAAGCTCTTGAAGCAGGCCACTTTGCGACAGCACCTCAACAGCGAAAGGATAGGCGTCGAGATTGTAGGCCTGCTGCGCAAGGAGGTCAATGAGCGCGACGAACCGCTCTATACGAGCCTGGGCAGGGCCGCCAAGCCCCACCCTGACAAGATTTTGCGGCATGCTCATGGAATCCCACACAGAGAGTCCGTTAGCCCGAGCGAAAGCCTCAATCTTGTCGACCGTCGTGTTGCCAATCTGCCTCCTGGGGACATTTATAATCCTGCGGAGCGACTCCGAATCATTACGGTTGACCGTGAGCCTCAGGTAGGCAAGGACATCCTTAATCTCGGCGCGCTGGTAGAACGCCAGACCGCCATATATTTTATATGGCACGCCAGCCCTGCGCATCTCCTCCTCTATGACGCGGCTCTGCGAGTTGGTGCGGTAGAGGATGGCGAAATCGTTGGGCGACTTATGCTCGGTACGCATGCGCAGGACGATGTCGGCCACCACGCGTCCGGCCTCGATGCGGTCGGTGCCGCAAGGCCACACGGCCACCTTGTCGCCATCGTCGCCATCGGAAAATACGTTTTTGGGAATCTGGCCGACATTGTGGGCAATGAGCTTGTTGGCCGCCCCGACAATATTCTGAGTGGACCGGTAATTCTGCTCGAGCTTGAAGAGACGGCACTTAGGGTAGTCGTTGCGGAAGTTAAGTATATTCTCGATGCGCGCCCCGCGGAAACTATAAATACTCTGAGCGTCGTCGCCCACGACGCAGATGTTCTGACTGGCCTTGGCGAGACGATTTATAATGGTATACTGCGAAAGGTTGGTATCCTGATACTCGTCGACAAGCACGTATTGGAACTTCGCCTGATACTTGGCGAGGGCGTCCGGCACATCGCGGAAGAGGATGTTGGTATAGAGCAGCAGGTCGTCAAAATCGAGAGCGTTGGCCTTGCGGCACTCCTCTACATAGAGCCTGTAGACCTCAGCGGCACGGTGACGGCCGGCCACCTTATCGGCATTGACGAACTTGGGGTTCGCGGCATACGCCTCGGGCAGGACGAGATCGTTCTTCGCGGCCGAAATTGACGCCAGCAAAGCTTGCGGAGTGTATTTCTTGTCCTCAGAAAGCCCCATTCCCTTGAGAATGTTCTTTATCAGCGACTTGGAGTCGGACGAATCGTAGATGGAGAAGTCGGGCGTGATGCCAAGGCGTGATGCCTCTATACGGAGAATCTTAGCAAAGACGGAATGGAAGGTACCCATCCACAAGTCCTTGGCGACGTCGGCTCCCACGATTCCGGCGATACGCTCCTTCATCTCGCGCGCCGCCTTGTTTGTGAACGTCAGGGCAAGGATATTGTATGGCTTGACACCTTGCGAAAGCAGATAGGCTATGCGCAAAGTGAGAACGCGCGTCTTACCCGAACCCGCGCCCGCTATCACGAGGACTGGGCCATTGGTAGCGAGGACGGCATCGCGCTGCGGGCCGTTGAGACCCTCTATATATTCATTCAGCTTATCGACCTGCATCTTAGTCGTAGAAATTCCACGAGAGTCCGAACTTGAACGTCGCCGGGTTCGCCGGATAGTGGACAGTGTTGAAATAATCGTTTGACCCCCAATGGTTATTCACGTGCTCGTACTTGACGTAAGCACGAATCTTCTTGAGGTGGAAATTGATGAACGGGTCGAAATAGCCGTAGCCGCCCGTCTTACGCTCATCCTGCGGTACGAACTGCATGAGCGCAGGGATGTAAGCCGGCGAGTAATAACGGCTGTTATACCTCACGTCGAAGCCTATTTGCGTGAGCAGCACCCCGAAGAAAAGCCTTTCCCAGTAGGATGTCGCCGTCATGGCGAACGCAGGAACGGGAATGACGTCGTTGTCCGACGTCTTTTGCACCGCAAACCGAATGATGGAGTTAAGGCCTATATTCGGCTGGCTGAGATGCTCGCGGAGGTACAGCCCCATGACCTGCGTCACCTCCGACTTCTGCGTAGGCACACCGTCCGCCCCGAAGAAGACGCGATTGTCGAGAGTGGAGCTGAAGGCCGAGAAGTCGAGTCCGACACCAGGCACTTTAAGTCCGGCCGAAATGTCAAGGTTCTGCTCACGATCGAGATTCACCTCCCACTCGTAGTGGTTGGACGTGAAAGACTCCTCCCAGAGCGTCGGAGTGCGAAGGGAGTAGACCGCGCTACCCCAAAGGCTTGTAGCCCACCGGCCAGAGCCGATCGTAATATCGACACGGCCATCGGCACGGATGTCGCCCGCATCGTAGCCCTGCATGACGAAACGCAGGCCAGCGTTCCAGCGCAGCCTGTCGCCTATATTCTTAAAAATCTGGCCACCAATATATGAGCTGACCCTGTTCTTACCATTGCGATGGAAGACGAGAGAGCTCGTCTCGGTCTCCTCGTCGGTCACAACCTCGCTCGGGGCATCCCAATAGTACTGACGCACGTCATTGCCTATGTAGGCCCTGAGACCGAAACGCAGCAGACTGTTGAACTCCTCGTTGAGTTTGAGCTGGACGAGGTTGCTCACAATCATATACTTACGCGAATCGTGTGTATAGTTGGGATCGAGCAGTACGGCAGGGAAGAAACTCTCCATATCGTCGTCGTAGGTGCTCAGGTCGTCGATATGGAACTCGTGGTGCGAGCGGTCGACGTAGAACTTGTAGAACGCGGTGGCCACTGGCACGTCGAACTCGACACTGTCGCCCTCCGACCTGGTCACGGAGCCGATATCAAAACTCTGGCCGAGCAAGAGACGATAGCTTGCCAGGCGATTTCTCGCATTCATGAAATTGACGGGGATGTCCTGCGCCTTGTCGTAGTCGAAAAGCTCGGGATGGAGAATGATGGTATCATTGGTCACTCCGCCGTTCTCCTCTATCTCGAACTTCTGATACCATGCCTGAAGCTGCATCTTGTAGACGTCGCCGTCATACGACGACCAGAAGCCCATCTTGAAATTGTCAGCGCTCTGCGCCTCATACCGGCCGATGGACGCGTTTATATCCATCTTGGCGCCAACATTCCACCGGCGGTTCACGTTCTGCGTGAAGAGGACCGAGAAGAACTCCTCGCGCTGCGCCTTGGGGATGCCCTTCTGATATGTCAGATTGGCATAGGGAGTGACTGTGTTGTAGAACGTGAAATCCTCCGGGTCGAGCAATTGCAGCTTGAGGCTATTATAGAAAACGTTGCCGTAGTCGCGACGGATGGCCGGGTAGAAAGTGGCGATAGATGGCGACCCGAGGTTGCCAAGCGTGACGCACGAGACGCTCTTGCGCCAGATGGGATTGTTGACCTGATGCTCAGCGAGAATGGTGTCGACGACAGCCGTATCGGCCTTCGTATAGTCATCCGCCATACGCCACGCCTTGACACACGGGAGCGGGGTGTTCGACGCCCCCGCCTTATGAGCGCCGGACGCCACCTTTTGTTGCGCCGCCGAACGCGGGGCTGCCATAAAAAACAATGCCATCATTGCGGACAATGACAGCACCCGCCGGAGCCTGACGCAGGCCCGGGAAGAAGAGAACGGCAAAATGGTATGCATTCCCAACCCCTACTCTACAATCTTACCGCTCTGCTTCAGGTTCTTAAGGATAGCGAAAGCCGCATCGACATCCTCCTCGGCCACGATGATCGTGAACTCGTTGGTTGTAGAGATGACCTCCTTGACGTTGATACCCTCCCAGGCGATGAACTTGAGAATCTGGTAGTAGAACCCTACGAAATGGACGTTGGACGAAGAGAGCTTGAGGGTGATGGCGGAGAGGTTGGCATTTTTGTAGGCGCACTCCTCGTCCTTAAACTCCTCCTCGACTATCGGGCAGAGCTCGCTACCGATGACGAGAGTAGACTCGAAGACGCCACGCACCATGGTATAGAACTGGTCCTGACGGCCCTTGAAGCTGTTCATGAGCTTAATATGGTTCGTCATGATGGTGGGCGAGTTGCGGAAGGTGTAGTCGGTAAGGTCGGAGCGTACTATGATATCGCCGAGCGACGTAATCATATTCTTATACGTCATCTCGGAGTTACCCTTGAGGCTTGGGACGAGCCTATTGAGGGCCATGACGATAGCCCCCTGCTTGACCTCCTTGCCGGTCAGTTTCTCGACCGTCGGGTGGATTTGCCTTGAGAGGGAAGAGATGTTGATGAGCCCCTCGCAAAGGGCCTCCGTGACGAAAGGTTTGACCTTAACGACCTTCTCTACGGCTTGGCTTATTGTTAGCATCGATGTCATAATAAACAGGTGTTACCACCTTAGGGCGCATGGCCTTTAGGGGTGGCGCAATCTCATACTCATTTGGACACGCAAATTTACCGCGTGTTAATCTATTAACAAAAGGTTTTAGGGCGAAATGTGCGAAAAAATGGGCTTTTGTGCGTTTTTAACCTTAAAGAGCCGCATTTGATAAAAAACGCCAACAAGCATGGGGCGAGGCGTATATTTTACGGGGAGAATGGTCGGGCAGGGCAAAGGGGTATGGCCAAGGAGAAAATTTATTGGCTCGGGTGTTGCATTTACGAGAAACATGAGTAACTTTGCACCGCAATTCCACAAGGGAATGCCGAGTTAGCTCAGCTGGTTAGAGCGTGTGATTCATAATCACAAGGTCCCCGGTTCAAGCCCGGGACTCGGTACTAAGACAAAGCGGGGAATGCCGAGTTAGCTCAGCTGGTTAGAGCGTGTGATTCATAATCACAAGGTCCCCGGTTCAAGCCCGGGACTCGGTACTAAGACAGAGAGCGTGAAGGCCTAGCGGTCTTCACGCTCTTTTTTTATACTACATTGAGCGGGGAATGCGAAAAGCGGGCTTAATGGGGACGAGTGGCGCAAGGCGGGACGCATAACTACGGGTTGCTTCAAAAAAATACGCAGGGCCTATTTGTCGAAAGAAAACTATCGCTAAATTTGCATTCGGAAAGTCGCAGATGCGGTAATAGCTCAGTTGGTAGAGCATTGGCTTCCCAAGCCGAGGGTCGCGGGTTCGAGTCCCGTTTACCGCTCAAATTGGAATAAAGAGCAAACCTATATCCTCCGAAGGGGTGATAAGTCAACCCCAACAAAAACGATTTCCATTGAAACTTATCGTTAAGACTCTGATTGGCGCAGAGGAGATTCTCTCAAAGGAGCTCACGGAGCTCGGCGCCAGCGAGGTAGCTCCACAGCGCAGAGCCGTCTATTGTGAGGCGGACAAAGAAACCCTCTACAGAATTTGTTACTGCTCACGACTCGCCATACGCGTAAACGTTCGCTTGGCGGAGTTTCAGGCCGAGAGCGAGAATGACATTTACGACGAGGCGCGCAAGATTGAGTGGCAGAACATCATCAAGCCACGCACCACGATTTACATTGACCACGTGAGCTACAGTCAAGTGATAAGCGACTCACGTGCGGCCGCCCAGCGCGTGTATGACGCAGTGACTGACGTCATGATGGCGACAACTAACGAAGCACCGTACACAAACGCCGACACCCCCGACTACATCATTAACGTCCACGTGACAGACGAGCGCGTAGCGATAAGCGTAGACGCGGTAGGAGCACCACTCAGCCGCCGTGGCTATCGTCCTGAGGGGATAGACGCCGCCACCAACGAAGTGCTTGCGGCGGCACTCGTAGAGTTCTCAGGCTGGCAGCCCACCCAGGCTCTCGTCGACCCGATGTGCGGAGCTGGCACGATATGCATAGAGGCGGCGATGAAGGCGAGGAACATTCCAGCCGCGATGTACCGCAAGTATCCGTTCCTCTTCGAGAACTACAAGGACTTTGACGAGGCGCTGTTTGAAAAGGTGAAGACAGAGGCGCAAGCCAAGCAGAACAAGCTCCGCCTGAGCATTGTCGGCAGCGACATCGACACCGATGCCGTTGACATTGCCAAGACCTCGACCCTTGAGATGCGGATGACAACCGACGTACGCATTGTACGCCGCAGTCTGCGCGAGCAGAGCCGAATGACGAGTGAGGGCGTGGTGATAACCTGCCCCCCGACCGACCCGGAGCAGACGAGGCGCGGACTGCCCGACTTCTACAAGGAGGCCACGTATTACCTGTCGCACAACTTCTCCGACTTCGACGTATGGATTTACTCGACTGACGCTGAGGCTATGGAGGCTATTCCGTTTGATGCGGAGCGCAAGATTGAGACTTGTGACGGATTTCTGAACCTCTACCCGTTCTAAAGGACGAGAAAGAGAAAATAAGATAAGCGGCCGGACGACATATGTTGTCCGGCCGCATTTTTATTATCTGGAATAAGCCCCCCAGCCGCAAATCACAGCGGCAGGGGGGCAAATACAACTGCGGAGGGCTACAGACTCCAGCCCGAGGCCTCGGACTGAATCTTCCACAGACGGGCGTAGAGTCCACCTCGCTCAATAAGCTCGGCATGCTTGCCGACCTCCGCGATGGCTCCACCATCGACGACGGCAATCTGATCGGCGTTTTGAATGGTTCTGAGCTTATGGGCGATGACGACCACAGTCCGGCCATTGACGAGCTGGTCTATGGCGTGCTGCACCTCAAGCTCGTTCTCAGGATCAAGCGAGGCTGTAGCCTCATCGAGCAGGACGATATCAGCATTTTTGAGAATGGCCCTGGCGATGGATATTCGCTGCCTCTCGCCGCCCGAAAGAGTGCATCCGCCCTCTCCCACCATAGTGTCGTAGCCATTGGGGAGTCCCATGATAAAATCGTGGCAGCGTGCGGCTTTTGCCGCCTCCACGACCTCCTCGTCGGAGGCATTTGGCCGGCCAAAACGAATGTTGGCGGCTATCGTGTCTTGAAAGAGGTAGACATCCTGGAAAACCACAGAGACATGCGCCATAAGGCTCTCGGGCCTGATGTCAGAAAGAGGCACGCCTCCAAGAGTAACCGCACCTTGCTGCGGGTCGAAAAAACGTGAAATGAGTTTGAGGATGGTACTCTTTCCACTGCCCGACGGGCCAACGAGAGCCGTCATGGTGCCACGGCTCATGCGCAGGTTGACGTTGGAAAGGACAAACTTGTCGCGATAGGCGAAAGAGACATTGTGGAACTCGATGTCGCCGGAGTCGGGGCATTCGCGTTTGCCATCCATCTCAGGCTCAGCCATAAGTCCGCGTATACGCATTCCCGCAATGGAGAAGTGACGCAGCTCCGCTATGTTGACAAGAGCCGACGTAAGCGGGTCGAAAATGCGCGCCCCGATGATGAGGAACAGCAGGAAAGTGACGGCGGAAAGCTGCCCGCCCACAAGTTCATAGCTGCCGCAGAGCACCATAAGCGTAAGGCCAGCCCTCACGACCGTAACGGCGAGCATGACAGGAGGGCCAAGCACGACCTCAACCCGCAACGAAGCCTTGCGGTAGCCCTCGAAGGCGCCGCGCAAACGGGCGAAACGCTCGCCAAGCATATTATACGCCTTCATGACACGTATGCCACGGAGATACTCCTCGAGCCTATTGCCAGCCTCAATTTGCGCTTCGATTTTTGTCGTGCTGAACCTCTTTTGTAAGGCGTTGGTGCACCATACAATAAGCAGGGCCACCGGCAAGGCAACGAACATTGCCACCGACATCCGCCAATCAACCCAGAGGAGGGAGAAGAAGGCGAGAAACGGCATGACAATGGCGCCTAAAAGTTGCGGCAAGAGGTGCGACACGCCCGTCTCGGCCATGGCGAAATCGGAAATCATCATAGAGGAGAGCTCACCAGGATCGTGGCGAGAGAGGAATCCGAGCGAGAGTTTGCGGATATGCTCCGCCAGCGAAAGCCTGCCCGCGGCGCTCAACTCATATGCCCCCCTAAAATTCGCACGGTAGGATGCCCGCTCGGCGAAGGCCATGACCACCATCCAGAGGATAAGAAGCACGATGATGACCGCCATCTTCCGGGTATCGAGCTCGCCACTGGAGCAAGAGCGGAAAATGAGACTAACGGCCTCTATGACGAGGCAGAAAGGGGCGACATTGACAAGATTGGAGAGAATGGTAAGGGCGACAGGTTTGCGGAGCCTACGTGTGTCGCCAACGGCTATATTTGAAATGATACCCATTTTATTATCAGATGGTTAATGAGAGTAACACGAATCAGAGTTGCCAATTTGACGCATTGGAATAAGCATCCCACATACGGGCGTAAAGGCCACCAGACTTGCAGAGGTCGTCGTGCCGTCCCGTCTGGGCCACACGCCCCTTGTCAAGGACAATGATATTATCCGCCCCCGCTATACTTGCCAGCCTGTGGGCAATGACGATGACCGTCTTTCCCTTGACGAGCGCTGAGAGAGCCTTTTGGATCTTCTGCTCATTTTCGGGATCGGCGAATGCCGTCGCCTCATCGAGGACGAGGATGGGCGCATCCTTGAGAATTGCTCTTGCCACGCACAGTCGCTGCGCCTCGCCGCCGGAGAGATATTGCCCGCCCTTGCCACCTATCAAAGTATCGTAGCCCTGCGGGAGGCGCATGATGAACTCGTGGCACTGCGCAGACTTTGCCGCACTGATGACATCCTCGCGGCTGGCGCCTGGTTTGGCCGCGGCGATGTTGTTGAACACGGAATCGTCGAAAAGGAAAGTGTCTTGGAAGACGAAAGAGACAGTATCCATCAGTTTTTCAGTCGCAATACTCTTGACATTGACGCCGCCTATTAGCACCTCTCCCGATGCGACATCCCAGAACCTTGGAATCAGATTGGCGACAGTGCTCTTTCCGCTGCCAGATGGGCCGACGAGAGCTGTCATTTGACCTTGACGGGCAATGAAAGAGACATCGGAGAGGGCGTCGGTTCGTGAAGCCTGCGCCTTATTCTCATAGGCGAAAGAGACGTTACGGAACTCCACGTCGAAAGAGTCGGGAGTCTTGGGTACAGCCGGCTCAGGCAGTGGCGCCTCAGAGAAAATGGCATCGAGCCTTGCCACGCCCTCATCAATCTGCTGCAAGTTTCCGCCAAGGAACAGGAGCTTATAGACAGGAGCTACGACGCCAGGCCCCATGACGAGGAAGAAAATCCAAGCGACAGCCGTAGCCACGCTTTGAGCCGAACCCGTCCAGAGGAGCAAGCCGACAGGGAGCAGGAAAGTTGTTATAGAGTTGAGAATGACGGTGAAAACAATCATCCCCCACTGATAAGAATCGCAGACCTGAAGAGCGTAACGCTTATAATCCTCAATTTCGGAAGTGAACTGACGGAACGACGTCACACCATGGCCGAAAATCTTCACTACGGGCATTCCACGGACATACTGGACCGCCGAACCGCTCAATCGCTCCTGCGCATCGAAATATTTTCCCACAAGCGCCTTAGTCCCCTTGCTGAAGAATGTAGAGAACTGAATGATAATGCTTGCGACGAGAAGGACGAGACACAACATTGCCATCCAGCCATTCACGCTAAGAAAGATGACCATGGAGACCACGATAGTCACCACGACATTGACAAGATCGGGGATGGTATGCGCAATGAAAATCTCTATCTTCTCTACATTCTGGTCGAGAGTCTTCTTTATCGCACCCGTACTGGAATTGGAAAGGAAGCCCAGAGGCAGACGGCCAATATGCTCACTCAGTTTGAGGCGCAAACCGTAGAGAGTGCGGAAAGCAGCGGTATGGCTCGCAATGAGCGACGCATAGAGAAAAATGAGGCCAGCGATAAGTCCGCCGAGAGCTATAAGGCCCCACGAAATTGCCGTGTCGGCATCGAAGTTGACAATAAGCAACTTTATAAGTTCATAGACCGACCAGTAAGGCACGAGCATGCATAAAGCGCAGAGTCCGGAGAGGACACCGGCAAGCACGAGCAGCCATTTGCGCTCGCCCGCGATTTCAAGGAGGCGAGACAGGCCGCCCCCATTCTTTTTTTGTTCCTGTTTCATTAAGAAATACTGTTATTGAAATTGATTAGAAGCCTCAAAAAAGAACAATGTTCACAGTTGTTCATAAAAAAGAAAGGGAGCCGGAACCCGGCTCCCCAATGGATAGATGCGCTCCGGCGTTGCCCGCCGGACTGGATGACACTGCCCATAAGAATTTTGCAATAGAAATGAATTTGTACAAACTGAATTATGGATGGGATAATATACTTAACGAGAGATTCCCACAATGGCTGCCCACCCTTGCACCTCAAAAGTCACGTAATTTCGGACAAGCTGACGGAGCTCATCACCCGAGGCATTGTGCATGACAACTTCCTCGATAAAGGCGAAAAGCCATGCGGCATGGATATGGAGGAAAAGCTCAGGGAAATCGGCATTGATGGAAGGATGGGAGAGTTTCATTGAGCGAAACCACTGTCGGACAAGCACTGTGCTCTTATTAGTAAAATCCTCGCGGTAATTTTCGAGCGAAGAGCCTTGCGCCTTGAACAAGAGGATTGAAAGAACAGGGCCGTAGCCTTGGATTAGTGAGACATATTGCTCGACAGTCTGATCGAGGTAGTCGTCATCGAGAAGGCGCATAAGATCCTCGTGTCTCTCAGCCCCATGATGCTCGTCGAGCATAAGATCCATCTGCCTTATGGCCGGGCTTACGACTTGGCAGAAAATCTCATCCTTGCCAGAAAAGTAGTTGTAGACGTTAGCCACCCCTACACCCGCCCCTGCAGCAATACGCCTCATAGAGGCGCCAGCGAAACCAGCACTGGCAAACTCCTCCTGCGCGACCGCCAGAAGGCGAGCCTTAACATCGGACTTTTTGAACTGCATAAATGAACAATGTTCGCTAATACGAACGCAAATTTAAATGGAATAAATTTAAAAGCAAAGCCGCAAGACAAAATAAAAGGCGGTTGGAGGCATAGGCCACGCAACCGCCTTGAATGGTGAGGGCTTTTCAGTCGACGGGAGTGAGAAGCCCAGTTGTAGAATCGATGATGAAACCGCGGACTTCTACATCTTTCGGCATAAGAGGGTGGTTACGAATGGAATCGACGGTCTTCCGAACACTTTCGTCGGTATCATGGAAGCCTTCGAGCCAATGGTCGAGATCGACACCACAGTGTTTTACGAGGCTGAGCGTAGCGTCGGAAATGCCGCGCGCCCTCATCCGCTCCTCCATTGCTGCCCCGTTCATATGGCAGGCGCCACAATGCGTGTGGGCGATGACCATAATATCCTCAACGCCAAGTTCGTAGACAGCCACGAGCAGGCTACGCATAACACTGCCGAAAGGATGAAGAATAATGCCACCGGCGTTTTTGATGAGTTTAGCATCGCCATTCCTTATGCCTAAAGCGGCGGGGAGAAGCTCCGTAAGGCGCGTATCCATACATGAGAGGATGGCAAGCTTCTTGTCAGGGTATTTACTGGTTATGTAACGCTCGTAGCCTTTATCGGCCACGAAACGCTTGTTGAAAGAAAGAATATCGTCAATCATGGCAGTATAGTTTAGCCAAGGCGGAAACGCGTTATAAATATTGGGTGCCTTGGCGTATCTTTGGTCAGCATAAAAGTAGTGAATATATGATAAAACAGAAAGAGTTCTCGCTATCGGCACGCCGTCGCGGCTGCCACCTGATAACAAGCGAAATCATGGCCAACGTGAGGGACATGCTGCCAGAAAGCGGACTGCTGAACCTTTTCATTAAACACACGTCGTGCGCACTGTCGATTAACGAGAACGCCGACCCAGACGTCAGGAGCGACATGGCGAAGATAATGGACAGGCTGGTGAAAGAGAACGAGCCCTACTATGACCACACCCTCGAAGGCGAGGACGACATGCCAGCACATGCGAAGAGTTCACTGATTGGCGTAAGCATAACCATTCCAATAAGCAGGGGGAGTCTCAACCTGGGGACATGGCAGGGGATATACCTTTGCGAGTTCAGGAACTACGGGGGAGAGAGGAAAATTGTGGCCACAATATATTGCTGAGTTGGCAACGTCAGCGACTCGCAGTGGTGTCGTAAACATAATCGTTTGCTACATAAAACCAACGTTTTAGCGAGCGTTTGCTCAGCCGAACGTGGAAAACAGAGGTTAAAAACCAAGCTTTTTACTACGGTCGTTTTCGCCGGTGATACGGGCGGGATGATGATGGCCTATTAGTTCACAAAGCAGGAATGAATTCTTGCCCGCTCGGCTTGTACATTTTTGCGACATAGACGCAAAGCACTTCGGGAGAGAGTGGGAAGAGGTACGCTTGAATCGCCCACCCGTTCTCCGTGATTATCAGAAAAACTGCTATTGCTGTCATAACCCCGATGTTTGATTACAGTGCAAAGTTAGATGCTGGCTGCTTCATCACGCGGAGCAGCGGTGAAGGATTTGAGCGACGGCAAGAAAGGAGGACAACATAGAGACAAACGAAGCTTTGCACGACAAAAAGATTGCGGAAGACCTTCGCAAGGACGCATTATCCTTTTCATGTTGAGGGATGGTTCTCTGGTGATAAAAAGTCATCCCTCCAGAGCGGATACTCCGGAGGGATGACTAGTTTAAGTGGCGGCAACCTACTCTCCCACGCTCGTGCGCAGTACCATCGGCGCGG
>JBJEGU010000009.1:0-83277 GCA_051875415.1 Marinilabiliaceae bacterium
AGATGTCGTTGGAGAGCTTGAAAATGACTTCGGCGGACGACGACTTGGCAGAGAACTTTTGAGCTAAAGTTTCCCACTTCGCTAAAATCGGCATCGCAAGGCGGTTGTGCGGGGCGGTTGTTTTGTAACATACTAAGCACCGAGAATTTAACATCGCATTAAATTGTGTTTGCCTTGCAACTGCGTAAGCATCAGCTCGCTGAGCCTGTCAATGGCCGTCGAGGCGCAGGCTACAGCGTCGGTGACGCACAGGCCAAGGTCTCGGCCAGCTCGCCCAGCACGCGCTCGAGCAGGTCAAGGTTCCGAAGCCACAGGATCCTCAACAGCAGCGCGTCCCTCTGCCCGGAGAACATGCCGCCGAACGACTCGTACTCGTTGACCCGCTTCTCCAGAGTGAGGGCGGTGTGTATCAGGAAGCACAGCGAGATGTCGGCGATCTGCGAGTCGAAGTCGCGGCTCTGGCAGTCCTCCAGTCCGAGATGCTGCTTGCACTCCTTGAACAGCACCTCTATGTTCCATCGTATCTGGTAGATCTCCAGGCACTTGACGAAGCTCAGGCTGGTGTCCGTCGTCATCAGCGCGTCCCATCTGTCGCGCCTGCCGAACCTCACGAGGAAAAGCAGGACCGGCTGGTCGCCAAGGCGGGACTTCTGCCTGATGTACAGGCACTTGTATTTCTTGCAGTATTTCGCCCCGTCACGGTTCGAGTCGCGGATTTGCGGCGCGCTCATCATCCTCCCCCGCACCTCGTACCGGGTAGAGTTGAGCTTGACGCGGCACACCAGGTGCAGGCAGCCGCCGCAGACTGCGCGGATGGCCTCGACGAACCGCCCGCACGGGAACCAGGAGTCCGTCAGGACGTATCTCGCCCGCAAACCGCGCTTCCACAGCCGCCTGACCATCTCCAACGCGAGGGAGGGCTTGTCCGAGTCCGTCTCGGAGAGCCTCCGGGACGCCGGGTCCGACTCCTTTCGTGTCTTCGAGTGTTGACTCCTGACGGCCTCCTCGGAGAGCCCGTAGTTGTTCCTCTTGCTCTCCCTCAGCAGGGCGAAGTCCGGGCAGACGGTGGACCTGCCGTCAAAGTACGCGCACGCGAGCAGCTTGTACCCGAGCTTGTACCGCCCGTCCGTGTGGTCGTGGATCTTGCTGACCCGCTCCATCGTCCGGCCGGTCTTCTCGATGGCGGTGTCGTCTATTATGAAGCAGCTCGGGGCCAGGCCCTCGTCCATGCCGTTCCTGGTGATGAAGCACTTGAAGCGCAAGGTCATGCGGGACAGCACCTCCCTCCAGTCGGTCTTCGGGCTCGACTTGAACCGGTAGAGGCTGTTCTTGCCCCTCCCGGCGGCGCCCACGCCATAGAATGACTTCTTGTAGGCCTTGAGCAGGCTGTCGCCGAGTATCCTCGCCATGCACAGGATCCTGAGGATCTCCATGACAGGCACGCCGCAGCGTTTGGGGAAGAGTCGCGACAGCTGCCTCCCGCCCTTGAGCGCGGCGAGATACTTGGTGACGATGTCGCACAGGTCCTGTTTTTCACAGTTGAGCTTGGAAAGCTCGCCGTTCAAGGCTAATTTTACACTCATTAGGTAAATGCGCTAAGATGTTGCTATTCAGTTTGTTGACACTACTAATACACAACACACCCAGCCATTTACCTAATTTATTTTCAGGCACTTAGCCCAAGTGGAAAACTTTAGATTTGGCACAAAAAAGCGGGAGACCTCTCAGTCCCCCGCGGAAAATCGTCTCTGTACGAAAACGGCACGGGATCATAAGGTTCGATGGCTCACCCGACGCTCATCGGCGGGCCTTCAACCGCCCATCCTCAACAAACAGGCCGCGGCCGCTGACTTCGGCCATCAGGCGGCCGTCTAAAGAGACCCGCCCTTGAGGCTCGCTTCCTGAGGCTTTGACATCTTTTGCCGCCGCGGCGGACGGGAGCGAGAGTGTCACGGAGACGCGGGCGGAGCCGAGGATGCTCCTCAACTCAGACGGCGTCGCGTTGGTTATTCGTCCTAAACGGGTGAAAGACCATTCATTGCGTGCGTAGTAGAGGCATATGTTGCGGCCTTGGTACAAAATGACGTCGCCGACCTGAGTGACGATATCCTCATCGTTGGTTGGCAGGCTGAAGCCTACGTCACCGACCGACTCGAAGCCGCCGTAGGGGTTGGAGAAGTAGGAGACAGGGCTTTCCTTCAGGCGGTCCGCGAGACTTCTCGCGGAGGAGTTGTCGACAAGCGTCGCCTCCAGGACCTTGGCATTGTCGATGGTTATCAGGATGTTCACGTTCTCGGTGCTGGACTGCGCAGAGGCGGCAGAGACTATTGACAAGAACAGGAGTGAGGCAAGATGGTGGCGCGCTCTCATCATTTCATGTACTCGTTGAAAAATTGGGCGATAGAGTCGAAAGGGATGACGTCCTTCCGGTCGTAGAGGTCGCAATGGCTTGCCCCGGGGACTATGATGAGCTTTTTGTTGTCCCCTTTGAGCAGTTTGAACGCGTCCTCACCCATATAGCGCGAGTGGGCTTTCTCGCCGTGAACGACGAGCACGGCGTTGCGGATTTCGCCGGCGTACGGAAGGATTCGCGCGTTGGCGAAAGAGAGGCTCGACGTCATGTTCCAGCCCTGGCCGGAGTTGATGGACCGACAGTGGAAACCGCGCCTGGTCTTATAGTAGTCGTAATAGTCTTTCATAAACTGCGGCGCGTCGGCCGCCGGCTCAGGGTTCATGACGGTGCGCCCATAGGTCCCGGCCTTATAATCCTCGGTCCGCTGAGCGTTCAACGCGGCAAGCATCTGGTAGCGCTCGTCGGGCGTACCCTTGTCGAAATAGCCGTTGGCGGTGACTCGTGTTATGTCATACATGGTGGATGCGACGGTGGCTTTTATCCTCGTGTCGGCGGCGGCCGCATTTATGGCGAAGCCTCCCCATCCGCAAATGCCGACGATGCCTATGCGGTCGGGGTCGGCAAGGCCGCATGTCGCGAGGAAGTCGACGGCCGCGGAGAAGTCCTCCGTATTAATGTCGGGCGAGGCGACGTTGCGAGGCTCACCGCCGCTCTCGCCTGTGAAAGAGGGGTCGAAAGCGATTGTGAGGAAACCGCGCTCGGCAAGCTCCTGCGCATAGAGTCCGGAGGACTGCTCCTTGACGGCTCCGAAGGGTCCGCTGACGGCGATGGCGGGGAGGTCGGATGACTCCTCTTTGCCGGCGGGGATGTACATATCGGCCGCAAGGGTGATGCCGAAGCGGTTGTGGAATGTGACCTTGCGATGGGAGACCTTATCGCTGGGAGAGAATGTCTTGTCCCACTCCTGAGTAAGGGGAAGAGGCTCGGCGGTGGCGGGTTGAGCTGAGGCAGTGGCGCATGCGAGTGACGCTGAGGCCGCCGCCAGTAATAAAATGTTCATTTTCATGGCTGTTGTAGCGTTTTTGCGTTAGGATGACGAAAGTGGCGGGCTGCCACGTCCGCCACATATGCAAATATGCCACGACAGAACTTTTGCGCCGATACCCGCATTACGGTTTTGGCTACCAAAACCCTCACGCCAGGGATTGCGCCACCCGCCGTCAGACCACCTCGGCCTTGACGTTGAAGAACGAGACGGCGTCGAAGAGCTTCTTGGCCTGCTCGTCGAGCTGCTCGGAGTTGGCTGCCAGCACCTGGGCGTTGCGGGCGTTGGCGTGGAGGAAGGAGTCGATGTCGACGAGGGCGGCGTTGACCTGGTCGGAGCTTACGCTCTGGTCGGTAGCCGCCCTGGAGATGTCGGCAATGAGCTTGTTGGTCTGCGTCATGCTGGGCATGGCCTCGGCGAAGAACTGGCGGGCTGACGAATTGAGGCTGATGCCCTCGGAGGTCAGCTGCCCTATCTTCTCGGCCGCCTGCCGGCTAAGCCCGGCGAGTTTCTGAATCTCCTTGGCCACGACGGCGAAGCCCCTGCCACGGTCGCCGGCACGGGCCGCCTCGACGGCTGCGTTGAGCGAGAGGATGTTAATCTGACGGGCGATATCGTTGACGAGCGACGTCTGGCGGGCGATGTCGTTATTGATGGCGAAGAGGGGCTTGAGGCTCTCGGCGAGCTCGGAGAAGCGCTTGAAAGAGGCGTCGAACGAGTTGTCGGCCCTCCTGGTGTTGGCGGAGCCGGCCCTTATGTCGTCGGCCATGCGCGCGGTGGTGGCCGTGAGGGCGGCGACATTCTCGGCCTGCTTGTCGGCTCCCGACGACAGGCTCTGCGAAAGCTCGGACACCTGACGGCTTGAGGCCGTGAGGACATCGGACCCCGCCTTGATGTCGGCCACGATGTAGGACAGGCGGTCGCACATGAGCTCGACGGAGGCCGCCATCTGGCAAATCTCGTCATCGCCCCTACGGTTCACCACCCCATCGAAGTTGACATCGAGGTTGCCGTCGGCCATGCTGGCGATAGCCGACGATAGCTTGGCGAGCGGCCGCGAGAGCCAGCGGCGGAGCGAGAGCAGGACGATGAGCGTGACGATGAAGAGCATGAGCGCAAGCTGAAGCACCGTCTGGAGCAAAGTAGCCTTGGCCACGTAGAGCAGTTCGCTGTCGGACACGGCCATGAGGAGCGACCACCCGGGCGTCCCGGCTATGGGCGTGCACGTGGCGAAATATGACTCGCCGTCGGTGAGCGTCACATGGCCGCTGCCCTCGCGCCCCGCCTTGACCGACGCCGCGATGGAGGCCACGCCGTCGCAGCGGGCTGAGAGCGAGTCGAGGTTGCACGACATGAGCAGGCCGCGGTCGGAGCAGCCTATGACGGTTGCCTTCTCGTCGAGCGCCCATATGAACCCGCCCCCGTAGACGGAGTCGGACGCCACGAGCAGCGATAGCGTGGCGAGGCTCACATTGGCGGCGAGGACGCCGACTGTCTGCCCCTCGGCGCCCTTGATGGGGACCGCCACCGTATATTTCATCTCGCCGGTCGACTTGGAGAGGTCGGGGCTCGTCATGGCCGACTCGGCCCCGTATGACATGACGCGGCGGAAGTAGCCTCGGTCGGCGAGATTGCGCCCCTCGATGAGCCCGCGGCCGGCCACGTAGTAGTCGCCGTTGGGCGTTATGACCATGAGCATGGAGAACTTCGAGGCGCTGAGCGCGGCGCGGCGCGCCATGTAGTCGGCCATGGCGTCCCACTGCATGGACTGCACGTCGGGCCTCTGGGCAATCCAGTGGAGCTCCTCGACGAGGTTGTCGAGGCTCGCCGACACCTGGGCCGTCGTCTTCTTGGAGAGCAGCTGCTGAGTGGACTCGGCCGACCGCTGCTGGTGGGAATATATGATGTGGAAATTGACAGCCGCCGAGACAAGCATGACCACGGCCACGGTCGGCACCACGACGCAAAGGACTTTCCTGCTAAGCTTCATAGCAACTAATTGAGAGAATGTGTAAGAATAGGCATTCTTGTAGCTTATAATAATGGGGGCTGAAGGGCAACCATCCGCCCGACACATGCGCTTAATACGGAGTAACAAATCAATAGTTCTGTAAACATTTTCTCACAAAACGGTTCAGCAGGAGAAACGAAATGACAATCAGCAAGATAGGCGGCGACATTTTTTGCGCGAACGGAGAACACCCCAAAGCGTCATACACAGCCCAAAAGGGGCGGCAATGGGAGAAAGACGGGCAAGAACATAGCGAACAGTGCTTGAAACCTAACCTGCCCGACATCCTACGGAGACGGATTTTGCTACATTTGCCCTAAAAGGAAAAACAGCAACCGACACAATGATACGCAAAGCCATACTGACAGCCGCGATAGCGACGGCAATCAGCGCAGAGACCCTCGCCCAGATGACCGAGGCCGAGACGAGCCGGATGTACGCCGCCATGGAGATGGCAGACAACGGCCAAGCCGACAGGGCCGTCGCGGCGATAGAGAGCCTCTTGACAGCCCACCCCCACGAGACCGAGCTGCGATACGAACTCGGCTACGCCCTGCTGAAGGACTACCAGTTTGCCCGCGCCGCCGCGACGTTCCACAGCCTGCGAGCTGAGATAGGCGACGTGGCCTACCAGATGGAGGGCAACGCTCAGGACATGGCCGGCCGGCGGGGCGACGCCATGCGGACATACCGCGAGGGGCTGCGCGCCCACCCCGCCTCGGGCCGGCTGAAGATGGAGATAGGGACAGTAAGGATGCAGGAGGAGGACTACGGCGGCGCGCTGGAGATGTACAGGAGCGGGATAGAGAGCGAACCCGCCTTCGCATCGAACTACTACCGCGCGGCGTGGATACTCTTCAACAGCAGCGCGCCCTGGGAGGGGCTGGCCTACGCCGAGGCTTTCATAGTGCTCGAGCGGCGCGGCGAAAGGGTGGAGGAGATGAGCGCGATGCTCTACGAGGCCCACGCCAAGACGCTCCGCCACACGGCCGCCATGGGAGGCGACGCCGCGACGGCGGGAGCTGCCTCGGCCGGCTACTCCCCCGAGTCCGACGGCGGCCACCCCACCCTACGGGCCCTGACGGCCGCCATGAAAGCAGCGCTCAATGATAAGACTTGGATAGGAGATGTGACAGGGGAGCGAGTGCGCGGCTTCGAGACGCGGGTGGAGTCGGCCGGCCACTGGGACGCCTACTGCCGATGGCTCATGCGCAAAGGGGCGGAGGAGGAGTTCGCCGCCTGGATGACCCTCCACGAGAGCATGATGGAGAGCTTCGCCCTCTGGCTCGCCGACAATGGCGACATAGCAAGCTAAAAAGCCGTAAAAAATGGGCCAAGGCGGGCGGGCATGCGCCAAAAAGAGACGCAAAAAACTATATTTGCGAACACAACTAAAGCTACATAACAGAAAATGGGCAAAATACTCGTAACAGGAGGCACGGGCTTCATCGGCTCGCACACCGTGGTGGAGCTCCAGGAGGCGGGCTTCGACGTCATCATCGTCGACAACCTCTCCAACTCCAAAATAGAGACAGTCGACAACATCGGCAAGATAACGGGCAAGACCCCCGAGTTCGAGAACTTCGACCTCTCGGACCGCGGCGCGACGCTCAACTTCTTCCTCCGCCACAAGGGCGAGATAGACGCCGTCATCCACTTCGCGGCCTTCAAGGCCGTCGGCGAGAGCGTGCACAAGCCGCTGGAGTACTACAGGAACAACGTCAACAGCCTGATGAACATCCTGGAAGGGATGAAGTACACCGGAGTCGCCAACCTCGTATTCTCATCATCATGCACCGTATACGGCCAGCCGGACCACCTGCCCGTGACGGAAAGCACCCCCCGCAAGCCCGCCGAGAGCCCCTACGGCAACACGAAGACCGTCAACGAGGACATCATCCGCGACTTCTGCCACGAGGAGAAGCAGATTAACGGCCTCGCCCTCAGGTACTTCAACCCCATCGGCGCGCACCCCTCCGCCCTCATCGGCGAGAGCCCCGTCGGGATACCCAACAACCTCATCCCCTACATCACGCAGACAGCAGCCGGCCTCCGCAAGGAGCTCAGCATCTTCGGCGACGACTATGACACCCCGGACGGCACGCCCATCCGCGACTACATCGACGTCGTCGACCTCTCCAAGGCCCACGTCGTAGCCATCCGCCGCCTCATAGAGGGCAAGAACAAGAGCAACTACGAGTACTTCAACATCGGCACGGGCCGCGGCCTGAGCGTCCTGGAGCTCGTCAACGCCTTCAAGAAGGCCACTGGCGTCGACCTGCCCTACAAGATTGTCGGCCGCCGCGCGGGCGACATCGTCAAGATATGGGCCGACACGACCCTCGCCAACACCGAGCTCGGCTGGAAGGCCGAGGTGCCCATTGAGCAGACGCTGCTCAACGCCTGGAACTGGGAGAAGAGGTGCAGGGGCATAAAGTAGGACTTTGTCCGGCTGAGACATAGCCCCTCGCACCGGGAACAGGAACGGCCAGTGCCGCCGACTCTATTTCACGAGTCGGCGGCACTGGCCGTTTTATGTGCACAATGGGCGCTGAGGCTTTTAAGAAGACAAGACCCCTATCTCCTCCGCCCGAGATCGCAGCCTACGCTGATGACGAGAGAGGGGACTCGGAAGCCGGGCGACTCGCAGTGCTCCATGTCAAGACAACCCTCCTCATACTCTTGGAGGCCAAACACCCCCTCGTAATTGAAGAGGAACTGGAAACCGATGGAGGCGTTGAAACGCCCGCGGCGGACACCTGCCGCAATGCAAGAGTAGAAGCCTTCGTAATCGACGTCATCGCTGATAAAGCCGCCAAGACGGAGGTCGACGAACGGGGTGGTACGGCGGGCGAGAATGTCGTAGCGGAAATCCTTGAAGAAGGAGAAGATGAAATCATACTCCGGCCTTTGCCGATCGCCCTCCTGCCAGAGGAAGCCGAAGCCAGTGCCGAAGAAGAAGTGGGGCGTGAACTGGTATCCGTGGGAGGTGAGGAGGCCGAACTGCGCATAGCCGCCCATGTCATGCCCCTCGATGATGAGCGAGCCAAACGCCTGGCTGGCTTCGACGAAGCCGCGGTAGCCGCGGGCGGGGCAGCCGAGGCGCACCCCCCCCGCCTCTATGGCGGAGCCGTTTTTGAGAAAGACCGAATCGGCACTGGCGGCGGACTGCGCAGCCGCCGAGGCGCTGAGGAGGGCGGCGACGGTGAAGATGAAAGACTTAATTGACATATTTCTCGTTGGGGTTGAAATGAAACGTTTTGATTAAGCGAGGGCAGAGCAAGCCCGCTTACTTTGCCGAGCGTGAGAAACGAAAGGCGGGACCCAAGACTGAGCGGGCTAACGCCTGCGCCCGAAGTCCACGCCAAAGCGCATGACGAAGGAGTGGGTGCGCAGCGACGGCGAGTCGCACGTCTCCCAATAGTAGTCATCATCGCCATCATAATCCGTCAACTCGCCGAAGTTGTTCAGATACTCATAGCCAAGCGACGCGTTGAACCTCCTGACCCTCACGCCGACGGCGAGGCTCATGTAAAAGCCACGGAACTCGGAATTTGCCGTGTTGGAGAACCCGCCAAGGCGGACATCGACGAAAGGCGACACCTTGCGGGCGACGAAATCGCATCGGAAGGCGGAGTAGACGGGGATGAGGCAATCGAAGTCGGAGCCCTGGTTGTCGTCGGTCTGCCACAGCACGCCCAGGCCCGCGCCGACGAAAATTCTGGGGTTGAACTGGTAGCCGTGGGTCGTGAGAAGCCCGGCGTGGGAATAGTGTCCGTCATATCCCCCGTCGTTGACGAGGAAACCCTCCATTACGTTGAAGTCGACAAACCCGCGGTAGCCGCGGGCGGGACATCCCAAAGCGTCGGAAGCGGGCGCCTCGGCAGCGGTGGCGGGGCTAAGGGCGGCTGCAGGGCGCGGCTCCTTGACAATCCGCTCGACGTCGGGCATCTCGAAAACCATGCGGTCGCCAAACCCGTTGACGACCTTGACGGACTGAGGCGTCACCTCGACCACATCGCCATGGATGACGGACCCGTTCCTGAGGTAGACGACATCCTGCCCGGCGGGATCCTGCGCCGCGGCCGAGGCGCAGAGGAGCGCGGCGACAGAGAATAGAACTTCTTTCAAACGCATCTCAAAAGGTGTTTAAACTGCGGCCAACAGGTCGCCTAATGGCAAAAAAAAGAAGCACGGCGGACGAAGCGCCTCGCAATGAAGACGCTCCGCCTCGCCGTGCCTGCTATGGGGGCGCGAGTCCGCCCAAGGCGGACAAGCCTTTTAGTCGATAATCTTGACCCAGCCGTACTTGTCCTCCGCGTCGCCATACTGGATGGCGCGGAGCTTGTGGTAGAGCTCGGTGCAGACGGGACCCGGCTTGCCGTCCTTGCAATACTCGTAGGTCTTGTTCATGTCGATGTCGTCGATGCGCGAGATGGGGCTGATGACAGCGGCCGTGCCGCACTCGGCGGCCTCGTCGAACGTGGCGAGCTCCTCCTCGGGGATCTGCCTGCGCTCGACAGTGAGCCCCATGTCGGTGGCGAGCTGCTGGAGGCTCATGTTAGTGATGGAGGGGAGTATGGAAGTGGACTTCGGGGTGATGTACTTGCCGTCCTTGATGGCGAAGAAGTTGGCGGGGCCGCACTCGTCGACGAACTTCTTCTGCTTAGCGTCGAGGTAGAGCACGGCGGAGTAGCCCTTCTTGTGGCCGAGGTCGCCCGGCACGAGGCTCGCGGCGTAGTTGCCGCCGACCTTGATGGTGCCTGTGCCGAGGGGCGCGGCGCGGTCATATTGCCTGAGGATGACGACGGGCGTGGCCTTGAAGCCGTCCTTGAAGTAAGGGCCCACGGGCTGGACAAAGATGAGGAAGAGGTACTCCGTGGAGGCCCCTACGCCGATGCGGGGCGAGATGCCGATGAGCAGGGGCCTGATGTAGAGCGAGCACCCGCTCTCGTAGGGCGGCACGAAACGCTCGTTGAGCTTGACTACCTTGCGCACGGCCTCCTCGAACTTCTCGACGGGGAGCTTGGCCATCATGATGCCGTCGCTCGTGCGCTGGAGGCGCTTGGCGTTCTCGTCCATGCGGAAGACGCGTATCTTGCCGTCCTTGCCGCGGAAGGCCTTCATACCCTCGAAGCCCTCCTGACCGTAGTGGAGGCAGGTGGAAGCCATGTGGATGGAGATGTTCTCCTCGCTGGAGACCTCTATCTCACCCCATTTGCCGTCGCGGTAATAGCAACGCACATTATAGTCGGACTTCATATACCCGAAGCCGAGCTTGCCCCAATCAATGCTATTATTGTCCATAATAATATGTATGTGTTCCTTTGGTATGAATTTTTACAAAAGTAATGTTTTTTCTTGCGGAGTGTCTTTGACCTGCGGTTTTTTGCGGCCCACGGCACGGGCGACGGCGCTTTTTAAGCGAAATACTGACAAAAAGCGCGAAGGATGGCTGGAAACGCCGCTGCGGGCGCAAATATCAAAAAATAAGTATATTTGCCACCGTGCGCCCGTGCGGCGCGAACGACGAACTCAAAAATAACAGACGACAAAGCAAGATATGTTCTCAGGCATCGTAGAGGACTCGGCCACCGTGACCGACATCCGCAAAGAGGGCGGCAACGTCCACCTGACGCTCAGCTGCGCGTTCACCAGCGAGCTCAAGATTGACCAGAGCGTGGCTCACAACGGCGTATGCCTCACGGTGGTGGCCATCGACGGACCGCGCTACACCGTGACGGCCATGGCCGAGACCCTCCTCCGCTCCAACCTCGGCCTGCTCAGCGTGGGCGACAAGGTGAACGTCGAGCGCAGCATGGTCATGAACGGCAGGCTCGACGGCCACATAGTCCAGGGCCACGTCGACACGACGGCCACGTGCGAGAAAGTGGTGGAGGACAACGGCAGCTGGAGGTACTACTTCCGCTACGAGGTGCCGGCCGAGAAGGCCCGCGCCGGCTACTTCACCGTCGAGAAGGGCTCCGTCTGCGTCAACGGCGTCAGCCTCACCGTCGTCGACAGCGGCAAGGACTCCTTCTCCGTCGCCATCATACCCTACACCCACGACCACACCAACTTCGGCCAGATGAAGGCGGGCTCGGTGGCCAACATAGAGTTCGACATCATAGGCAAGTACATCTGCAAGATGAACAGCCTTTAGCCGCGGCTGACAAAAAAAAACGACCAATGCGCTCAATAAGGATAAACCCCCTCCTCCTCGCCGCCGCGGCCGCCATCCTCCTGGCCGGCATGGGCGGATGCTCTGGCGGCAAGGTGACGCCCAAAGGCTCCACCCACCTCAGCACCTCCAAAGGCGGCTCCACGACCACGAAAACGACGACCACGAAAGGCGCGACGACAGGCGGCTCCTCATCGTCCTCCTCCTCTACCGCCAAGAAAAGCAGCGGCAAGGTGGAGAAAGGCCAGGCCTCGTACTACGCCGACAAGTTCCACGGCCGCGCCACGGCCAGCGGCGAGAAGTACGACAAGCGCAAGATGACCGGCGCACACCGCACACTGCCCTTCGGCTCCATCGTCCGCGTGACGAACACCGCCACGGGGGCGAGCGTCGACGTCAGGATAAACGACCGCGGCCCGTTCAAGGCCGGCAGGGTCGTCGACGTCAGCCGCGCCGCGGCCGAGAAGCTCGGCATGATTCAGGCCGGGGTCATAAACTGCACCGTCCAGGTCATAAGCACCCCGTAGCGCAAGGGGGCGTCCCGAGCGCAAAAACTTCAGACGGCAACGAAGCCCCGCACGGCGGGCATGTTTTTTTCACACCATAAGTATTTAAAAAGAAGTGGAAGAGAAGCAAGACTTAGCCTCCCATCTGGCTCAAGCGCAAGAGGCGCACGGGTTCTTCATCGACATCGCAAAACGGCTGCTCAGCCTCATGGGCGTCGACCACACGTCGGACCTCGTGGCCACCCTCATCATGATAGCCCTGTCGGCCCTGATGTCGATAGCCATATTCTACCTGTCGAAGTTCATCTTCATTAAGGTGGTCGGCACCATCGTCAAGCGCACCACCGTCACGTGGGACGACTACCTGCTCAACAACAAGGTCCTGACCCGCGCGGCCTACGTCCCGTCCATCTCGTCGCTCATGGGCTTCGGCCTGGCCATGCACACCGACAACTGGCTCCACTCGCTCTACATGCACTTCGTCTACCTCTACATGACCTTCATGTGGGGGCGGCTCATCCTGGCACTCGTCGACTCCACGTTCGACCTCATCTCGTCCAAATACCCCAAGGCGCAGTCGCTCAAGAGCATCAAGCAGCTCATAACATACGTCATCTTCATCCTGATGGTCATCATCATGATAGCCATCGTCATCGACAAGAACCCGACAGCCCTGCTCACGGGCCTCGGCGCCTCGGCCGCCATCATGTCCCTCGTCTTCAAGGAGACCATCCAGAGCCTCGTCTCCGGCATCCAGCTCTCGGCCAACAGCATGGTGGCCGTAGGCGACTGGATCGTCGTGCCTAAGGCCTCGGCCAACGGCGTCGTCACGGAGATGAACCTCAACACCGTCAAGATACGCAACTGGGACAACACGATAACAACCGTGCCGCCCTCCACCCTCCTCTCCGACGCCTTCACCAACTGGAAGGGCATGAGCGAGAGCGCGGGCCGCAGGCTCAACCGGTCCGTCTGCGTCGACATGGACACCGTCCGCTTCGTCACCCCCGACGAGGAGGCCCACTTCGCCCAGATGCCCGAGCTCTACTACTTCTTCGAGCGCAGGCGCAAGGACGAGAGCGGCTACCAGGACCCGCTGACCAACCTCACCCTCTTCCGCGAATACATGGTCGCCTACCTCACGCGCAACCCGGCCATCCTCGAGCCGAACCCCGCTAACCGCGTCCAGCTGATGGTGCGCTTCCTCCAGCCCACGCAGTACGGCATGCCCGTCGAGCTCTACTGCTTCACGCGCTCCCAGGTCTGGGCCGAGCACGAGGCCGTCATCTCGCGGCTCATGGAGCACATGATAGCCGCCATGGGCGAGTTCGGCCTACGCGCCTACCAGGTGGCCAGCAGCAAGGCCGGCAAGCCCGAGCAGCTGTCCGCCCCCGTCAGCGCCAGCATAAGCGCCCTTGACGAGCACAAGCCCGAGGGAGGGGCCAAGGAATGATCGTAGGCCAGGCGTTCGACCTCCTGGGCCGCTACTGCCGCTTCATGCGCCAAGTGGTGTCGAAGCCCGAGAAATGGGGCGTCTTCGGCCAGCGCACGCTGCAGGAGATATACAAGCTCGGCGTCGACTCGCTCGGCATCGTCACCCTCATCTCGTTCTTCGTGGGCGCCGTGGTGACAATCCAGATGGCCAACAACCTCGACAACCCCTTCATCCCCACCTACACCATAGGCTACGCCAGCCGCGAGACCATCGTCCTCGAGTTCTCGTCCACCATAGTGTGCCTCATCCTGGCCGGCAAGGTCGGGAGCAACATATCGTCCGAGATAGGGACCATGCGGATAACGGAGCAGATCGACGCCCTCGACATCATGGGCATCAACTCGGCGGCCTATCTCGCCGCACCCAAAATCCTGGCCATGGTCATATCGGTCCCACTGCTCGTCTGCTACTCCATGTGCATAGGCATCGTCGGCGGATGGGTGTCGGGCTTCGCCACGGGCATGGTGCCGTCCGACGACTTCCTCTACGGGCTCCACTTCACGTTCCGCTCGTTCTACATCTTCTACTCGCTCTTCAAGAGCACGCTCTTCGCGTTCATCATAGCCAGCGTGTCGTCGTTCTTCGGCTACAACGTGAGCGGCGGCGCGCTCGACGTGGGCCGAGCCTCGACCAAGAGCGTGGTGGTGAGCTGCATATCGATACTGATGGTCAACCTGCTCGTGACGCAGCTCATGCTGACGTAGCGGGGCAGCCCTAACACACAATAAGACTCGCACCGGTGATAGAGGCGGTAGACATAACGAAGGCCTTCAACGGCCGCACCGTGATGCACGGCATAAGCGCGACCTTCGAAGACGGCAAGACGAACCTCATAATAGGCAAGAGCGGCTCGGGCAAGACGGTGCTGCTCAAGAGCCTCGTGGGGCTCTACGACGTCGACAGCGGCGCCATCCTCTACGACGGGCGCGACACCACGCGCATGGGGCGCAAGGACCGCCTCAGGCTGAGACAGGAGATAGGCATGATATTCCAAGGCTCGGCCCTCTTCGACTACATGACCGTCCTGGAGAACGTCCGCTTCCCGCTCGACATGTTCTCCGACCTCAGCCCCCGCGACCGCGACAGGCGCGCCAAGGAGTGCCTCCGCCGCGTGAACATGGAGGCTGCGGCCGACGGGCTGTTCCCCGCCCAGATCTCGGGCGGAATGCAGAAGAGGGTGGCCATAGCCCGCGCCATTGTGCAGGGTCCGCGCTACCTCTTCTGCGACGAGCCGAACTCGGGGCTCGACCCCGTCACGAGCGGAGTTATAGACACACTCATCTCCGAGATTACGCACGAGTCCGGCATCACGACCATCATCAACACCCACGACATGAACTCCGTCTTCACCATCGGCGAGCACATAGCCTTCATCGAGCGCGGGCATAAACTGTGGGACGGCGACCAGGGCAACATCCTCCAATCGGACTGCCCGGAGCTCAGGGAGTTCATGAAGTCCGCCGTCAGGCTCATGAGCCTCGCCAAGTAAGAACCATTTGTTAACATACCGATACCGTGACGAACCCATCTGACTGTTAAATTCGCGTAAACGTAACACGAAATAACAGAGCAGACATGAGGACGACGCTACTCGCCGCACTCCTCGCAGCGGCAGGCCTGACAACCGCGCAGGCCCAGCGCGAGACGCGGCTCATCAACAACGACTGGACATTCAGCCTCGGCGACGGGGCCAGCATGGAGCGCGACTTCGGCCACGGCACGGAGTACTTCACCTACCTATCCAAAGCCGTGGGCCAGAACACCGGGCCCGCCAACCCCGCCTTCAACGACTCCGCATGGCAGCGCGTCGACCTGCCCCACGACTGGGTTGTCGACCTCCCCTACTCCGCCCTGGCCAGCCACTCCCACGGCTACAAGCAGGTGGGATGGCGCTACCCGCAGAACAACATAGGCTGGTACAGGCATCACCTGACCGTGCCCGCATCCGACGAGGGGAGGGACATCTACGTCGTCTTCGACGGCATATTCCGCAACGCGCAAATCTTCTGCAACGGCTTCTACCTCGGCCACGAGGTGAGCGGCTACGCCACGCAGCGGTACAACCTTAGCGAGTACCTCAACTTCGGCGGCGACAACGTCATAACCGTCCGCTGCGACGCCTCGACCGAGGAGGGATGGTACTACGAGGGCGCGGGCATCTACCGCGACGTTTGGCTCGTCAAGCGCGACAAGGACCACCACGTCGACGACGTCTTCGCCAAGTGGGCCGACGGACGGCTGACCATCGAGGCCAAGGCCACCGGCAAGGTCGAGAACACGCTCCTCGACGCGCAAGGCAACACGGTGGCACGGGGCGAAAGCTCGCTCGAAGTGCCCGGCGCGCGGCTCTGGAGCCCCGCCGACCCCTACCTCTACACGCTCCGCACGGCCGTAGTGGCCGACGGCGAGGAGAAAGACGCCGTAGAGACCAAAGTGGGCCTCCGGACCCTCGGGTGGAGCACGGAGCAGGGCTTCTCGCTCAACGGCAAGCCCCTTGAGATTGTCGGCTCGAACCTCCACCTCGACCACCCAGGCGTAGGCACGGCCGTGAGCAAAGAGCTGTGGTGCTACAAGATAAAGAAACTCAAAGAGATGGGCATGAACGCCATCCGCCTGAGCCACAACCCCGGCACGCCCGCCATGCTCGACGCGTGCGACTCGCTCGGCATGCTGGTCATCGACGAGAACCGCCTCATGGGCGTCAACGACGAGCACCTCGGCCTCCTGACCCGCATGATAGAGAGGGACCGCAACCACCCGTGCGTAATCCTCTGGAGCATAGGCAACGAGGAGTGGTGGATAGAGAGCGGCGACAAGGGCGAGAAAATAGCCCGCACCATGATAGACCACGCGCGCAAAGTCGACTCCACGCGCCTCTACACCTACGGCAACTCGGGCGGGTTCGGCCTCACGAAGCAGGTCGACATCCACGGCTACAACTACATTGTCCAGAACGACGTCGACAACCGCCGCAAGGCATACCCCGACTGGGTTGTCGTCGGCACCGAGGAGACGAGCGCATGCGGCACGCGCAACGTCTACGAGACCGACTCGACACGCGGGTGGATGAAGAGCATCAACATGGCAGGCGAGGACCGTGACGGGCACGAGAAGAACGTCATAGAGCGCGGATGGAAATTCTACCGCGACAACACCTGGGCCGCCGGACTGTTCTACTGGACAGGTTTCGACTACCGCGGCGAACCCAACCCAATGAAGTGGCCCGCCACCGGCTCGCAGTTCGGAATCCTCGACTACTGCGGTTTCCCGAAAGACGAGGCGTTCTACCTGCGCGCGGCGTGGACCGCAGATCCCGTGCTGCACATATTCCCCCATTGGAACCTGAGCGGCAAAGAGGGACAGAAAGTAGAGGTCTGGGCCTACACCAACATGGACGAGGTGGAGCTGCTGCAAGACGGCAAGAGCCTCGGGCGCAAGAAGATGGAGAAGGACAGCCACCTCACGTGGGAGACGACCTACAAGCCCGGGCGGCTTGAGGCCCGCGGGTTCAAGGGCGGCAAACGCGTGATCACGCAGCGCGTCGAGACCACGGGCAAGGCCGAGCAGGTGGCACTCGCCACAAGCAAAGAGAGCATAGGCGGGCGGCAGGACTGCGTGGTGGTGGACCTCACCCTGCTCGACAAGAAGGGACGGACCGTGCCCGACGCGTGCGACAAGATTGAGGTGACAGTCGAGGGCGCGGCCGAAATTCTCGGATGGGGCAACGGCGACCCGGGCTTCAAGAGCCAGGAGCGTCCTCTGCCCGGGCAGGACAAGCACGCCGCCACCCTCGACGCCTTCAT
Source organism: Marinilabiliaceae bacterium (assembly GCA_051875415.1). Lineage (GTDB taxonomy): Bacteria > Bacteroidota > Bacteroidia > Bacteroidales > Marinilabiliaceae > W3P20-009. Next base: position 17,395 of record JBJEGU010000009.1, read on the forward strand.
GGGCCACGCCCAGATACTACTCCGCGGGACTGGCGAAGGAACGGGCGCCAAAGTGACGGCCCGAATGGCAGACGGTGGCAAAACCGCCACCGCCACCCTCAAATAAGGGAGGGATAACGACAAGAAAAAACGAGGCCCGACGGCCGACGAGTCGACAAAGCAGTGTCGGCCGCCAGCCGCCGGGCCTCGCCGTATATGAGCAAAAAGAGCCGCCAAGAGGCATCGGCACGGAAATAGACAATAAAAAACATTACTTTTGTAAAAAGGCGGCGCGGGCGGAAAGACCTTGCGCACGCCACTCACTAACAAGCTAAACCAAAATGCGAAGGGTAGTCATAACGGGCATGGGCATCTGGTCGTGCATAGGCACGGACCTCGACTCCGTAAGCCAATCATTGCGCGAAGGGAAATCGGGCATAGGCATCCGCCCCGAGCGCACGGGCTACGGCTACCGCTCCGCCCTGAGCGGCATCGTGCCGGACGCCGTCGTGACGAAGCTGATGGTGCGCGACCGACACGTCAGGGCCGGGATGCCCGAGGAGGCGCAATACGCCTACATGGCCAGCGCGCAGGCCCTCGCCCAGGCCGGAATGGGGAGCGACTACCTCGCGGCAAACGAAGTCGGATGCATATTCGGCAACGACTCGTCGGCCAAGCCCGTGATAGAGGCCGCACGGCTCATGGACGAGCGGCACGACTCCGCCCTGCTGGGCTACGGCACAGTGTTCCAGTCGATGAACTCGACCGTGACAATGAACCTCTCCACCATCTTTGGCCTGCGCGGCGCCAACTTCACCGTGAGCGCGGCGTGCGCCTCGGGCAGCCACTCCATAGGCCTGGCCTACATGATGATCCGCGACGGGATGCAGGACGCCGTGCTCTGTGGCGGCGCCCAAGAGACTAACTACTACTCCGTTATTTCGTTCGACGCCCTTGGCGCCTTCTCGGTCAGGATGGACGACCCCGCCCGCGCCAGCCGCCCGTTCGACAAGGACAGGGACGGCCTCGTGCCCAGTGGCGGAGCCGCGGCCATAGTGCTGGAGGAGTACCAGCACGCCGCGGAGAGGGGGGCGGACATACTCGCCGAGGTGCGCGGCTACGGCATCTCAAGCAACGGAGGCGGGATGTCGCAACCCTCCGACGCCGGCAGCGTGGTGGCCATGAGGCGCGCGCTCGCGATGGCAGGCCTCGCGGCCGACGACATCGACTACGTCAACGCCCACGCCACCAGCACCCCACAGGGCGACGCGCAGGAGGCCCTGGCCCTGAGGCAGATGTTCGGCGGACGCCACGCCCTCATATCCTCGACAAAAGGGATGACGGGCCACGAGATGTGGATGGCCGGCGCATCCGAGGTGGTGTACAGCACCCTGATGATGGAGGGCGGCTTCGTCGCCCCGAACGTCAACTTTGAGAATCCTGACGAGTTCTCTGCCGGCCTCAACATAGCCCGCGAGACGGCGGAGACGAGCGTAGCCACGGTGCTGAGCAACTCGTTCGGCTTCGGCGGGACGAACGCCGCCCTCGTGCTGAGCAAGATATAGGCAGGCGAGGCGCCGGCCACTCGCCGATTACGCCACTCCCCTAAACATACAGAGACACAACCCAAAACCTCATAAAGCAGTGGAAAGGAAAGAGATAGAAGAGAAAGTAAGGCAGTTCTTGCTGAACGAGCTTGAGATTGACGAAGAGAACATCAATGACGACGCCCGCCTTTATGACGACATGGGCATAGACAGCCTCGACCTTGTGGAGATCGTAGTGATAGTGGACCGCGAGTTCGGATTCAGAATCAACCCCGAGGACATGAAAGAGGTGGCCACGCTAAGGCAGTTCTGCGACTACATAGAGGCCCACACTAACAAATAGGCCGCCAAAGGGGGCCAGTACATCAAAGACATGACTTAAAGCGACATGGCATGGCCGGCAAGCGCGTGGTGATAATAGGCAGCGGACTTGGCGGACTGTCGTGCGGCGTCGTGCTGTCAAAGAACGGCTACGACGTGACCGTCGTCGAGCAGAACGCCCAGATAGGCGGCTGCCTCCAATGCTTCAGCCGGCGCGGGGCGAGGTTCGAGACGGGGATGCACTTCATAGGCAGCGCGGCCCCGGGGCAGACGATGCACGCCATGATGCGCTACCTCGGCCTGGCCGACGACGTGCGCCTCGCGCCTCTTGACACTGACTCGTATAACGTCATAACCCTCGGCGAGAGGGAATACCGCATAGCCAACGGGCGCGAGGAGTTCACTGAGAGCCTTGCCGCCCGCTTCCCGAAAGAGAGGGAGAACCTGAGGAGGTATTGGGACACCGTGAGCCTCGTGGCCGGGGCGTCGGGCATAGTGGCGGGGGCGGAACCCGTGTCGAACTCCGCCATCCAGGCGCACTATCAGCAACTCAGCATTGACAATGTGATAGGCAGCCTGACGAGCGACGCCAAGCTCGCCGGCGTACTCGTGGGCGACATGCCGCTCTACGCCGCCGAACGCGGCCGCACACCGTTCACCACCCACGCCTTTATTGCCGACTTCTACAACCAGAGCGCGTTCCGCATAGCGGGCGGCAGCGACTCCATAGCCAGGAGCCTCGCCCGGACCATACGCCAGAACGGCGGGACGGTGAGGACCTCATGCCCCGCCACGCGGATCGTCTGCGACGACTCCCGCGCCACGGCGGTGGAGATAGGCGGGAGCGAGGCCATAGAGTGCGACTACGTGATATCCGACGCCCACCCGCAGCGCACGCTTGAGCTGCTCAGCTCGCGGCTCATCCGCCCCGCCTTCCGGCAGCGCATAGCGGGCCTGAGGCAGACCATCGGATGCTTCGCCGTATACCTCCACTTCAAAGAGGGCGCGGTCGAATACATGAACCACAACCACTTCCACTACCGCACGGAGATGAACCCCGCAGCACCATGGGACTGCGAGAAATATACGGAAGAGAACTGGCCGCTCAACTACCTCTATATGCACTTTTGCGACGGCGAACCCCGCAAATACGCCAAGACGGGCGTGATTCTCGCCTACATGCGGACGGACGACGTCAGCAGGTGGGCCGGCACGAGCGTAGGGCGGAGAGGCGAGGAGTATGAGGACTTCAAGCGGCGCAAGGCCGAAAGGCTTCTGCGGGTGGCCTACGCCCGCCACCCCGAACTCGCTGACGGAATAGAGCATTACTACACATCGACCCCGCTCACCTATCTCGACTACACTGGCACAGAGGGCGGCTCGATGTACGGCGTGGCCAAGGACGTGGCGGCGGGGGCGGCATGCCGGGTGTCGCACCGCACTAAAGTGCCGAACGTGCTGCTCACGGGGCAGAACATAAATAACCACGGGATGCTGGGCGTGCTTGTCGGCACAATGGTGACGTGCCGCGAGCTGGTGAACCCTGACATCCTCTACAAGCAGATATGGGAAGCGCGCTGATAATAGGCGGCGGCCTTGGCGGACTCTTCACGGGCGCCTTGCTGAGCCGCGAGGGCGTGAGCGTGACTGTGATTGAGAAGAACGCCACGGCGGGCGGCGGGCTTCAGAGCTTCAAACGCTTTGGCGAGACCTTCGACACGGGCATGCACATCGCCGGAGGCCTGGGCGCGGACGGCAATATCCGCCGAATATGCCGCTATCTCGGCATCGAGGGGCGGATGGAAGTTCGGCCCACGGGCGAAGACTGCAACGAGAGCGTCTTTTTCGCCGAGGATGGAGCGGAATACGCCATGCGGCGAGGGCGCGACGGGTTCATCGACTCCCTGGCGTCATATTTCCCTGGCGAGCGCGGCAACATAGCCCGCTACGCCGACGACATTTTCACCATGGCCGACTCGTTCGACCTCTACAACCTCCGCCCCTCGGCCTCACCATTCCCGCAGATGCCGCCGCAAGGCCTCGCCGCCGCCAGCGACTTCATAGACTCCCACACGGACGACCCGCGCCTCCGCTCCCTCCTCGCCTACACCGCCCCGCGCTACGGCGGAGTCCGCGGCCGGACGCCCGCCTACGTCCACTCGCTCATCACAGCCCTCTTCATCAGGGGCGGGAGCCGCTTCGTGGGCGGGGCGCAACACTTCGCCGACCTGCTCAGGGAGTGCATAGAGACCCGCGGCGGACGGGTGCTGACGGGCAAGGCCGCCACACGCATAGCCGCCTCGGGGCGGCACATAACGGGCGTGGAGACGGCCGACGGCGCGGTGTTCACTGCCGACCACTACATATCCGCCATCCACCCCTGCGCGCTGCTCGACATACTGGACGACGAGGCACTGCCCAAGGCGTACAAGTCGCGGATAAGCGAGGCGGAGAACACCCCCTCGGCGTTCTCGCTCTTCATAAAGGTGAAAGAGCGGAGCTTCAAGTACATCGACCACCCCGAATACTTCATGGCGCGCTACGCCGACGTATGGCGCATAGGCAGCCAGTCCGACGACTGGCCGCAAGGCTTCATGCTCATGACCCCGCCCGAGCAGGGGCAAGGCGAGTGGGCTCGGAAAATCCTCATTACCGCACCTATGGCGTTCGAGATGGCCAGCCAATGGGCGGCAACCCGGACGGGCGCAAGAGGGAGCGGCTACGAGGATTGGAAAAAGAGACTCACGGACATACTGATAGACAGGGCCGCCGTGATGCACCCCGACCTGACAGGCGCGATAGAGAGGGTCGAGAGCGCGTCGCCCCTCACGGTACGCGACTACTACGGGGCGAAAGACGGGGCCATGTACGGGCTAAGCAAGGACTGCCGCAACATCGCCGCCACTCAGATGACCGTGGCCACCAAGGCCGACAACCTGCTGCTCACGGGGCAGTGCGTCAACCTGCACGGCTTTTGCGGAGTCCCCCTCACGGCCATAAGCACCGCCGAGGCCATCGTGGGGCGGAACGCCATATTGGGCAGAATCTGAAAAACAAGCAAAAACGGCGATAGCCGGCGGGCGTCCGTTCAACCCTGCCGGCTATCGCCGTCGTTTTGTATTCGCGCGGCCCGCTAAAGCAAGTCGAAAATATCCTCGCACATGGCATCCATGGTCTTTGCGTAGCGGTCGTTCTCGACATAGTCGTAGGAGCCATCCTTTCCGTTGATGGAGATGGTCAGGACGGTCTCGCCCGTGGCTATATTGACGATATACACCTCGCCATAAAATTCGAGGCCAATCTTGCCCCACATGCTCTTGGCGATGCTCTTCTCAAGGTTCGTGAGCTTGAACACGGCATTGTAGACTGGGTTCTCGTCGGAGACGACCGGACCCTTCGCGTATTTAGCGAAGAACTTGGGCCACGTCTCCTTTATGATGCTCACACGGAGGTCATAGTCCTCGCCACAATGCTCCTTGAAAGTCTCGTCCTCCTCCCACGTGGCCCCGTCGAGATCGACGACGCACTGGAAGGCGACCTTCTGCTCGAGGACGTGTATGTCGCCCGACTTCACTTTGACATCCTTGCCGGCGAAGGCCGAGACGGCGGCGGAGAGGAAGAAGACTAATGATAAGAGAATCTTGTTCATATTGTAGGAAGTTTTTGTAGTTGCATATGGTTTCGGGCGCACTCTGCCGTAAGCGAATTTACATAAATAACCAAAAACTCATTTAACAACCCATAAAAACCACGTCAGAATAAAAAAGCGAGACCCGGCGGCGGAAAAGCGTCGTCGGGCCTCGCAGCGTAATATATAGGTAAGTTTTCGAAGGGGGAGCTAATCGAACCAGTGCTGAAGCATGAGGTTGTCTGCGTTCTTATTCGACAGGATGCGGATAAACTCCTTAACAGAACGCTTGACGTATTTGCCCCTGAGGATGTGGAAACATCCCTCTATGTTATTGCCGGTCACGTCGATAGGGATGGCCACGAGCCCCGACTGCGCCGTCACCGCCGCACGGCTCAGCACCGTGGCGAACTGGCTGTTGCGGACAATGTCGGTAATGGTGTTCACCTCGTTGATTTCGAGGCGGATGTCGAACGAGTAGCCCTTGTCGTCGATGAGCATCTCGAAGAGGTTGCGCGCCTGCATACCGCGGGTGGGCATGGCGTACTTGAGGTCCTGCATCTGGCGGAGCGTAATCTGCGAGCCGGAGAGCTGGGCCGCCATAGGGTGCTCGGCCGAGATGAAGACGCAGAGCTTGTTGTCGAAAAGGACGTGGCTCTCGATGTTGTCGAACACCTCGTGAGGCTTGTACGACAGCGCGAAATCGACCTCCTGCCGCTGGAGCATGCCCATCAGCTCCTCCATCGTCTTGAAACGTGCGTTGAGATGTATGTTGGGATGCCGCGACGTGAAGTCAAGCATCGTCTCGCGGAGTATGGTGCCGAAAGAGTGCGTACAGCCGATGTTGAGCTCGCCCTCCTCAAGGTTCTGCACGTCGGCGATGCGGTCGACGCACTGCTGCGCCTGCTGGAGCGTCTTACGGGCGTCGGCGAGGAAATAGCGCCCCTCCTCGGTGAGGCAGACACTGTGGCTGTCGCGAGTGAGGAGTGAACACCTCAGCTCGTCCTCAAGCGAGCGTATCTGCTGCGAGAGGGTACTCTGGCTCACGTAAAGCTCCTTGGCGGCCTCGGTGAAATTGAGCAGCTCGCCAACCTTGACGAAATATTTTAATTGCCGGAGTTCCAATTTGGTTCTCGAAATGTTTCGGGCAAAGGTAGTGATATTTCGACACCCCGGACTACTTATGCGGGCCGCGGGTGACATCGAAAGAGTACTTCTTGAAGATGAAGATGGGCACCGTGACGCCGATGACCATGAGCATTATGGCGCAGAGGGCCGTGAGGCCGTTGTAGGCCAGAACGTAGAGCCAGTGCATGAACTCCTGCTCGCTGACCGTCTGGAGGCACTTGACGGTGGCCTGGACGGTGCGGTAGGCGTACATGCCCGGAATCATGGGCAGGAGCGAGGGAAACGAGAACGTCTCGGCCGGGCAGTGGACTATGCGCGCCGCCGGGATGGAGAGGAAGCCTATGGAGAGGGCGGCGAGGAAGCACGCCATGCTTATGGGCATCCCGCCGAGGTTCATAAGGCAGAAACGGATGCTATGGCCCACCGCGGCGAGGATTGCCACGGCCGGGTAGGCCATACGCGGCGGGTTGCTGATGCTCATGAAGCCGATGCCGGCGAGAGCGGCGAAAGCTCCATCGAGCAGGATATCGACTGCGATCATCTTTACTTAGGAAAGAGGAGTGTTAAACTGCACGGCCGCCCATCAGAGGAGGCCGATGTGCATGACAAGAAGGCCCAGGATGAAGCCCAGCGAGAGGCATATGGTGAGGACCGAAGCGTTGGTCAGGCGGCTCAGGAAACAGAGGTTGTGGCCGTAGATGAGGTCGGAGATGGAATTGATGAACGGGATTCCCGGCACAAGGTAGAGCACGCTCGTGCCGAGGGCGACCTCAGGCGTGGAGCCGAGCTGGAAGACGTAGCACGCGCAGCCTATGATGGTGGCGCAAAAGGCCGAGATGACGAAGACCCCGCGCGTGTCGATGCCAAGGCGGAGTAGGCAAATCTTGGCGCAATAGCCGATGGCCGTGGCTATGAAGACCACGAGCATGGCCCAAGGGTCGCCGCCGAAGAGGTAGCAGAACGACATGTTGGCGAGACTCGTGAGGACGAGCACCTTCCAGACGTTGCCGTGGGGCTTGCTCACGATGTCGTCAAAAATCTCCTGCGCCTGGGGGACTGTCAAATTGTCGTCTATGACCTGCCAGCTCATCCGGCTGAGCGAAGAGTTGCGGAGGAAGCTGATGGGCCTGTGGCGCGAACGCCCCACGACACTGTAGGTGTGGCGCGTCTCGCGGTCCGTGACCGTCATTATGATGTGCTTGCTGAAGATGGCGATGTCGGCCCACGCCCCCCAATGCGCCGACATGCGCTCGACATTGGCCTCGACGCGCGCCGACGTGGCACCCACGGCGAGAAGCTCGGACGCGTAGTCCGAAAGGAACATGGCGAGCCTCTTGAGGCGGGCGTGGATGGCAGCCACCTCCTCGGCGGTCTCCACCACGCGCTCTAACTCATCCTGCTGCATGGCCGGGCGTTAGGCTTTAGGGTTACGACGCTCCGCGAACCTCATCAGGGCGTAGAGGAAGGCGACTCCGGCTACCACGCCTACAATCATAAGGGTGTCGAAAGAATCGCGGGGCGCGACAGCCGCCGTAATATCGAGAAGTGATGCGCTGAACATGACTTGTTGTGTTTTTTAACCGTCGCAAAATTATAGCTTGGCTATATGCTTGGGAAATGATAATAATAGTTTGTTTCGATAATGGCTATGGGCGTGCGAAAATGCACAAAATGGCGCAATCGTGATTATTCATAGGCAGACCGACCAAAGTTCACTTTATTGTTAAAAAAGGACGGCGCAGTTGGGGATAGAAATGAAGGAACAAGCTTGCCACAGAGCGGATTGAAGGACTACTATGTTCACCAAACACCTCATCATCAAGACTTTATAAAGAGTCACTCGGCAAATGAAAACAAGTGTGAATTAAGTGATACACTTAATAAGCGCGTTCAGCAAAAGGGATAGCGATAATAGGCAGAACCAAACGGCGAGACAATAAACACGGCTTCTTGGTTCGGAGAAAGAGCCGCCGCTCGCCAGATGGCGTACGGCACCACCTATCGTAATGATAGGCGAGGGCGATAAAAGACGGCGTGAAACCTGCCTCGCGATGGCGCATGGCATATCGTGGGCTATGCGAACCAAGCGTCATGACGCCTTGCGGCTTCATGGCATGCCGCACCGGCTCATAAAACGACCTGACCCGGCGACAATCCGATGATGGATTGCAGCCGGGTCAAGCCGTAGCCCGTAGGAGAGTCGAACTCCTCTTTAGAGAATGAAAATCTCTCGTCCTAACCGATAGACGAACGGGCCATGAATTATGTGTCGGGGGTTATGGCTCTTCGCCGCCTGCCCCGCCAGGCTGTCGCCTCAGGAGGGACTGAGGCATTGTCAACTGGCCGGCGGCTTAAGCCTGGGCGAGCTTGTTGACGTGCTTAGCGAGCTTGCTCTTAAGGTTGGCAGCCTTGTTCTTGTGGATGATGTGAACCTTGGCGAGCTTGTCGAGGAGGGAAGCTACCTTGGGGAGCATAGCTGCGGCCTCGTTCTTGTCGGTAGCGAGACGGAGAGCCTTGACGGCGTTGCGAGTGGTCTTAGCGTAGTAGCGATTGTGCTCACGACGAGCCGCAATCTGGCGAGTCCTCTTAATTGCAGACTGATGGTTTGCCATTACTTTGTTTTTTGATATTTGAGTAAATCTGTCTTCTTGACTTGCTGATGCCCGACCCTCGTGACATGAGACGACGGCGGAGACCCGTCGAATGCTGCCAGTCAGTAGCGCATCTTGTAGCCCGTAGGAGAGTCGAACTCCTCTTTAGAGAATGAAAATCTCTCGTCCTAACCGATAGACGAACGGGCCGCCCTGTGCATTTTAGCGGTGCAAAGTTAACGCAAATGTCTCAAAAACACAAGCGTTGCCGCCATTCAAAAAGCATAGGCGCACCCATCGCTTGTTAAAAATGCGAAAGCGCCGGAGCGTTTTCGCATGGGCGAGGACGGAGAACCCATTACCGAAGCGACCTCATAAGCTTATAGGCCGCGCCGATATGCGCGGCGATGTCGGACGATGTCATGGCCTCGGGCGAGAGTTCAGCGGCGGCTATGTCGCCCGCGGCGGCATGGAGCGCCACGCCGAGCACGGCGGCCGACTCGGCCGGGTAGCCCTGGGCGAGAAGGCTGAGGATGACGCCAGTAAGGACATCGCCGGAACCCGCCGTGGCCATGCCGCTGTTGCCGGTGGTGTTGAAAACCCGCCGTCCGTCGGGCAGAGCCGTCATAGTGAACGCTCCTTTGAGCACCACAGTGCAACGGTAGCGGATGGCGAGGAGGCAAGCGGCCTCGATGCGCTGGACGGTCTCGGCATGCGGGTTCGTCAGGCGGTCGAGCTCGATGGGATGGGGAGTAAGCACCACATTGGGCGGAAGCTCAACCCCCTCGTCGAGAAGCGGGCGGAGGGCGAAAAGCCCGTCGGCATCGACGACGATGGGCACACGCCCGCCATAGGCCGCGAAGATGCGTCGCAGCAGCTCCCGAGCCGACTCGTCGCGCCCCAGTCCCGGGCCTACGCCGACAGCGGCGGCACGGGCGATGTCCATCCGCTCATCCCACTCAATGACATCAGCCCCGCCCCTCGACGGGACACACATGGCCTCTGGCACGGCAGTCTGGAGCGGGACGTAGCAACGCTCGGCGCTCACGGTGGTAAGCAGCCCGCAACCGCCACGCAGGCAAGCCTTTGAGGCGAGAACCGCCGCGCCGGACATCCCCTCAGAGCCGGCGAAAAGGACGGCGTGACCCATAGTGCCCTTGTGCGCGAAGCGGTCGCGCAGGTGAAGCATGGCGGCCGCCTCGGCGTTGGTGGAGTAGTACATGAAGGTTGGGGCCTCGGCCACGGCCTCGGGAGCGAGCTTGATGTCCAACACGTGCCACTTGCCGATGTAGGGGGTCAGCTCGGGCAAGAAGAAGGCCATCTTCGGGAACTGGAAAGAGAGCGTGTGGGAGGCCATAACTATGGTGCGGCCGTCGGTGTCGAGATAGTTGTCCTCGCTGCCGAGCCCCGAGGGGATGTCGACACTCACGACCTCGCAGTTGTGGCTGTTGAGGTATGAGACGACCTGCGCGGCGGGCCCGTCGAGGTCGCGCTTTAGCCCAGTGCCGAAGAGGGCGTCGACGACTATGGCACCCTGGGTGATTTCAGGCTCTCCGACATTCTCGTCGATGACTATCTCGGCGTTGCGCAGCCTTTCGAGGCACTCCTCGTTGCACTCGCTGCGGAAGCCCTTATGGCCAGTGTAGGTGTGGACGTCGACCACCCAATCCTTGTCGAGAAGGAGCGCGGCCAGAGCGAGTCCGTCGGCCCCGTTGTTGCCAGGGCCGGCCAGGACGACCACGCGGCGGCGCGTATAGTGGTCGACAATCCAGTCGCAAAGAGACCTTGCGGCGCGGTCGATGAGCTGTATGTAGTCGATGGACTGCAGCTCAGTGGTCCGCTTGTCGATGGCCTTAATATCGTAGATTGGGAAGAACTTTTTCAATGCGGAAATGGAAGTTGGTAAGAGTGTTTGACGTGGAGGAAAATCTATTGGAAAAGGAGGCGGAAAGCCTCGGCGAGCCGGCCTACGCGGCAGATTTCGATATTGGTCGCGACATCGGCCATCCGCGTGGACTGCGGTATAATTATCCTGGAGAAGCCGAGCTTGCCGGCCTCGGCAATCCTCTGCTCGATGCGCGGCACGGGACGCAGCTCGCCCGAGAGCCCGATCTCGCCAGCCATGCATGTGCCGCGGCTTATGGCCATGTCGGTACTGCTTGACAGGATGGCGGCTGCGACAGGGAGGTCGAGGGCGGTGTCGGTCACCTTGATGCCGCCGGCCAGGTTGAGGAATACATCCTTGGCCGCGATCTTGAACCCAGCCCTACGCTCAAGTACGGCCAGGAGCATGTTCATACGCCTGACATCGAAGCCCATGGCCGAGCGCTGGGGGGTGCCGTAGGCGGCGGTGGAGACGAGGGCCTGCGTCTCGATAAGGAAAGGACGGACACCCTCCATGGCCGCCGCGATGGCCACTCCGCTAAGGTCGGACGCGTACTCGCCGAGGAGCATCTCGCTGGGGTTGGAGACCTCGCGGAGTCCGTCGCTCATCATCTCGAAGATGCCAATCTCATTGGTTGAGCCGAAGCGGTTCTTGATGGAGCGGAGGATGCGGTAGAGGTGGTTGCGGTCGCCCTCGAACTGCAGGACGACATCGACCATATGCTCCAGGACTTTTGGGCCGGCCAGCTGCCCGTCCTTATTGATATGGCCGATGATGATTACGGGGATGTTCCTCGTCTTGGCTATCCGCATGAGGACGGCGGTGCACTCCTTAATCTGGCTGATGGAGCCTGGCAGCGAGTCAGTCCTCTCCGTCTGCATGGTCTGGATGGAGTCGATGACGAGAATCTCGGGCTTGACGGCCTCGATGTGCATAGGTATGGCGTCGACACGCGTGTCGGAGACCACCATGCAGTTGTCGGCTGACGCGCGGCAGATGCGGTCGGCCCTGAGCTTAATCTGCTGAACGCTCTCCTCTCCCGAGACGTAGAGCACCCGCCGCGGCAGCTGCATTGCCATCTGGAGGACGAGCGTCGACTTGCCGATGCCAGGCTCTCCACCGATGAGGATGAGCGCGCCCGGCACGATCCCGCCGCCCAAGACGCGGTCGAGCTCGGCGTTGGCCGTGGTGGAGCGGACGACATCTTTCTGCGCGACGCTGCTGAGCGGCACGGCCTTGACCTCAGTAAGGAGGCCGGTCTGCCCCACCCCGTCGAGGGGGGGTCGCTTGTCGACGGCTATATGCTCCTCCTGATAAGTGTTCCATTCGCCGCACTGCGGGCATCGGCCAATCCACTTTGGGCTTTCGGCCCCGCACTCGGAGCAGACGTAGACCGTCTTGGTTTTGAGAGCCATAGGCCGCTTAGTTCTTCTCGCCGAAAGCGAGGTCGCCGGCGTCGCCAAGACCCGGGACGATGTAGGAGTCGGCGTTGAGGAGCGGGTCGACAGTCGCCACCCAGAGGCTCGCGTCGATGCCATTGAGGTTGTTCCTGAGGTACTCGACACCGGGGCGCGCCCCGATGATGGAAAGGATGTGGACGTGGCTCGGACGGCCGTAGCGCATGAGCTGGTTGATGACCTGGAGCATGCTGAAGCCCGTGGCGAGCATAGGGTCGGCGAGAATGAGGACCTTGCCATCGAGGTCCGGGGTGGCGGCGTAGCCAAGGTGGATCTCGACCTCGTGGTTGTCATTGTAAGCCCTGTAGGCCGAAGCGAAGCAGTTCTCTGCGTCGTCGAAGACGTTGAGGACGCCGGTGTGCATAGGGAGGCCGGCGCGCAGGATGGTCCCCACGACAATCTGGTCGGACGGCATGTTGACTATGGCGTTGCCGAGGGGCGTGGCGACGGTGGATGGCGCATAGGCGAGAGTCTTGCTAACCTCGTAGGCCATGAGCTCGCCAATCCGCTCGATGTTGCGGCGGAAGCGCATACGGTCTTTCTGGATGGTGACGTCGCGCATCTCGGCGAGGTATTTGTTGATGACCGACTCGGTCTTGTCGATGATGTAGAGATCCATATGAGGAGGTGTGGAGGATGTTTGTTTTTGGGCGAGGGTCTCAGTCGATAAGTCCCTCGTCGCTGAAACTGTAATATTGCTGGCCGGCCGAGCCTCGGGCCACGATGACGTGGTCGATGAAGCGCAGGTCGAGCGTCTTGGCGGCGGCCGCTATACGCCTGGTGAGGTCGCGGTCGTTCTGGCTTGGCTTGGTGGAACCCGACGGGTGGTTGTGCGCCACGAAGAAGCCTACTCCGCTAAGCCTTATGACTTCGCGCATCAGCCGCCGGATGTCAACCACGGTGCCGCTCAGCCCGCCGGTGGATATGACGCTCTCGCCGATGACCCTCAGTTGCGAGTTGACAACCGCGACCCGGAACTCCTCGACGGAGAGGTGGGCGATCTTGGGGAAGAAGAACTTGTGGCAATCTTCGGAAGAGCGGATTTTGAGCCCGTCAAGCTCTTCGAGCTGGCGCCTTTTGCCGAGTTCGAGAGCCGCTGCGAGGGCAATGGCCTTAGCCTCGCCGAGGCCCTTGAGCCGCATGAGCTCGCCGATGGACGCGTCGCCCATGCGGATGACGCTCTCGCCGAACATCTCGTAGAGGCGGCGCGCCGTCTCCATAACGTTCATCTCGGGGGTGCCTGTGCGGAGCATTATGGCAATGAGGTCGGTGTCGGTGACTCCAGCAGGGCCGAGGCGCAGGAACTTCTCGCGCGGCATGTCGCACTGGGGGACGGAGTTGTGGAGAGTCCGCTCGTTGACGGCGTGGAGGCCTTGGGGCTTAGTCGTTTCGTCGCTCATATGTTCAACGGCCTGCTTTTGACAGTATTAACAAGTCACAGAAACATACGCTTGCCTTGCCATAGGGACGGTTAACATGGCGAGAGCCGTGGGCTTGACTTTTATGAGGTAAAAGAAGCCGCGCCTCGACGCCCGCATGGACGCACAGGCGCGGCTTCCGCATACTCGCATGTTATTTCACCTGACAGCCGGGCTGCACGTCGGCGCTCGGGATGGCCACGGACAGGTTGCCGTTGGCATCCTCGGCACTGAGAATCATGCCTTGGCTCTCGATGCCTTTGAGCTTGCGGGGCGCAAGGTTGGCGATGAACATGACCTTCTTGCCGATGAGGTCCTCGGGCTTGTAGAACTTGGCGATGCCGGAGACGATGGTGCGTCCGCCGAGGCCGTCGTCGATCTTGAACATGAGGAGCTTATCGGCCTTAGGCACTTTCTGGCAGTCGGTTATGAGCCCGACACGGATATCGAGCTTCTCGAAGGCGGAGAAGTCGACCACGGGGGCGACGGGCGCGGGTGTCCAGGCCTTGGCCTCGTTCTCCTTCTTGATGGCGGCGAGCTTGGCCAGCTGCGCCTCGACGACGCTGTCCTCGATTTTCTCGAAGAGCAGCTCGGCCTTGCCAATCTCGTGGCCCGCCTTGAGGATGTCCATATTGCCGAGCTCGTCCCACGGCTGCTTCGCGATGCCGAGCTGACGGCGAATCTTCTCGGCGGAGAAGGGGAGGAAAGGCTCCATGACGATGGAGAGGTTGGCGACGATCTGTAGGCCGATGTTGAGAATGGTGGCCACGCGGGTCATATCGGTCTTGGCCAATTTCCAGGGCTCGGTGTCGGCGAGGTACTTGTTGCCGATGCGCGCCATGTTCATGGCCTCCTTTTGGGCGTCGCGGAAGCGGAACGTGTCGAGAAGAGCCTCGACCTCCTTGCGCTCCGCCTTGAAATCCTCGATGGCTTTAGTGTCAATCTCGGCGATAGAGCCGGCCTCGGGCACCTTGCCCTCGAAATATTTGTGGGTGAGGACGACGACACGGTTGACGAAGTTGCCAAGGATGGCGACGATCTCGTTGTTGTTCCTCGCCTGAAAGTCAGCCCAGGTGAAGTCGTTGTCCTTGGTCTCAGGGGCGTTGGCAGTAAGGACGTAGCGCAGCACATCCTGCTTGCCAGGGAACTCCTGGAGATACTCGTGGAGCCAGATGGCCCAGTTGCGCGAGGTTGAAATCTTGTCGCCCTCGAGGTTCATGAACTCGTTGGCTGGGACGTTGTCGGGGAGAATATAGCCGCCGTGAGCCTTGAGCATGGCTGGGAAGACGATGCAGTGGAAGACTATATTGTCTTTGCCGATGAAGTGGATGAGGCGGGTCTCGGGGTCCTTCCACCACTTTTCCCAATCGTCGGGGCGAAGCTCCTTGGTGTTGGAAATGTAGCCTATGGGGGCGTCGAACCAGACGTAGAGGACTTTGCCCTCGGCCCCTTCGACGGGAACGGGGATGCCCCAATCGAGGTCGCGCGACACGGCACGCGGCTGGAGGCCCATGTCGAGCCAGCTCTTGCACTGCCCGTAGACGTTGGAGCGCCACTCCTTGTGATCCTCAAGGATCCACTTGCGGAGCCATGGCTCGTGCTTGTCGAGGGGGAGGTACCAGTGGGTCGTCTCCTTAAGGACGGGCTTGGAGCCGCTGATGGTGCTATGGGGGTTGATGAGGTCGAGCGCGGAGAGGCTTGTGCCGCACTTCTCGCACTGGTCGCCGTAGGCCTTGTCGTTGCCGCAGTGGGGGCAAGTGCCCATTATATATCGGTCGGCGAGGAACTGGTGGGCCTCCTCATCGTAGTACTGCTTGGATGTCTTTTGGACGAACTCGCCCTTGTCGTAGAGCGCGCGGAAGAAGTCGGACGCGACCTTGGCGTGGGTCTTGCTCGTGGTGCGGCTGTAGATGTCCATCGTGATGCCGAAGTCCTCGAAGGACTTCTTGATGATGTTGTGATACCGGTCGACGACATCCTGCGGGGTGCAGCCCTCTTTTTTAGCCCTGATGGTGATGGGGACTCCGTGTTCGTCGGAGCCGCCAATCATGAGGACGTCCTCGCCCTTGGAGCGGAGGTAGCGGACGTAGATGTCGGCTGGGACGTATACGCCGGCGAGATGGCCGATGTGGACGGGGCCGTTGGCGTAGGGGAGCGCCGTGGTCACGAGCGTCCGTTTGAACTTCTTCTCTTCTGCCATGTTGTTATTAGAATGTTAGAGGCTGGCCGTGAATGGGCTGCCGCCCCGAGCTTGCCTTTACTCGTTGTCAGATTTCGGCGCGAATATACTTATTTTCCGTCGTTTATACCCACAACGTGGTATGGACAGACAGCAGCGGCGGCCGCCGACCGTATGAAGGTCGGGCGGCCGCCGCGTATGCAGTGTGCCGGGTGGGGAGGGCGCGGGATTAGACAGTCATAATGTCCTTCTCCTTTACGACGTACATGTCGTCGACCTTCTTGATGAATGCGTCGTGGATTTTCTGGACGTCGGCCTCCTTGTCCTTTTGGACATCCTCGCCGAGGCCGTCCTTCTTGAGCTTCTTGATCTCCTCTATGGCGTCGCGCCTGATGTTACGGATGGCGATCTTGGCCTCCTCGCAAGTTTTCTTAGCCTGCCTGGCGAGGTCGCGTCGGCGCTCCTCAGTCAGGGGCGGAATCATTATACGGATGACCTCGCCGTTGTTGTCGGGGTTGAGGCCTATGTTGGCTGCCATGATAGCCCTCTCGATATGAGAAATCATGGTCTTGTCCCAGGGCTTTATGGCGATAGTGCGGGGGTCGGGGACGGAGACGTTGGCCACCTGGTTGAGTGGCGTGGGCGCGCCGTAGGCCTCGACCTTGATGTCGTCGAGGACGCGGGGGTTGGCCTTGCCTGCCCTAATTTTCCCGAGTTCGTAGTCGAGGTGCTCAATGGCTTTGCCCATCTGCTCTTTGGCATCGTCCATGATGAGCTCCAATTCTTCGTCCATAGTTTATTGTAGTGGTTATATATATTCGAACACTGAAATACAGAGGGTTATATCTGCCCGAGGAGGAACTCGCGTTGCCTTTCCTGGGGGCGGTAGAAGTAGACGACGCCGTAGACCTGCGCGGCCTCGCGTTTCTCGTCGGAGTCGACCGGGGAGAGAGCCTCCTCGACCTCGTTCCAGACCTTGAGGATAATCTCGTCGGCCTTGACACGGACCTCGTCGAGCCTGTCGTGGTACTTCTGGATGGTTTGCAGGATGTCGCGGTGCTTGTTGTAGTTCTCCTCGAAAATTTGGAGTTTGACCTTGACAAGCGCGATGGATGGGTTGTAAATCCGGTTGCCGCCTCCTGCGGCTATGCGAGCCTCCTCGCCTTCGACGACTTTGTGCCCCCAGTCGACCACCTGCTGGTTCGAAATCAGGTCCGGCACGGCGGCTCCTACTTCCCCGAGGCCGAGCTTAGCTCGCATCTCCGGCTTGATCTCGCCACGCGCGATGCACATATTGAAGACCTGGATGAAGTGGGAGAGGTAGAGGCGCGCGACATCGCCCGTCTCCGCCACCTGCTTGCTGACGGCGGCCTGCCTCTCCTTACTGTCGAGATACTGCTGGACAGTCTGCTCGAAGAGAGGGGTGAACGATGCCACTTCGAGCGCGGTGCGCTGCGAGAAGCGCAAATCGGCGGGTGAAACCGACTTCACCTGCTGAATTGCAGCTTTCAAGGCACGAAGCCTCGCCTGATCCGTGTTTGGCAGACGACGATATGGCATACGTCAACGGTACTGAGGATTAAGACACTATTGCCTTTCGCGCCATCGCGCGGCAAGAGAACCGACTATGGCTTAGCATAAGCGTCGCCGATTTGCACGGTTTCACGCAAAAATAGCTAATAGAACATAAAAGGCAACAGCGAAACGCCTATTTTCTCGGTCGCCGGGCGCAAAAAGGCTACTTGTCCGCCTTTATCTCAGCCGAGTAGCGCCAAAGAGAGCCGCCGCTCCCCCTTGGGCAGACTATGACGACGCCACCACTTTGGACAACCATATAGTCATCAAGTCCCTCAAGGACGCAAACAGAGCCGGCGTCGGTGCTGACGAGGCAACCGTGAGAGTTGCGCAAAAGGGCGTTGCCGGAGACTATGGCATTACCCTCATTGTCTTTTGCTTTCTGCTCGTAGAGCGCATCCCATCCGCCTATGTCGCTCCAGAGGGCGGAGGTCAGGCAGACCACCACGTTGCGCGCCTTCTCAAGAACCGCATAGTCGACAGAGATCGTCTCGCACTGCTCATAGACGGAGCGGACAGCGTCGTCGGCCCAGTCGGCGACACAGCGAGGCAGCTTGTCAAAAGCCTGACACAATGAGGGTACGAAATCCCTCATTGCCGAGTCGATGACATCGCGACGCCAAACAAAGACACCCGAATTCCAGCAGAAATCGCCGCAGTCGAAGAAGACTTGCGCCATGTCAGAATTTGGCTTCTCGGTGAAGGTCTTGACCCTCATGACAGAAGGACCGTCAACAACGTGTTCACCGACCTGGATGTAGCCGTAGGCGGTCTCGGGACGCGACGCTTTCACGCCAATCGTGACAATGTCGGAATGGGACTGGGCATAATCGACTGCGCAGCGGACAGTGGAGAGGAACGCATCGGGGTTGAGGATGAGATGGTCGGAGGGCGTGACGATGAGGGTGGAGTCCGTCGCCGAAGCTCCGATGAAACGTGATGCGAGATATATTGACGCCGCCGTATTGCGCTTGAAGGGTTCGCAGAGAATGTTTGACTTGGGGACTTCGGGCAGCTGCTCCTCAACGAAATGGCGATAGTCGGACTGTGTGACCACCACGATATGGTCGGACGGGCAGATGGGCAGGAACCTGTCGTAGGTCAGTTGGAGCATGGTGCGCCCGAGGCCGGCAATGTCGAGGAACTGCTTTGGCTTGACCACCTGACTAAGTGGCCAGAGGCGGGTGCCTGTACCGCCGGCGAGGATGACGCAAAAAGTCTGCATAAGTATGATGTGTATGGATTGGCAGATTAATGTGAGACTGGGGCTAACGAGACCCGTCGCTGCACAAAGTTAAGCCAAAATGCAGATGTGGCCATTGTCAGAGCGACGCCATTTTAGCGCGCATAAAAGGTCGCTATTTTGTGAGAACAGGGCGAATGGGGAGGTGGCAGCCTGTGCCAACGCTGGCGACGGAGAGCGTGGCATCATCATACGATTGGATGGCATACGCCTTGTCGGAAGATTCAGAAATCTCGCCACTCCAAAGGAAGACTCTGCTTCCGTCGCCGGAGCGGACAGCTGACGCATTGACGTAACCTGCCGCAGGGATAAAAATATAATTGCAGGAAAAATCGCCAACGCCGTAGACAAGGAAACCGGGATTACCGTTTTCGGAGCCGGCCACCCACGTACATTTGTTAATGATTTCAAGGCACTGCTTAAGGGTTGGCGACTGCCATCCGTCGCCAAGCGCAAGCGAGGCCGGGTCGGCATCAGAGCCTGTGACAGAGGCGGCCTTTGAGTTTGAGGTCCAGGAACCGGGCTGCCCGAAAAGATAGAAACGGCCGGGCTGGTAAGAACGGGATGCGCCAAGATTCCATGAAGCCCATTTGACAGAAAGGCCAAGGTCGACGGCATCGGCGGTAAGCTCAGTCGGCTCGTCAGTACGAAGAGCCTCCACATCACCGAGGGCTTGCTCATAGGAATTGTAACGGTAGAAGAGGCGGTAGCGGTAGGCGCTTGAAGGAATGAGATTATTGACATAGACTACAGCTATTCCTTTGTCGTCGAGCCAATTGCTTTTGATATACACCTCGGTACAGCATTTGCCGAATTCAAGACTCTTAGACGAGTTGTCGGTCAGGAGGAGGACGAGTTGGGCGGACTTGAGATGCTCGGCACTTGAATTGAACCTTACAGGGATGCTGGCTGTTGTCGCCGTCACGTTATACGCCCTGCCCGTCAGGGCAAGGCTTTGGTCATCGGCGAGAAGGAGGTCAATCGCCTCATCGCGCATTGCTACCGTGTCAGATATATCAGACGCAGGCATGACGTCGCCGTCTGATGGTAGCGGAGAATCGTCCTTTGAACAAGCTGTCATGGAACAGAACGCAACAGCGTTAGCGAATAATAAAGTGCGCAGATTGGAAAGACATGAAGTAAGCATAATGCCCATAATGATGATTCGACATAGGTTTGTACGGGGGAAACGATGCTTTGTTTTATATTACGCAACACAAATTCACATTACGGGCATTAAGCAAAAGAAAAGGGGAAGCTCGAAAGCCTCCCCTTTATCAAAAACTATATGAGAATTTTAGTACTCCCACATATCATGCTCATGCTGGAAAATATCAGCCTGAATGCGCTGAGCGTCGAGGTTCTGGTCGATACCGTTGGCAGCAATTGAACTGATGACACGGTTGTTATAGACGTTCGACTCACGGTAGATGTAGCTGTCGAACTGACGAGTCTCAAGTTTATCTCGCAAGGAGACACGCTGAGCGTCGTTGTGATAGGAATATGCCTCTTGACGAGTCAGGACACCTGCCGCCTCGGGATAGTAAATCCAGAAGAGATCGAAGGGGAACATCTGGTTGTTTTTCTCGATGAAAGAGACGGGACAGAGACCGATGATGCGGACATCCATACGGCCGTACCTCTTATCGAAGAACCAGACCTCCTTGACCTTGAACTGACGGATAGGTGTGAAGTCCTCGGCACTCGTCTGGGTAGCGTAATGTACCTCCTGAAGACCAGTCTCCGGATTTGTGGTAACGACAGAGTCGACCTCCTCATCGTCCTCACCATTGGCCTTTTTGAGCTGGGTATAGACATCGCGGGGCTGGAGTTTCTGCTCGAACTCGTTATCCTTAGACGCGCTGTAGGCTGAAATCTCGCCATCCATCACGGCATCGAAGAGGACACGCGCAAGAGACTTGCGCTCGTCAATATCCTGAGTAGGATAGTAGAGATAGAGATTTTGCTTTTGGCGGAGGTCAATGGTACGCCAAATGGTCTTAGACCAAAGGACGTTGGCCTCACGGACATAAGCGGGCATCAGAGGCTTTTTCTCCTTGATGTGCTGCTTACGCACGATGCCATCGACGACCTCCTCTTGAGAATCTTGCTCATCGATCTCACCTACGGCCTCGTTGTCGTCATCGTCGTCGTAACTTTGGGCAGACACAGCCTCAGGCACAGCGAAAACGAGAGCCAAAAGCAAAAACAACTTCTTCATAGTAATATTCCTATCTTAAAGAGTAAGATTACTGGATGGTAAGAGTGATACCGTTGAGCGTACGCTCGCGCTTGTCTGGACCGACGGCCTTGACAGCGTCGATGAAGAGCTTGCCACCCTTGGAGACACTATTGACAACATCCTTAGCATCGCCAGTGAGACCGCCGTTGGTACCCTTGCAGGTGGCCATACGGAGAGAGCCGTTCCTGACGCATGACACGTCGAAAGACTTGACCTCGAAAGAGACATCGAAGAGGAAGTTGTCGAGGGCCGCGACGACCTTGCTATTAAGGACCTCCTTCTTGGGGACTTTGAAGACACCGGGCTTACCGTTGCTAAGACGTACGACAGGGTCGGGGACGTCGAATACACGGAACGACTTGGAGCCGAAGTTCTGGTTACGTCCGTCGGCATGGGAAGAGACAGAAATGACAACCTCCTTGCCATTGCCAGGGTTGACTGTACGGGATGCGCCGGAGCCACTCATAGAGCCGCCACTGCAATTGACCGTGAGGTCGGATGCTGACATACCAGCGACAGAGACCTCGATGGGGTTCGGGAGACCGCGGTACATGGCGTTCATCTTGGTAGCAGAAACTACGAGACTTGGAGCCGCAACCTCGTACTCACCCTTGACATTGTAGTCCTTAGGCTGACCAGTGACAGGGTCGGGGATCTGGAGGAGAGCGTCGAAAGACTTCATACCGACAGAGCCAGCAGAAGCGGTATACTTACCGCGTCCGCCCTCGACGGGAAGCTTCTGACCACCGACCATGATGGTAGGATCCATAGTGTCGTCGTAGGCTGCGAGCATAATGTCGGCCTTGTAGGTGCCGCCCTGAATGACGTACTGTGACTCGGGGATGATGAGAGGCACGAGGACGTTGAACTTGAATGATGCAGCGTCGATTGACTTGTAGAGGTAGTTGACGACATCCGTCTCAACATTTCGGACGTTGCTCTGCATAGAGCTGAGCAGACCGAGGGTCGCCGCGATAGGAAGATGCTCGAAGTTCTGGCTCTCCCAAGTTACACGCTCACCACTTTGTGAGTTGCGACCGTCGGCAGTGTTAATCATCTTCTCGATGGACCTGACGAGCGTCGTATCGACGGGGAGAGTTGAGTCGGACGAGCAGATGCGAATCATCTCGTCGCGGAAATCGTTGAGGGCCTTCTTGAGCTGGGCGGCGCGCGCACCGTTCTGCTCGACCATCATAATTTGCGCAGCCTTGTCCTGGTCACTCTTGTTGAGGAGACCGTCCTCAGGATGCTCAGGATCGTTGATCTGGCCATCGGCCGTGACTATGATAAGGTTCTTGAAGCCCTGGATAAGGCTGTCCAGCTCATTGGACTTAGCCTTAACCTCCATTGCGAGGTCATATTTGGGCTTAACCCTTGTCGGGTTCTGATCCTTCTTTTGCTCGAAGTTGTAGAGAGAAAGGCCAAGCTTCTCCTCGGTTGACGCTTTCTGGTTCCTGATGCTCTGGTCCACGAGAGTGAACGCGTTGAGCAGGTCGCCAGAGACGTTGAGGGCGAGCATGGCGGTCAGCATGAGGTACATCATGCCGATCATCTTCTGTCTTGGGGTTTCCGGACAGTTACCACCACTCATTACTGTATGCTTTTAGCGTTATACGAAAGTCGGGAATAGGCGGCGAATGATACGCCGCCGTGTTTAATTAACGGCGGATAGCGCTAAGCATATTGCCATAGATGCTGTTGAGCTCGCCCACTGTCTTAGAGAGGCTTGCGATCTGCTGACGGTACTCCTTGACGCCATCGACAGATGCCTTAATCTCAGAAGAGATTGAAGAGAGGCTGTCGGCGACATTCTTGGTGCTTGCGAGCTGACTATTGATATCCTTGAGCTGCTGCTCGTAGGCCTTGCTGACGGCGGACATATTGTCGCCGAGCTTGCTTGCGGCATCGCTCTGGGAAGCGAAAGCGTTATTGAACTTGGAGAAAGAATTAGTGAACTTGTCGCTCTCCTCGCTCATCTTGGCAGCGAGCTTGTTACCAGCCTCGGAAACGCTGCTCTGGGCGGCGGAGAACTGGTTGAGAGAGTCGGAAGCAGACTTCACATTGTTGAGGTAGCTCTTGGTAGCGACAGACGCATCGGTGATATCAGAGAGCTGAGAGGTGGTGTTGGCGAGCTTCTTGACACCATCGGCGAGCTGGTCGACAGTCTTCTGATCGACGGCTCCACTTGCTACGAGAGCTGAGAGCTCACTGCCGCCGCCGTTGCCGTTGCCATGACCCTTACGAGAACCCTCGGCCGGCTCGAGACCGGCAAGCTCCGGGTAGACGAGACTCCAATCGGGAGTCTCATGAGGCGGCTCGAAAGAAGAGAGGGCGAAGATGATGGCCTCGACACCAAGACCGCAGACGAGCATGACGCTCGCTCCTGGGAGGTGAAGAATCTTGAAGAGCGCACCGATGATTGCGACAGCCGCGCCGAAGCCGTAGACATAGCCCATGAATTTCTTGTAAGCCGGGCTTGTTACAAATTCTGTAAGAGTCATAAGATCTTTATTTAGGTATAGAGTTTACTTTTTGGTGACAATTTGTGGCTACTCGCCGATGTAGTCGCGGACACAGCGGAAGCCGATGAACGACGTCGCAGAGTCTTGATACTCGTAGTCGCGGGTTCCGCACTGGAGGTAGTAGGCGATGTCTTTATATGAGCCGCCGCGGACCACTTTGCGCTTCATGACGATGGGGTCGTCGTCGTAGGCGTTGTACTTGTAGTCGGGGTTCATATCGTGCATATAGATATAGGAGGACTCGTCGTAGGCGGAAGAAGTCCACTCGGCGACATTGCCTGCCATATCGTAGAGGCCGTACTCGTTGGGGGCATAGCTGGAGACAGCGGCCGTGCGGGCGGAGCCGTCGTCGGTATAGCGGCCACGCATAGGCTTGAAGTTTGCCACAAAGCAGCCGCGGTTGTTACGCGTATAGTAACCACCCCAGGGGTAGATGCCGTTCTCGATACCTCCACGGGAGGCGTACTCCCACTCGGCCTCGGTCGGGAGGCGGTAGTCCATAGCCATAGGCTGATGCTCCTTGCGGAGGTAGTCGTTGAGGAGGTTAGAACGCCAGACGCAGAAAGCCGAAGCCTGCTTCCAGTTGACACCTACGACAGGATATGTGTCATAGCCAGGATGCCAGAAGTAGGTGCGGAGCATAGGCTCGTTGTAAGAATAGGTGTAGTCGGCGACCCACACGAGGGTATCGGGATAGACAACCACATGATCCTTGCGGAGGAAACCACGACGCCCAGCCTCGGAGAGATTGAGAACCTCGCCGTTGACATCGCGGACATATCCCTCGTACTTGACCTTGCTTGGGTCGTCCTTATCGATGTGGTAACGGTTGGTTATCTTGGCGGCCTCCTGCAGGTCGACCCAGTCATAGTCATAAATCCACTTTCGATTATCGAAGTTGCGACCCTCGCGAGTAAAGCGCTCGTCCTTGATGTAGTAAAGCTCTTGGAGAGCCTCCTTATAGTCCTCGTCGCTCCAGTCGAGTTCCTGATCCCAATTGAGCAGCTTCTCATCTTCGTCGACATCGTCCTGATCGGGGAGGAGAAACTCCTCGTGTTCCTTTGCAAGAATCCTGCGCGCGATAGAGTCACGCACCCAGTTGACGAACTGCCTGTACTCGGAGTTGGTAATCTCCGTCTCATCCATCCAGAAAGAGCTGATGGAAACGGTCTTTGTAAGTGCGTTGGACAGCGCAGCAACATCCTGCTCGTTCTGACCCATATTGAAGCTTCCCTGCGGCACGAAGACCATGCCGTAAGGATCCGGCTCGTAGAACTGCGCACCGCGCTCAACGCCGACAAGCTCGCCGTTGTTAGTTCCACTACAGCCCGTGACAAGCATCAAGGCCACAGCATAAAACGCTACGTCTCTCATCATATATCAATCAGTGTGTATCCTGTTATGTTACAGTATTCTAACGCTTTTGTACCTACGTGTCGGCCTCTCGCGATTCAGGTCGACGGAGTAGTGGAGCACCACCTCGTGCGAGCCCGAGTTGTACTTACGGAGCTTGGAGAGGTTGAGGTCGTAGGCGTAGGATATGTCGAGCCCGTTTTTGAGGCGGACACCTGTCGCCACGAGCATCGCGTCTTGAAACCTTGCCCCGAGACCAAGCCAGAAACGCGGGTTGAAATTTGCGTTGAGCCACATTTCAGTCTGCAGCGACCCGAAATCCGTCCGCAACATCAGCCTTGGCTCGACCGACCTTTGCTTGACATCCTTCCCGAGAAGCCTACCAGCAGAGAGCGACAAGACGGGGCGGACATTGAGCACAGCCCCATTCTTCATCTCGACGTCGGGCGCGGTAAGGTGCTGAGCCGAGAGGCTGAGGAACGAGACCTCGGACTGATAGAAAGCGCCAAGACCGACATCGAAAGCCGTCTGACTGTCGTCGGCACCCGAGAGAGCCTCGTCGGACTCCTGATGGAAGCCGTCGGGGAGGTCGGGGGTGGAAGTCTGCAAGTCGGAGGCAGTAAACTTGACGTTGTAAGCTCCGAAAGAGGCTCCAAGTCCGAGGATTCCCTTGTCGAGGTAGATGTGGTAGCTGTATGCCGCAGACAGGTTGATCGCCTTGACCGGGCCGACCTTATCTTGCATTGCCGTGAGCCCCACGCCGTGAAAGTTCTTCAGGAACCTCACTTCCGCATCGGCGGCGAGCAGGAACTGCGTCGGGGCCCCGTCGAACCCGACCCACTGCTGGCGGAACGCCGCCGTGGCATCGAGGAGGCCAGACTTACCGGCCGCTCCGGGATTGACCGCAGATGGCATAAGCGCGGCGCCCGTGAAGAGGGGTTCGCTTTGAGCCTTTGCCACCTGATAGTACAAAACGCAAATTAAGGCAAAAAATGCCGATAATGCACGTTTGGCACTAAAAAAACTCGTTTTGGCGCTCATAGGCGATGCCATAGTTGGCGGTAAATCAGCAAATTGCGTATCAAAATGAGTCATATTTTTCGTGGCAGGTGGTGAAGGCATTTCGGAGATGGATTGCATTCACCCATAGTGCTATAACGAAGCCGGATGCGCTTTATTGCGTAGGTTGGTACGATTATTTCTTACTTGATGTTGCGTTAGCCTTGGCCGATTTGGTTTTGGCGGGCTTAACATCCTGTTTTTCAGAGGAGGAGGCTGCCTGGCTTTTCCTCGTGGCCGTCCTGGCGTTTTTCTTCTCGGGGTCGGCGCCTTGCTCGTCGCAGAGCTTAAGGCAGTCATCGAGTGAGAGGGATGCCGCATCGGTGCCCTTAGGAATCTTCACATTGGCCTTTCCGTAGGCGATGTAGGGTCCCCACCGTCCATTGAGGATTTGGATGAGCGGGTTCTCGTCGAACTTCTTGATGAGCTTGTTGCGGTCTGCCTCGCGCTTATCCTCGATACGCTGGATGGCGAGGTCGAGGGTGATGGTATAGGGGTCGTCCTCCTTCTTGAGGGAGACGAACTTGGAGTCGTGACGGATGTAGGGGCCGAAGCGGCCGACTCCGATGACTACCTCCTTGCCCTCGAACTGGCCGAGGGTGCGCGGGAGGTCGAATAGCTTGAGGGCCTCGGCGAGAGTGATGGTCTCGAGATGCTGATCCTTTCGGAGGGAGGCGTAGCGCGGCTTAGGGCCGTCCTCGACGGTTTCGCCGATTTGCGCCATGGGGCCGAAGCGGCCTATCCGCACGAAGACCTTCTCGCCGCTCTTAGGGTCAACGCCGAGTTCACGCTCACCGGAGCTGCGCTGGGCATGTTCGAGGGTGTCGTCGATGAGGTGATGGAAAGGCGCGTAGAAGTCCTTAATGACATCCTGCCACTTGAGTTTGCCAAGGGCTATCTCGTCGAACTGTGTCTCGACATTTGCCGTGAAATCGTAGCTCATGACCTCGGCGAAGTGGCTGAGGAGGAAGTCGGTGACAACCATCGCGATATCGGTCGGGAACAGCTTATTCTTCTCAGCCCCGACATTCTCGGTCATAACGGAGCGGAGGACATCGCCGCTGTTGAGTTCGAGTGTACGGAACTCCCGCTGCACGCCCTCGCGTGAGTCGCGGGCGACGTAGCCACGGTTCATGATGGTGGAGATGGTGGGAGCGTAGGTTGAAGGGCGTCCTATGCCCATCTCCTCAAGCTTCTTGACGAGGGCGGCCTCGTTGTAGCGCGGGGGGCGCTGAGTCCACTTCTCTCGACTTGAGAGCGCAGCGAGTTCGAGGGGTTGCCCAGCCTCGACTCCCGGGAGCCGCGCCTCGGAGCTGTCGGCGTCGTCGGCGTCGTCATTACCTTCGAGGTAGAGCTTCATGAAACCGTCGAACTTGACGACGTTGGCCGAAGCGGAGAAATGGGCCTTGGGGTCGGGCGTGTCGATGGAGATAGTAGTCCGCTCGATCTGGGCGTCGGACATTTGGGAGGCCACGGTCCTCATCCAGATTAGGCGGTAGAGGCGGACTTGGCGGTTGGCGTCGTCGTCGCGCGCTCCAGGGGTCGGCTGAATGTTCGGCAGCGCAATGTCGGTGGGGCGGATGGCCTCGTGGGCCTCCTGGGCGCCCTTGGTGCTTGTGCGGAATTGGCGCCGCTGGTGATACTCCTGTCCGAAACTTTCGGTTATAGCCTTGCCGGCGGCCGCGATGGCGGTATCGGAGAGGTTGACGGAGTCGGTACGCATATAGGTTATGAGACCAGCCTCGTAGAGCTCCTGGGCGATGCGCATGGTGTTCTGAGGCGAGAGCCCGAGTTTGCGGCTTGCCTCCTGCTGGAGGGTGGAGGTGGTGAAGGGCGGAGCGGGCTGCCTGGAGATGTCCTTACTCTCGACGGACGAGACCTTGAACTGCGCGTTGGCGCAAGAGCGCATGAACGCCTCAGCGGCGTCTATGTCGTCGAACCTCGTGTTGAGGTCTGCTTTGAAAGAGAACTTTTTGCCATTGGGGCCGGAAAGGCAGAACGAGGCCGACGCAGCGAAGCCCGACTTAGGCTTGAAGGCGAGAATCTCCCTCTCGCGGTCGACAAGGATTCGGACGGCGACGGACTGGACGCGGCCGGCCGAGAGCTCGTTCTTGACCTTGCGCCAGAGGACAGACGAGAGGTCGAAGCCGACGAGGCGGTCGAGGACTCGGCGCGCCTGCTGCGCGTCGACGAGGTTCATATCGATATGCCTCGGGGTCTGGATGGCCTTGAGGATGGCGCCCTTGGTGATCTCATGGAAAACGATACGCTTGGTGGACTCGACATCGAGGCCGAGGACGACGGCGAGATGCCACGAGATGGCCTCACCCTCACGGTCTTCATCGGAAGCGAGCCAGACCTCCTCGGCCGACTTGGCGAGTTTGGCAAGCTCGGCCACGACCTCCTGTTTCTCATCGGGGATGACGTAGACGGGGAGGAACCCGTGTTCGACATCGACACCCGAGTTGTTCTTTTTGAGATCCCTGATATGACCTTGGCTGGAGCGCACGACAAAGTCGCCCCCGAGGAACTTCTCGATGGTTTTAGCTTTGGTAGGGGACTCGACGATTACCAGTTGGTACTTTTTCTTGCTTGCCATAAGGTGTTGGGAGTTGGTGGGGGCGTGGAGAAAAGAGGGGAAAGAGAAAGGGGGAGGATGCGCGCCGTGCAAGACGATGCGCATCCGCCCCCGTTAGGTCGTATGGTGTGGCGTGAAGCAGAGAGATAGTCGAACCTCCACACGCCAAGAATCGCGTTGAACTACTCAGCCTCGGCGGGTTGCTCGGATGAGCTTGCGGGGGCGGACTCTGCGGGAGCCCCGGCCTGCTGCTCCGCTGGAGCCTGAGCGTCGAAAGCGGGAGCCTGCTGCGCAGCCTGGTTAGCGGCCTTGTTCTCAAGGAGCTGATCGAGTCCGCCGTCCTGCTTAGCAGCCCTCTCGGGGAAAGCCGCCACGGACGAGAGCGAGAAGACGAAGAGGAGGGCGGCGAGAGTCCAAGTGGCCTTCTCGACGAAGTCGGTGGACTTGCGGACGCCCATAATCTGCGCCTGGCTTGCGAAGCTCTGGTTGAGTCCGCCGCCCTTAGAGCGCTGGACGAGCACAATGATTATCATGAAGATGCTGATGACGAGCATCAGCCAAACGACAACGTCGAACATATCGTAGAAGTGTTACTGTAATGAGAAAGTTACTTTTGAATTTCCGCAATTCGGGACGCAAAGTAACTACTTTTTTCGGGATATTTCAAAGAAAGCTTTTTAAATATGCTAACGGCCTTCTCCGTTTTACCTTGCTTGAGATAGATGGAGGCGAGCGTCTCGGTGAGGATCTCGTCGTTCTCGGAGACGCTCCTCTCCTCGATGGCCTTGGCCTCGGACTGAGAGATGGGTTTTGCCGCGGCCGGCGTTATGCGCTCCACGGGCTCCCTGAGGAAATCGTCGATCAGGCGGCTTTGCCGGGAGTTGCGGTCCTGGGCGGCCTCCTCGTCGAGAATGGACTTGCGCTCGGACACATAGTCGAGCCAATCGGCGAACGTGTACCTCTCGCTCGGGCGGCGGAGATGGTCGTCGAAGTCGGTCAGCGAGTAAGTGTTGTCGGGCTTTGATGCGGCGTCGATGCCGAGATCGTCGGCCACGCCCGGGAAGTAGTCGTCGGCCACCGGGGGTGGCGGCGTGAGGAGGCGTGCGGCCGGGCCAGGCGTGGTGGCGTGTTCGGCTTCATTGACCTTTGCGGCGGCGGCAGCATCGGGCTTTTTTGCCTTGCGCGACTCGTCGGCGCCGTTGACGAGCCAGAAAAGCGCGGCACGGTCCCACACATGGACAGCCGCCTTCCTCAGCTCGGACTGAAAGTGGGGGCTGGAGGAGTCGGCTAGCCCTTTGGCGAGGAGCATCCACCCGGCATGGAAATAGGGGAAACGGCGCACCGCCTGGGCGAGAGCGTCGACAGAGTCGGGGTTGATGTCGTCGGGGTTTTCGACGGCGTTATAGAACTGATCCTTAGTCAAGGTCTACCAGTCGGCGAAAGCCTTATTGAAAATATTCTCAGTGATCTCCTCGACGATAAGCTCGACGAGGTCAGACTCGACATCGGCGAGGTTGTTCTCGGAGTCGTAGTCCTGATAGGCGCTGAACGTCTGCTCCCAGTCCTTCTGAGGGTCCTTGGAGTTGCGGCAGCGGATTTTGACGGAGACCGAGAGGCGCGTCTGCGCTGAGACGGCGTCGGCCTTGAGGGCCATGGGCTGGGTGGAATAGGCCGTGATGTCGCCGGAGAAGTCGACATCGCCATTCTCATTGACGAGTCCGAGGCGGCTCTCGTTCTGAATACGGTCCTTGAGGCCCTCGGTGAGGGTGGACGAGAGCTCGGGGTTGACGAGCGGGGCACGGTTGTTGATATACTGGACGGAGAACGTGTTGAGGTTCTCAGGGATGGAGGCTCCGCTCATGGTGATGGAGACAGTGCAAGCCGCCGTGGAGAGGGAGAGGAGCGCGGCGGCGAGTGCGGCACGGAGGCTCTTAAAGGTCATCGAGGCCATAGTCGTGGATCTTACGGTAGAGCGTACGCTCGGAAATTTGAAGTTCGCGCGCCGTGATACGGCGGCTGCCCTTGTTCTTGACAAGCGACTTGCGGATGAGCTCCTTCTCGTTGTCGGCGATGGAGAGGGGCCTGGCCTCCTCGACGACGTGCGCGTCGGCCGTCTCGGCGGGGCGGACAGGGAGTATGTCCTCGACCTGGCCGCCGAGAGAGCCTTGCGCGAGGCTCCTATGCTGCGAGGGGAGTAGGCTGGCCTCGTCGGGATGGGCGTTGTCGCGGGTGGCGATGCCAGGCTCGTCATTGGAGGCGTAGACACGGCGGAGGATGTTGAGATTCTCCTTGCTGAGGGACTCCACCCCACCCTCGCTGTTGATGAGCGAGAGGACGAGCTTCTTGAGGTCGTTGACATCGTTGCGGAGGTCGAAGAGAATCTTGTAGAGGATCTCGCGGTCGGAGCTGAAGGCCTGGTCGCGCTGGCCGTCGACCTGAGGGAGCAGCCGTGCGCGGTCGGCGGGTTCGGCCGTTGGGATGAAGCGCGCCATATCGTCGCGGGAGACGAGTCGCTCGGGAGCGAGGACCGTTAGCTGCTCCGCCACATTCTTGAGCTGCCGGACGTTGCCTGGCCAGTTGTAGGCCGTAAGCTCGTCGACGGCCTCGGGCGTGAGGCGGACGGGCGGGATATGGTTCTTGTCGGCGAAGTCGGACGTGAACTTGTGGAAAAGCTGGGGGATGTCGGACTTTCGCTTGCGGAGGGGGGGGATGCGGATGAGGACGCCGTTGAGGCGGTAGAAGAGGTCCTCGCGGAAACGGCCGGAGACGATGGCCTTCTCGAGGTCGACATTGGTAGCCGCGACTACCCGGACATCGGTCTTCTTGACGAGCGACGAGCCGACCCTCATATACTCGCCCTTTTCGAGGACGCGGAGGAGCTTGGCCTGTGTGGCGAGTGGGAGCTCGCCGATCTCGTCGAGGAAGATGGTGCCGCCATTGGCCTCCTCGAAATAGCCCTTTCGCTCGTTGAGGGCTCCGGTGAAGGCGCCCTTCTCATGGCCGAAGAGCTCGGAGTCGATAGTGCCCTCGGGAATCGCGCCGCAGTTGACGGCCACGTAGGGCTTATGCTTACGCGCGCTGAAAGCGTGGATAATCTGGGGGAAGACCTCCTTGCCCGCACCGCTCTCGCCGATGATGAGGACAGAGAGCTGGATGGGGGCCACTTGGACAGCCATATCGATGGCCCTGAGGAACTCGGGGTCGTTGCCAATGATGCCGAAGCGCGCTTTGATCTCGGAATTATCCGCCATAGACAGGGAATGATGTGTTTGGCCGGGGAGGAGCCGCCATGCCGTCCCGCTTAAATGGCGCGGGCGGGCTATAGCGAACGTCAAAAGTAGCTATTTTTGCGGAAACCTAAAAAGACGAAAAGACTATATGGAGAAGGAGAACATACTGGGCCTCATCCCCGCCCGCTACGCCTCGACGCGCTTCCCCGGCAAGCCATTGGCCGACATAGGCGGCAAGCCGATGATAAGAAGGGTATACGAACAGGTGGGCAAGACTCTGCCCAACGTGGCCGTGGCGACGGACGACTACCGCATAGCGGATGCCGTGGCGGCATTTGGCGGCCGGGTGGTCATGACCTCGACGAGCCACAGGAGCGGCACGGACCGCTGCGCCGAGGCCGTGAGCAAAGTGGAGGCCGAGGACGGCAGGAGCTACGCGGTGGTAGTGAACATCCAGGGCGACGAGCCTTTCATAAAGCCCGAGCAGGTGGCGCTGCTGACAAGCGCCTTTGACGACCCTGCGGTCGAGATTGCCACCCTGGTGAAGCACGCCGACAACGAGGAGGATCTCTTCAACCCCAACAAGCCGAAAGTGGTGATCAGCGCGCAGGGCAACGCCCTCTACTTCAGCCGTCAGCCCATCCCCTACCTCAGGGGCGTGGCCGAACACGACTGGCAGAAGAGCCACGACTACTGGAACCACATAGGCCTCTACGCCTACCGCACCGCCACACTGCACGAGCTGACCAAGCTGCAGCCCGGCGACCTGGAGAAGTGCGAGAGCCTTGAGCAGCTGAGATGGCTTGAGAACGGATACCAGGTGCGAGTCCTGCCGACGGAGCTTGAGAGCCTGAGCATAGACACGCCCGAGGACCTTGACGAGCTGAAACGCCGCGGACTGATATAAGCAGCCGGGCCGCACGCATAATAATTAAGGTGTCGCACCTTCACTGTCCCCATTGGAGCGGGACATGGAGGTGCGAACCTTTTTTGCGCAAAGACCGTAAGATGAGGACATTGGGCGGACTATGGCCCAGCATACAGGATGGTTATCAATTTTCATAAAAGGCCATGTATATAAAGGAAGACGGGACAAGCGACAGCGCAGAGACAGAGAGGATGCGCGAGATGGGCATCGAGTACAAGCCGGACGCGGCTTTCACGGCCTTCTGCGAACTTGGTGGCGTGATAAACAAGACTCACCTTGCGAGCCAATATTTCAAGAAGACGAGAGGCTGGTTCTCAAGGCGTCTGGACGGGTGCGTCGACAATGAAGACGGAAGAGTAGAGACATTCTCGGAAAAGGAGTTCCACCAACTCGCCGAGAGCTTCCGCGACATCGCCAAGCGGCTGAGGGCGCATGCCGACGAGATAGACGCGGCTGAATATATTGAATGGGAGGACTGACGGACTCTCATCGACCATAAGCGAGCGGGGCTGCGCACAACGTCGGGCATAGAACGCGGCACAGAGGAGACATCCGAAAACAACCATCTAAATATCAACTATTTAGACTCACAGATACAAACGAAAGGCTCACTTCCTTATAGGCGAAATCAAAAATTATACGCCTATGACAAGGAAACTTTCGGACATGTGGGGAAGCCCAATGTTCCAAAGAAGAATCATTGTTAGCAAGATACTAAGACGTCTTGACACAATCGAAACTCCAGACAACGAACTGACGATAAATGAAATCAGAAATCTGATGCGTGAATTGATGTATTGTTAGCGGGTCACAAGTTACAAGCCCCCGAGAAATCGGGGCAATTTTCTCATCTATACTTAGAAGCAATGTATCTGGGGAGAAGAAAGATATACAATTTGGAGAGGTATGAACGCGACCGGGAAAGAACCATCAGGCACAAGCCCGGCGCAACGGACAATGCCTTCTTCGAACTGGAGTGGCTGATAAACCAGTCGAGGTTTGCGAGCCAGTATTTCAAGGAGTCGCTGCTATGGTTCACTGAGCGGATGAACTACTGCGAGGGGCATAGCCGCCACAGCACGACATTCACCGAGGAGGAGTACCACCAAGTGGCCGAGGCGTTCCGCGACCTGGCGCGGCGGCTGGAGAGGCATGCGGACGAGATTGACGCTGCGAAGATGCCCGTGTGGGAGAAGTTCCCGTGGGAGGACTGGATGGACGAGGAGTGAACAGGCTGTCGGCAAATCCGTCCGGGTGCGAGAGTAGAGTCTTACAACTATCTCTATAACAATCATTTCGACCCACCAATACAAACGAAAGGCTCACATCCTTATAGGCGAACACAAAAATTTAGAGCCCATGAGAATGGAACTTTTGAAAAGGCGTCGAGAGCTGTTCCGCCAGATTTTCGATTGCCTTGACACAATCGAGACCCATGCTAACATGTTTGAAATCAACAGGATTAAAAATCTACTACGTGAATTGATGTATTGTTAGCGCATCACAAGTTACAAGCCCCCGAGAAATCGGGGGCAATTTTCTCATCTAAACTTAGAAGCCATGTATCTGGGGAGAAGAAAGATATACAATTTGGAGAGGTATGAACGCAACCGGCTCAGAGCCATCAGACACAAGCCCGGCGCTACGGCAAGAGCATTCTTTGAGCTGGAGTGGCTGATAAACCAGTCGAGGTTTGCGAGCCAGTATTTCAAGGAGTCGCTGCTATGGTTCACTGAGCGGATGAACTACTGCGAGGGGCATAGCCGCCACAGCACGACATTCACCGAGGAGGAGTACCACCAAGTGGCCGAGGCGTTCCGCGACTTGGCACGGCGGCTGGAGAGGCACGCGGACGAGATTGACGCGGCGAGGATGCCCGTGTGGGAGAAGTTCCCGTGGGAAGACTGGATGGACGAGGAGGGTGGAGAAGAGTAAACACACCTGTCGGCCAATTAACACACGGCGAAAGAGCAGCGGCATGTAACTATCAGACTACCAAACAATTCAGGCTCACGACAACAAACGAAACCATCAAATCCTTAGGGGGAAACAAATGAGAATAAGTGTTTACCTTAAAGGATTTGAGAGGGGGTGTGGAATGAAATGAGCTATGAAGAGCTACTGATAAGGCGATTGATTGAGCTGGTGGATATGATTGAGCCGACCAGAATTAACAGGCGAGTTATCGCAGAAATGAGAGGGCTATTAAACAATTTGAGAAATTGCATATAGCGGCAAATTGAGAGTTCCCGAAAACCGGGAACCCTCAACTTAAACATATAAAACGGAGCACTATGTACTTAGGGAAAAGAAAGATACACAATAAAAAATCTCATGAATACTGGCGCGGCCAGTGCATAGAGGACAAGCCAGGCGCGGTCTTTATTGCCATGACGGAGTTGGAAGGCCTGATAAACACGGGCCGGCTCGCGAGCCAGTATT
The DNA here is from genome assembly GCA_051875415.1 of Marinilabiliaceae bacterium. Lineage (GTDB taxonomy): Bacteria > Bacteroidota > Bacteroidia > Bacteroidales > Marinilabiliaceae > W3P20-009. Next base: position 52,700 of record JBJEGU010000009.1, read on the forward strand.
TCAAGGAGAGTTGGAATTGGATGGCAGAACGGATGAACAACAGCATGGGGTTCGTCAGGCACAGCGCAAAATTCACCGAGGAGGAGTACCACCAAGTGGCCGAGGCGTTCCGCGACTTGGCACGGCGGCTGGAGAGGCATGCGGACGAGATTGACGCGGCGAAGATGCCCGTGTGGGAGAAGTTCCCGTGGGAAGACTGGATGGACGAGGGCGGCGACGCAGAGTGAGCCTCTACTTGGTGTATGTCGAACGCATTTTGGGGAAACAAAAAGAGGACGGCTAAAAAGCCATCCTCTGAAAAGTGTTGCCCCACCAGGATTCGAACCCAGACTAAAAGAACCAGAATCTTCTGTACTACCTTTATACTATAGGGCAAACTGAAAAGTGTTGATCCACGGGGATTCGAACCTCGACTAAGAGAACCAAAATCTCCTGTACTGCCATTATACTATGGATCAAGCCAAGAAAGTGTCTTCCACCCATATCTCTCGAAAGAGATAGTTGCCCCACCAGGATTCGAACCCAGACTAAAAGAACCAGAATCTTCTGTACTACCTTTATACTATAGGGCAATTTTAATCGGGAAGCATCGGCAATAAGGAAGTCCCCTGCGGAATTGCGACACAAAAGTAGTGCTTTATTTTAACCCTGCAAAGGGAGTGGCGTTGTTTTTTACCGGATATCTCAATTTTCGTGAGAAGGTGATTGGCAAACGGAGCGACGGCGGGGCGGGAGGAATGACCTTGGGAGGTTAATTTTCAGTACATTTGCGGGCGAATAGAGACTACGAATGGCAGTAACGACATTAGAGAACGGGATTCGGCTCGTGAGCCTATACGCCCCCGGCCCCGTGGCGCGCTGCGCGCTGGTGATAGGAGCGGGGAGCCGCGACGAGACGGAGACGGAACACGGCCTGGCCCACTTCGTGGAACACACGGTGTTCAAGGGGACGGGCAAGCGTCGCGCCCACCACATATTGAACCGACTGGACGAGGTGGGCGGCGAGCTTAACGCCTACACCACGAAGGACGAGACGGTCATCCACGCCGCCTTCCTGAAGGACGACCTGTCCCGCGCCGCCGAGCTGATTGCCGACATGGCGTTCAACTCGACATTTCCCGCCGCCGAGCTGGACAAGGAGCGCGAAGTGATAATAGACGAGATAACGAGCTACGAGGACACCCCTGCCGAGCTGATATTCGACGAGTTCGAGGATCTGGCATTCGCCGGCACGCCGCTTGGGCACAACATACTCGGCACGGCTGAGAGCGTAGGCACTTTCACGGGCGACGACGCGCGTCGATTCATAGGCCGCACCCACACCACCGACCGCATGTGCTTCGCCTACATAGGCCCGGCGAGCGAAAGACAGGTGGCGCGGGTGGCGGAGCGCTGCTTCGGCAAAGCGTCCGCCACGGCACACTGCGACACCGAGGCATGCGGGCATGGCATCGCGGCATTCGACAAGGAGGAGAACCGCGGGACGAGCCAGGCGCACGTGGTGATAGGCTGCGCGGCACCCGACTGCCACGACGCCGACAGACTGGAGATGAACGTGATCTCGAACCTGCTGGGAGGCCCGAGCATGAACTCGCTCCTCTCCGTGGCACTGCGCGAGAGGCACGGCATAGCCTACAACGTGGAGACGAACTACACGTCGTATGCCGACACTGGCCTCTTCACGATATACTTCGGGACTGACGGGCAGAACATCCCCCGCTCCATGGCGCTTGTGCGCAAGGAGATTGACACCCTCTGCCAGGAGGCGCTGACAGAGAGGCGGTTCGCCAAAGTCATACGGCAGTACTGCAACCAGATAATAATGTCGGCCGACGACAGCGAGAGCCTCATGCTCGCCGCCGGGCGCAACGCCGTGGTATACGGCGACAGCATGGGCGTGGAGGCGATGGCGGACGCGGTGCGGGAGCGCGTCAGCCGCGAATCGATGCTCCGAGTGGCGCAGAAGGTGCTGGGACGGAGCGAAATGTCGAGGCTTATATACGTATGACACAAGAGATAGAGGACTACATAGCGGCGCACTCCGACCCCGAGCCCGCGCTGCTGCACGAGCTTGACCGCCAGACGCACCTGAGGACCATACAGCCGCGGATGTGCTCGGGACACTTGCAAGGCTCGCTGCTGAAGGTGATAGTGCAGATGGCGCGGCCGAGGCTAATATTGGAGATCGGCACTTTCACAGGCTACTCCGCGCTCGCGATGGCGGAGGGGATGGACGACCCCGAGGCGAGGCTTCACACAGTGGAGATAAACGACGAGTTGGAGCCGCTGATAAGGGAGTACTTTGGCCGCTCGGCACACTCGGCGCAGCTTCGGCTGCACATAGGCGACCTCGGCAAGGCGTTGAGGGAGATGGACGAAGAGACGGGCGGACGGGAGATAGACCTCGTGTTTATCGACGCGGACAAACGCGAATACACTGAATACTACGAGGCGGTGCTGCCACGGGTGCGAAGGGGCGGATTCATATTGGCGGACAACGTGCTGTGGGACGGACACGTGGTGGACGCGACAGTTCGTCCGTCGGACCATCATACACAGGCGGTGAAGGCATTCAACGACATGGTGGCGGCGGACGACCGCGTGGAGAAGTTCATCCTGCCGATACGCGACGGGATGACCATAATGAGAAAGAGGTAGCAGGCGACTCCATATTGCAAAATAGACCCCGCCCCGTCATGACCTGCAGCAGGCACGACGGGGCGGAGTATTTTTGTGGACTTGAATGGGTTACGCTTAGAAAGTGTAACCGACGGAGAGGGTGTGGTGGGCTGTTTTCGTATCGCCCAGATGACCGTATTTAGAAATCAAGACCTCACGATAAGGCGTGAAATCATACGTAAAATTGTAGCCTATGCTAAATGAGCCACACGAGATTGCGACACCAGCTCTCCACCCGAACTGGAAAATGGCCGCGGGGTAAGCCTCGTCGCGCGCGAGAAAATTAATTTTCTCCGTCTTCTTTCCCTTGCTCAGCTCATAATAAGACATCTTCTGGCGACCAATGATGTTGAAACGAAAGTTGGGACCAGTTGATGGAGTGAACCCGATGCTGCCATTGAATAAAGAGAACTTGTATGTGAGATCGACAGGGAGTGACATATCGAGAAAATCCATACGCATAACCCAGACATCCAGAGGACGCTTGTTGTGAACAAGATGAGTCCAGGCGAGCTTGGCACCCGCCTCAAGGTAGAGGGGGCTTAGAGGCCGACAATGCGAAGCCGTGCGCATAACCAAAGGAGAGTCCCTTGGGAGTGTCGTCGTCAGCATAGCCGTCATCGTAGTGGAAATCCATAACCTCATAGGCGAGCGAGACGCGGGAATATGACTCCTGTGCCGCGATGTACGAGGAGAAAGGCAGGAGAACGGAGATTAAGAACAAAAGTTGTCTCATAGCTTAATTCACTTTACGAAGACACCAAACTCTACGGACCCAGTGTTATATGTTTTCACAATCGGAGAAGAGCCATTCATACCTACGATTACCGGGTCGTAGTAATAAATGCGAACCTGCCCCAAATCATCGGACGTCTCCGTCCATTTCTCAGTGACCGTGGTTGAGATCTTGTCGGTGTTTTGAGAATCTTTCTTACGCTCGGATACGGCAGTGGAGAGAATTTGGGCAAATCCGGCAAGAGCCGAGTCTGCGCTGATAGTGGTAGCGGGGAATGCGGGTTGCCCCTCAATCACGGAATTGGCCTCATTTGGGAAGTCATCGGAGCAAGACAACAACGACCAAGAAAAAATGGTCGCTAAGAGGATACTAATCTTTTTCATTTTATGATTAAATAAAATTTCTCGGCGGGAGTAATTCATAGCCGGCTTACGAACTGCTCTCGAATGCGGCGCAATATATATAAATTTCATATTAGCAATCAATCCGATAGTTGGATTTTCAGAGGAATAATGATAGCGTATAGCACGAACAGTAACAAACAATCAGAAGATTGTAGTATTATAGCAAAAGCGGACTGGAGATGATTCTCCAGTCCGCTTAATCGGGAGAGTGGGCAACGAACTGCCCCTAAAAAACAGTCTTGCGAAGTCGAGCCGAGGATTCCACTCGCGGCTCAGGACGCCAACTACTTAGGATTATAGCCCCACTTGATGTAGAGAGCGCCCCAGGTGAAGCCTGCGCCAAAGGCGGCGAGGATGAGGTTATCGCCCTTCTTGAGCTGGCTCTCCCACTCGTAGAGGCAGAGGGGGATGGTGGCCGAGGTGGTGTTGCCGTAGCGCTGGATGTTTATCATGACCTTCTCGGTCGGGATGCCCATACGCTCCTGAGTGGCGGAGATGATGCGAAGGTTAGCCTGATGGGGGACGAGCCATGCGATGTCGTCGGCCGTGAGGTTGTTGCGCTTCATGATGTCGACGGTGGCGTCGGCCATATAGGTGACGGCGTACTTGAAGACCTGCTTGCCCTCCTGATAGACGAAGTGCTGGTGGTTGTCGACCGTCTCATGGCTTGCGGGGAGTTCGGAGCCGCCGGCGGGAATCTTGAGCCAGGCGTGGCCGAAGCCGTCGGTGTGGAGGTTGGAGTCGATGAGGCCGACCTCGTCCTCGGTAGGCTCGACAAGGACTGCCGTGGCGGCGTCGCCGAAGAGGACGCACGTGGTGCGGTCGGTGTAGTCGACGATGCTGGACATCTTCTCGGTGCTGACGAGGATGACCTTCTTCTTGGAGCCTGAGCGGATGTATTGGCTGACGAGGTCGAGACCGTAGAGGAAGCCGGAGCAGGCGCCGTTGATGTCGAACGCGAGGGCCTTGTGGATGCCGACCTTGTCGCAAATGATGGCCGCAGTGGCGGGGATGGGCATATCGCCGGTGACGGTGGTGCAGACGACGAGGTCGACCTCCTGAAGGTCGAGTCCAGTCTTGCTGACGAGATCCTCGATGGCCTTGGCTCCCATGTCGGAGGCGGCAGTACCCTCATTCTCCTTGAGGATCCTGCGCTCCTTGATGCCCACGCGGGTCATGATCCACTCGTCGTTAGTGTCCACCATACGGCTGAGCTCATCGTTCGTAAGGCGATATTCGGGGGTGAAGGCGCCCACACCCGTTATTACTGCGTTGATCTTTGACATTATGTCTTTTATGGTGTTGTTTCTGTTAACTTTTCGAGGCGTGCGGCCGCGGGTGTTAACCCTCTGGCACACAAGTGGCAAATTTACAAATTTATTTCTATTAGCAAGAGCGAGCCACTTTAATATGCCTTATGTGTCAGACGGGCTGCGGAAGCCGGACAGCGGTCAGCCCTGCGACAGGGTGGCCGTACCGCCGCAGACGCTCAGCTCACAGTCGGCACCAATGACCAGGGGGTAGTTCTCCTCTGGCGCATGACCCGCGGGATAGCCGATGAAAACGGGGATGTCGAGACCGGTGACGGCATCGGCCACTATCTGGTAGGCGTCGCGGCCAAAGGGTGTAGCCCCGTCCTTCATGCCGGTCATCTGGCCGACGACGAGGCCGCGTATTTTGTCGAGGTGGCCCGCCATGCGGAGCGAGAGAATCATACGGTCGACGTGGTAGCGGTACTCCGAGAGGTCCTCGACGAAGAGTATGGCACCGTCAAGACAGGGCATCATGCCGGCGGCGGCGAGGGAGTAGAGGATGGAGAGATTGCCGCCTATGAGCTTGCCGGACGCCTCGCCGTCGCGGCTGCCCGGGAGCGCGGGACGCATGATACTGAACGGCATGCCTTGGAGGAGGTCGAGCGTGGCGCGGACGTCGGGCGAGTCGGCGCCATGCCGCGCTATGTGCTTGAGCATCGGGGCGTGGAGACCGACATTGTTGTTGATTGCGGCAGCCGTATGGAGAACGGTTATATCGCTGAAGCCTACAATCACCTTATCCGTCTGATTGAACACTTCTCGCCAACCGCCGTAGCAACCGAGCGCATCAAGAGTACGCATGGCGCCATAGCCGCCGCGTGCGCACCAGACGACATCGACATCGGGGTCGGAAAGAGCCCGGACAAGGTCGGCAGCGCGCAGGGAGTCGGGGGCTGAGAAGACACCCATGCTGTGATTGAGGACATGCGGCTCTATGCGGACATCGAAGCCAGCCCGCGTGAGTTCGGCGACGCCAGAATTGAGGATTTCCGGGTCTATCGCCCCGGAGGGTGCGACTATGGATATGCGCCCGCCGGGCGGCAGAAGACGTTGCGGCATAAGGGAGGAAGAGAAAGGAATCTATGAGATGATACGCTTATCGTCGGTTATGGGCATCCGGACGAAGTCGGGCCCCATAAGCCGCGAGACGACGTGGGAGAGGGACGTCTCTGTGAGCGGCGCGACGACCACTGCCGACGCGCCCGCCCGGAGGAGGTCGTCCTCGGCAATTCCACTGTCGGATGTGTTGACGACAAGGGTATGATATGAGTCGCCGAAGGCACGTATGTTCTGGATGAAACGCACCGCGACATCGGGACACTCGCGCACGTCGATGACGGAGAGGCGCGGCCGGTTCTCCATCCAGACCTTTGAGAACTCGGATCTTATGCAGCTGAAGACGTTGCACCGCGGCATGACGAGCGAGACGGCGAGCGTGAGGTCCTGCCCGTGAGGCAGGACGACGACGTTGACCCTGTCGGCCGGTTTGCCTACGGGGTTCTCGGCGGCAAAGATGGGCAGGCGGAGGAAGAAATGGGAGCCACGCCCCACGGTGGACTCCACACCCACGTCGCCGCCCATCTGCCGGGCCAGCTCACGGCTCACGGCGAGCCCGAGGCCGGCACCCTGACCGAACTCGTCTACCTTGGCGAAGACGTCGAAGATGGACTCGAGCTTATCGGCGGGGATGCCGCAGCCCGTGTCGGACACGTGGAAGACGACGCTGTCGGCCTCGGCCGAGGCCCAGAGCATGACGCACCCGCTCTTGGTGAAGTGGAAAGCGTTGTCGACGAGCTGAGTGAGGATTTGGGATGTGGCCACGACATCGAGCGGGGCCTTGAAGCCACGCATCCGCGGCTCGTGGGGGGTGAGGAAGCGGACTGGCTCGGCCTGCTGGCCCTCCATCCGGTCGTGGATGCCGGAGAGGATGCTGTCTACCTCGACCTCCTGCCTGACGAAGCGGCGGTTGCCGGTCTGGAGCTGGGACATCTCCATGATGCCGTCGACAAGATTGAGCAGCTGGGCGTTGCTGCGCCTGATGATGCCAGCGTAGCGCGCGAAGTCGCCCTTGACCTGAGTCTGGGCTATGAGGTCGGAGAAGCCCACTATGGAGTTGAGCGGGGTCCGGAGCTCATGGCTTATGTTGTTGAAGAACCTGGAGCGGAGGCTCTCGACCTGCTCGGCCTTGCGGAGCGCGCGGACTATGGCGTCCTCCCTCTCGCGCTGCTCGGTGACATCGATGGATATGGCCGTGACGTCATCGACGGCGTCGGAATAGGAGAGATGGAGGTTTACGACATGCCTGCCGTCGGGTCGCTCGACGTTTACGTCGCGCTGGAAAGAGGAGATCCGACGCGCATAGAGATCCGCGATTGCGACGTTGAGAGCCTCCGCGTCGGCAAGGTCGATGGAGGAGGGTGAGACTGACTTAGTCTTGAACGAGTCGGGATCCTCGGCCCCGATGTTGACATTCCATTGCTCAGATGCGAAGCCGCCAGTGCCGAACTGGCAGACTCCGAGTTTGGAGAAGCGGCCGATCTCGGCGAAGAAGCTGTCGAAGAGGGCTATGCGGCGTTTCTGTACTGCGACGAGTGAGAGGTCGGTGAAGACGAGCAGATAGCCCGTCATGACGCCGGCCGTGTAGAGCTTGGAGGACCTGACGTTCATCTCGATGACGTCGGACCGCCTGCTGCGGTAGAAGCCGGACTCGTTGACCTTCTTGAAATCGTAGAGGAAGTCGGCGACATAGTTGTCGCGGGTGCGGATCCCCATCTTCTGCTCGTCGGAGAGGAGGGGGTGGTCGAAGACGCACAGGCCTTTGAGCTCGTCGACGGACCTGACGCCGAAGACCTCGGCGGCCTTCTGGTTGGTGTACACCTCGCGGCCTTGGGCATCGAAAAGGGCGAAGACGGCCGGCATCTTATTATATATGGTCTCGCGCTGCTCGATCTCCTTTTGCTTAATTTCCTCGGCGCGGACTATCTCGTCGACGTCACGAGCCACGCCGACGATAATCTGGGCCTTGCCTGAGTTGTCGCACGTGACGGCTCGGGCTGAGACCTCGTACCACTTGAGGGCATCGCCGGGGTTGAAGCGGAAACGGGCGCGGATGGAGAAACTGGGCTTTTGGCCTTGCTCCACGGACTTGTAGGCCGCCATGACAGCCTCGCGGTCGTCGTGGTGGGCGGCAAGCTCATAGGGTGCGACGACGGCGGAGCCGTCTACCATGACGAGGGTACGCCTATGCTCCTCGACATTCCACTGCCAGGTGAAGAAACCGCCGGCCTCGCATGCCAGACGGGTAAGCACGAGGTTGTGGAACACCTGCGAATAGGCGCTCGACTGCGCGAGAAGCACCGATATGGAGTCGGAGAGGAGCTGCAGCCTCTGCTTCTCCTCCGCGCTCCACACGCGGGCGTGCGACGCGAAGCATGACACCGAGCCCCAGACTCCGCCATCATCTATGGAGCGGATGGCCGAAATGGCGCCCGACATCCATCCCGAAGCGAGAACCGCGTCGACCTCGTTCTGCGCGAAGGATGCAAACGGACCGAGCTCGCTCAGGACGCGGACGCCGAAAGAGGAGAGCAGATTGTCGACAATGAGGCTCTGGTGGCGGAACCCGACCTTGAAGACGTCCGTCCGATTCGCCGTCATGATTTTCCCGGCCACGGCCACGCAGAGATACTCGCCGCCAATCTTTTTCCAGACTGAGACTACGACGTCGGGCGGGAAATGGGCGCGGAAAGCCTTCGCCATATCGGCGATCTGGTCGTAGACGACGTTGAAGCCGGCATGGGACTGGCGGCCGTAGAAGGCGGCCTGCTTGCCGTCGAAGATGGAGATAGGCTCGTCGGACGTGAGCGGCTCGGCCGTGCGGGCTTGGGCAGCGGAGTCGTCGATGGTGGCCGTGCCGACTGAGTGGCGTCGGCCGTCGGAATCGAAATATTGTGAGAGCTTGACGCAGCGGAGGCGGATTTCCTTGCCCCGCACGAAAAGGAACGAGTTCCACTGCATCTCGCCGAGCCCGACTTTGCGGAACGAGAGATCCATCCCCTCTTTAGGGAAGAACTTGAGCATGGCCTCGGGCTCGATGCGGTTGGAGGAGACCCCGAGGAAGTCGCGGAAATTGTCGCTGACCTCGAAGACACGGTCTTGCGTGGCGTCCCAGAAAAAGACACCGGTCTGCGTAAGCCTTTCGAGTATTTTGACGTCTGTCGACATATGGAATGGGGCGCGAGAGGAGGTCGTGTTATTGTGCCAAGTGATTATAATTTGTTTGGCACTCACATCCCGTTATCATTGTACGTCGGCGGAGGTCAAAGTGTTTCGCCAGCGACGGAGAGAGATTTAATAAAATTAGCGAACGCGACAGCCACGTCGTCATTGCCCGTAGCGTGGAGAGCATCGACCGTCTCCAAGACAATGGGCGACAACGAGTTGACAATAGCATTTGCCGTGGCGGGCGCGGAAGGCGAAAGAGCCTGCGCACGGCGCAAAGCGAGAGTCTGGCGCGAAGCGAGCGAGGTGAGGACGGACCGCGCGAGCGATACATCGCCCGAAGAGTAGAGAAGCCGGGCTATGCGGACGGACAGGACATCGGGAGACCCGACATCGACGGGTTGCCACGAAAGGGCGCGGCGCAGGACTTGGCCCGCCGTCCGCAAGTCGCCGGCACGGATGGCGTCGTCCGCCACGTCGGCGCAGAGACGGCGCAAGTGGAGCCGATCGAGCTGAGCGACCTCATCGGGCGAGGGCGAGAATGCGGACGCGTCGGGGAGGCGGACAGCACTCGTTAGCAACTGCCAACGGCGGCGAGGGGAGAGGAATGCCGTATCGGGCGAAAGGTAGGCCAGCGGTCCGAGGTCGCGGACGTAAGGCGCAAGGCCAAGGTCGTCCACAGGGACGACATCGGGCATGAGGCAGAGGGGACGCGACGGGTTCTCGGCGAAAATCTCAAGGAGGAGAAGCTCGGCCGGGTCGAGGTCTGTCTTTCCGATACGGGCAACGACGGACGTACCGGCCAGCGGGATGCGGACGCATGGCGACGGGAGGAGGAGGCTCTCGCCGAGCTCGGTCTCCGCCGCATGGCGCACACACGAGAGAGTGACCGTATCGGCATCGGACGGCACGACGATGGTCTGCTGAAGCCGCCCCGACGCCGCCAACGGGGCATGGCGGACGGAGAGCGGAGCCGCCCCACGGTCGGGACGGAGGAGACGGGCGGCATACCAGTCGGCGGCCAACAGGCCGTAGTTGACGACACGCACATCGCGCCTGTAGCCAAGGACCTGCTGCGCATACCACAACGGGTATGTGTCATTGTCGCCCCCCACGACCACCACGGCATCGGCGGGGCAGAGGTCGAGAACGCTCTTGGCGAGCGAATCTACAAGAGTATTGCCAGAGCGATTGTGAGGAGCGAAGCCTTGGCAGGCCATAAGAGCCGGCACGGCAAAGGCAAAGCCGAGGGTCATAATCCTCCGCACTCGAATGGCGGTAGTGGGACGGGCGCGCATGATCCGCCCGTCGCACCAATGGAAGAGGGCGGTCAATGCGGCACTGAGGCACAGGCAGAGGACTGCGTAGAGGAGGAGGAAGACATAGTCGCGCTCGCGGGGCTCGTAGGGCGGCATATTTATATAGAGCGCAAGGGCGGGGCCCGTCAAAACACCCCAAAGGAGGAGCGCGCACGACACGCGGGCCGGGGCGCGGCGAGCCAGGAACACGCAGCCGGCAAGAACGAGGATAAGTGGGACGGCGAAAAGTGCGTAGCACCCGTCGGCGGGCGAGTCGTAGTCGACGAGATGGAGGCGGGCGTCGTCGAGGGGGCGGATGCCGCAAATGAAATTGCCGGAAAGGAAGCCGCCGTCGCCAATGTCGGCGTTCTGCCGTCCGCAGAAATTCCACATCACGTAGCGGAGCATCATATGCCCCACTTGGTAGGAGAGGAAGAAACGAAGATTATCGGACAGAGAGGGAATGGAATCCGGCCATCCCTCGGGCTGCGCCCAGGCCTGGTAGGACCACAGCGCCTCGTCGGACCTGACCGTCATGCGCGGGAAGGGCGACTTCTGCGACGAGGGGTAGGAGTAGTCGGCCGGCCGGCGCGAGGCCACATAGCGGTGGAGCGAGTCGGCGTAATCCATCCGCTCCTCGTAGGTGAAGCCATCGGGCCGAGAGGCGTAGGTGGGACCTGAGAGCAGCGGGCGCGAACCGTACTGACGCCGCGACATATAGTCCGACAGCCGTTGAGCATCGGAAGGAGAGCCGACACTGACAGCCGCGACGCCTCCGCGGACAAGCGGAAGCGCATAGGAGAGGAAGCCGACGGAGACGAGGAAGAGGCACAAGGCCGCGCTCCCCAGCCACGACGAACGCCAAGCAGCCGCCAGCCACAGCAAGAGGAGGGGCAAGGCCAACGCCCCCGCTGCCCACCCCACCCCGACGGGAAGCCCCAGAATGTTGACCGCCGCGAGGTCGGCCAGCAAGGCGAAGTCGAACACATGGCCCGACGCGAGCCACACGAGAAGAGCCACGGCGGCGCAGCCCACGGCAGCACCGACAACCATCATCCAGCGGCCACGCCGCGACAAGGCCACGGCGACAGCGACAGGCAGCAGGAGCCACGCCAACCAATGGACACCCGACGCGAGGCCGACAAGGAGGCAGGCGACGAGCAACAGCCTCACACCGCCCAACCGACGGAAACGCAAGGCGAGCCAAAGGACCGCGAAGGCGAGGAGGCACGCCGCGCCGTAGACCTCGGTCTCGACAGCCACAGCCCACACGCTGTCGGCGAAAGCCCACGAAAGGCCAGCCGCCGACTGCGCCACAAAGAGCGCACGCCACGAGGCACGCGGAAACGCCCACAGCGCGGCCTCACGGGCGACGAGCGAAAGGACGGCGGCGGCGGCCGCGCAGCACAACGCCGAGGCCACGGAGCAGGCCAGAGCCTCGCACCCCGCGGGAGCGAGGATGACGGCGAGGCGCAGCACGAGCCAGTAGAGCGGGGCGCCGGGCGGATGGCCCACATCGAGGCCGGCGGCGCAGCAGACGAATTCGCCCGAGTCCCACAAAGAGACGGAAGGGCCGACAGTGAGGAGATAAAAAGCTAAGGCCAGGCAGAAGACGTGGACACCGCCTTCCGCCCAGCCTCGCAAAAGGGCCGGCAAACGCCTCAGGAAGAGAGAGGTCAACGCACGAGCTTATTGGTAAGTGTATCGGGGAAAATGACTTTGGGCTTGAACGACGCGGCCTCATCGGCCGTCATGAGCGCGTAGGAGATGATGATGACGACATCGCCCACTGCCACCTTGCGGGCGGCGGCCCCGTTGAGGCATATGACGCCCGAGCCGCGCTCGCCGGGGATGGCGTAGGTCTCGAGCCTCTCGCCGTTGTTGTTGTTCACCACCTGGACCTTCTCGTTGCGGAGGATGCCCGCCGCATCCATAAGATCCTCGTCGATGGTGATGCTCCCGACGTAGTTGAGGTCGGACTGGGTGACCGACACGTCGTGGATTTTGGACTTCATCAGAGTGACGAACATACGAGTTGGTGGGCTTTGTGGGGTTATTTGAGCGAAATGTTGTCGATGAGGCGGACGTTGCCGGCCTGGACAGTTATGCAGCCGTGAGGCTCGTCGGTCTCGGACCACGAGTTGACGCGCTGGAGTGTGCGGGCGTCGACAATCTCGTAGTACTCGGTATTGAGGAGGCTGTTCTCGTCGACCTTGTCGGCTGTCCACTTGGTGAGCTCGGCGGGCGACATCTTTCCGACGAGGGCCTTTGAGGCCTCGAGCACCTCGTGGATGTGCGGGGCGGCCTTGCGGTGCTCGGGCGTCAGGAGCGTGTTGCGACTGGAGACGGCAAGCCCGTCGGCCTCGCGGACTATGGGGCAAGGGACGATCTGGAGCTTGAAGTCGCACAGCTCGACCATGCGGCGGATGACGGCTATCTGCTGGAAATCCTTCTCGCCGAAGTATGCCTTGTCGGGTGAGACGAAAGCGAAGAGCTTGGAGACGATTTGGCAGACGCCGTTGAAATGGCCTGGGCGGTGGGCGCCCTCCATGACTTCGGCCACGGGGCCGAGGGAGAAGACGCGGGTGTCGGGCTTAGGGTATATCTCCTGCACCGTCGGGGCGAAGACGACGCTCACGGCCGTGTTCTCCTTGAGGAGTGCGACATCGGCGTCGAGGGTGCGCGGGTAGGTGCGCAAGTCGTCAGGGTTATTGAATTGAGTAGGGTTGACAAAAACGCTTACGACGACGAAATCGTTCTCGGCGCAAGCCCTCTTGGCGAGAGAGAGGTGGCCGACATGGAGCGCGCCCATTGTCGGGACGAGGCCGACCGTATGTCCGGCCTTACGTGCATCCGCCACGCGAGCCTTGAGCTCCGCGACTGTGCTGATGACTTCCATTACTGCGAAGTGCTTAAATGTTTAGTTTTCTTTGGGCTACGCCACAACTCGGGGAGCGGGGCGCAGTCGTGCCGCGAATTTAGCTCATTATTGAGAAAGGCAAAAGTGAAAATTGCAATTTGGAGTTAGCAAATTTCGGGGTGGAGGTGGTCGCTCGTGTTATAATAAAGGAGGGGGAGGGCGACGGCGGCACGTGCGCGGGGAATGAGTGGAGGGGCAATAGAAAAGCCCGGCGCTCAGATTGAGCGTCGGGCTGAAAATTTATGAGTTTTGGAGTCAACTCAAAAGACTACTGGAGGACGAAGTTGATGGGCACGGTGTAGGACACGCGCACCGCCTTGCCACGCTGCTTGCCAGGTGTCCACTTAGGCATGGACTTGACGACACGGACGGCCTCCTTATCGAGGTTCGGGTCGAATGGACGAGCGACCTCGACGTTGGTGACTGAGCCATCGGGAGCGATGACGAACCTGACGAAGACACGACCCTGGATGCCGTTCTCCTGCGCGATGACAGGGTACTTGACAGACTGGGCGAGGAACTTGCGGAGCTCAGCGTCGCCGCCTGGGAAGACAGGCATCTGCTCGACGATGAGGAAGACCTCCTGCTCGGCGGGTTCCTCCTCCTCAACGACCTCGGGCTCCACGTCGCGGATTTCAACCTCGGAGTTCTCGTCCATCTCGGAGTTGAAGTCGAAGTCCTCAGCGACCTCGGTGTTATCGTCGACGATGTTGAGGGACTCAGCGACTGGTGGTGGGGGTGGAGGTGGTGGTGGCGGTTTGACCTGATCCTGCGTCGTTACGGGGATCATCTCCTCCTCGACGACCTCCTGCTGCTGAACCTCAAGGTTCTGAATGGTAACGTCTTGCGACGTCCACTCAAAGGCAGCCAAGGTAACGCCGAGTGCCACAGCCAGACCGATCTCGGTGAAGATAATCTTCTTGTTTTCGAGGTCAGCCTTAGGTGTTTTTTTGGCTTCCATAGGTTATTAAACTATACGTTACAATCAAGCAATGCGACGACTGCGGAGCAAACCACCGCGGAATGCGTCCGAAATCGAGAGCCAAGTTAGCAAATAAATCAGCGCGGACGTATGGTGGCGGGCGTTTTTTTTTCTTTTTCGTCACACAAAGTGACACAACGCAATGAAAGGTGGCTACATTCGCGGACAAATGTTAAACCGCGCGGCCAGTCCACGCGTTTCACAAAAAAATCAGAAATAATCAACCACAAGAAACGACAACCACAATGAGCAAGAGACTGACATTGCTGGCAATGGCGGGCGCCGCGGCCCTGATGGCGTGCAGCGGCCCCGCCGGGCGGAAGAACATCTACATGGTAGGCGACTCCACTATGGCCAACAAGCCTACGGCCAAGGGCAACCAGGAGCGCGGGTGGGGCCAGATGCTGCCCCTGTGCTTCGACACCACCGTGGTCGTTCACAACCACGCCGTGAACGGCCGCTCGACCAAGAGCTTCATAGCCCAGGGGCGATGGGACGAAGTGCGCGACTCGCTCGCCGCTGGCGACATTGTCATAATCCAGTTCGGCCACAACGACGAGAAGGCCGACACGGCCCGCCACACCGAGCCGTGGGGCGACTACATCGCCAACCTCCGCCGCTTCGCCCGCGAGGCCAAGGAGAAGGGCGCCACACCTATTATCTGCAACTCGATAGTGCGCCGCAACTTCGCTCGCGTGGCCGACGCCGCAGCGCAGGACGACAGGGCCGGCCAGTCGGAGATGCTCGAGGCTGAGGGCGACAGCCTTATAGAGACCCACGGCGAGTACCTTGCCGCCGCCCGCAAAGCCGCCGAGGAGGAGGGCGCCCTCTTCATAGACATGAACGAGATGACGCGCGAGCTGGTGCAGGGCTACGGGCCGATGAGGAGCCGCGAGCTTTACGTCTGGGCCGACTCGGGCACCGTCGAGGCCTACCCGCAGGGCAAGAGAGACAACACCCACCTCAACATCGAGGGCGCGACAAAGGTCGCCCGTATGGCCGCCGGCGAGATTGGGAAGCTCGTGCCAGAGCTCGGCAATGCTTTGAAATAACGGCTGCGGCCGTAGAGGCGCAGATAGATTTTTTCGGGGCGCCACGCCCTCCCACTGCCTCCGACCGTCGACAGACGGCTGAGGCGCGGGAGGGCGTGGCTCTTCTATTTTTTTTTGCGCCGTCAGCCGCCCGCATGGGAGAAAGCCCTAAAGAGGGAAGCAGGCGGGCATGAGGGGGGGGGGGACGGTGGAGGCGGTGTTGTCCGGCGAGGGCGAATTGGACATAGGGCGGACTGATGAAGCCATAGGCGGGGCTTGTTTTTTTTAACACTGACGACGAGGGGACGGGAATATTTTCACCCCGCGTGGCTATGATTTTCGCCAAAACTCGCCACGTATTTGGCGATTTCACCCCAAAAACCGCCAATAATGCCGCTCTTGCCATCTGGGCGTAACAATTGGATTGCGCAGGGACTCGGGTGGGCGTTTATTCGCGAACGGTTGCCACGGGAGAGACCGCGGCGACGGCAATCTCAACGTTTTGATTAAGCGATGGCAGAGCAAACGCGTTTGCTTTGCCGAGCGTGAGAAACGAAGGATGAAAACCAACGAAAAATGTCCAAGAACAACAGCATAGCTGACGGCGCTCACCAGGTGGTTCTGCGGGCGGTCCACGCGGTACTGCAGCAAGGTGTCATAAGCATTGACGCCGAGCGATGCAAAGGCTGCGAGCTGTGCGTATATGAGTGTCCCGCCCACACGCTGCGCCTGTCGGCGGGAGTTAACCTGCGCGGATTCCACCACTCGGAGCAGATAGCCCCCGACAAGTGCATAGGGTGCGCCAGCTGCGCGCTGATATGCCCCGACGGCTGCATAACGGTCTACAGGCGCACGCGAGTGCCGCAAATGCTACAGGAGGAGCTACAGAAGAGACAATGAGCGAGGACGTAAGGCTGATGAAAGGCAACGAGGCTCTGGCCATGGCCGCCATCCGTTGCGGTGCCGACGCTTACTTCGGCTACCCGATAACCCCTCAGAGCGAGGTCCTGGAGACGCTGATGGCCGAGAGGCCATGGGCGAGCACGGGGATGACCGTTATGCAGGTGGAGAGCGAGGTGAGCGCCATACACATGGTGTACGGCGCGGCGGCTACGGGGCGGATGGCGATGACATCGTCGTCGGGGCCGGGCATAAGCCTCATGCAGGGCGGAATATCATACATGTGCGGAGCAAACCTGCCGTGCCTCGTGGTGAACGTCATGCGCGGCGGCCCGGGCCTGGGCACCATCCAGCCGAGCCAAGGCGACTATTACCAGGCGGTGCGCGGCGGCGGGCACGGCGACTACCACGTCTTCACTCTGGCACCGGCGAGCGTGCAGGAGATGGCCGACTTCGTGTCGGTGGCGTTCGACTGGGCGTTCAAATACCGCAACCCGGCAATGATACTCGCCGACGGCACCATAGGGCAGATGATGGAGAAAGTTGTACTGCCACCCTTCCGCCCGCGCCTCACGGCAAAGGAGGTCGAGGAGCGCGCCCCGTGGGCAGCCAATGGCACCATGCGCCACAGGATGCCGAAGAACCGCGTGACGAGCCTGGAGCTCGACCCCCAGCTGATGGAGGACAAGAACCAGGACCGCGAGAACCGCTACGCCCAGGCCGAAATGGAATGCTGCCGCCACGATGAGACGCGGACAGAGGACGCCGACATAGTGCTCGTGGCCTTCGGCTCGTCGGCCCGCGTATGCTCAAAAGCCGTGGAGATGGGCCGCACCGAGGGGATGAGGCTCGGCCTCATACGCCCCATAACGCTGTGGCCGTTCCCGAAAAAGGCCATAGCCTCGGCGGCTGGCCACGCGAAGGCCATGCTCGTGGTGGAGCTCAACGCCGGCCAGATGATAGACGACGTCCGCCTGGCCGTCAATGGCCAGATCCCGGTCGAACACTTCGGCCGACTGGGCAGCGGCGTGATACTGACGCCCACTGAGATTGTGGACGCGTGCCGCAAGATGGCGAAAGAAAAGAACTTGTAGGCAAGGAGGCAAGAGATGGAAACAGAAAGCCTGAGGAAAGAGGAGAACATAGTGTACAGGCGCCCGCGCCTCATGACCGACGCCAACATGCACTACTGCCCGGGCTGCTCGCACGCCACGATACACAAGGTCGTGGCCGACGTCCTGGGCGAGATGGGGCTTGGCGACAAGGTGATAGGCGTCAGCCCCGTGGGCTGCTCGGTGTTCATATACAACTACATAGACATTGACTGGGTGGAGGCGGCCCACGGGCGCGCGCCCGCCGTGGCCACGG
Source organism: Marinilabiliaceae bacterium (assembly GCA_051875415.1). Classification (GTDB taxonomy): domain Bacteria; phylum Bacteroidota; class Bacteroidia; order Bacteroidales; family Marinilabiliaceae; genus W3P20-009. Next base: position 70,552 of record JBJEGU010000009.1, read on the forward strand.
CCATAAACCGCCTGAACCCCGACAAGATGGTGTTCACCTACCAGGGCGACGGCGAACTGGCCGCCATAGGCACGACGGAGGTCATCCACGCGTGCAACAGGGGTGAGAACATAACCATCATATTCATAAACAACGCGGTGTATGGCATGACCGGCGGCCAGATGGCCCCGACGACGCCACTTGGGATGAAGACCGTCACATGCCCCGACGGGCGCACGGTGGAGCTTAACGGCTACCCGCTGCCCATAACGGAGCTACTGTGCAGGACTGAAGGCACATGCTTCGTGAGCCGCGAATGCGTCACGAGCTACAAGAACGTCATCCACGCCAAGAAGGCCCTGCGCCGCGCGTTCGAGAACACGCTGGCCAAGCGCGGCACGAGCGTCATAGAGTTCATGGGCACGTGCTGCTCGGGGTGGAAGATGACCCCTCACGACGCCAACGCATGGCTCGACGAGCGGATGAAGAGCATGAAGATGGGCACGCTCAAGGCCCTGGACAAGAAGATTGAGGCGCGCCCCTACACGCCACCCCTACAGGAGAACGTGGGCGAACGCGCGCTGCGGTTTTAGAACACAAGAAAGAAAAAGACACACGATTATGACAAGCGAGATACTGATAGCCGGATTTGGAGGGCAGGGAGTCCTCTCGATGGGCAAGACACTGGCCTACGGCGGAGTGCTGCGGGGCAAGGAGGTGACATGGCTCCCGAGCTACGGCCCCGAGCAGAGGGGCGGCACGAGCAACGTGACGGTCGTCATATCGGACGAGCGCATCAGCTCGCCCATAGTCGACACGTACGACATAGTAATAGCCCTCAACCAGCAGAGCCTGACCAAATTCGAGAGCCGCGTGAAGCCGGGCGGGATTCTCGTGTACGACCGTTACGGGATCCAGAACAAGCCGACGCGCACCGACATCCACATTTACAGCGTCGACGCCACGGAGACGGCCAACGCCAACGGCCTCCAGAAGATGACGGGCATCATGGTCCTGGGCTCCATGCTGAGCGTAAGGCGCATCCTTGACGACGACGCCATCATGGAGAGCCTGAAGAAGACATTGCCCGAGCGCTACCACAAGTTGCTGCCCGCCAACGAGAAAGCCCTCAAGATGGGCGAGCAGATGGTGGCCCGCGAAGAGACCGCCACTACTGCCAACGCCGCATAGGGCGACGGCACCAGCACAGACTTCAGTCCCCCACTTCCGCCGCTCCGGGTGCTTGCTCGGAGAAGGTCGGGAGTGGGGGACTCCTTTTCCCCGTGCGCCAAGCTGCTTGTGCAGTTTTCACTAAACGGCTAATAAAAACGTACTTATTAGTTTATATTTAATCTAAATCGCTATATTTGCGCAGTCGGCCGTCAGCCTATACGGCCACAGAACCATTGTGAGACAAAAAACCTAAGAATTTGCGATACGTGAGCATCACATTTATGTCATCTTATTGAGTTTAATTTCAATACATATACATAAATATGAGAACCGAAATTACAATGCTCACGGTGGTGGCGGGCATGCTCGCCGCCTGCTCGGAGTCAGACCCCGTCATCACGGGACAGGAGGCGGAAGCCGAGTCGTCCCAGTCCGAGGCCGGACAAGTCACGGGGATGACAGTCCTTGGCGAGAAGATTACTAACGCCTACACGCCCGAGGTCATGGGCGAGGCGTTGGCCATGCTGAAGGCCGAGGCTGCGACCAACAAGTCCGCCGACATCGCGCTTGGCCAGACCGAAGTCGCCGCCACACATCTCTACCTCAAGTTCGCCCCGCGCGACTCCGTCGACGATAGCTGGGCACGAGGGGTGGAGATCCATATGGCGAGAACATTCTACCCGGACGGTTCTGCCATTAAGAATTATTTTGGAAATTACACGTCTGTCGTGCCGGATTTGCTTGACGCAAAGATTCCGATGTCGATCATTGAGCAGGCACTACGCGGCTCAGAGAAATGGGAGACATGGAAAGTTAATGTCGCAAGGCTTAGCCCTTCGAAAAAGAAAATGGTGTATGAGATATTCGAGCAGAATTAGCCTGTGTAGCGGTCTGTCTATTATTGCAATCCTATCCTCCTGCAGCGTCGGCTGCGGTTGGCCGACAGACGACGCTTACATTACGATGAATGAGACCAGTCAGCCATTCGTAGCATTTACCGACCCCATATGCCACGGCGAAGAAGACATTTATATGACCAAGGGAGAGTCACGTGGCTTTTCGATCGCAGATGCGTCGCCGTCATATATAGAGGTGCATCCCGACCGTGTGTCGTCCATCTTGGTTTTGAAAGACAGTGTGATAGAGATGATTCCAGCTATGATGACAGATGATGGAGTTTACAACGTGTTCAGCGGTCTTGCCGAGTGGGTGGAGCATTGGACGGCCAGTAGTGACCTCGCCACGGACGTGTACAGCCTGACACTGACCGACGAGCGTTTGTCTTTCATCGCTAAACGAATGAGGGATAAAGGTCGTCCACCTTATTCGATTGTCCGAGAGGAGATTGTCAACGGAACAAACAACAACATAACGATAACACCTGTGGCTCATGGCGTCAGTTTCGACAGCATAAGGGTTGGAGCTTACGACACAGTCGCCGTAGCGAAAGTTGGGCTACTGTTTGATTGCGATGGCTTCAGGATAAGGAGGAACTCTCGTGTGGTGGAGTCTGACTCAATTTTCGCCAAGGCTTTCCCGAGCCGTACATACCGCTACGACGACAGCGATTCGGGTTTTCGCCGTTATTGGCTAACGGACTACAGACTCGGCTTGCTCATTGGCGAGTAGGGGTGTCAATATGGTATATGACAAAAGGGAGGGAATAAACTATGTCTTTTCTGTCTGGGCTGAGTAAGGCCGCCGTCTCGTGCATGACCGCATTGACAGTCTCCTCATGCGTGACATGTGAGCTGCCGCCTAATGGAGACGTGTATTTGGTTCGAAACATGACGAGTTCCACCTATCTTTCCTGTGGGGTCTACGGCTATGACTTGGGAAGTGAGCATTTTTTTGATTCAGGCGAAATGACTCCATATCAAACATACGACGATGGCTGTTTGCGAGGAGACCCAGGGAAAGTATGCGTCGTAATCTCAAACAGGGACAGCGTGATAGAGGTCGTGCCGAAGCTGATGGCGGAAGGCCCGGACTATTCGATATTCAGCGGTCTTGAAGATTGGACGAAAGAGAGCGAGTACGTGATTGAACTCTCTGTCACCGACCAGACCCTTGAATACGTCTCCGACAAGATGCGCAGCCAAGGTCTCCCGCCATATCATATCGTCAAGGAGGAACTTATCAACAAGATGTCATGCGATATCGTTATAAGCACACTGTCGGCAGGGGCTGTGCTTAACACATTCCGTATTGCGGCCGGCGACTCTGTAGCTCTCCCAGAGTCCGGTCTGCTTTTCGATGGCGACCAGTACAAGGTGGAGGCTCACGGCGAAATGCGCGTCCGCAATGGGTGCGTCGTAAAGGTAGCAGATTGCGCAGCGTCTCGAAATGGCGAGCACACTGGCGTCCGGAGCTTTACCCTGACGGAAGACACGTGGAAATACCTGTTATCCCCAATGACGTCTGAGTCTCTGTGAGCCAAGTGGCTGCAACCCCAATAGGCTGCCCGCCTAAGCGGGATACATAAATAAAGTGCCGCGTCTGGCGTATGGAGCATTCTCCATATGCCAGACGCGGCTTCTATTCTTCTTTTTTGCGGCAAAAATGCCAGTCTGCACAGGCATCCGCATGACACAGGGAAACGCCCCGCCGCGAGGCACGACGGCCTCCTCGGCAGGGCGCAGACAAAAGATATGAACAGAAAAAGACCTTAAAGGCTGGCCTTGAGCGACACGCCGAAGACGCTCGGCGCGCCGGCGACGAACGTCGGGAAGCCAATTTGGCGGCCACTGTTGCCGGCATCGACAAGGAAGTGGGTGTTGGTGACGTTCTTGCCGAAGACGCTGGCCTCGAACCTGGCCCGGCGCGGCTTGAACTGCCAACCGGCCACGAAGTTGAGAGTGCCGTAGCCGCTCTGCGTCAGCTCCTCCTCGTTCGAATCCTCAAAATAGACCTTGCTCTTGTAGGCGAAACTCGGGCGGAGGAAGAGGCCCATGCGGTTGCGGAGCAGGAGCATGGCGTCGGCACCGAGCGAGAACGAATGCTCCGGCGTAAGGCGGAAACGGTTGCCGGCGTACTGCTGCGGGTTGCCGTTGCCGTCCTTGTCGTTGAACTTGCCATCGATGTAGGCGTAGTTGCCGAAGAGGACAAGCTTGCGGACCGGCGACCACTTGAGCCCGGCCTCAAGGCCGAAGCTGTGCGCCTTGCCGGCATCGTCGGCCACATAGACACGCGCGGCGGAAGCCTCGGCCTCAGACAGCCTCGTGGTCTGGAAATGGCTCCAGTCGTAGTAGTAGACGCTCGCGTCGAAAGCCAGATGCCCCTTGGCCACAATCCCCTTCAGGCCGGCCTCGTAGCTCACGATAATCTCGGGGCGGAGACGGCTCACATCATCAGGCCCGTTGTTGAACGCCAGGACACCCGGCCTGCGGCCTCGCGACACGCTGGCATAGGCGTCGCATCGACCGAAGACGTATTGCAGGGCCGCACGACCTACCCACGAGAGATAGTCGTCGGAGACGTTGACACGGTCGGACGGCTTGTACATGATAGTGCCGAAGACGGGGTCGGGCACTGTAGGGCTCTCATAGCCAGTCCTCTGATGCTCATATGAGCCGCGGAGACCGGCCGAGAACGAAAGCCCTCCCACGATGTCGAACGTGCCGTCGGCAAAAATCTCGGCCGCCTGATTGGTACCGAAATTGGTCGACTGCTCGGCATAGGAGTCGGCAAGCGGCATGGCGCTCATGGCTTTAAGGCCGCCAACGAGAGCCTGGCCGCTCTCGCCGAGCAGGGCTGCGACATTGTCGAGGCTCACGCCAAGCGACGAAGACAGCGCGGTGTTGATGTCGCCATAGAAATCGGGCGTGGCGGCCACCGCGACCGTGGGATCATAGCTCTCGGGGAACCACTTGTCCATAAGCGCGCCCAGCATCTGGGAGATTGCGGGCTTGTAGGCGGCCATCGACTCCGGCAGGAGGGTGGGAATCATGGCCGCGTACTTCTCGAACGCCGGCTTTGCCTGAGCAGCGAAGCCCTGATAGGCGTAGGCGGGATAGAGATACTGGAGATTGGTGGCGATGTCGACCCTCTGCCGCGAATCCTCATAGAAATAGCTTGCGCCGACAAAGCCGTCGAGCCTTCCCGAGGCATTGAAATTGAGCCTCAGCTCCTCGCTCAGCTGACGGCCCTTGGCATACTCGCCACAGTCGAGCAGTGGCAGGTATGTGCCATCGGCATCAAACTTCTCATCGGCCTTGAAGGCGCGGAAACCAGAGACGCTCGAAAGCTTCAGCCCGCGGGGCAGGTCGGCGTTCACGAGGAGCGTGGCGCCGCCGAGGTCGCGCACTATGCCCAGATCGCTGCCGCCGTTGAGGGCCGCAGCTGTCCACGGGCGCGTGTCGCCGCCCTCGGGCGCAATCTTTTTGCTCTTGAACGAAGTACCCGGGTAGTCGTCGTGCTGATAGTCAAGCACCAAATCGATGGCGCATCCGTCGCCGGCGAAGAGCCTCGTGGAGTTTCGCAGCGCGATGGCCATCTTGCCGTTGAGGCGTCCGCCGAGCTTGTTGTCGACATATCCGTCATGGCGATCGAGCGAGAAGGCGAACCTGTTGGCCAGCCGCCCGCTCACAATGGGCGTATTGACGAAGCCCGAGGCCCCGAACTGGCCGCGAGTGCCAAAATTGACACTCAGCTCGGCGCCAAACTTGTCCGCCGCCCTCTTGCGTACGAAATGGATGGCGCCTATCTCGGCCCCGCGGCCAAAGAGCGTGCCCTGCGGGCCTTTGACGACCTCCACCCTCTCAAGGTCGAAAAGCTCGACCACCGAGGCGCGGCTGCGCGAGATGGAGACCTCGTCCTGGAAGACAGAGATACGCGGCTGCGAATAGGCCGCGCCGTCGTCCGACGTCACGCCGCGGATGACGTAGCCCGGGTTGTTGGGACTCTGAATCTGAGCCTGGAAACCGGGGACGAAATCGGCCATGTCGTCCACCTGACGGACTCCGAGCAGGGCCACGTCCTTGCCCGAGAGCGAGCTTACGGCCACAGGCACCTCGATGGACGTCTGCTGCCTCTTCTGAGTCGAGACGACCACCTCGCCCAGAACCTCGCTATCGTCGGCAAGGCTCACATCGACCACACGGGCGGCGGGCCTCTCGGCGTCGGCGAAGCCCACGCACGAGAAGACGAGGGTGGCTCCCTCCGGCACGCCCGCCAACTGGTAACGCCCGTCGGCATCGGTAGCCACGCCCTTGGCGGAGCCCTTGACGACGACAGCCACGCCAGGCAGCGGCTCGCCATCCTCCGACATCACGCGGCCGGAGACGCCGAGACCCTGCGCAAGCGACAGCGAGGCCACCGAAGCCACGGCTACGGACAAGGCGACCCGCCTCGCGGAATAGATGAAGACGTTTTTCATTATGTGAGATAGCATTATGTTGAAGTGTGATTGTCGTTTACTTGTCTCCCCAGAGGAGGATTGAGATATGATCATCGTCAGTGCCGTCGTCAGTCAGGGCAGCCTCGGCCACCTTGCGGAAGATGAGGCTCATCTTGAGCGAGGCGAAGCGTTTGACATCCTTTGCGATGGAGGCTATACGCTTCTTGTCGGCATCGGTAAGCCGCTCATTGCCGGCATAGTTGGCCGACATGTCGGCGGCAAGCTCAGCCGCTACCTCTGAGAGCAGCGGCTCGACGAGCGACCCAGCGAGCATCTCCTTCACGACCGACTCAAGCCCCGTGAACCTCGCCTGCTCGGCGTGGCGGCGCAGCTCAGCGTCGTCGTCGAGGAGTGAGAAGGAGCGAATCTTGGCGCAGCCGTCCGCGATGTCGACAATACGATAGGGGCATGGAGCCGTGACGGCCGAACCTGTCTCGACATCATATAGCGCATTGGTCGGCTCCTCGGGACACTCCATGCGATCCTCCGAGACCGACACCGACTCCATGTCGATATGGCCGCCAAAAGAGACAATATCCTGAGTATGAGAATGCCCCGTGAAGACGAGATGGACATCGTTGCGCAGAAGCTCCTTGGCATAGCGTCGCCAGCCGTCCACCGTGTAGCCGGGGATCATCTCGTCCTGATACTTCCAGTGCTCCACCATCCCGTGGTGAATCATGCACACCATCCTCTGCCCCAGCCTCTTGGCCTGCTTCATCTCGCGGAGGGCGAAGTCCCACGTCGAGGGTTTGAGGCGTCCGCTGTGATGGCAGACGTTGGCGGCGAAATCGTTGTCGTCATACCGGCACGCGTCGAGGGCGAGGATACGGAGGCCCGGGGCGAGCTGGGCAACGTAGGAGAGCGAGGACGTGTCGCGGCTCAATGCGTCGGCGTAGCCATAGTCGGCGTATATTTCGGCGAACTCGCCGCGCGAGACGGTCGGCACGCGGAAGGTGGTGTCGCCCACGAAACGCACGGCGTGCGGATTGTTGACATCGTGGTTGCCGGGGATGACGAGAGTGCGTATTCCGGCCTTTGCGAGCGGATCGAGCAGCACCTCGCGCAGCTTGCGGTGCGAGGCCGTCTCGCCATCCTTGGTAAGGTCGCCCGTGAGCAGGACGACATCGGGCCTTTGAGCCAGAAGCCTGTCGCGGAGCTTGGCGGCGAGGGAGACGGACTCGGTGAGCATCTTGCGGTCATTGCGGAGATACTCGTCGAAAGCGGCGCCCTCCTGTTCAAGGAGCGCGGGATCCATAACGTGGACGTCGGAGATGACGGCAATGCGGACCGACTGCGCCATCGCCACGGCGAGGAACGAAGTGAGCAAAAGAGAAAGGGCGGCGAGCCAGAAGGCTCTGAGCAGGTTGACATCGACAGATTTAGAACTCATTGTATTGCATACTATTTTGATAACGCCCAAAAGTACCGCCGGTGTGTTAAGAAGGCGTTACACCCGTGATAACGCACGGTTAATATGGTCCAAGGCGTTGCAATGGGCTTAAAAAGTGGCAATTGGCGCAAGCGGCGAATGACTGCGTACCGATATTTTTACTAACTTTGCACCGTTTTCTTGCGAAAGACCCGATGGAGACAGAGGATTATAGCATACCACTAAGGCGTCTTGCCAACGGCGGCCACAAGTTCAGCTTTGAGTGTGGCGACAAGCTCTTCGAGCGTGTGGAGAACGCCCTCGTGGAACATGGGCGCCTCGATGTCGAGGTTGAAGTCCACAAGAACGACGAGATGATGACGCTCGACTTCGACATCAGCGGCACCCTCCGCCTCCAGTGCGACGTCTGCCTCGGGTGGTTCGACTACCCTATTGAGGATTGCGGCGAGCGCATAACGGTGAAACTTGGCGACAAGTATGCCGAGCTTGACGACGACCTCTACGAGGTGGACGCGAGCGAAGAGAGGCTCGACCTCGGACAGTGGATATACGAAATGACCTGCGTCATGATCCCGCTCCGATGCGAACACCCGCTCGACGAGGAGGGCAACCCGACGTGCGACCCCGCGATGCTCAAAGAGATGGAGAAATACGTGGTCAGAAGCGAGGAGGACATTGAGCGGCGCAAGCGCGAAGCCCTGGGCGACGAGGAGGTTGTCGACCCGCGTTGGGCGGCTCTCAAGCAGCTCAAAGACAAAGATTGACTTTTCAGCCCGTTTTGCACGCCGGACATACGGCGACGGAAAACGGACGCAACATATAACCAATTAATTAACAGAAGAAATGGCACATCCTAAGCGAAACCATTCGAAGACCCGTCGCGACAAGCGTCGCACGCACTACAAGGCAGTGACCCCCGCCCTCGGCGTATGCTCCAACTGCGGCGCAACAATCAAGCTCCACACCGTATGCGGTGAGTGCGGCTACTACCGTGGCAAGCTCGCTATCGAGAAAGAGGTAACGGCTTAAGCACTTGTGATTTTCGGCGGCGCACATAAGAGCCGACGATAATTTGCCCCTCGCAATGACCTAAGGGTCGTGACGCGAGGGGCAAATTGTTTTATATGGGGCCGCACTCCTACAGAATGCCCGTCAGCAACTCAGAACAAAGACTCCGCAACATGGCGACGCACGCCCTGCGCCTTAAAATTTAGTATATTTGCGAAAGGCGCGAGGGGGGACAGGGAAGAGCTGCACTGCGGCACGCCACCCACCCCTACCCGCGGAACTGACACTAAGACCCACAAACAGAGCAAGAAGATGGACAGCAAGGCATACATGCGCGAAGCCATAGGCATCGCTACGGCCAACGTCAGCAATGGCGGCGGGCCTTTCGGCGCGGTCATTGTCAAGGACGGCAAAGTGATAGGCCGAGGCGTAAACAGGGTGACGGCGGAGAACGACCCCACAGCCCACGCCGAGGTGAACGCCATACGCGACGCGGCCCGCCGCGAGGGCACGTTCGACCTGAGCGGCGCGGAGATATACTCGTCGTGCGAGCCGTGCCCGATGTGCCTCGGGGCGATATACTGGGCCCACATATCGAAAATATTCTACGGCAACACGAAGGCAGACGCCGCACGCATAAACTTCGACGACTCGTTCATATACAAGCAGTTGAGCCTGCCCGAGAGCGAGCGCGCCATCCCCCAGGAGCAGATGCTGGCTGACGAGGCCATTGAGACCTTCGACGCATGGGCGAGCAAGACCGACAAGACGGAATATTAGGCGGAACCCCGCCCGAAAATGTTAAAAAGCGAAGCTTGGGGCAGACAAACTTAACCTTGCGATAGAAACTTCGTAAAGACACCTGGTTGCGGCAATAGAGAAGGCCGCGCCTACCGAAACGCAAAACAGAAAGAAGAAATGCAAGCAACAGACGTATCGTGCGCCGTAATTGTCCGCGAAGGGATGATTCTGGCCGCGAGCAGGGGCGACCAGGTGTCCAACAGCGGGGCATGGGAATTTCCAGGCGGGAAGCCGAAAGAGGGGGAGAGTCCGAGGGAGTGCGTAGTCCGGCGCGTCCAGGAGGAGCTGAACCTGAGCATCAACGTCGTTGACGAGCTGAAGAATTTCACCGTCAGGACATCGGAGGAGAAGACATATAACATATACCCGTTCTTGGCCGAGATTGTGAACGGCAACGTCGAGCTTGGCTACCACTCGCGCGCCGAATGGTTCATGCCGATGCAGCTTATGGGGCTCGCATGGCCAGAGACGGACGTGCCGATAATAGACGAGATCGTGAGCCGTATTTTCAAGACGGGCAAGATAGTATAGCGGCGCCTGCTCAGCAAAACACAGGTGGCCATGAAAAAGCAAGAGGGCGGGGAGACTCATCTCCCCGCCCTCTAACTGTATATGCGCTATGGCATTAGAGGCCGAAAGCCTCCTTTACCTTGTCGACATAGTCGAGCTTCTCCCATGTGAAGAGCTCCACCTTGCGCGAGAAGGTGCGACCGTTGACATTGATGGAGACGGTCGTCTCCTGCGGCTTGCGGCCGAAGTGGCCATAGGAGGCCGTAGGCTCGTAGATGGGGTTCTTGAGCTTGAAACGCTCGATGATGGCGTAGGGCCTCATGTCGAAAATCTTAAGGACCTTCTCGGCGATATCGCCGTCGGAGAGGGCTACATGGCTGGTGCCATAGGTGTTGACGTAGAGACCAACAGGCTCGGCGATGCCGATCGCGTAGGCGACCTCGACGAGCACCTCGTCGGCAACGCCCGCTGCCACGAGATTCTTCGCCACATGGCGCGCAGCATAGGCCGCGGAACGGTCGACCTTTGAGGGATCCTTGCCAGAGAAGGCTCCGCCGCCGTGAGCGCCCTTGCCGCCGTAAGTGTCGACAATAATCTTGCGACCCGTGAGACCAGTGTCGCCGTGGGGGCCACCGATGACGAACTTGCCCGTCGGGTTGACGAAGAGCTTGAGCTTGTCGGCGTCCTCAGGCCGGCCGGCCGTGGAGTTGTCGAGAATGACGATGTCGCCCTCGAAGAGAGCAGCCACGCCCTTGGGGAGGAGAGCCTTGACGCGGGGCAGCAGGATATTCATGACATCCTGGCTGATGACATCGAGCATCTGCCTCTCGGGGGCGAAGTCGTCATGCTGTGTGGAGATGACGATGGTGTCGATGCGGAGGGGCTTGTTGTCGTCGGAGTACTCGATGGTCACCTGGCTCTTGGAGTCGGGGCGGAGGTAGGTCATGACCTTGCCCTCGCGGCGAATCTTGCTGAGCTCCTCAAGTAGTCGGTGAGCGAGGTAGATGGGGAGGGGCATCAGCTCCTCAGTGTCGCGGCAGGCGTAGCCGAACATCATACCCTGGTCGCCAGCGCCCTGCATCTCCTTGTCGGCGCGTACGACGCCCTGGTTGATGTCATGGCTCTGCTCATGGAGCGCGGATATGACGCCACAGGACTGGGCGTCGAACTGATACTCACTCTTATTGTAGCCGATGGAGTTGATGACGCGGCGCGCCACGTCCTGAACTGAGACGTAGCCGTTGGTGGAAAGCTCGCCAGCGCAGACGGTGAGGCCTGTGGTGACGAGGGTCTCGCAGGCGACCTTGCTCTCATCGTCCTGGATGAGGAGGGCGTCGAGGACTGCGTCGGAAATCTGGTCGGCCACCTTATCGGGATGCCCCTCGGAGACAGACTCGGAAGTGAAGAAATATGACATTGGAGCAAACTTAATTGTTAAACGAAAAAAGCTCGTCACCCGGAAGAGGGAGACGAGCCTAAGGATAAGCCATTGGACGGAATGCGGAAAAGTGATATGAGTCGCTTTTTAGCACTTTTTTATAGTGGTTGCAAGTAGCAAATCCGTCCACTCTTTTGATAGACCGCTTCCCTCCGTAGGGAGACTTGTGGAGATAACGGGAGTCGAACCCGTGACCTTTTGAATGCCATTCAAACGCTCTAGCCAACTGAGCTATACCCCCGAATGTCTTTCTGACGGGTGCAAAATTAGGGTAAGTTTTTGTGACGCGCAAGAGGTTGACGCATATTTTGGCACAAGAGGGCTATTTTTTCTCATTGGCATCATGCTCATCAGGCTTAGAGCCCGGGATGGAGACGCCTCCGGAGACAATCATTTTCATGACATCGGCGGGAGCGGCGTCGATGAGCGTGACCTGGGAAGACTTGACGATGATGAGGTCGCCCATGATGGAATAGGGGTACGGCGAGTAGACGGAGACCATGCCGTCGAGACCGATTGACGCGAGGTCGTCTTGCGTGATGAAGCCGAGGCGGTTATTGAGCCCGTCGGCATCGAGACGGACGAGGACGGGCTTGTCGAACTTGCGCTTCTCGCCCACGAAAGCCTTCATCAGGTCGCGGATGGAGGAGTAAATGAGGCTTACGAGCGGGATGCGCGAGACGGCACTGTTGAACCAGGTCTCGAAGGCCGGAGTGACAAGGCTGCCGCCAAAGTAGCCTATGAGGACCACGAGGACGAGGAGGATGATGAGGCCGAACCCCGGGATGGAGCTGACGACGGGGACGCCAGCGAAGATGGAGTCGGCCAGACGCACCACGTAGGCAATCACGTAGATGGTGACGACCAGCGGCACGACGTAGAGGAGCCCCTGAAGGAAATAGGCGAAAAGTTTCTTCATGTTCAACAACTTGGGAATTAGCGTCAGCGAATGAGGAAATTGCGCTCAGTGTCGAGCTTGACGAAGATGAAGAGCAGGACCGTGAACCCCCAGAACGATGAGCCTCC
>JBJEGU010000010.1:0-2980 GCA_051875415.1 Marinilabiliaceae bacterium
AATAAATTAAGCTATCATATACCAATAATTTTCACCTATTTCAAAACAGCTTCTTGGATTAAAACTTTTTTGTAAAACATTTTTCCGATTTTAGAGGTGAACCGGTTTGTGCAAAGCTGAAAAATATTAGTTTTGCAATTAGGAATATCATTCTGCCGGTAGACCTCCGCCTAATATTGTAAGGCTGAAGGCTTTTCAATCGAGGAAAGGCAGCCTCTTAGCCTTGCGTCATTTGCAGATGGCGCGGGGCTCTTTGCCATAAAGAACGGTGTCTATGTTTTCATATGGTGGGATTTAAATCGTTATATATCGGGGTTCACAATTCGTTTTTCACGCTCTGAGACGTGCCAATGCCATAGGCGTCAGTTATCGTCGATTCCCTCCACTTCGTGGGTTCCTGTCTCTTATGCGGACTTGCCTATGACACTTAGCGATGTGGCCGTCACGATCTTTGGGGGTCTCTGCTGTGAAACGAGGGTAATCCTGTGCGACAAACATTGAGCGAATCAACCTTTTGTCACCTGTCCGAGGGCAAATATAGCGGTTTCTAAAATTCAGCGGACAAGGTGCTGCGTGCAAATTATTAATCATACATATGGTCTTTGTTGAATAATGATCTTTATGCCGCTGTCTTTCAGTAACATAAAGAGCGGAAGACCGATATTGGTTACGGTCGGGCTTTCTTAATCGTCTTTTATTCTCGGCATAGCAAACAAGCTTGTCTTGCTCCCGCTTAATCAAAAATGCTCGTTTTCTTCGCCCAAGGTCGTTTCCCTCCGTCCCAACCCCCTCCTCCTCGAGTATATGGTCTGTAATGCCACCGAGACGATGATAAGCCCCACGCCGCCCCAGAAGAAGCGGTTAACCTCGTTCGCCTCGTCGAATATGAATGCGGCGAAGACGATGCTGTAAACCGGCTCAAGGTTGAAACTCAGGTTGACCGTGAACGCCGACAGCCTCCGCAGTGCCTGCAGCTGGAGCAGGAACGGGCCTACGGTGAAGAGCGACCCGAAGACAAGCAGCAATCCCCAGTCTGTCGCCGATGAAGGAGTAAGGCTCACCTCCGGGTTCGCCATGGCGTAGAGCGGCATGGCGAGCGACAGCAGCAGCCACCCGCCCGCAAGCTCATAGAGCAGCATCGTGCTGCTGCTCTCACCCGTCTTCTGCTGAACCCCCTTGCTGAATATCGAGAACAAGGCGTAGAGGAACGCGCAAGTCGCGCCCAACGCTATGCCAAGCCGGTGGCGCATGTCGAACCCGAATATCATGACTATGCCCGCCAAAGCTATCAAGCTGAATAGGAACTCCCGCGCCGAGAAGCGGCTTCGCGTGATGACGGGGGCGGCTACCGCCGTGAAAAAGCCCTCAAGGGCTATGCAAACCACCGCTATCGAGACGTTCGACGCCTTGATGCTGCCGTAGAAGAACACCCAGTGGGCCGCCAATATCGCTCCGCATCCGCATATCCTCAGCAGGTCGCGCCTCGCCGGCAAGTGCAGCTTGCGCCTGACCGCCATGATGACGCCCATCACAATGAAGGCCGTCAACATCCTGTACCACACCAGCGGAACCTCCGTGAGCGATATCAGCCGGCCGAAGATGCCCGTGCCGCCCGCCAGGAGGATGCCCAGGTGAAGACGCAGATAAGCGTCATCTTTGGCCCCCATCCCTCGCTTTTCACGCTCGGCAGGGCGAACGTGTCCGTCCCGCTCTCGCTTAATCAAAACTCTCCTCTCTATATCTTGCTCTTCCATCTTGCTTGTTGTGGGGGGGGGCAAGTCCGCTTTTGTCGTCGTCGCCGAGCCGTCCGTCGCGGGTTCTACGTCCGAGCCCCCCCCATCCTTGTCTCCCGCGAAAATAGTGTTTCCGCGCCCTCCTTGTCTTCCCGTCGTGAGCCCTTTAAGCGGCTTTCAAACGCCGTTCAAAAGGCCTTCGAATAGCCGTTAAAAGAGGCATCAGGACATGGCGAAAAAGCCCGTATCCTGACGCCCGGTCATATTTCCAGCAAAGCTGTCGCCTCTACGCGAAGCGGATGGTTGCCAAGTCCGCCCGGTAGACAAGCCATGTCTTCCGTGGGTCCTGTGTATCGTGAAAGCCCGTGTTGTCAATCTCCTCGAAATAGAACTTCTCCAAAAGGTGCCGGCTGCACGCGTTGTCTTCGCATACCATAGCGTACACGTCCTCCGCGCCCATCGCCTCTTTCATCTCGCGCATCGCCCTCGCCATGGCGACGGACATCATCCCCTGGCGCTCACATTGCTCTATCATGAAAAAGTCTATCGTCCATATCGACAGCCCAAGCGTCTCCTTGTTAAATCGGGGTGAGTTGACCGCTATCATCCCCACAGGGTAGTTCTGGTACCGGATGAAATATACCACCCCCATCTGGGCCTCCGCTCTGAGCATGAAGCCTTTGAGCGTTTTCCGCGCCGCCTCTGCCGTCTCAAAACCAAGCCGCGGCAGGGCGTGCCTGATCTTCTCCGTGTTGGCGAATTTCGCCAGGAAGCCGGCGTCCGGAGACATAAGGAACGCCTGGGCGTCATACGGCGACAGCATCAGGTTGTCGCCCAGCGACCGGTGCTTGATGTCCTCAAGACGGTAGAACTTCGCCCTCTTGTCCTCCCTTATGTCCGCATTGTGCGGCCTCGCTCCGCTACTGTTGTAATAACTCGACATGTGTGTGAAATCAATTTTTTGTTACAGGGACTGTTTCATGTCCCCTATGCTCCTATTGCGTTAATCGGGTCTAAAATACGCGCACCTCTGCCTGTGCGCTACTCCGCCTCAATTTAAGTGAAATTTATCGAGAAGGCAAAGCCCCTGCCTCCCTATTTTGTCGGCAAGCAAGCCCTCATTCTGCGGTGGGGGGCGTCTGTCCGTCAGCTTACGTCTTCCACCCCCTTTTTGCTAACTTCGCGCTGTTCCGATGCGTCGGATCTTTCCCTCCGTTTCTCACGCTCGGTGGAGCGAACAAGCTCTC
>JBJEGU010000010.1:3080-16604 GCA_051875415.1 Marinilabiliaceae bacterium
TCTGCCCTCGCTTAACCAAAACGTTGGGCTTCGCCCCTCCGTTTCTCACGCTCGGTGGAGCGAACAAGCTCTCTCTGCCCTCGCTTAACCAAAACGTTGGGCTTCGCCCCTCCGTTTCTCACGCTCGGCGGAGCGAACAAGCTCTCTCTGCCCTCGCTTAATCAAAACGTTGGGCTTCGCCCTTCGTTTTTCACGCTCGGCGGAGCAAACGCGTTTGCTCTGCCCTCGCTTAATCAAAACGTTCTCATAATGAACCTCCTGAAGTCCCTCTTCGGCTTCGACGGCCGCCTGACGTCCGTCAAGACCGAGTTCGTGGCCGGAGCCACGACGTTCCTCACCATGTGCTACGTCCTCGCCGTCAATCCCGCCATCCTCTCCACCACGGGCATGGATCGCGGCGCCGTCTTCACAGCCACGGCCGTGGCCGCAGCCATCGCCACGCTACTGCTCGCCTTCATGGCCAAGATGCCCTTCGCCCAGGCCCCCAGCATGGGCCTCAACGCCTTCTTCGCCTTCACTCTCTGCCAGTCTATGGGCCTAACGTGGCAGCAGGCTCTGGCCGTCCTCCTCGTCGAGGGCCTCATCTTCATGCTCATCACCTTCCTCAATGTCCGCGAGAAGATCCTCTACGCCATTCCCGTCAATCTCCGCCACGCCATCTCGGTCGGCATCGGCATGTTCATCGCCTTCATCGGACTCAAGAATGCCGGCATCGTCGTCCCCAACCCCGCCACGTGCGTCAGCCTCGGCCGTTTCACCCCGCAGTGCATCCTCGGCATCGTGGCCATAGTGCTCAGTGGCGCGCTCATGGCTCGCAAGGTCAAGGGCGCCCTTTTCTATGGCATCCTTGTCTCCACCCTCGTAGGGCTGCCCCTCGGCGTCACGAGCCTCCCCTCCGGCTGGGTGCCGGTGGCCGCGCCAAGCAGCCTCGAACCGACGTTCTGCAAGTTCGATTTCTCCGCCTTTCTCGACCCGCGGATGATTATGGTGGTCTTCTCGCTCCTCCTCGTCAACATTTTCGATACCATAGGCACCATTCTCGGGCTGGCCGGCAAAGTGGGGTGCGTCGCCCCCGACGGCACCATCCTCCGCATGCGCCAGGCCATGCTGAGCGATGCCATTGGCACCACCTGCGGCGCATGCCTCGGCAGCTCTACTATCAATATGTATATCGAGAGCGCTTCGGGCGTCGCTGAGGGCGGTCGCTCGGGCCTCACGGCTTTCTTCGTCGGCTGCTTCTTCCTCCTTTCGGCTTTCCTCTCGCCCCTCTTCCTTCTCATACCCTCAGCCGCTACCAGTGGCGCGCTCGTCATGGTGGGTGTCCTTATGGTGGATTCGTTCAAGAAAATAGACGTCACCGATGTCACCGAGGCCTTCCCCGCTTTCATTACAATGGTCACAATGGTTCTTTGCTACTCCATAGCCGACGGCATCTGTCTCGGCATCCTCAGCTACGTCTTCGTCAAGCTCCTCGCCGGACGTTGGCGCGACCTCAATGCGACTCTTTGCGTCCTCGCCGCGCTTTTCGTGGCCAACTATTTCTTCGCCTGATGCCAGTGCCGTCTAGCCTGTGACATAAAAAGGAAGCCGCCCGTTCCACTCTCTGTCGTGGTGCGGGCGGCTCCCTTTATTATCAGCCTCGGCTACTCAATCCTCCACTGCTCAATAGTCCTCGTGGCCGACGAGAAGTTGACCCCTATCTTGAACACTCTCCGCTTGTTGCCGGCGAATGGCCTCGCGTAGCCCTTCTCCACTATCTGCCTCAGGGCCTCGTCGGCGTCCCCGTCCAGCTTTATCTCTATCATGTACACGAAGTCCGCCGTCTCTATCGTCACGTCCACCCGTCCGTTGCTCGTGGCCTGCTCCACCTGCGTGAAGAAGCCCATCATCCTGAAGATTGTGAAGAGGACGTTCTGGAAGTACACCTCCATCCGCCCCGCTATGCGGTAGTCGCTGCCCGCGAGCATCGTCTGCAACCGCTTTAAAAACTCGTCAGCCTCTCCACTTTCCACTTCGCGTACGAAGTTCCTGACGTACGACTGCCCCATGTCGTCGTTCTCGTGGGCGAACGTCGGCAGCAAGTATTTCCAGAACCCGCGCTCCACCTCCTTGTTTGGGAATCCGAGGCGGTAGCTGTCGAACTCGTCGTTGTAGCTCTTTATCGTCAGGTAGCCGCTCTGGTAGAGCACCGGGATGGGCGAGCGGCTTATGTTCTCAATGCTGCCCAGCAGCTCCGACGTGACGTCCTCGCTCTGCAGGCGCGACAGGTCGTAGTCTGTGCTCTTGATCACCTGTGCGAGGAATGTCGGCGTGCCCGTCTCGAACCAGTAGTTGCCGAACTCGCTCTTGGCCAGGGTGCTCAGCAGGCTGAAGGGGTTATACACGCCCTCCGTCCCTGCCTGGAAGTGGTAGCCGTCGTACATCAGCCGCAGCTTGTCGTAGCACTGCCCCTCGCTCATCCCGCACGCCGCGGCGAGCTCCGCCACGGGCTCGGCGAACGTCCGCCTCAGCTCGCTCTCCGTGATGCCGCACAGGCTTGCGTAGCGGCGGTCCATCGAGATGTCGTCCAGGTTGTTCAGGTCGCTGAATATGCTCACCTTGCTGAACTTCGTCACGCCCGTCAGGAACCCGAGCCTGATGTACCTGTCCTGAGTCTTCAGCACCGAGTAGAAGGCCTTGAGCGCAGAGCGGAAGGCCGCCGTGAGCTTCTCGTCGCCCAAGGCTTGCAGCATCGGCTTGTCATACTCGTCCACGAGTACTGCCACCCGCCGCCCGGTCTTCTCCGCCGCCTTCTCTATCACGGCCTTGAATCGCAACGCGGGCGGCAGCCCTGGCTCGTCGGGCCGTCCGTACGCCCGCTCCCACTGCCTGAGGGCGTCGTCAAGCACTATGTCCAGGTCCTCCGGCTTCTCGTACCTGCCCGTGTTGAGGTCCAGCCGCAGCACGGGGTACGCCGCCCACTCCTTCTCCAGCCCCTCTATGGCCAGACCCTCGAACAGCTCGCGCCGCCCGCTCAGGTAAGCCTCCAAGGTCGAGATGAGCAGGCTCTTGCCAAAGCGGCGTGGCCGGCTCAGAAAGTAGAAGCTGCCCGTGTTGGCGAGCTTGTATATGAGGTCGGTCTTGTCTACGTATACGAATCCGTTGTCTCGTATCTTCGTGAAGTCCTGTATGCCAATCGGGAATATCATAGTCTCATCCTGAATTTTTCGTCGTCGGCAAATATGCGAAAAAATATCGCATCTTACGAGTAAATGCCACTATGATAGGGTGGGGGACGGCACGAAAAAGACCCCGCCCGCCCTCTTCTGTTTCTCTGAGGGCGGGCGGGGCTTTTACTTCGGCCGTGGCTCTTCTATCGTCCCGTGGTCTGCATATACTGCCGTGTGGCGGTCCTTACTTGAAAATGTTGTGCAATCCTTCCAAAAATTTGGCGGCGGCGGAACCTATAAATTCTTTTGTGAATTCTGCGTACAAGGGGTCTTTTCTTTCTATCGTCTCCTGTTTTCTGGCGGCCAAGTACGACTGAAGGCTTTCGTACTCAGGATTTATAAGCTTCGCAACCTCATCCCTGTTCTCTTCCGTGTCCGAGTCCCATAAATTTGTTACAGCCTTGGGGATATTAAGTTCTTCAAGACTGTAATTCTTTCCGTTGACGCGGACATCCGTTATCTCTATCTGAAAGTCGTGAGATTGCATAAACGACTCGAAAGTTTCGTCCTCAAGTTTTTCTCTTTCAAAGTAGTCGGCTTCGTACCATCCCGTGTCCTCCCCTTTAAGCGGTTGGCTGTAGATGCAATTATGCTTTTCCCCTCTGCCTCGACCACTGTTTATTTTGTAGTCATACGAATAATTAAATCTGAACTGCTCTACGCCATCGACTAACGGGGTGAATCCGAATACGAAGTAAACCCCTTTTATCGTGTTGATATACGAATAATACGTCTTCTTGATTCCTATAACCTTAGCAGTTACGAGTCTCTCTAACGAGTTCTCTTTCTTAAAATCAAGCCAATATCCCATCAAAGAGTCGACCTTGCCCAAATCTTTCGATAGTGTTTGGTTCCACTCCTCTGTCCATTGCTCTTTTAGTGGATTAAATATCGTAGAGTCTTTGGCATACTTTACCATCTTATAGTAGCGACGCCAAGTCATATCCTTGTACTTGGCTTTTTGTGTGTCTGAGAGCGTTTTTTCTGGATGTAAAGCTCTCATAGCCTCATATGTTTCCGCGAATCCGGGCTCTTCCTTAATAGCGGAGGCCAATTCATCCGTGCTGATTTCATTCCAAACAGGAGTGTCTGGGATTTTACTGCAACTTGCTAATGCAAAGGCAATTAGTGTGATAATGAACGAATTTTTCATATCAGGGTGTCTGTTTTTTCTGTCTAACACTCTATGTTGGCATATGGCTTCTGACACGGAAGACGATTCCGCTGCAAAGCAGCATACTGAGTAAAAATATATCAAAAGTTCTAAAAGCGCATTGCGTCACCCGATCTTTTTAACCCTCAATCCTCCACTGCTCAATAGTCCTCGTGGCCGACGAGAAGTTGACCCCTATCTTGAACACTCTCCGCTTGTTGCCGGCGAATGGCCTCGCGTAGCCCTTCTCCACTATCTGCCTCAGGGCCTCGTCGGCGTCCCCGTCCAGCTTTATCTCTATCATGTACACGAAGTCCGCCGTCTCTATCGTCACGTCCACCCGTCCGTTGCTCGTGGCCTGCTCCACCTGCGTGAAGAAGCCCATCATCCTGAAGATTGTGAAGAGGACGTTCTGGAAGTACACCTCCATCCGCCCCGCTATGCGGTAGTCGCTGCCCGCGAGCATCGTCTGCAACCGCTTTAAAAACTCGTCAGCCTCTCCACTTTCCACTTCGCGTACGAAGTTCCTGACGTACGACTGCCCCATGTCGTCGTTCTCGTGGGCGAACGTCGGCAGCAAGTATTTCCAGAACCCGCGCTCCACCTCCTTGTTTGGGAATCCGAGGCGGTAGCTGTCGAACTCGTCGTTGTAGCTCTTTATCGTCAGGTAGCCGCTCTGGTAGAGCACCGGGATGGGCGAGCGGCTTATGTTCTCAATGCTGCCCAGCAGCTCCGACGTGACGTCCTCGCTCTGCAGGCGCGACAGGTCGTAGTCTGTGCTCTTGATCACCTGTGCGAGGAATGTCGGCGTGCCCGTCTCGAACCAGTAGTTGCCGAACTCGCTCTTGGCCAGGGTGCTCAGCAGGCTGAAGGGGTTATACACGCCCTCCGTCCCTGCCTGGAAGTGGTAGCCGTCGTACATCAGCCGCAGCTTGTCGTAGCACTGCCCCTCGCTCATCCCGCACGCCGCGGCGAGCTCCGCCACGGGCTCGGCGAACGTCCGCCTCAGCTCGCTCTCCGTGATGCCGCACAGGCTTGCGTAGCGGCGGTCCATCGAGATGTCGTCCAGGTTGTTCAGGTCGCTGAATATGCTCACCTTGCTGAACTTCGTCACGCCCGTCAGGAACCCGAGCCTGATGTACCTGTCCTGAGTCTTCAGCACCGAGTAGAAGGCCTTGAGCGCAGAGCGGAAGGCCGCCGTGAGCTTCTCGTCGCCCAAGGCTTGCAGCATCGGCTTGTCATACTCGTCCACGAGTACTGCCACCCGCCGCCCGGTCTTCTCCGCCGCCTTCTCTATCACGGCCTTGAATCGCAACGCGGGCGGCAGCCCTGGCTCGTCGGGCCGTCCGTACGCCCGCTCCCACTGCCTGAGGGCGTCGTCAAGCACTATGTCCAGGTCCTCCGGCTTCTCGTACCTGCCCGTGTTGAGGTCCAGCCGCAGCACGGGGTACGCCGCCCACTCCTTCTCCAGCCCCTCTATGGCCAGACCCTCGAACAGCTCGCGCCGCCCGCTCAGGTAAGCCTCCAAGGTCGAGATGAGCAGGCTCTTGCCAAAGCGGCGTGGCCGGCTCAGAAAGTAGAAGCTGCCCGTGTTGGCGAGCTTGTATATGAGGTCGGTCTTGTCTACGTATACGAATCCGTTGTCTCGTATCTTCGTGAAGTCCTGTATGCCAATCGGGAATATCATAGTCTCATCCTGAATTTTTCGTCGTCGGCAAATATGCGAAAAAATATCGCATCTTACGAGTAAATGCCACTATGATAGGGTGGGGGACGGCACGAAAAAGACCCCGCCCGCCCTCTTCTGTTTCTCTGAGGGCGGGCGGGGTTTTTACTTCGGCCGTGGCTCTTCTATCGTCCCGTGGCCTGCATATACTGCCGCATGGCGGTCTCGTAGCCCTGGAGGGCTTCAGCGTAGCTGTCGCGGCTCTGCTGATAGAGGGTCTGGGCGTCAAGCATGTCGCTCATGGTCCCAGTGCCTGCGCGGTAGTAGTCGGTGTTCAGTCGCAAGTTCTCCTCGCTCTGCTCTATCGACTCCAAGGCTATGCCCAGTCTGCCGTAGGCCGTCGTCACTGCCGTCCACGCCTGCGCCATCCTTACTTTCAGCTGGCGGCTCTTGTCCTGTTTCTCTATGCTCGCATTGGCCGCCTCTATCCGCTTGCCTTTCATGGCCCGCGAGCCGCCCCACCAGTCGGACAGTGGCACCTTGACGGTCACCAGGCCGACAAGGTTGCTCGCCGAGCCGTCCTCTATATTATTATAGGTGTAGGCGCCGCCTACGGCCACCTGTGGCAGGTTCTGTCCCGTGGTCATCTTGCTCTGCAGTTCGCATGCCTCCTCCTGCGCCGCAAGCAGTGCGTATTCGGGGGTCTGTCTCAAGGCCGTCTCCGGGTCCTGGTAGAGGCTCGTTGGCGACTCTGGCAACTCGTACCTTATCTCGTACGCCGCGTCGACGCTGTCCTCCTCAATCCCCATCACAGTGGCCAGCATGGCCCGCAATACGCTGAGCGACCCCTCGGCCTGAAGCCGGGCCACGCGCACGTCGTTCTGCTTCAGCTTCACCTGCAGCAGGTCGTTCCGGTTCCTCACGCCCGCGGCTACTGCCACCTCGGCGTCATGGCGCATCTGCTCCAGCTGACCCTCTATGGCCCCAAGAGTCGACAGCTTCTCGCGCACCGACACAATCTGCCAGTAGTAGCCCTCCACCTCGGTCCGCACCTCGGCCTCGGCCTGCCTCCGCCGCTCGCGGCTCACCTCTTCGCCAACCTTGGCAAGGCGGTTGCCGTTCACGATGCGCCCGCCCATAAACAAGGGCTGCATTGCCGTCACGCTCGCCGCCACGCCGTCCTTGCACAGCTCAATCTCGGGGTCCATGCCGGCAAGGGCGGCCTGCTGCTGCGGCGAGAGCAGTGGGGCCACCTGGCTCATCGTGCCGCTCATGTCATATTTTATCAGCCCCTCCTTCGCCACGAAGCCGCCACCTTGCGCGCTCACCTGCGGGAAGAAGTTCGTCAGGGCCTCCTGCTTTTTCGCTTTCGCCGCCCTCACGTCGCCGTCCGCGGTCTTTATCCGGGCGTTGTTCTCTATGGCCGTGGCCACGCACTCGTCAAGGGTGTATGTGCGCTGTGCGGTGGCCTCTGCCGCCCATGCCATTAGCAAGGCCGCGGCTATGTAGTTTGTCTTCATCGCTTTGTCTCTTTCTCCGTTTCTCTATTTCGCAGCCTCGCTCTGCGCTCTGCGTATCTTCAGTTCTTTGTCGTTCTTGCGGAACGAGACGAGGTAGGCGCATGGCAATACGGTCAAGATGAATATCATCGATACCATGGTGCCGACGCATACCACCGTGCCCATAGGCATCCACAGGCTCGACCCGCCCATTATCATAGGTATCACGCCCACCGACGCCGCTGCCGACGTCAGCGTTATTGGCCTCATTCGCCGGCTCGCCGAATGGTATATGGCGTCAGGCACCACCATGTGCTCGCCGTGGCGCAGCTCTTCGGCGTAGTCGTACATTATTATGCCGTTGCGGACTATGATGCCCATCAGGCTCACCATGCCCAGGACGCACGTCACGCTATATGGCACGCCGAGGAGCTTCAGCCCAAGCGCCGCGCCCGGCACGCAGAGCGATACGCAGAGGAACAGGATGACCGATAGGCTCAACTTGCCAAAGTGCGATACGAGGATGAAGAATATTATGGCGGCCGAGACCACCAGGCCGGCCATTACGGGGTCCATCTTCTCCTTGCTGTCCTCGTGCTCGCCGCCGACGGCCACTTTCACCTCGGGGCTCAGCCCAGCGGCGTCTATCCGGCTCTTCACGCTCCGCGTCGCCTCCTCCGCGTTTATCCCGCGTTTCAGGTCGGCCATAACCGTTATGGTGGGCACGCCGTTGCGGCGGACAATCTGCCCGTGGTGGAATGCCGGCGTCACGTCGGCCACCTGCCTCAGAGGAACGCTTCGTAGACCGCCTATCACGGGTATCTGCTCGTCGCCCAGGCGGGGCGTGGCCACGCTGTCGGCGTGCAGTCCCTTGATGACAATCGGCACCTCAGTGTCGCCCTCCCAGATGCTGGCAACGCTTATCCCGCTGCCATAGCGCATGGCCAGGGTCGTCTCTATCGACGCCTTGGTCAGGCCAAGACGGCTCGCCTCCTCCTCTTTCATCCGTATCCCGGCCGAGGGCATCGTGCCGTAGTAGTTAGTCCTCACCAGTTTCAGGCTCGGCTCTTCGCGCATTATGCCTTCCACCTTGTCCGCCTCGCGCATCAGCAGGCTCTCGTCCGTCGAGCTCAGGCGTATCTCTATCGGGCATTCGGGCGTCGTGTAGTCCAACTGCTTGAATTTGACTATGGCTCCAGGGAACCTGTCGCCCCACTCGTCGGCATAGTCGTCAAGGACTGCCACCGTCGCGTCTATGCCAGTAGTGTTCACAATGAACTGGGCGTAGTTGAGTCCCGGCATCTGAGGCGCGTACGACGAGTGGAAACGCGGCGATGAGCACCCTTTGAACGATGTCACGGACTTCACCCTCGCGTCGCGCCTCAACGTGTGCTCCACGCTGTCGGCTATAGCCCCCGTGGCCGCGAGCGACGTGCCGTAGGGCGTGTATATCTCAACGGCGAACTGGTCGCGGTCGGCCGTAGGGAGAGACTTCTGGGGCAGGCTCGCAAAGAGTATAGCGCCAAGGACCACGCACACCGCTCCAACCGATACCGTCACGTAGGGGTGGCTCAGGCACTTGGCCAGTATCTTGTCATACGATTTCTGGATGACGGCAAGGAACGAGAATGGCTTACGCCCGTCGGGCCGCATCTGGCTCTGCTCGTCCGTCTTCAGCGGCTTGCGTATGAAGAAGTACTGCAGGAACGGCACGAACAGCGATGCCACTATGAGCGATACGCCCAGCACTATCGTTATGGCCCAAGGGAAACTCAGCAGGAAGTCGTGTATGATGCCCGTGCATGTGATAAGGAACGGGAAGAACGTTATGCTTATGGCAAGCGTCGCCGTCAGGATGGACTTGAAGAAGTGCGTCGCGCTGTTTATCGTCGCATGCCAACGCGACACGCCCTCGCCTATCTGCTCCAGGTAGTTGTCTATTATTATTATCGAGTCGTCCACAATCAGGCCCAGCGTCACCATCAGCGCCGCAAGGGTCACGGTGTTCAGCTCTATGCCGAACGCGTAGAACAGCCCCAGGGAGGTGAAGATGGTCACGGGGATCGTGAACGCCGCCACAAGGGCCACCTTCATAGGCAGCAGCAGGATCACGACCAGTATCACCGTGGCCACGGCCGTGGCAAGCTCGCGCAGGAAGTCCACCACGCTGTCGCCCACCACCTGGCTCTGGTCCGTTATCCTGTATATGCCAACCTCGCTCGGCAGCTCGCTTCTGAACTCCTCAATCTCCCTGTTCACGTCGGCTCCCATCTTCACGACGTTCTCGCCTTTCTTCATCTCTACGCTCAGCAGCAGGCACTTGCGACCGTTGTTCGAGATCTCGCTCTCCGCGTCAGGATACTCGCGCCTTATCTCGGCTATGTCGCCGAGGCGCACCGTCTTGCCCTCCGGCGTGGTGTACACAATCTGTCGGCCCACCTCATAGGCAGTGTTCAGCCCCGACGACACGTATACGGGCATGTCATGCTCGCTGTCCTTCGCCCGGCCGCCCGAGAGCGTCAGGCCGTTGCCAAGCAGCGTGGCGGCGACGTTGCGGTCGCTCAGCCCGTATTGCGACAGGCGGTCGTAGTCCAGTCGGACCGTTATCTGCTCGTTGCGCATCCCGCTTATGCTCAGACGGCCTACGCTGCTTATCGTCCTGAGCCTGTCGCACAGGCTCTCGGCGTAGCCCTTCAGCTCGGCGTATGTCTTCTCGCCGCTCTCTATGCTCACCAGCAGCGCCGACGTGTCGCCAAAGTCGTCATTAACCACAACGGCCACCACGCTCTTCGGCAGCTTGCTCTTGAACTGGCTTATGCCGTGCTTGAACTTGCTCCAGAACTCGTCCTTGTTCTCAAGGTCGTCGTTAAGCACCACCCTCACGTAAACCATCCCGTCGCGGCTCATCGAGTAGGTCTTGTCTTTCCTGACCTCCTTATACGTGAATATGTAGTCCTCAAGCTGCTTCGCCACCTGCTCCTCAACCTCCTCCGAGGTCATCCCGGGAGCCACGGCGGCCACTATCCCCTCCCTCACTACAAAGTCGGGGAACTCGTTCTTCTTCATGTTCGGCAGGCTGTATATGCCGAACGCTACAAGGCAGCACACCACCAGTATCACTATCTGGCGGTAGTGCATCGCCATCTCCACCAAGTTGGTTCTCTTCCGTGCCATCTTTCCTCTCTGCGCTTATTTGCCCGTAGTCACTTTCGTGCCGGTGCATATCTTCTGATGCCCGCGCACTATTACTTTGTCGCCCTCGCCCAGGCCGCTGCCTATCACGACTCCGTTGGCCGCGAAGCCCGTGCAGGTCACTTTCTTGCGCTTGGCCACGCCACCCTCGTCAACCCATACGAAGTTGCTGTTGTCGTCGGCCAGCAGCACGGCCTCGGCGGGCAGCACGTAGGCCGACTCGCCTCCCGCCCTCTCCATGGTGACCGTGGCCACCATGCCGGGCAGTATCCCGTCCGTCGCGCCCTCAATGCGCAGCTTCACGGTGTATGAGCGCGACAGGGGGTCGGCCTTCACGCCGCGCTCGCTTACCACGCCGCGCACTTTGCCAGCACCCGCGGCCTCTATTCCTATCTGGGCGTGCTGCCCTACGGCTATGTTCCGTACCTCGCTCTCGGGTACCGATATCGACACCTCAAGGTCATGCGCCGTGACGATGGTCATCACGGGCGCGCTCGGGACCACCACCTGCCCCGCCTCGGCGTTGCGTTGCGACACCACGCCGTCTATCGGCGACGTGAGGCTGCAATCCTGCAAATGCTTGCGCGCCATCTTCTCCTGGATCCGCGCCTGGTCCACTTTGCTCTGCGTCTCCACCCACTTGATGTCGGGCAGGCTGCCCGCGTCGTGCAGCTGCTTCATCCTGCTGTACGTGTCCTCCGCTTGGCGCAGGGTCGCGCGGGCCATCTCCACGGCGTCGCTCGCCTGTGTCGTGTCGGTCATGGCCACCAGCTGGCCTTTCCTCACTGCATCGCCCATGTTCACCAGCATCCGGCTTATCGTCCCGCCGTTCGGGAAGCTCAGCGGTGTCCCGTTTTTCTCCTCCACTGTGCCTGAGTACGCGTGGCTGTCATACTCGTGGCTCAGGCTCGCCTCCACCTCTTCCACGTTCACGGCGGGGGCTTCGCGCTCCTGCTCCTGCCGCTCGCCGCAACTTGTCGCCGTCAGGCCGGCCGTCGCAAGCAGGGCGGCGGCTACTACTCGGGTCGTCTTTTTCATCTGTGTTCGTTTTTGCTTGTTTATTTCGTTTCTGACGGCAAATAAAGGACATAGGCTCTACTTTTTGCGCATTTATTCGCCTCTATTTGTGTCCTATATTTCCCCCTTGCTCGCTTTTAATGTCCTTTAGAACACTTTTATTCCCGTTCAGAAACCCTTTTAGTTGTCCTTTTGACGTTTATTCGCGTCATCTAACTACATAATATGTTCGCCATGGGTGCCAAGCTCGGTTTTGAGGAGGTGAGGTCTTTCGCAAATGATATTGTGAAGTATTCCGACAGTCGGATTGTCTTGATTGACGGCCCGCACTCTTTGGAGGAGATGCAGATTCATACTGAGGCCTACATCGTCGTCCTGTGCACAAAGGGCTCCGCCCAGCTCAAGAACGAGGACGGGGCCGACCTCGCCGTCATGCCCGACGATGTCGTCCTGTGCCATCCCGACCAGTTCTTCGAGCGCGTGAGGACCAGCCTCGACTTCTGGTGCGAGGGAGTCCTTTTCGCCCCAGAGTATTTCGAGCAGTTGCTGCTCGTCAGCAGCTCCAATGTCTACGCGCGGAGGCTTATCAGCGCCAACCCCGTCGTACGCCTCGCCCCTGATGAGGCCGAGGAGATGAAGAGGGATTTCGACTACCTGAAGTTCAAAATCAACTCGCTCCGCAACGGCGCGCACCACAGCGAGATGATGGACTGCCTCCTCCAGTCGCTCATATACAGCAGCGCCGACATGCTCCTTGGCAGGCTCGCCCCCGCCGACTGCGCCTTCAAGTTCACTTCCGGCCAGACGCTCGTCAACAATTTCCTCGAACTTGTCGAAAAGAATACACCGCAGCTGCGCGAGGTCAAGGCCTACGCCGACCTCCTTTGCGTGACGCCCAAATACCTCTCCTCCGTCTGCCGCCGCGAGATCGGGCGTACGGCCCGCGATGTCGTCAACGACAAGGTGAACAAGAAAATTCGCCGGCTCCTTGCCGACCCGGCCCTGACCGTGAAGCAGGTGGCTGAGGCATGCGGCTTCGACAACCTGTCCTTTTTCGGCAAATACGTCAAGCGCGAGTTCGGAATCTCACCGCGTGGCCTCCGCGGCTGAACCGGCAGTCCGTTTTACATCAAATCACCATCCGGCAGGCATATCTCGTTTATCACTATCGGGGCGTTCCCCAATGGCATGCCTGTCCTGCGGACGAAAGATGCCAGCGCGCCCATCGTGTTTGCCGTGCCCATTTTCTTGAATATCTTTTTCTTGTGGAAATTCACCGTGTCGGCTGAGAGGTTCATCTTGTCGGCAATCTCTTTCACGCTCCACCCCTGGGCGGTAAGGTGCAGGATGTTGTATTCTCTGGCTGATAAGTTCCATCCCTCCGATTCCCATCGGCTCCCGTCGTAACGGTATACTTGCCTGGCCTGCGGGTCGTGGATGCGGGGTGTGCTGTCCGAGTCTGGATCTCCCTCTCTTATGAACACTATCTGCCTCCTCTCCCCCATGTGAGAAAATGTGAATTGAACGTTTTGAATAAGCGAGGGCGGAGCAAACTCGTTTGCTTTGCCGAGCGAGAAAAACGGAGGGCGAAGCCCAAGGCTTTTCAATCCCGATTTGAAGGAGAATCTAAGGGTTATGCTGAGGTGGCATCGTGTGATGTCTGTTTCTGGATACTGGTCGCGGAACTTTTGCCAGATTTCCGTTGTGTTCGCTATAATCCGCCTCGCCTCCGGTGTCGCCGCTTTCATTAGCCCGCCGATGGATGACTCCTCGGCATCCAGACCAAGG
>JBJEGU010000011.1:0-15959 GCA_051875415.1 Marinilabiliaceae bacterium
TAAGGCGTTTAGCTATGCTAAATCGCCTGGTACGATGTTTAGCGGACACTAATAATTCCCTGCATAGGCCACAACATTCTGGTTCGCCGAGAAGGGGACGGCTAAAAGGTTAGGGACTTTAGGACTTTGCCGTCGAGGGTAAGGACAGATATTGCGTCGCCATCGTAGAAGGCGAACGTGGGGACATTGCCGCCTTTGGGGAATGTTATGGAGCCCGTGTTGAGCATGACCGAGCCAGAATCTTCACGCTCAAGCCTCCAAAGATGTGTGTGACCACTGACAATGACGTCGGCGACAGCCCAAAGCGGGCGCTCATCGGCATTGAACAGGTGCCCATGCGTAAGGAGGAAACTGCGCTTTCCGTCGGCGACAAGGGCGAAATCGGACATAATGGGAAAATGGAGCAGCATCTGATCCACCTCGGAGTCGCAATTTCCGCGTACGGCGATTATGTTCGACTTACGCTTATTGAGGGCATCAGCTATCTCCGCCGGGTTGAGCCCATCGGGGGGGAGACCGTTACGTGGCCCATAGTTGATAATGTCGCCGCCAATGCAGAGCAGGTCGGCATTTGACTTGTCGAAGAAGTCGAGCACGGGAACGAGCCGGGCATAGCAGCCATGGATATCAGACACGAAGACAATTTTCATAATCTGTTGTTGAGGGTATTACCTTATCTTGCGTAATATGTTGAGTTGGCAGACATTAAGTTCGCTTCGCTCAAAAACAAAGACACGGTCGAAGCGAGTCCGGTACCGGTGTTCGAGGGCATGGCGGGCGGAAAGCGGATCGTAGGCCTTGGACATGAGGAAGCTATTCTGGATAATAAGAAGCCAAAGCTCATCGCACTTTGAGTCATAGTGCTGCATCTTAAAATCCTTATCCTTAATGCGTTGCGAGACACTCTCAATCGACAAGGGCTTAACGTGAGTGGACATGCTCGCATACCACAGGGGTTCGTCTTGCCTGCCTGTCATGTTGGTAATGACGATGGACTCGATGTGGACGGGGAGATGAATGTCGCCATATTTGTAATGGCGGTCGACGACATAACGCTTGCCAGTAGCCTCGGGAAGATTGTCAACCACTATGTTGGCGATGGTCTCGGAGAGGGCGGAGCGGAGAATGCCAGCCTCGTCGTCGCGCCCCTCGGAAAGGATGAGAGGCGAGATGGAGTCGGAAAAATGGACATCGACATTGAGAATGAGGTCGTGCTGAGCGGAATAGTAGCCGAGCGCATCGTCCATAATCTTAGAAAGGAAATCCTCATGGGCGCGCATATTGAACTTTGCGTCGTTCCTCTCGTACTTCAGCTCAGTAAGCTCGACGCCTATGCGCTTGGGCTTTCCCGCCCTCGTCTTTGTGTTTACGATAAAATCGGGGCATTCGCTCTTCACCACATCCCCTATGGGGAAGGCGTTGTAGCTCTGGATGAAAAGGCTCATCACAGTCCACTCGCGCTTATCGCGCTTTAATTGGTTCGTACTTTCCAAATTGGGAGGGATGGTTACGGGGTCAAAATTTCTGCTTAATAAGAAAAGCTAAGGAGGTCGGCCACAGGACAGACACACTCGCCCTTAGCCGACCTCCGAAAACTATTAAAGTGCCTATTAAAGCAGCTTAGAGACTTAGATTAAGAACCTCTATCGAAGCTCGGCTCCGAGTTCTTTCGCAAATGCGGCAGTGAGCTGCTCCATGACCTTATCAATCTGCTTGTCGGCAAGCGTCTTCTCATCATCGCGAAGGACGAACGAGACGGCGTAAGACTTCTTGCCCGCCGGGAGATTCTTTCCCTGATAGACATCGAAGAGAGAGACGTTGCGAAGAATCTTCTTCTCAGTCTTACGAGCGACTCTGCAAACGTCGGCGAAGCTAACCTTCGTGTCGACGAGGAGCGCGAGGTCGCGCTTTACGGACGGATATTTGGGCAGGGGAGCGTAGTGTATCTGATTCTGCTGAGCGCTCTTGGCTATAAGCGTGGGAACATCGAACTCGGCGAAGAGGACGGGGGCGTCGATATCGAATTTTGACACTACGCTGGCATTAACGATACCGTACTTGACGAGCGTCTTGCTCTTATCGACCTTAAGCTCAAGCCCCTCCGCGAACATGTCGTCGTGCAGCGGCTCCTCAATAATGGCCGAGAGGCTGAGTCCGAGACGGGCGATGACGTTATTGACCTCGGCCTTGAGGTCGAAGAAAGAGACCTCCTTAGCCGCCGTGTTCCAATTAGGCTCGGCCTTGAGACCCGTCATAAGGAGCGAGAGATGATAGCTCTCGTTATAGTTGGAATAGTCCGCCTTATCGCCACCAGCCTTGATGGACTGGACATTACCCATCTCGAAGAGCTTGAGGTTTGGGCTACGGTGGTTGCGGTTGAGCCTGGCGACCTCGAGAGCGCCAAAGATGAGCGACTGGCGAAGCACGTTAAGGTCGGAGCTGAGCGGGTTGGCCAAAGCGACATTGCACTCCTGAGGGCAGGACTGGGGGAGGAGGTCGGAATAGGCCGACTTTGTCAGCGTATTGTTCATAATCTCCTGGAAGCCGCGGCTTGCGAGCATGTCGCCAATGATATTCATCACCTTTGTACGATCGGGCTTAATGGCGTAGACCACGGTAGTATGGTTGTCGCCAGGGAGCTCAATCTTATCGTAGCCGTAGATACGCAGGACATCCTCGACGACATCGGCCTCACGGGTGACATCGACACGGTAGCGCGGAACCTTGAGTTCCATCTCGTCGCCATTGTCAGAGACGACCTTCATCTCAAGACTACGGAGGATGGTCTGAAGAGTCTCCTCTGGAATCTCCTTGCCTATGAGGCTAAAGCACCTCTTGCGGCTGACCTTGACATCGAAAGGCTCGACTGGTTGCGGGTAAACATCGACAATGTCGGATGCTATACGGCCGCCGGCCACCTCCTTGATGAGCATTGCGGCACGCTTAAGGGCGTAGATGACTCCATCGGGGTCGGTGCCGCGCTCGTAGCGGAAGCTCGCGTCGGTGCTGAGCTGGTGACGGCGGGCAGTCTTGCGGATGGAGACGGGGTTGAACCACGCGCTCTCGATGAAGACGCGCTTGGTAGTGTCGGATATGCCGCTCTCAAGACCACCGAATACGCCCGCGATGCACATAGGCTCCTCGGCGTTACAAATCATAAGATCATCGGCACTGAGTTTTCGCTCCACGCCGTCGAGAGTGACGAACGGAGTACCTTCCTCGCAGTTGCGGACGACAATCTTGCCGCCCTTAATCTTGTCGGCATCGAAAGTGTGGAGTGGCTGGCCAAGGCCGAAGAGAATGTAGTTGGATATGTCCACCACATTGTTAATGGGGTTGAGGCCAATTGAGGTCAGGGCCTTTTTGAGCCACTCGGGTGACTCGGCGATGGTCACGCCGTCGATGAGGACACCGGAATAGCGCGGGCAAGCCTTTTGATTGACGACCTCGACCTCGATACCCTTGCCAGGCTCGTCTACTTTGAAACCGTCGACAGAGGGCTTAGAAAGCTCGGCCTTGCCGCCGCGGGCATTGATGGCAGCATAGAGGTCGCGGGCGACGCCCCAATGAGACGCGCCATCGGCACGGTTAGGTGTAATGTCGACCTCGAGACACGTGTCGGACTCGACATGATAGTAGTCCTTGGCGAGAGTGCCGACGGGGACATCGTCCGGCAGGACGATTATGCCGGAGTGGTCGTTACCTACGCCGATCTCGTCCTCGGCACAAATCATGCCGTTGGAAGGAACCCCGCGAAGCTTTGACGGCTTGATTTTGAACATCTGGTCGCCATCGTAGAGGACGGTGCCGACGGTGGCCACGACAACCTTCTGGCCTGCTGCCACATTGGCCGCGCCGCATACGATGTCGAGCGGCTCGGCGGCCCCGACATCCACCTTTGTCACATGGAGATGGTCGGAATTGGGATGAGCCTCGCAGGAGATCACCTTGCCTACGACAAGGCCCTCAAGTCCGCCCTTGATACTGTCGGTCGTCTCCATCCCGTCGACCTCGAGACCTATCGACGTCAGGAGGTCGGAGAGCTGCTCAGGAGAGAGGGAGAGGTTTATGTAGCGTTTGAGCCAATTGTATGAAACGTTCATTACTTAGCTATTGGAAGTCTTATTTTACAATGGTATCGGCGAAGGTAGGAAATTTACACGGCCTTCACTGATTTGGAATCATCTTTCTCGTCATGCCGCCATCGATGACGAAGTTCTCAGCGTTTATGAAGTCGGAAGCATCGTCGAGCAGGAAGCGCACGAGCCGTGCCACATCCTCAGGCCGCCCCACCCTTCCGGAAGGCGGCAACTGCGAACCTGCCGCGCACGACTCCGTGGACGGCAATACTTTGCCCGGCGAGATGCTGTTGACGGCAATATGCCAAGGGGAGAGCGAAATGGCCAACGAGTGCGTCAGCGAGAAAACGGCACCTTTAGCCGCGGCATGCACATCGTTGCCCGGCATACTTTGCCGCTGGCATGAAGAGCAGATATTGACAATCCGCCCATAGCATAGCTCACCTGCGGATGGCGACTTGCCGCGCATACGGGCCATCTCCTGGGCTCCGATAAGAATTGGACGGACATCAGTCGCCATTGCCAGGTCGAACTGCTCGGGCGTCACGTCGAGGATATTGGCTTTCTGCTTAACCGTCACGTTGTTGACAATAGCGTCGACACCACCCCATTTTTCTTCGAGAAGTGAGAAAAAAGAACGCAGTGCCACGACGTCCGTCACGTCCACATGGAAGTAATCCGCCCCCGTCGACATGGCAGTCTCTCGCCCAGCCTCGTCGTCGATATCACAAAAGGCCACTTTGTGGGCGGCTACTCTCAACGACCTAACGATGACGCGACCAATTCCCTTAGCCCCGCCGGTCACTACGACCCGGCGCAACTTGGGCGCACTCGTCTTCCTCCGCGTCGGCTTATATGGCGCATTGAGATGCTCCTCAAATTTCTTCTCAAGATAGTTGTCGGCCATGCTGCTGGCGAATGCCCCTACTCTATGTCAATTATCTTGTCAATCTTCATAAGCGAGAGCAACTTATGAACTTCTGGCTGGACGTTTCGGAGAATGAAGGCCCTGTTCTGCTCGCGCGAAGACTTCACACCGCTGATGAGGACGCTGACGCCAGTAGAGTCCATATACTTGATGTTACTAAGATCCAAGTAGACATTGCTTGAACCGGACGAAAACTGCAAAGCGAGAGACTTCTTCAGTTCACCGGCGTTGGTAACGGTGAGGCGATCGACATCGACGGGCTTAACGACAATGCCCTCAAGGCCTTTCTTCACATCTATCATGACTTCGTTGATTTGAATATGATGTTTTTTACTCTTGAATCGTACGGAGGCAAGTGGCTGTTCAAATGAGACTGGGAAACCTTAGCCCACAAAACCACCCTGCCTTAATTCGGACAATGCCAAATCGGCCTGCAATTTACAAAAATCGACCAAAATTGAGATGGATTTCTCAGACTGGTTTGCGGCCGTCCACTCACGGATGGCGGCAGGTTGAGCCTCTATCTGGTCAGCGTAAAGTTTCCGGACAGAGTCGGCAAGTCCGGAATCGGGAGAAGAGAGGAGAATACGCTTACAGACGATCTCGACCTTTTTCAACGCGACGGCCAAATCTTTCATTCCGAAAGACAAGGCTGTCGACTTCACCGAATGCGCCTCACGCGCGAGGGATTGCCAATCGCCACTCGCGAGCAGAGCCTTAAGATCCGGCGAAAGAGAACGCAACTGCTCGGCAAAAAGGCTGATGAGCTCAGAACGCAGCTGCTCATCGCCCCCGCAAGCCTTGTCTATATAGGCGTAATCGACAACAGGCATAGGAGGACGCGGTTACTTTAGATACCGAAGGAGGGTCTGGACAAGCTGCTCGCCGCGGAGGTTACGACCAACGACATTGCCATCGCTATCGACAAGGACGGAAGCCGGGATGGACGACACTCCGTAGGTTTGCGCGGCCGAGCAACGCCACCCCTTAAGGTCGGAGACATGAATCCAATTGAGGTTCATAGACTTGATGGTAGACAGCCAAGAATCGCGGTTGCTATCGAGCGAGACACCGACGATCTCAAAACCCTTTGATTTGAAATAGTTGTAGGCCACGGTCACGGTATTCTGAAGCTCCTGACGGCAGGGACCGCACCACGAAGCCCAAAAATCGATCAGAGTCAGCTTATTGGCCTTTACGACATCGGAGACCTTGACGGGGTTGCCATTGACATCGGGGAGAGTGAAATCGATGAACGTGCCGCCCTGCGACTGCCGCTGAAGCGCCTGCTGTGCCTGAAGCTCTTGAAGGACGGAAACATAGCCAGGGAGCTGGGGCGTATTCTTGCCCAAGAGGGTCGCGACCTCGGAGAACTGGCCCTCATCGAGGAGGCGGTAGAAGACATTGAAGACGAGATCGGCGGCATTGGTCGCGGGGTGAGCCTTGATGAAGCTAACCACATTCGCGGCGCGTTCCCTGTTGAGCGAATCGATGGCGCTCTTGCAGGTGGCCATATCGGCGGGTGAAAGATGACCTTTCATGGCCTGACTATAAGACATGAGCTGGCTGGCGACCTCATCGTCCTTGGAAGAGAAAGAACGCCACAGGGAATTGGTAACGCTCTTGGGAATCTCAGCCTCGCGAGCAGGGTCTTTGAAAAGTCGCACCCAAACCTCGCCGGGCTCAATGACAATGCTGCTGCCAGCGACAGCCTCCCCATTCTTGAGTATTACGAGCGCAGCGAGATGGGCGCCGCCCGCCTTACCGACAAAAGAGAAAGAGCCTTTGCGGTAGACAGCGGTATCGACCGGCACAAAACGCCCCGAGCTGAAACGCGCGAGAAGGACGGAATCGCCGTCCACACCCTTGTCAATGGCGCCGCGAATAGTAAAGCTCTCGGCCGCCACCTGCGCACGAGAGAAAGTGGCAAAACCCCAGAGAGTCGCCACTGTAAGAACCAAAACCTTTGAGATTATCCTCTTCAAAACAGCTGTAATCTTTTAAATTGAAACCAAGACCGCAAAGTGGCGCAGAAGCCACCACCAAACATGCGACAACACCTTTGATTTTAAATGGCACGAAATAGCCGCTTGTCATTTCAATCAAAGAAAGGCGTCGAGACTTCGCCCCCACGACAATAACTGCGAAGATATGAAAAAAAGGCGTGCAAGTGGGCGGAGGCAAGGAAGCGACTTTAAACAGCGAGGTTGCACAAAAGCGAAGCGGGTTAATGCGAAGCTGCTCCATAATGTGCGACACCAACGTCGACATTAAGCATAAAAGGGTTACAAAAGCTCAGATTATCAGGCAAAAGCACTATTTTTGCCCTGAAATATAGTCGTGCATTCGCACCAAAGCCAGCACGAGCCGCAACACGGACATGACTGGCGCACACAGAAATAAAAACAGAGGAAAAGATGACGTTCGACGACCTGAACATCAAGAAATATTTCAAGACCAACCTGCGCGAGCTTGGCCTGCGCGACCTGACGCTAATCCAGGAGAGGGCGTTCCCCGCCATAATGTCCGGCCGCGACGTGATGGGCATAGCCCAGACAGGCACAGGCAAAACCATAGCGTACCTCCTGCCCTCGCTCAACCTATGGAAATTCTCGCCGAAGCATGAGCCGCAGATACTCATACTCGTACCGACGCGCGAGCTTGTTGTACAGGTAGTAGAGCAGGCGGAGAAACTTGCCAAAGACTCCGGCGTGATGGTGGCCGGCGTATGGGGAGGCGTGGGGTTGCAGCCTCAGGCGGCGAGGATCCGCGAAGGGGCGGACGTACTGGTTGGCACCCCGGGCCGGATACTCGACATCGCGCTGCAAGGTCTCTTGCGCTTTGGCAGCATCAGGCGACTCATACTTGACGAAGTCGACGAGATGCTCGAACAAGGTTTCCGCACCCAGATAGGCCGAGTGCTCGACCTGCTGCCCACCAAGCGTCAGAACCTGATGTTCTCGGCCACGATGAGCAAAGAGATAGAGGATCTCGCCGCCACATTCTTCAACGGGCCACTGAAAATAGAGGCCGCCCCTATGGGCACGCCGCTTGAGAACATAGAGCAGAGCATCATAGAGGTGCCGAACTTCAACACCAAGATAAACCTCCTGGCCCACATGCTCACGACTCGCGAGGACATGACCCGCGTAATGGTGTTCGTCTGCTCGATAGCCATGGCCGACATGGTGTACGAGCGGCTGACCGAGAGACTTGCGGAATTTGAGGGACCGGGGGCGAGACGCAGAGAAGTGGACTACCTCCATTCGCGGCGAACTCAGAGCCAGCGTTTCGGGGTGCTCCGCTCGTTCAGGGACGGCAAGACTGACGTGTTGATAGCCACAGACCTAATCGCCCGCGGCATCGACATTGAGGGCGTGAGCCACGTGATCTGCTTCGACATGCCGTTTGAGCCAGAGCAGTACATCCACAGGATTGGGCGAACCGGCCGCGTAAGGCTATCGGGCGAAACCGACGAGAACGGCGAGAGCACGATAGTAGTAGAGGAAGGACACGCAATATCGTTCTGCACGCCCGCCGAGCAGACCGCCCTTGCCAACATAGAAGGCCTGATGAAGACGACAGTGCCTACGGAAGAATTGCCCGAAGGCGTGGAGATATCGGACGTCTTGATAGAGAGCGAGATGCCAACAGTGAGGATGCGTAACAGCCTGACGGAGATAGACTCCACGCCAGGCGCGGCATTTCACGAGAAAAGCGAGAAGAACCGCAAGGTGAACCACAGGGTGTCGCACAAGACCCTGATGAGGCAGAAATACGGCAAACCGATAAAACGGCGCCCCAAGAAATAAGACATGGCCCAAGGGAAACTTGACAAGACAGACTATCACATCCTGCGCATATTGCAGCAGAACTGCAACCTGACGACCAAGGAACTGGCGCAGCAGGCGAACCTCTCCACCACCCCCGTGTTCGAGCGCGTAAGGCGGATGGAGAAGGATGGTGTGATACGCAAATACGTGGCCGTTCTTGACAACGCAAAGATAAACTACGGATTCACGGTATACTGCAATGTCAAGTTGAAACAGGTCAACTACCAGTCGGCCAAAGAGTTCGTGGAAGCCATAAAGCCACTGCGTGAAGTATCGGAGTGCTACAATGTGTCGGGTGAATATGATTACATACTGAAAATATACGCCCGCGACATGAAAGACTACCAGCACTTCATATTGAACGTGCTCGGCAAAATAGACAGCATAGGCGGGATTCAGAGCAACTTCGTGATAGACACGGCGAAAGACGACATAGGCATACAGTTGCCCGACTTAGACGAATAGGCGAAATGAGAATGAAAGTGGCCGCAGTGGCCTGCGCATCGATAATCTCCACGCTTGCGGTGGCCAGTCTGCTAATAGCGAGTTCGGCGTGTGTGACTCCTGAAGCCACGGGCAAGAGGCCACACGAAACGAGTGCGCCCGAGCTGCCCGAAAAGATGGACTTCTGCGGTGAGGCCGTACCGCTTGACAGGGAAGACATAAGGGAGAGCCTCGACCGCGAGATAATAACCAACACGTTCCTCCACTCCGCCACCCTTCTGAACATAAAACGCTCAGGGCGTTACTTTCCCACGATAGAGAGAGTGCTGAAAGAGATGGGGATGCCCGACGACCTGAAGTACGTGAGCATCGCCGAGAGTAACCTGATGCCGACGATAGGCTCTCCCGCCGGAGCGAGAGGAATGTGGCAATTTATGGAAGGCACGGCAAAAGAGTACGGACTGCGCGTCACGGGCGAGATAGACGAGCGCATGGACGTGGAGAAAAGCACGCGCGCCGCATGCCAAATGATGCGCGACAACTACAGGAAACTGGGGAGCTGGGCTCTTGCCGCCGCCGCATATAACGGAGGCGCGGCAAGGGCCAGACGCAGGATGGAAGAGCAGCACCAGACGGACTACTACGACATACTGTGGGCAGACGAGACTGCGAGATACGTGTTCAGGATATTGGCGTACAAGGTCATAATGAGCGACCCGGCAAAATACGGGTTCGACGTGAGCGAAGAGGAGCTCTACCGACCGTACGAGACACGCGAAGAGAAACTACCCACCCCACAGAACGACTTGGCGCAATGGGCGATAGACCACGGCACGACATATAAGGCGCTGCGGACTCTTAACCCTTGGATAATAAAGTCCCAGCTACGTGAGACACGGGACACGCTGACTGTGCAGCTGCCGAATTGATTTGTTTTTGTTCGCACAATTTAATATTTTAGCAAACTGTTGAAAGCAAAGCGACAATGACAAGGGGATCCCTTATACACATAATATTAGGGGGAGGTGCTGCGATTGCGTCGGTTCTTATGGCCGCCGCTGCCACAGTCTCTGTGACATCGTGCACGGAGCGTGACAGTTTTGCGGTCGACAGCGTTGTCGTAGACCGCAGCTGGGCGGCCCGCGAGGCAATGGAGAACGATGAGTTGGGCGGCAGGTCGTACTACTACGCATTGGTTGACTACCCTGTGAACATCGACACCGTGGCATACCCAGAGTTGACCGACAGCGTCCGCTGCTGGATATCTCAGATGCTGCTGCCATCGAGCAGCGAACCCGTGATGACGAAGCGCGTGCTTGAAGAGGCCGCGGACGTTTTCTTCGGCGAGTTAGGAGGCAACGAGTGGGGCGCGAACAAATCGGTCATACTCCGTAAGGTGTACGAAGACGGCGAGTACCTTTCATATGATGCGGCGGAATATATGTACTGCGGTGGGTCGGCTCACGGAATGTGCCACATAAGTGGAGCGACATTTAGGAAAGACGACGGGCATAGGCTCACTTGGGACGACTTTGGCGAGCGAGACGGCGAGTTGCGAAGGAAATTGACCGACAGTATGAAAAAGGAACGTGGCTTCGCCACGACGGATGAACTTATGTCCTCGCTGCTTGAACCCGAAAGCGAGACATGCAGAATGCCAGACGGGACTCTGGCGCTGCCCCTGCCTAACGCAGAGCCATGGCTGACAAGCAGCGGGTGGGTGTTCTCATACCAGCCTTACGAGATAATGTGCTGGGCGGCTGGAGCCCCCGCTTGCAGGCTACACAAAGAGGAAATTACACTTAATAAATAGCCCCTCCATGTTGAAGAGGGGGAAAAGAAACGAATAATACCACAAAAAACAAGAATATGCATTCAGACCCTAAAGAGTGCCTGTATTGTCAGAACAATCAGACACTGCACGATTTGATGATAGAGATAGCCCACCTTGGCGTATCTCGCCTCTTCCTCTTCAAGGAGCAGACCTACCGCGGCCGCTGCCTGGTGGCGTACGACAAGCACGTGAACGACCTCAACGAGTTGACCG
This sequence comes from Marinilabiliaceae bacterium, assembly GCA_051875415.1. Lineage (GTDB taxonomy): Bacteria > Bacteroidota > Bacteroidia > Bacteroidales > Marinilabiliaceae > W3P20-009. The sequence continues at coordinate 11,332 of JBJEGU010000011.1, forward strand.
ACGAGGAGCGTAACGCCTTCATGGCCGACGTGGCGCGCACAACCCGCGCCATGCAGAAAGCCTTCAACCCGGAGAAGATAAACTACGGAGCGTACTCCGACAAGCTGTCGCACCTCCATTTCCACCTCGCCCCTAAGTATAAGGACGGGCCTGACTATGGCGGCACATTCCAGATGAACCCTGGCAAAGTGTACTTGACGGACGCCGAATATAACGAGATGATAGAGAAGATTAAGGCAAACCTCTAAAACGGGTGAGCCTCAAGGCGTAAGCGGGTGCGCAGGGTCATGGCTCTACGCACCCGTATTTTTTTATTAATGTTGCGCGACTACAACTCTGCCATTATGTCAAGGACAAACGCTTGCGACGTACACTTTCTCAAGCGCCCATGCTTGGGCATAAAGAGAGCTTTCATTATGAAATGACGATGGACGGGTATTTCGTCTACATAGTCCGATGCGCCGACGGGACATATTACACGGGATGGACGACGAACCTCGCACGGAGGATGGCCGCCCACAATGGAGGCGCATATGGAGCAAAATATACCAAATCACGCAGGCCCGTGACGATCGTATACGCAGAGAGGGCGGAGACAAAGAAAGAAGCCATGAGAAGGGAATATGCAATAAAGCAATTGAGCAGGAGGGAGAAAGAGTCGCTAATAGGATGGCGGAATTAGAGCAAAAGAACACGTCGCCAAGAGGGAGGCTATGATAAACATCAGCCTAATAGTGAGAGATATTAGAACAGGGAACCGCAAAAGAGAGCAGAAAAGAGAAAAATAGTCTGAATGGGCATATGCATCGACCGGATTAAGTGGTAATATTTTCTATAATTAGAATTAAGCATAGAAGATAATTCGCCAATATATAATTTTGTCAGAGCAGAAACGTAAACAAAACAACATATCTGGCAATGAAAACTAACATTCTCGGCTACCCTCGCATTGGCGCGCACAGGGAACTGAAAAAAGCAGTAGAATCATTCTGGAAAGGCGAAATCGACACGACAACGCTACGACAGATAACGGCTCAAATAAAGCGCGGCAATTGGGAGATGATGCTGAATGAGGGCATAGACTTGATTCCCTCGGGCGACTTCTCGCTATACGACACGATGCTCGACATGAGCGTAACGGTTGGTGCGATACCGGAAAGGTATGAGGGCTTGAAAGGCGACAAACTCAACCTCTACTTCGCCATGGCTCACGGTCTACAGGACTCAAGCAACGACCTGATTGCCATGGAGATGACAAAATGGTTTGACACAAACTACCATTACATAGTCCCCGAATTTACAAAAGGGACGAGATTTACCCTCTTTGACAATAAGCCAGCCCGCGACTTCAAGGAGGCTGCAGAAGTCGGCGTGAAAGCAAAGCCTGTGATAATAGGCCCGGCATCATTCCTCCTTCTTGGCAAGCGCAAGGAGAATGGAGTAAGTCTCAATGAGTTGGCGGAAGGTCTGTTGCCTGTATACTCAGAAATACTTGACAGCCTTGAAAGCCTTGGGGCGGAGTGGGTACAGATAGACGAGCCATGCCTCGTGCGCGACCTGAGTGAGAGCGAGAAAGAGCTATACCGCCAGTGCTACAAAGAGTTGCTAAGAGGCCGAAAGTTCAAGAGCATCGTAACGACGTATTTCGACGAAGTCGGCGACAACACGGATCTTGCCATTGGACTGGGCGCAGACTACCTGCACATAGACCTCGCGGCCACCCCGGGACAAACGGACGGAATTCTGAGAAAGCTGCCGAAGGAAATGGGCATAAGCCTGGGCATTGTAGACGGACGAAACATTTGGAAAAACGACTTCGCAAAATCGGTAGAAACCGTAGAGAAAACCGTCAAAGTACTGGGCGCAGAGCGAGTAATCGTATCCACAAGCTGCTCGTTGCTGCATACGCCAATAGACTTACAGAATGAAAAAGAGGAAAAGGCGTTGCCAACGACCGTTAAAAGATGGATGGCATACGCAAGGCAGAAAGTGACGGAGCTACGCACCATTGCCAACCTTGCGAGCGGGGAGGCCACAGACGCAGACAAAGCCTCACTTCTTTCGAACCAGGAAGACATAGAAGACCGCAGGACCTCGGCGCTCACGCACAGAGAGGACGTAAGGAAGAGGGTTGCCGCAATCACTGAGGATGAGAAACATCGTGAAAGCCCCTATTCCGTGCGAGCCAAGGCTCAGAGGGCTAAGCTTGGCCTGCCACTTCTGCCAACAACCACAATAGGCTCATTTCCGCAGACAACGGAAATTAGGCAGATGAGGAGCAAGCGGAGGAAAGGCGAGATAAGCGAAAAGGAGTACGCCGACTTCCTGCGTCAGGAGACGGCGAAAGCCATACGCACGCAGGAAGAGCTGGGGCTCGACGTGCTCGTACACGGCGAATTTGAGCGCAACGACATGGTAGAGTACTTCGGCGAGAAACTTGACGGCTTCGCATTCTCACAGAACGGGTGGGTGCAGAGCTACGGCACCCGCTGCGTGAAGCCGCCTATCATATACGGCGATGTGGCAAGACCCGCAGCAATGACAGTAGACTGGGCCACATATGCCCAAAGCCTCACCAAGCGTCCGATGAAGGGAATGCTGACGGGCCCTGTAACCATACAGAAGTGGAGCTTTGTCCGCGACGACCAGCCATTGCGCGACACATGCCACCAGATAGCCCTCGCAATACGCGACGAAGTGGCAGATCTGGAGAAAGCCGGCATAGGCATTATACAGATTGACGAGGCAGCGTTCAGGGAGGGAAGCCCCATAAGGCGCAGCAGGCAAGACGAATACTACAGGTGGGCTGTAGAGAGCTTCAGGACAGCATCGGCCGTTGCAAAGGACGAGACCCAGATTCACACGCATATGTGCTACAGTGAGTTCAACGGTATAATGAACCACATCATAGACATGGACGCGGACGTGATAACGATAGAGTGCAGCCGCTCGCAAATGGTTCTGCTCGACGCCTTCGCCAAAGACGGCTACCCGTACGAGATAGGTCCCGGCGTATATGACATACACTCGGCGAGAGTGCCAAGCGTGGAAGAGATGGTGGAGCTGATTCACAGAGCCGAGGCCAAGATACCACGCGAGAGGCTTTGGGTGAACCCAGATTGCGGACTAAAGACCCGCAAGTGGCCAGAGACTCTGGCTGCTCTCAAAAACATGGTACACGCAGCGGAAATACTGAGAGCTGAAAAGAAGTAAGCTGAAAAGAAAAAGCAATAAGTAAAAGGGTGCGTAGACGGGAAGACCGAATACGCACCCTTTTTTGCAATCCAAGTTAGTGAGAACTTGTGCACTTCTCAATGACCCGCCTTATGGCTCGCTGACAGACCGGGCAAAAATCAGCGGTCTGGTTGTCGTGCATACGACAATTTGGCGTAGGGCGGAAGATGCCTTTGAGACTATATCCCGCCCCCTCATAGAGACCGACAGTCCCGCACGAGCTCGGCTGTCCTTCGAGATTCTTCCACTTAGCAGAATAATTGACAAGTGTAGTAATATTATCCTCCCATGGCTCAACCGAAAGCGGGTACATGGGTGGCGTATCGCCTTCATATGCATATTCGTCGGCAAGGCCAGCAAAGGCATGGCCGAACTCGTGGACAATAACCGACCGAAAAGACGGGCCATGCGCCGAAGCTATTGTATAGAAATTCAGGATGCCGCCGCCTCCGTAAGTACTCGAATTAGCAAGAATGATAACATGCTCATAAGGGATGCCAGAAAGCACATCATGCAATCGTCTAATATTGAGAGTGGTCAGATACCGATCTGCGTAGAAAGAGTCGAAATTTGAGCCTAAGAGATTATTTACCCAGCGTCTTTCTGAGGGTACACTCACACCGCTCTCAGCGGAAACGGATTTTACTGCAACAACTTGAAACCTGTCGGCCAACTCCTTAAACGGCGAGTGAGTAAAAATGGCATTCGCAGCTTCGCGGGCAGAAGTGAGGAAGCTTGGCATCTCCGCCTCAGTGTACCCCTCTGCAATAATTGCCAAGCGGATGCAGTTATCCTCATCTGCCGGTTGCTTGATAACATCATAGGGATAAGGATTGGAAGAAACTTGCCTGCGAATAAGAATATCGGAAGGATTGACAACGCATGAGACCTCAGCCGCCACGTTTATGTAATTATCGAAGAGGCGAAGAGTGACCTTGACTGTCTTACGAGGCATAGGGACAAGCGCAACGCCCTCGAAAGCCCTCGACATGCACTTGGCCTCATCGTAGCTCTGCCACTCCTGAAAGAGTGAGGAGAACCCGTTGGCATAAATGACTTTTCCTGAGTCTGTATCGGACACCAGGACCTGCCCATTACCGTGTACAGGGGCAGAGCTTAGGTTTTGGTGACGGCCATACCAGTGGGGAAAAGATGAAAGGCTATTGAAATAGATGGACTGGGAGGAAGCATCGCCTGCGAGAGTGTAGTCTATGCGGAGAGTGGCATCGTCGAAAAAGTCTTTGAAGTTTTGGGAAAAAGCGGAGACGAGAGCCTGCAAAAGGAGAAAAATGGTGATGGAGAACCTGATTGACATATTATATAGGGTTAGTTTCGACAAGGTGTGTAAAGACAAGAACCCCTCCCTCAGGAGGTCCTGAGGGAGGGGACTCGTC